>SFFL01000026.1 GCA_004557825.1 Bacteroidales bacterium | reverse complement strand
TCCGGATTCACGGCAATCTCTTCAGCAGTGGCATGCGGCTGCGACGGGTCGGCAAAATTCGGATCGGGAAAATTATACGACGGCAGCAAAGCCTTACCCACATACAGCGTATTCTTCACGCCGAGCCAGCGCCACTCGCCCACCGCTTCGAGATAAAAACCGGCGGGAGTTTCCCATCCTCCCGATGGCACAGCGCGATTGCGCTCCACCGTCATCAGCAATCCGGCGCGCACACTCAGCGAATCAGTGCCGACGCTCTTTCCCAAGTCGGCACCGACGTAGGGGTTCACGATGAAATTATCTACGATATGCTGATCGGCAGGCGCATCCTTCTGCATAGCATAGTGGTTCATCTGCGCATACAGGCCGAGATTCAGCCAGTTGCGCCGCGGCGACATCTGCCCGTGAAACACTATATTGAATGCCTCGCGCTGCTTGCGGGTCTGCATTCCGCGCCAGTCGACATAGAGGTCGAAATATCCCTTGGGATGCACATACTGCACCAATGCGCCACGGATATTGTTCTGATAATAGCTCAACGAATCGCTCCACAGAAAACCGGGCATCTCCTCCACCAGCTGCTTGCGCGGAAACATACCCATCGAGAAGCGCCAGCAGCTCCCCTCGTGGCGGTAATAGAGCGTGGGGCTTACCCGGTGGCCATCCCATTCGCAGCCGATTGGCTGAAACCATTCCACACCGCCGGCAATCCGGTCGGTCGCAGTGAATTTCACACCCACCTCCGGAGCCAGATTGGTGAAGAAATAAGTTTTGGCTGCGGTGATGTCGCCGTCACCCTCGCGGTTGTCGAACACCGAGGAGAAGTCGATGTGCCAGGTCGGCTCCAGGGCGCTGACATTCAGCGCACCAAGCAGCAGCGCTATTACCAGCGCCGGTTTGAGGATATTTTTCATTCGCAAGGGATTCTGACAGGTTTATAATATGGAGTATATGATGAATGGTTGGATACAAGGATGTAGTGCTTAAGCATTTATATAAGCGATTACAGCTTTATATAAGCGATTGTAGCTCCCCTGAATCAGACGATTTTGGAAGTGGGGTCGGGCAGATTGGGATGCTCGATAGGTTCGCCGGGGCGACGCATGCGCAGCTTGATTTCGTCGAAGCCCTTGCCGTACACGCCATTGACCTGCGCCTGGGTGATGAACGCATCCTGGTCGATTGACTTGATAATGCGGAAGATAGTCACCGATTCAATTTTGCGGCACATCACTAAGAGCACCTTCACCTCCTGCTTCGAGTACCAACCCATACCGTTGAGCACCGTGCAGCCACGCTGTGCCTCATTGTTGATAGCCGTGGCAATCTCCTCCCATTTGGGCGAGAAGATGGTAAACTGCACCGCCTGACGGTTGGTGTTGATCATCATATCGGCCAGGAACGGCACCACAAAGAGCGTAATCAGACCATATACCAGCGCCGGCACACCGTCGGCGAAATTAAATTCGCTGTCGAGCAGGAATTTCAGCACGAGCGACGACCCGATTATCGAGAAGTCGAAATATATCATTGCGCGACCAATCGACACATTGCTCTTTTTCGATGCAACAGCCGCCACAATGTCCGTGCCGCCGGTAGAACCGTTGTGCACAAACACCATACCGATGCCCAGGCCACAGAGCACCGCGCCGATGATTACGTTCATAAAAGTCTGACCCTCCACCGGTTGTGAGTGGAACATAGGTTGAAACAAACCTATCAGCAACGATATCACCACTACGCCAAACAGGGTGCGGATGACAAACGTGCGCCCCACTATCTTCCAGGCTAAAGCCAGCATAATGACATTGACGGTGAAAATCGTCACAGAGTAAGGCACGTGGAATCCGAAACAGCCCCAGGTGATCATATCCACCACCTGACTCAGACCGGCCATTCCGCCAATCACCACCTTGTCGGGGGCGGTGGCGATAAACGCGCAAAAACCAAGTGCATAAAGAGATATACCAAAAATTATCATAAGATAATCCTTGGCAAAAAGCCACACTTTCGGGCGATTCATTGACATTCTTTCGGAAGAATTGTGTTTCAGATGATACAATACAGGCGGAAAAGAGATGCATTGCCTCTTTCCGCCTGCAAATTTACCATAAATTTTCAATATTTTTCGCCGCTTCCCGCCAAAAAACTCACAGCCTCGCAGAAAAGACCCCGGGCGAGCCATTCGGGAGTGCCACTTATTGCCAATCTTTTCCGGCGCTACAATCGGGTTAGGGGCAGACCGAATCTACAGTGAAGCATATTCAGCCGTGGCATCGAAGCAGGGACACACCTTGGCCGCAAAATCGCGGTGGCCGTGAATGGTGGCCTGCGGATAAAGCGTCTTCAGCGCTGACAGCAGCCCTATGAGAGCATAGCGCTGAGCCGAGGTGCGCGTGTCGCAGGGAGCGCCGGCTTGGTCGAGACCGCCCACATAGCACACACCTATCGAACAGCGGTTGTGCGCCAGGCAGTGTGCTCCAGGTCGGTCGAGCGGGCGCCCCGGCTCCACAGAGCCGTCAAGGCGCACCAGGTAGTGGTAGCCGATGTCGCTGAAACCGCGCTGCAGATGCCACCGGCGCACATCGCGCACCGAGTAATCGCGACCGGCGCGGGTAGCCGTGCAGTGCACAATGATTTCATTGATTTTCCTGCGGCACCGCACAGCGGCAGCGGAGGGGATAGAATTGGTAGATGTTTCCATAGAGGTAAGATTTTATTGCGTTAATATTCAGATTTACGCAACAAAATTACGCCTCTACATCTGCCTCACGTAGGATAAAAAGTGAATTTGCGAGGGGGGCTGCCTCACTACGCTTCACCACGTATCATCGCGGACGCACCGTGGGTGCGTCCCTACACAATGATACGTCGTGAGCTATTTTGATACAGCCTCTATTCATTGGATATCAATTATTTATCCTTTGATTTTTCCATCTTGCGATCGATGGCTTCGAGAGCCACATCCACAGCTTCTTCAAAGGTATCGGCAGTCTTGTCAGCCACATACTCCCCGCCGGGGAATGCTACCTTTACTACTACCTGCTTATTGTTGGCGCTTTCCGGTTTTACCACGGTAAGCTTGAAATCTGCACTTATAATAGCGGGATAATGACGCTGCAGGCGTTCTGCTTTTTTGTTGATGAAAACAACGAGTTTCTCAGAAGCGTCGAACTTAATGGCTTGAATACGTACGTCCATAGTTTTCCTCCTTTTCAATTTTTAGTGCTCTCTCCGCAGGCACGCGGATGAGCGAGTTGATAATTATGTTTGAGGTCCTTGTAGGTGACATGAGTGTACACCTGCGTGGTTGCCAGAGATTTATGCCCGAGCAGCTGCTGCACGGCCACCAGGTCGGCGCCACCGTTGAGCATATCGGTTGCGAAAGAATGCCTCAGCACATGCGGGCTTATCCGCGAGGCGTGAACCTTGCCCTGGAGCGCACTCTTTACAATCCGCTCCACGGCCATCGGATAGAGCTGGCGGCCATCTTGCCTTACGAAGAGATACTCCGTGGGGCCGCCCAGCAGCTTATCCCGCAGGGCGCGGTAGCGGTCGATAGCCCCGGCCAGCTCGCGGCCGAAAGGAATCAATCTATCCTTATTACGCTTTCCGAGCACTTTTAGTTCGCCCGCCTGGGTATTCACGGCAGCGTCGCGCAAGCCTATCAGCTCGGCCCGACGCATACCGGTGGAATAGAGCATCAACAGAATCAACGCATTGCGCACCGAGGTGAAATCGTCGGCCTCGGCAAGCTCCCGTTCTATTACATCAGAAATTTCCTCCTGGCGGATATTCACCGGCAGCGGCTTCGGCACCTTGGCCATCTCCACTTCGTCGGCCGGATTTGCCTGCACCGCTCCCTGCCGGAGCAGATAGGCATAGAAAGTGCTTACCGCAGTGAGTTTGCGGCGCAATGTGCGGGGCGACTCCCCCTTTTCGGCGAGCGAAGTCAGCCACAGGCGTATATCCGAAGATGTAACGGAAAGCGCGTCGAACCCCTCATCCTCATCATCGGTGCCCCATTTTTCGCGGGGCACCTCCCTGCCGGTAAGAAATTGCCGCAGCTGACGCAAGTCCACGGCATACGACAAAACGGTATGGGCTGATAGATTCAGCTCACACCGTATATATGTCAAAAATGATTTTGTAAACATATCGCACCGGGGAAAAGCCGCAGAGCGGGAGGTCCGGTAGCGAAGTTACGTCAAACTTTTGTGAAAAGCAAATATTTCACAAAGAAAAAGGCGAATTATTCCTCAACAAGACGAAGCTTCTGCACGTAAACCGCCTTCATCATCTTTTTGCGGTTAGTAACAGAGGGCTTCTGAAAAGCCTGACGGGCGCGAAGTTCTTTCACGATGCCGGTCTTTTCATATTTACGTTTGAATTTCTTGAGGGCCTTTTCGATATTGTCGCCTTCCTTAACTTGTACGATAATCATTTGTTGGTGTCTGTATTATTTGTAGTTGTTATTCAAATTTGCGGGGCAAAATTACGGAGTTTTTTTCTAATAACAAAATCTTTTTTCTTGAAAATTTACGTAAAAACCGGTTTTTGGCGGTCATTTTGCTCATTTCAAAAAAAATTATTACTTTTGTAGTCAGGCCGAAACACTCGCCGCACCGCATTTTGCCCTCTTTCCGTGGGCGCCGCACACATTTTTTTATTTTCACGATGACCGACTTAAACGACAATACCACTACTCCTGATTCCGCCGACGAATTCACTCCCGCCGGAAGCGACGACCTTCTCGACATCACCCGCGACCAGCCAATACGCGAAGAGGCTGCCGAAGAAGTCGAAGAGGACCTCGACGCCGGCGTGCTCCCTCCCACCATCGGCACCGAAACATCACGCCTTCGCCTGGGCGGTATGTTCCGCAACTGGTTTATCGACTACGCATCGTATGTGATCCTTCAGCGCGCCGTGCCGCATATCGACGACGGTCTGAAGCCTGTGCAGCGCCGTATCCTCCACTCTATGAAGACGACCGACGACGGCCGTTACAACAAGGTGGCCAACATCGTGGGCAACACCATGCAGTATCACCCCCACGGCGATGCCTCCATAAAGGATGCCCTCGTGAAACTGGGTCAGAAGGAGCTGCTGATCGACACGCAGGGCAACTGGGGCAACATTCTCACCGGCGATGATGCGGCCGCCGGACGATACATCGAGGCGCGCCTCTCCCCCTTCGCGCTTGAGACACTATACAATCCCAAAATCACCGAGTGGGTGCCGTCGTACGACGGCCGCAAACAGGAGCCTGTCACCCTGCCGGTGAAATTCCCGTTGCTCCTTTTCCAGGGAGTGGAAGGTATCGCTGTAGGTTTGTCCTCGAAAATCCTCACTCACAACTTCAACGAAATCATCGACGCCGCCATAGCCTGGCTGCAGGGTCGCGAATTTACCCTACTGCCCGACTTCCCCACCGGCGGTATGGTCGACGTGGCCCGCTACAACGACGGCGCCCGCGGTGGCAGTGTGCGTGTGCGTGCTAAAATCGAAAAAATCGACAACACCACCCTGGCCATCACTGAGATTCCTTACGGCAAAACCACCCCGATAATCATCCAGTCGATTATCCGCGCCAACGAAAAAGGGAAAATCAAAATCCGCAAAATCGACGACAACACCTCCGAGACCGCCCGCATCATTGTGCATCTGCAGCCCGGCACCTCCTCCGACAAGGCCATCGACGCGCTATACGCATTCACCGACTGCGAAGTGCCCATCTCGCCCTGCTGCTGCGTTATCGAGGACAAGAAGCCGCGCTTCCTCACTGTAAGCGAACTGCTCATCCACAGCACGGCACGTACCCGCGACCTGCTCCGCCGCGAGCTGGAAATCAAACTCGGCGAGGTGATGGAGCTGCTCCATTTCGCTTCGCTTGAGCGCATATTCATCGAGGAACGTATCTATAAGGATAAGGAATTTGAGCAGGGAGAAACGATGGAAGCCGTTGTGGCTCACGTGCACAAGCGGCTGAAACCGCATCTGCCGGAACTTTATCGCGAAGTCACCGACGATGATGTGCTCCGCCTGATGGAAATCAAGATGAAGCGCATCCTGAAATTCTCCTCGCGCGACGCCGACCGCATCATTACTCAGTACAACGACCGCATCGAGGAACTGCGCGGCCATCTCGACCATATCACCGACTACACCGTAGACTGGTATCTCTCCCTGAAAGAGAAATATGGCGCGGCATTCCCCCGCCGCACCGTCATCCGCAGCTTCGACAACATCGAGGCATCGCGCGTGGCCGAAGCCAACGAGAAGCTATACATCAACCGCGACGAAGGCTTCATAGGTATGGCCATGAAGAAAGATGAATTTCTCTTCAACTGTTCCGTGCTCGATGAGGTAATCATCTTCTACAACGACGGACGATACAAGGTGGTGCGCGTGGCCGACAAACTCTTTATCGGCAAAAATGTGCGCCACATCGGCCTGTTCGACCGCCGCGACGAACGTATGATATATAATGTAATATATCAGGACGGCCGCGGAGGCACATATTATATGAAGCGCTTCAAGGTCACCGGAGTCACCCGCGACAAGGAGTACAATCTCACACGCGGCACCGCCGGCAGCCGTATCGCCTGGTTCACCGCCAACCCCAACGGCGAGGCCGAAGTGGTGAAGGTCACACTCAAGCCGAAGGCACGCCTTACCCGTCTGACTTTCGATATCGACTTCTCCGAACTCGCTATCAAGGGTAAGCAGAGCCTGGGCAACATCGTCACCCGCAACGAGGTGCACCGTTTCTCCCTGAAAGAGAAAGGCGGCTCCACACTGGGAGGCCGCGAAGTGTGGTTTGACCGCGATGTACTCCGCCTCAACTACGAAGGGCGCGGCGAACTCCTTGGCGAATTCCACAGCGACGACCGCATCCTGGTTGTCACCCGCGACGGCCAGTATATGCTCACCTCCTTCGAGGCTACCAACCATTACGACAATCTCGACATACTCCGCCTGGAGAAATACCGCCCGGGCCACGTGTTCACAGCCGTGCTCTTCGATGCAGATCAGGGCTTCTATTATCTGAAGCGCTTCACATTCGAGGCAGCCACGAAGAAGCAGTCGTTTATCGGCGACAATGCCAAATCGCGACTTGTGCTCCTCACCGACACCGCCGGAGCGCGTTTCCGCCTGACTTTTGGCGGAGCCGACAAGCACCGCGAGCCCATCGACATCGACGCCACGGATTTCATTGCCGTGAAATCCTTCAAGGCCAAGGGCAAACGTCTTACCAATTTCGTCTTCGGCGACATCGAGGAGATAGAGCCGCGTCCCGGAGCCGAGCCTGATGAGGAACTGCCCGAAAATGACGGCCCTGACGGCGGCGACGATAACGGCGGTGGCGACGGTCAGGACGCACCCGACAATCCCGAAGATGATATGAGCGACGAAGAAATCCGCGACTCCATCATAGGCCAGGAGCGCCTGTTCTAATCTGATTCGCCTGTACTAATCAGATTCGCCTGTAGTTGTCTAAGGTCAGCGCCATATTTATATAATGCGTTATTTTATCTAAGCACTATTCCACTTTCAGTCAATCTTGCACGATTCCAAATGCTAAAGCGATTGCTTATACTGCTGTCTGTACTCCTGCCCTGCTGCGCTATGGCACAGGATGCCGCGGTGCGTCCCGTAAAATCGGCATTTATGCTGGAGGCCGGTAGCACACACCTGCTCGACACATACCTCTCACCGCTGAAATACACCGGCTGGCACACTGCCCTGAGCTACGAACGCATCCAGGCGATGAAATTCTCGCCGGAGCGTTGGCGCCAGCAGCTCAACCTCGGTCTGGAATTCAACAGCGGCGAAAATCCCGCCAAAAATTCCGACCTTCTCTATGGCAATCTTTCAGTCTCCTGGGCTATGAGCCGGATGTGGCGGTTGCCCCACAATCTGCGCGTAAGCGTCGGCGGCTATGCCGGAGTTGACATAGGTGTAATGTATAACTCGCGCAACAGCAACAATCCCGCCGCCGTCAAGGCCGACATCGCTGTCGGGCCGATTGCCTCGCTGGGGTGGAGCTTCACGCTTAAAAAGCTCCCGATAGCGCTGCGGTGGCAGACATCGATGCCCCTGATGGGCGCCTTCTTCTCGCCCGAATACGATGAACTTTACTACGAAATCTACCTGGGCAATCACCACGGCCTGGCTCATTTCGGTTGGCCCGGCAACATTTTCCGCTGGGACAATCTCGTGACGGCCGACCTGCAGCTGGGCACCTCGCAGCTCCGCGTAGGTTTCCGTTCGCGCATATTCTCCTCTGAGGTCAACCATATCACCACACGCAATTTCTCCTACGCTTTCGTGCTGGGCGTGGTTTCCGACTGGCTGAGCGTATCTCCCCGTCGGTCCCTCCCGAAAGGCAATGTAGAATGGGCCTACTGACACACAACCTCTCCCGATTATGAAATTTCTGCACCATACATATATCCTGCTATTCCTTATTCTTGGGCTGTCGGCCGCCGGATGCCACGACGTAGAGCAATACGCCGACAATCCGGAAGGCAACTTTGACCAGCTCTGGAAAATTCTTGACGAGCATTACTGCTTCTTCGAGCAGAAAGATGTGGACTGGAACGAGGTCTACGCCCGTTACCGTCCCAAGATTTCTCCGGCTATGACCAACGAAGAGCTGTTTGAGGTGTGCGCTCAAATGCTGGCAGAGTTGCGCGACGGCCACACCAACCTCTCAGCGCCATTCAACACTTCTTATTACCGCAAATGGTGGAGCGACTATCCGCAAAACTATAATGCCCGCCTGGTCGAGGAAAACTATTTCAACTTCAATTACCGTTCGCTCGGCTCCGTCACCTACGGCATCCTCTCCGAGAATGTGGGATATATGCATTACGGGTCCTTTGAAACCTCGCTCGGCGAAGGGAATATCGATTACATCCTGGCATTTCTCGCCACAGCCGACGGCCTCATTATCGACGTGCGCGACAATGGCGGCGGCTCAATGACTAATGTGGAGCCGCTCGTGGCCCGATTCACCTCGCAGCGCATTCTCGCCGGCTCCATCTGCCACAAGACCGGTCCCGGCCATAATGATTTCTCCGAACCTTATCCTTATTATTATAATCCCGCTTCGCAGGATCATATTATGTGGGGCAAACCGGTTGTGGTGCTCGCCAACCGCTCTACGTTCTCCGCCGCCAATAATTTCGTGTCGGTGATGAAATCGCTCCCCAATGTAGTGGTTGTGGGCGATGTGACCGGCGGCGGCTCAGGTATGCCCTTCTCCTCAGAGCTGCCCAACGGCTGGAGCATCCGCTTCTCGGCGTCGCCTGTGCGCGACCCAGAAGGCCACCTCACTGAATTCGGTGTAACCCCCACCGAAGGATGCGAAGTTGACCTTGACCCGCAGGAAGCCCTCAACGGCCACGACACAATGCTCGACTTCGCCATTGCGAAAGTGCTGTCGATGCCCTGATTTGTGCCCTGATGATAATGCACCAATAATGTTGTCAATGTCTTTACGACCATGCCTTACTATGAATAAGAATCCGCTCACTTATACTATAATATCTCTCCTCTTTGCCGGGATGTTGCTCGCCGCCGGATGCTCCGGCCGTAAGCAGCAGGCGCCCGCCGCCAACAATGTCTTCCACGAAGCCGTCTACATTTCCGGTGACTCCCTCTCCCCCACTGCTATGCACGTGGCTGTGGTGAACCCCTGGGACTCCACAGCCCATCTGGCCGACTATCTGCTCACCAATCCGGGCGACACCACCAACACCGACATCGTGGCCAAACAGCTGGCTGCCGCCGGACTGAAAGGCACTCCGGTGCATCTGCAGCTGCCGCTGAAGCGTCTCATAGTCTACTCGGCTGTACACGCCGCACTGCTTTGCGAACTGGGTTACGCCGATGCCATTGTGGGAGTGGCCGACGCATCATATATAAAGACACCCGAAATAGTGACCCGCATCGCCGACGGCCGCATCACCGACATCGGCTCGTCGATGGAGCCGTCGCTCGAAAAGGTGATTGCCCTCAAACCCGACGCCATCCTAATCTCCCCCTTCCAGAATACCGGCCACGGTGTAATCGACAAAACGGGCATACCGGTGATAGAGTGCGCCGATTATATGGAACGAACCCCGCTGGGCAGAGCCGAGTGGTCGCGCTTCTACGCTTCGCTGGTACAGGGTCTATCGACCAAAAACGCCGAGACTTTCCAGCAGTCGAGCCGGCAGTATAACGAACTTACCGCCAAGGCAGCCAATGCTGCGGAGCATCCGCGCGTAATCACCGAACTGCCCGACAAGGGCACCTGGCTTGTGCCAGGCGGCGGCAGCTATGCAGCGCGTCTGCTCACCGATGCCGGTGCCGTATACCCCTTCTCCGACAATCACTCGCCCGGCTCCGTGCCGATGACCTACGAAAAAGTATTCCGCGCAGCGCAGGATGCCGACTTCTGGCTGGTGAAGAATTTCGGTCCCGACTACACCCTGGCCGACCTGGCTTCCTCAGCTCCCTTCAATAAAGAATTCTGGGCCTACAAAAACGGCGGCGTATACTTTGTAGACACCTCCACCGCCAACCTCTTTGAGGAGACCCCCTTCCACCCGGAGCGTCTCCTGACCGACTATGTAGCTATCTTCCACCGCACCGGCGCCCCCCTGCGCTACTACCGCCAGCTCCAGCCCGCCCCCGCCCGCTAAGGCGGCCAAGCCCCTCACGCTAATGCGGCTGCGCTCCCCTCGCTCCCCACGCTCCCCGAATAAATCTTATAATTCTTATACGCCTTATACGATTTATCCTTTATATCTTCGCGCATTTCTCTCGAAAAATTTGTATCTTTGCCGGATAAAGAATCCGAGAAAATGAAAAATGTGATTACCCGGTCGCTTACCGGCCTGCTTTATATAGCGGTTATCGTGGGTGCAATATATTCCGGCGCCCTCTGGTTTTGGCTCCTCACTGTGCTTTTCGCAGTGCTTGGCGTGAATGAATTCAACCGCATCTCCAACAGCGGCCACAATTCCAACACCACCGGTCTGCTCGACATCATCGGCGCCATCGTACTGGTTTCAGCCGGCACCGTGCTCGGCAAACAGAACTGCCTGCCCGGCTTTATGGGCACCTGGGCGCTCGACACCTTCCTTTTCGCCTACATCGTCTACCTCCTCGCCCGTCTGATCGCACAGCTCTATGTGCAGGACGGCAATGCTCTCGCCCACTACTCCCACTCGCTTATGGGACAGCTCTATGTGGCGCTCCCGCTGAGTCTGCTGGGCTGGCTTTACGGACTCACCTCACCCACATTCATTCTTGCCATCTTCGTGCTGATATGGCTCAGCGACACCGGCGCCTTCTGCGTGGGTTCGCTCATCGGCCACCACAAGCTCTTTGAACGCATCTCTCCAAAAAAGACGTGGGAAGGCTTCTTCGGCGGCTTGCTGTTCTGCCTGCTGGCCGCAGCATTGTTTCAGATCTTCCTTCCCGACAGTTTCTGCGGTATCACCCTCTGGCAGGCCCTCGGCCTGGGAGCTGTAGTCTGCATCTTCGGCACCTGGGGCGACCTGGTGGAATCGCTGATCAAGCGCACACTCGGCGTGAAGGATTCCGGCCACCTGCTCCCCGGCCACGGCGGCATCCTCGACCGCATCGACTCGCTGCTGCTGGTAGTGCCCGCCGTGCTGGCCTATCTGCTGGCCTTGGCCGTATACTCATTCTGACATTTTCCGCCCACTCCTCTCCGCCCATATAAACTCCTCTCCGCCTACACATTATGAACGAGCGATATATGATGCGCGGCGTATCTGCCGCAAAAGAGGATGTGCACAACGCCATCCGCAACGTCGACAAGGGGCTTTACCCCCAGGCATTCTGCAAAATCATCCCCGACATTCTCGGCGGCGACCCCGAGTGGTGCAACATTATGCACGCCGACGGCGCCGGCACCAAATCGTCGCTGGCCTACGCCTACTGGCGCGAGACAGGCGATCTGAGCGTATGGAAAGGGATTGCCCAGGATGCCCTGATTATGAACACCGACGACCTCCTCTGCGTCGGCGCCACCGACAACATCCTCGTTTCCTCCACCATCGGCCGCAACAAGCGACTGATTCCCGGCGAGGTGATCGCTGCCATAATCAACGGCACGGAAGAACTGCTTGAGCGTATGCGCAGCCTCGGTGTAGGCATCTACAGCACCGGCGGCGAGACAGCCGACGTGGGCGACCTCGTGCGCACCATCATCGTCGACTCCACCGTGACCTGCCGTATGCGCCGCGCCGATGTGGTCAACAACGCCAATATCCGTGGCGGCGACGTAATCGTAGGTTTGTCATCCTCCGGCAAGGCCACCTACGAGGAGGAATACAACGGCGGTATGGGTAGCAACGGACTCACCTCGGCCCGTCACGACGTATTCTGCAAGGCCGTCGGCGAAAAATATCCCGAGACATTCGACAGCGGCATACCCTCCGACCTGGCATACAGCGGTTCGGTAGCGCTTACCGACAGCGTGGAGGGCGCACCCCTCTGCGCCGGACGCCTCGTGCTCTCCCCCACCCGCACCTACGCCCCGGTCATCAAGCAGTTGCTGGAGCAGATGCGCCCGGCCATCCACGGTATGGTGCATTGCACCGGCGGCGCCCAGACCAAGGTGCTCCACTTTGTGGAAAACAAGCACGTAATCAAAGACAACCTCTTCCCCGTGCCTCCGCTATTCGCCCTGATTCAGAAAGAGAGCGGCACCGACTGGCGCGAAATGTACAAGGTGTTCAATATGGGACACCGTATGGAAATCTACGTATCGCCCGCCGATGCCGAAAAGGTAATGGAAATCTCGCGCAGCTTCAACATCGACGCCCGCATCGTTGGCCGCGTTGAGGATGCCCCCTCCAACCGCCTCACCATCACCGGCGAGCACGGCACATACGAATACTGATAGCCAATGACATCGAGGCTACATATTTTTGCTGTGGCACTGTCGCTGATGGCGACGGCCGTAGCAGGATGCGCCTCAAACCATTCCGCCGACTCAGCCGATGCGGATCACACGCTGCCCGACACTCTGCGCGTAGCCACGCTCTACAGCCCCACATCCTATTTTCTGTACCGCGACCAGGAGATGGGCTATGATTATTCCCTCGTGAGCCAGTGGGCCGAGGATATGGGGATGACACTTGAGCTTACCGTAGCGCCATCAATGCCCCGGATGCTCGAACTGCTCGACTCCGGGCTGGTGGATGTCGCCGCCTACGAGATTCCCGTCACCGCCGAGTATCGCCGCCAGGTGATTCCCTGCGGCCCGGAATACATCACCACCCAGGTGCTGGTACAACCGCTGAAGCAAGGGAAAGCTGAAATCACCGATGAAACACAGCTCGTAGGAAAGGATGTGTATGTGGAGAAAGACTCGAAATATGACTTCCGTCTCAACAACCTCAACGACGAGCTGGGCGGAGGCATAAAAATCCACACCGTAAGCCGCGACACCCTCATCACCGAGGACCTCATCTCGATGGTATCCGACGGCACCATTCCCCTTACAGTGGTCGACAGCGACATAGCCCGCATCAACAGGAAATATTACCGCGACATCGACGCCACCGTGGCGCTCAGTTTCCCGCAGAAAGCATCGTGGGGTGTGGCGCCCGGCAATCAGTGGCTCGCCGACTCAATCAATGCCTGGTTTGAGCAGGAGAATCCCCGCAAACGTCAGGCCGAACTGCTAAAGCGTTACTTCGAGTTGGGTAAAACAGGCGACTTCGCCTCGGCCGACGTGCACCGCCTCGACCTTTCAAGCGGGTCCGTATCGCCCTACGATTCCATTTTCCGCTCTGTCGGCGCCGACACCGGCTTCGACTGGCGTCTGCTGGCAGCCATCGGCTTTGTGGAGAGCGGTTTCAACAACCACCTCGTATCCTGGGCCGGCGCCCGCGGCATTATGCAGATTATGCCTCGCTCGGCCACAGCCTACGGACTGGAATTGAGCCGGATAGAGGAGCCTCGGGCAAATATCGCCACCGCCGCCCGCATCGTGGCCGACCTCGATCGCTCCCTCTCGCGGAAAGTGCCCGACCCTGCCGAACGCATAAAATTTGTGCTGGCTGCCTACAACGCCGGCATCGCACACATCTACGACGCCATAGCCCTGGCGCAGAAGCACGGCAAAGACCCCACCCGCTGGGACGCCAACGTGGAGCAGGCACTGCTCTGGAAAGCCAACCCCGACTTTTACACCGACCCGGTGTGCAAATACGGATATTTCGGCGGCCGCCACACCGTGGCTTACGTGCACAATGTCACCACCCTCACCTCCCGCATCCGCAACCGCATAAAGCAATAGCGTTTTTCCCTGCTATCCCGGCTAAACAATTCAAACATATTTCGCATTTATAACATATAACGAATCATATTTTCCACCCCAAAACTAACAACAAGTAGTATATGAAAAAGCATTATCTTACCGTGGGCATAGCCCTGACACTGATGGCCTCTATGTCGCTGACATCCTGCATCGGCTCTTTCTCGCTCACCAACAAGCTTATGAGCTGGAACAATCAGGTAGGCAATAAATTTGTAAACGAACTTGTATTCTTCTGCTTCTGGATAATTCCCGTTTATGAAGTGACCGCGCTGGCCGACGTGCTCGTGCTCAACTCCATCGAATTCTGGAGCGGTTCCAATCCCGTAGCTCAGGGACGCACCGTAATCGACGGCGCCGACGGCCGCTACCTCGTTGACTGCGACGGCAAGGGCTACACCATTACTTCGGAAAACGACGGCTCGGTGACCCGCCTCGACTTCGATGCCGAAGACCACTCCTGGAGCGTCAGCGCCAACGGTCAGGACCCCGTGAAATTTATGACTTTTGTCGACGACACTCACGTGAATATGATTCTCCCCGACGGCTCTTATGAACTTGTCGAGCTGTCGAACAACGGCCTGATGGCTTACCGCCAGGCTGCCGGCGCTGCTGCGCTTGCCGCCCGTTGAGAGTGCGCGAATCGCGCCTGCGCTTTAGAGAACAACTCTAAAAATGGAATTCACCTCGCTTGAATTTCTTATATTCCTTCCCACAGTTTTTGCAATATACTGGCTGCTGAACAGGCGCCTTATATTGCAAAACCTGTTCGTTATCCTTTGCAGCTACTTCTTTTACGCCTGGGCCGACTGGTATTACCTGCTGATTGTGCTGGGGTATACCGCCGTGAGCTATCTCAGCGGACTGCTCCTGGAGCGCACAACCTCCACAAGCTGGCGCAAGGTAATACTGTGGAGCGCGGTGGCCGTTAACCTCAGCGTGCTGGGGCTGTATAAGTATTTCGGCTTCTTCATAAGCCACTTCAACCGCATTTTCGCGGCCATCGGCTTTCCGCTCGACTGGCCCACACTCAACCTGGTGCTCCCCATCGGCATCAGTTTCTTCACCTTCCAGGCATTGAGCTACACCATCGACGTGTATCGGCGCGATATTCCCGCCACACATTCCCCCATCAGTTTCTTCGCCTTTCTCAGCTTCTTTCCCCAGATTCTCGCAGGTCCCATCGAGCGCGCCGCAGTGCTTCTGCCACAGTTTCAGCGCACCCGCACTTTCAGTTACGGCCAAGGGGTGGAAGGTATGAAACGAATCCTCTGGGGTCTGGTGAAAAAGATGGTTATCGCTAACAACTGCTCGGTTATCGTCAACGAAATCATATCATACTCCGACGCCTACAATGGCTGGTGCCACATGCTGGCCATTCTGCTATTCACCATACAGATTTACAGCGACTTCTCCGGATACTCCGACATAGCCGTAGGCTGCGGCAAGCTGCTCGGCATCAATCTCTCTGAGAATTTCCGCTTCCCCTACTTTTCACATAATATCAGAGAATTCTGGACCCGCTGGCACATCACCCTCTACACCTGGCTTCGCGACTACGTTTACTTCCCCTTAGGAGGCAGCCGCCGAGGATTTCGCCGTACCCTTATCAACATCCTCATAGTGTTCGCACTCTCCGGTCTGTGGCACGGAGCCGCACTCACGAAAATCGGCTGGGGCATCTACAGCGGTATCTGCATAGTTGTTGCAATCTTTTTAGAGCGCATATCCATCGGCTGGGACAGTTACACGAAAGAAAACCGTAAGGCCTACCGCATGCAGCCACGCCACACCGGCTTACACCTGCTTGGGAGCGTGCTATTGACTTTTTTTCTCGTTATGGCGGGATGGATTATCTTTATGAATCCCTCCTTATCAACTACAGCTGAATTTATCGGCAATATATTTTCCACCCGGCCAAACCTTTACGAGCTGCCTTCGCAGACTGTACCCACACTATGCTACGTGGCCGTGTTTATGCTGATAGAATACCTGTTTCGCAACCGGCGATATGTGCTCGACTTCACCCCGGCAGCTAACGAAGGCGCCCCGGCCATCGCCCTGCACAACTGGCAGAAATGGCTGATATGCTGGGCGCTGGCGCTATCGGTATTCTTGCTTGCAGGGCCGGGTAATACATTCATATATTTCCGTTTCTAAAGTATCTCGACACTCGCTTTCCTCACTTAAGATATATGCTCCGATTTCTGCGCAACATACTGTTTTTCGCCGCCGCAATGCTTCTATCGCTGTGGCTGCTTGAGCTTTATGCCCGCCGTCAGGAGGACCCCATAAAAATCAAACAGGAGTACATCGACCGCCACGCCGACAGCATAACTACCATCTTTATCGGGGAATCGCAAATGTACTGGGCCATCGACCCCGCGCTATGGGGCAATGGACACGAAGCGGTAAATCTCTGTCACAACGGGCTTGATGCCCGAATGCAATGCCTGATACTCCTCAACGCTGTAAACCGTCTTCCGTCGCTACAACGCGTGTTTATAGGGCTGGATTATTGCGTACTTTTCGACCCGCTCACCGGCGAGAATGGGCCGGGCAGATACACTATGTCGCCTATGCGCTATTTCCGCTTCGACACCATTCCCGATTTCGTCCGCGAATACTTCAATCCCAGCAGTCCCCGCTGGTATGAAATCGCCAACCGCGAGCAGTTCGACAGCAAGGTAGTGCCCTGGCGCCGACCCGACTTAGCAGAATGCGATTCCGCCGGCCACGCCCAGATTTACCCCCGGTCAAAGCTACGTCATAAAGTAGGTGGTATAATCAAGCCCGATCCATATATATTCGCATATATATTCGATTATCTTGATCTCAATCTGAAATTCTTCCATTCTATGCTCCATCACTGCAAAGAGCACAATCTGGAAATAATAATTGTGATTCCACCCTTATTTGAAGAATTTTTCTATTATTATCCAAGGATCAAAATGGAAAAAATCTACGAAATGGCCGACTCATTCCATCAGGAATACGGAGCCAGGGTAATGGACTACTGCAAAGACCCGAGAATTTCGTCCGACCTTTTTATCGACGTCATTCACATGGCGTCGGACACCGGCAGCCGCGTCTTCACCCGCATCCTGCAGGAAGACTATCTTGGCGGCGACTCGCTGCCGCTCAATCCGCCCGTCACACTGCCGGGCAATTACCCCGTGCCGCCTCCTGATTATACATATTTAAAATATATTTATACAAAAAACTACCCTGATTTGCTTGTAGGGTCTAACAATAATCATTAATTTTGCGTTATAACAAATACACATACATATACATAATTTTTCGACATGGAAAACCAGGAACTTCTTAAGCAATGCAAGGAGAGAGCCGAAGTATGGCTCACCGACCAATACGACGAGGCCACCCGTGCCCAGGTGAAAGAGATGCTCGATGCCGAGGACAAGACCCCGCTCATCGAGGCTTTCTACCGCGACCTCGAATTCGGCACAGGCGGTCTGCGCGGCATTATGGGCCCCGGCACAAACCGTATGAACATCTACACCGTAGGAGCCGCCACTCAGGGCCTTGCCAACTACCTCAAGGAGGCATTCCCCGACCTGCCACAGATATCCGTAGCCATCGGCCACGACGTGCGCAACAACTCCCGCAAATTTGCTGAAATCGTTGCCAACATCTTCTCGGCCAACGGCATCAAGGCATATCTTTTCGACAGCTTCCGTCCCACCCCCGAGCTTTCCTACGCTATCCGCACCCTCGGCTGTCAGAGCGGCGTCAACATCACCGCCTCGCACAACCCCAAGGAATACAACGGCTACAAGGCTTACTGGGCCGACGGCGCGCAGATTATCGCTCCACACGACGTGAACATCATCAACCACGTCAACCGCATCAAAAATGTGAGCGAAATCAAATTTAAAGGCAATCCCGATCTGATTCAGATTATCGGCGAAGAAATCGACAACAAATTCCTCGCCGACATCAAGGGTCTTTCACTCTCGCCCGACGTTATCGAGCGCCACAAAGACCTCAAGATTGTCTACACTCCTATCCACGGCACAGGTGTGAAGCTCGTGCCCCAGTCGCTCAAGAACTACGGCTTCACCAATATCATCCACGTGCCCGAGCAGGACATTCCCTCCGGCGACTTCCCCACTGTCGACTCCCCCAACCCCGAAAACGCCTCAGCTATGGCTATGGCCGTGGCCAAAGCAAAGGAAGTTGAGGCCGACCTCGTGGTGGCTTCCGACCCCGACGCCGACCGTATCGGCTGTGTAATCCGCGACACCGATGGCGAATACGTCCTCGTAAACGGCAACCAGATTTGCCTTGTGCTGCTCAACTACCTGATGACCCGCAACGCTGAGCTGGGCAAGCTCACCGGCAAGGAATATGTGGTTAAAACTATCGTAACCACCGAAACCATCAAGCGCATCGCCGATGCCAACAACATCACGATGTACGACTGCTACACCGGCTTCAAGTGGATCGCTTCCGTAATCCGCGAGAATGAAGCTACCAGCCGCTACCTCGGCGGCGGCGAGGAAAGCTACGGCTTCCTGGCCGAGACCTTCTGCCGCGACAAAGACTCCGTTTCCGCCATCTCCCTTATGGCCGAGACTCTGGCCTGGGCAAAGGACAAGGGCCTGAGCTTTATGGAAATGCTCCAGGACATCTACGTAAAATATGGCTACAGCCACGAAGTAGGCGTCTCTGTGGTACGTCCCGGCAAGACCGGCGCCGACGAAATCCAGGCTATGATGAAGAACTTCCGCGAGAACCCGCCCAAGCAGCTCGCCGGCAGCCCCGTAGTAGGTATCAAAGACTACCTCACCCTGGAGCAGAAATGCCTCAAATGCAACGAGACAAAGAAACTCGACTTCCCCACCACCTCCAACGTGCTTCAGTTCTTCACCGCCGACGGCTCGAAGATTTCCATCCGTCCTTCCGGCACAGAACCCAAGATTAAATTCTATATGGAAGTACGCGGCGAGATGGCCAACCGCTCCGACTATCACGACGCCGAAAAGATTGCCCTCGAAAAGATTGCCAACCTCCGCAAAGACCTCGGCATCTAATTCCCCAATTCCCCCGGCAATTACACAATAAGAGGGGCTGTGTCAACATAGCCTCCGACGTATCAACCTGTAGGGACGCTCCCAAGGTGCGTCCGCTTAAGCAGCTAATATTCAGCGAGTTTAGCGGACGCACCTTGGGTGCGTCCCTACAAGTTAATACGTTAATTTAAAATTCGACACAACCCCGCGAGAAGGCTCGTTAACCAATCATAAATTTATATGATTGTCCATCTACTTTAATTATATAAATGCCAGGGGTGCTGATTTCTATATTATTACGATATCCACTTAAAATTAGTTCTCCATTCACATTATAGAGTTCCATAAAATCATAATCGCCTATAATATCAACGATTCGTCCATCAACTCTTATACTAACATTGTCAGTATGATCCTTATACACGTCAGCAGAGGATGCGGAATCTTTAAATACCGCGGAGATTTCAACATCTGAGGTGATTGGCCCAGTTTCATAGTCTCCGTTGTTTGAGATATCCGACAATCTTTCAACACCGTTGACGCGGAAAGAGTGGATTGTCCAGCCAGAAGTAGGTTGGATATTCAAAGTTAGATTAGTCCCTTCATTAACTTTTTGACTGATAATACCATTATCCGGTAAGAGAATTGAGATTTTATATTTTGACGGGTAAAAATGTTCTTGTCCACCAAGCGGGAGGACTTCACCAAATTCTTTCCATGTAGTCGATGATTTATATTTGTCTAACGACTCGGCAGGTACGCGAAGTCTTGTATGCATCACATCATAACTGTATGCTGCATTATTAGCTGTTGGAGGCTCAACCGCATAACAATAAACAGAAGTAATGCCCGAACATGCAGAAAAAGCATAAGCATTTATTGTTTTGAGATTAGCACCCAATACTACATCTTTAAGCGTATGATTGCCATAAAACGCATTAGTTCCAATGGTTTCTACTGATTCAGGAATTACAATAGACGTAAGTAGCAGACTTTGGTTAAATGCCGATGCCCCAATAGATGTGATATTGTCTCCAAAAACTAATTTAGATATGTTTCCACGATAGGCAAACAAGCAAGATGGAATTTCCGTTACGTAATTTCCGAATTGTACCTTAAGTTCTACATTTTCCTCAAGAGTGTTTTTTTGACTGAAGGGACCATAGAAACCACCATTCCCATTGACGTAGTATGTTAAATTCCTGCCAATATATAATTCTACAAGTGGGGCATAATAGAAAAGACTTGTCATTGAAGTTCCACTTCCTGAACGTCTGCCAATAGATAACGGCTCGTTGGAATCTTCAATTATAATCTTGCTGAGACCGGTACAATTTTCGAAGGAATCATTCTTGATTGATTTGAGGGATGCGGGAATAGTGAGAGAAGTTAAGCCGGTACAGTTTGAGAATGCCTGTTCCTCTATTTGATACACTTGATATTCTTTTCCCTCGAAATGTGCCGTAGAAGGGATGACCAGATTGCCTTCATATGGAGAATCCTCGTTTTGCACGATTGCACAGAGATTTTCTTGTTCAGAAATGACAGCATAAGAAAAGCCATTCTCAGTAAAATCTGCTGATTAAGCAAAACAGTGAGCTATCGTCAAAAAAATTCCAGTTACAAATAATTTCTTCATTATTGTTTACACGCGATAGCCCTCTTATCGCATAAATCAAAAAGTGAGGGCTGAATTAACTTATGAATGTCCTTTTACGCTCTTCAATCCGTTTCGGATTTTCAAATGCGAAGATACATCTTTTTTATGATTTGTCAAAGGAATACTTTGTTGTCGAGCGTGAAGTCTTCGACTTAATCGCTTAAAAACACCAACATTATATGCAACAACCGTTACTGCAACCACGGTTGATTCAACCACGGTTGCAAATAAATACAACAGCGGTTGCATAAGCTGCAGTGTGACAGAACTGAATACGATGGCGAGAAGTTTTGGGAGGGGAAAGCGGGGGAATGTGGGGAAATATTTGTAATTTTGCGGTGCCTTAGAAGGAAACGCCGAGAATTCTTGCAGCCCTCAAACAGGCCAGGATTCAGATATGAATTGGATAATTCTAATTGTGGCCGGCTTTTGCGAGGTCGGTTTTACCTATTGCCTCGGAAGTGCAAAGACGGTGGAAGGTCTCGCCTGGTGGGGCTGGATTACCGGATTTCTTCTGTTTACGATTATCAGTATGGGGTTGCTGGCAAAAGCCACGCAGACCCTGCCGATTGGCACAGCCTACGCCGTGTGGACCGGCATCGGAGCTGTGGGCACGGTAGTGGTTGGCATCCTCTTTTTCAACGAGCCTGCAACCTTCTGGCGACTGTTTTTCATCTTCACGCTGATTTCATCGATCATCGGCCTCAAAATTGTATCGTAAGTTATGGAATTCCGTAAAATGCGCCGTTTCAGCCAACAGCTTTCCGCATCGGAGTGTGAAGACATTCTGCAAAAAGCCACTTCCGGCACACTTGCCCTGCTCGGAGACGCCGACTATCCCTATGCTTTGCCCATCAGCTATGTATACGCCGATGGCAAGCTGTATTTTCATAGCGCTAAAACAGGGCATAAAATAGATGCCATCAGGCGGAATAACAAAGCATCATTCTGTGTCATTGCTGCCGACGATGTTCACCCGTCGGAATTTACCACATATTTTCGTAGCGTCATTGCTTTCGGGAAAATCCATATTATCGAATCGGATGACGAACGAATATATGCGGCTTTTCTATTGGGCGCAAGATACAATCCATACGATAAAGACGGACTAATAAAAGAGCTGGATAAAAGCCTGGCACATATGCTCGTGATACGCCTTGATATTGAACATCTGACCGGCAAAGAAGCTATCGAACTTGTAAGAAATAAGTAAATTATATTCTTCGTTCAGAGTGGTTATATGGGTTTAACCGCGAAAAATTCTTAACTTTGCAGAATCGAGTAACCCGGAAATCAAGAAAACAACGATGATAGAATATTTGCAGGGGCGGATAGCCGAACTTAGCCCTACGGTAGCCGTAGTAGACGTTCACGGTGTGGGCTATGAACTGAACATTACCCTCAACACTTTCAGCGACCTTCAGACTAAGACCGACATAAAGCTCTACATTCATGAAGTGATTCGCGAGGATGCATGGACGCTCTACGGCTTCGCCACCGCCAGGGAGCGTGAGTTGTTCCGCCAGCTCATCGGCGTGTCGGGCGTGGGAAGCGCCTCGGCCCGGATGATTCTGTCGTCGATTCCGCCGGCCGAACTGGAGGGGGTGATTGCCTCGGGCGACGAACGGCGCCTGAAGGCGGTGAAGGGCATCGGCGGCAAAACCGCCCAGCGCATCATTGTGGATCTCCGCGACAAAATCAAGACCACCGGCGACACTCTCCTGGCCCTGCAGGATCACAACGACATATTCGACGAGGCCCTCGCCGCCCTCGTGATGCTCGGGTTCACCAAGCAGGCCTCGGAAAAAGTCGTGGCAAAGTTGCTTAAAGAAAATCCCACCCTGAAAGTAGAGGATGTAATCAAGAAATCTCTTTCGATGCTTTAGGGATAATTGGCGCGATTTCACAAAATAAATCGTGCGGAAATTACGTTATAACACCGATGGGCGCGAAGTGCTATGTATTTGTCAGGCATCGTGCTGTGTGATTGTCAGGCAGACCTGCCGCGCCCTGCTATTTAAAACGTAAATCCGCTGAGTCGCAATAGACTGACACATAGGTTCTTCACGGCCGGCTGCTGCATTGTGGCCGCCGTTGCCGCTGCTATATTGGCCTGGGCGCAGACCCCCTCTGCACCTGTGCCAGGCAATGGTGCGCTCACCGCTCCCCCTCCCTTCCCGATTCTTCCGGCGCCCGGCAATGCCAACGACTCGATAATGATGCCCTTCCCGGTGCAGCAGACCGTGCCCGCAACCTACGAGCGACTGATGGAGGATCAGTTTGCCGCCGACCTGGCCACCCCCTCCAACATTGTCACCGTACCGGAATACGACCCCGCCACCGGCCAGTATGTGATACGCACCTATGTGGGCGATACCGAGATCGCTACCCCCTTCATTCTCAACGAGAAACAATATAACGACTGGCAGTTCCGCCGTCAGATGCAGGAATACTACCAGGAGCAGAATCAGGCCCTGGCCGAGAAGAAGGACAAGCAGCCTTTCAACATTTTCGATATGAACTTCGCCTACGGGCCGCTGGAGAAAATCTTCGGCCCGGGCGGCGTATCGCTAAAGACTCAAGGCTCCGTGCAGATCAAGATGGGAATGAAATCCAACAAGAGCGACAACCCCTCGCTTCCCGTCAAGAACCGCCGTAAGACATTCTTCGACTTCGACCAGAAGATACAGGCCACCATCGCCGCATCGGTGGGCGACCGTATGAACTTCAATATGACCTACAACACCGATGCCACCTTCGATTTCGACTCGAAAAACATCAAACTCGCCTATGAGGGGAAAGAGGATGATATAGTGAAGTCGATTGAGGCCGGCAACGTGTCGCTCACTACCGGATCGTCACTAATTCGCGGAAGCACAGCCCTTTTCGGTGCGAAAGCCAAACTGCAGTTCGGCAAGTTCACCGTCACCGGTCTTGTGTCGCAGCAGAATTCCGAGTCGAAGACCGTGAATACAAAGGGCGGCTCCCAAGCCACCGAATTTACCGTCAACGCCGACCAGTACGACCAGAACCGCCACTTCTTCCTGGGCAACTATTTCTACAGCAACTACGACAACTTCGCATCGAGGCTGCCGCTGGTGTCGTCGGGCATCAACATTACCCGTGTGGAAATCTGGGTCACCAACAAAGGTGGCAAATATGACCAGTCGCGCAACATCGTGGCTTTCGCCGACCTTGGCGAAGGCACTGCCGAGGGGCTGAACAACCCCTACTGGCAGATCAACGCCACATCGCCCGTGCCCTCCAACTCCTCCAACAACCTGCTGGAGACAATCAAGACACAGTATCCCGGTGCCCGGTCGATCAACACCGTCACCCAGGCGCTGGAGCCGCTGCGCGCATTCGGCATAGAGGGTGGCCGCGACTACGAGAAAATCGAGTCGGCCCGACTCCTCACCTCCTCGGAATACACTCTCAACTCCACCCTCGGCTATGTGTCGCTGAAAGCGCAGCTCAACTCCGACGATGTGCTGGGCATAGCCTACGAATACACCTACAACGGCCAGGTTTATCAGGTGGGCGAATTTTCCTCCGACATCACCACCACCTCGGAGAGCCTCTACGTGAAGATGCTCAAATCCACCACCGTCGACCCCAAGATGCCCATCTGGCGGTTGATGATGAAGAACGTCTACTCGCTCGGCGCATACCAGGTGCAGCGCCAGAACTTCAAGCTCCGCATCAAGTATCTCTCCGACACCACCGGCACCCTCATCGACTACCTCCCCATCGCTTCGATGTCTAACACTCCGCTGCTGCAGGTGATGAACCTCGACCGCATCGACTCCAACCAGCAGAGCAACCCCGACGGATTCTTCGACTTCATCGAGGGGTACACCATCTATGCCTCCAACGGCAAGATTATCTTCCCCGTGGCAGAGCCTTTCGGCCGCCACCTGGAGCGGAAAATCAACGACCCCGTGCTGGCGCAGAAATATGTCTACAAAGAGCTGTACGACTCCACGCTGGTAATCGCCCGCCAGTTTGCCGACAAGAACAAGTTTGTCCTCACCGGCTCCTATCAGGCATCCTCCGGCTCGCAGATACGCCTCAACGCCATGAACGTGCCCCGCGGCTCGGTAGTGGTGATGGCCGGCGGCGTGCGCCTGACCGAGAACTCCGACTATACCGTCGATTATTCGATGGGTATCGTCACCATCACCAACCAAAGCATCATCGACTCGGGTCAGAGCGTATCCGTGACACTTGAGAACCAGTCGCTCTTCTCCACCCAGCGCAAGACACTCCTGGGCCTCGATATGCAGTATGCCTTCAACAAGGATTTCTCCATCGGCGCCACCGTGCTCCACTTCTCCGAGAAGGCGCTCACCGAAAAGGTGAACATCGGCGACGAGACCATCAACAACTCGATGTTTGGCTTCAACGTCAACTACAACACGAAGTTTATGTGGCTGACGAACCTGCTCAACAAGATTCCCACCGTCAACGCCACTGCCCCCTCCACTCTCAGCCTCACAGCCGAATACGCCATGCTCGTGCCCCACAAGCAGAAAGCGGGCACCAACAAAGGCAGCTCCTATGTCGACGACTTCGAGTCGTCGCAGACCGGCATCGATCTGCGTTCCCCCTACTCCTGGTTCCTGGCCTCCACACCCTACGACCCCGGCAAGGATGCACTCTTCCCCGAAGCCGCGCTGAGCAACGATGTGACCTACGGCAAGAACCGCGCCCTGCTCAACTGGTACTATATCGACCGTATGTTCACCGACCGCAACTCGTCGCTGGCTCCCGGTTATATCCGCAACGACCTGGCACAGCTCTCCGACCCCTACGTGCGCGAAGTCAGCTCACAGGAAATCTTCCCCGGCCGCGAGCTCACCTACGGCGAATCGGCCACAGTGCAGACCCTCAACCTCTCCTTCTATCCCAATGAGCGCGGTCCCTACAATCTCGACGGCACCAACATCGACTCCGACGGCAACCTGCTCAACCCGGAGAAGCGCTGGGGCGGCATTATGCGCCGTATGGAGAACACCAACTTCGAGCAGGCCAATGTGGAGTATGTGCAGTTCTGGATGCTTAACCCCTTCCTCGATGCGCAGGGCAACCCCGACCCCAACCGCCAGGGCGGCGACCTCTATTTCAACTTCGGCGAAGTCTCCGAGGATATTCTCAAGGATGGTCTGAAGAGCTACGAGAACGGTATGCCGGTCGACGGCGACAACCAGTGGCTCGACACCACCGTATGGGGTCGCGTATCGCGCCAGAATTCCCTCACCTACGCCTTCGACACCAACAACAGTTCCCGCCGGATGCAGGATGTCGGTCTCGACGGCCTGCCCAACGCCGATGAGTTCACGGCTGAATCCTACGCCAATTACCTCAACGAGCTTCGGCAGAACCTCTCCCCCGCCGCCCTGGAGCAGATGCAGAACGACCCGTTCTCCCCCCTCAACGACCCCGCCGGCGACAACTATCACTTCTTCCGCGGATACGACTACGACGAGCAGCGCCTCGGCATTCTCGACCGCTACAAGCGCTACAACGGCGTGGAGGGTAACTCCCTCTCGCCCGAAGATGCCACCGACCCGCTCTATCAGAGCGCCCGTTCGGTGCCCGATGTGGAGGATATCAACCAGGACAACACCCTCAACGAATACGAGCGTTACTTCCAGTATCGCGTGTCGATCCGTCCCGAAGACCTTGTGGTGGGCAAAAACTTCATCGCCGACCGCCAGGTATCGCAGGTTTACACCCGCGACGGCAATATGCAGCAGGCTGAATGGTTCCAGTTCAAGATTCCTCTGAGCGCTTTTGAGAAGAAAGTAGGCTCCATCAACGACTTCTCCACCATCCGCTTCGCCCGTATCTTTATGACCGGGTTTAAGGAAACGACCCACCTGCGTTTCGCCACCCTCGAACTGGTGCGCGGCGAATGGCGCAACTATGATTTCAACCTCAACAACCGCGGCGACGCTCCCGCCGAGGGCGACCTCGACGTGTCGGTGGTGAACATCGAGGAGAATGCCGACCGCGAACCGGTCAACTATGTGCTTCCTCCCGGCGTGACCCGTATCGTCGACCCCGGCCAGAGCCAGATTACCCAGCTCAACGAGCAGTCGATGTCGATGAAAGTTACCGGACTGAAAGCCGGCGACGGCCGCGGTGTATACCGCGACACACAGCAGGATCTGCGCAACTACAAGCGTCTGCAGATGTGGGTACACGCCGAAGAACTTATCGACGATCCCACCAACCTCAAGTCGGGCGAGCTGTCGCTTTTCGTGCGTATGGGTACCGATGTGAAGGCCAACTACTACGAGTATGAAATTCCGCTGACCCTCACACCTCACGGCTCCTACAACAACTGGCTCGAAAGCGACCGCCAGCGCGTATGGCCCCTGCAGAACTTTATGGACCTGAAACTGCAGAATCTGGTCGACCTGAAAAAGGAGCGCAACCGAGCCAAGGATGAGGGGAATTCCAGCGTAGGATTCAACACCGTATACACCGGGCGCGACCCCGACAATGAGCGCAACACTATGTCGGTGAGGGGCAATCCCTCGCTGAGCGACGTGCGCGTGATTCTTGTGGGTATCCGCAACAACTCCAACACCGTGAAGAATGGTCTGGTGTGGGTGAACGAGCTGAAAGTCACTGAATTCGACGAAGAGGGTGGCTGGGCTGCCAAGGCCAATGTAAACCTCGGTCTCTCCGACATAGCCCAGCTCAACTTCGGCGCGCACATCGAGACCGCAGGCTTCGGATCGGTAGACCAGGGTCTGAACGACCGCCGTATGGACGACTATCAGCAGTACAACTTCGCCGTTCAGGGCGACGTGGGCCGTCTGCTCCCCGAGAAGGTGAAGCTCCGCGCTCCGGTCTACTACTCCTATTCCTCCGAAAAGACCACACCCAAATACAATCCTCTCGACCAGGATGTGCTGCTGAAAGACGCCCTCGATGACGCGCCCGACAAGCACGCCCGCGACTCCATTTCGGCCTACGCCGAGGAGCGCTCCACCATCAAGAGTTTCTCGATTTCAGGCCTGAAATTCGACATCGTCAGCAAGAAACCTATGCCGTGGGATCCGGGCAACTTCACCTTCAATTTCTCTTTCAACAAGCAGCACCGCAACAATCCCACCACCGAATACGAGAACACCAACGACTACCGTGGTTCGCTGGCCTACAACTATTCCCCGATGATCAAGGGCTTCAAGCCTTTCAGCTGGATCAAGAGCAAGAACAAGAATCTGAAATTCTTCAAGGATTGGGAAATAAACTGGCTTCCCAACACCATTTCCTTCCTTACGAATATGTCGCGCTACTACTATGAGATGCAGACACGTTCGGAGGTCGACGATTCTTTCCAGCTTCCCGTATCGGTGAGCAAGAACTTCCTCTGGGACCGCCAGTTCCAGATTACCTGGAATCTCACCAAGTCGATCCAGCTCTCATTCAACTCCAACACTTCCGCGCGAATCGAAGAACCCACCGGAGCAGTGAACAAGAAGCTGTTCCCCGACGAGTACAAGGCGTGGAAAGACACTGTGTGGCAGTCGATTCTCTCGATGGGCACACCATGGAGCTATAACCAGAGCTTCGTGGCAAGCTATCGCGCGCCATTCAACCGCATTCCGGTACTCGACTTCCTCACGGGCAACGTTTCCTACAACGCCACCTACCGCTGGGACCGCGGCGCCGAAATCGACGGTGTATCCACCGGCAACAAGATTGCCAACCAGTCGAATCTCAGCGTCGACGGCCGCATCAACTTTGAATCGCTCTGGAAGAAGATTCCTTTCGTGAAAGATGTGCACAAGCGCTTCAACGACGTAGGCCGCAAGACCGTGGTAAGGAAGCCGAAGAAGTTTGAGCGCACACTCAAACTGCTGCCCGACACCTCGCTCACCATCAAGCACAATCTGCGCACACGCAAGCTGAAAATCAAGGCGGAGAATCCCGTAACCCATCAGAGCGAGCCGATTAAATTCAAGCCTATCGACAACAATTCGGTGGAGATTCTCAACCGGGGCGACTACAATCTGAAATTCACCATCGAGGAGCAGCTGAAAGATGAGAAGAGCTTCTGGCGCAATGCCGGAGAATATGCTCTGCGTCTGCTCATCAGCCCCCGTTCGGCATCGATTCGCTGGAAGAAAACCAGCCAGCTCACCATCCCGCTGTTCCGCAACGACATCGGCAACATCTTCGGCCAGTCCACCGGCTACGGCCCGATGTCGCCCGGCCTGGATTTCGCCTTCGGTTTCGCCGGCGAGGATTACATCTACAAGGCCAAGGATCGCGGCTGGCTCATCACCGACGACGGGCAGACCTCGCCGGCAATCGTGTCGCGCGCAAATGAACTGAACCTCGAATTCCAGTTTGAGTTCATCAAGGGTCTGAAGCTGCAGCTCACTATGAACCGCACCGACAACCGCAGCCGGCAGATACAGTTTATGTATGCCG
Source organism: Bacteroidales bacterium (assembly GCA_004557825.1). Taxonomy (GTDB): domain Bacteria; phylum Bacteroidota; class Bacteroidia; order Bacteroidales; family Muribaculaceae; genus UBA7173. The sequence goes on along the minus strand of SFFL01000026.1, from coordinate 1,376 downwards.
ATATGCCCGTCACCTACTCCGGCTCCTACACCAAGACTCACTGCGCCATAGGCACCGCCCTGGGAAGCTCCTCGGCCGAGGACGGCTACTACAGCCCGCACTTCCAGAAGATGCTCGACTATATCCCCATTATCGCCGACCGATACACCGCCGGATATGCCGGCACATGCTATCCCACCGGCGGTTTTATGGCTGACAAACCTTTGGCCGGGCAGCCGTTCAACCCCTCCAACGGCGCCGTTTCCTCCACCTCCTCCGATGTGCTCGTTCCGGCATTTATCGCCGCATACACCGGTACCGACCCGCACAAGCAATACCTCGATCCCTTCCCCTCGTTCGGCGCCGTGCTGCCCAACTGGCGTCTGACCTACGACGGCCTTATCAACTTCGGCAACCTGAAGCGCATCTTCAAGTCATTCACCATCAGTCACGCCTATCAGTGTACCTATTCGGTAGGTTCCTATTCCTCATATCTCAACTGGCTCACCGTCGACGAAAACTCGCGCGGCTTCATCCTCGACGCCAACACGGGCAAGCCCATCCCCTCTTCGCCCTACAATATTTCATCGGTAGCCATCACCGAGCGCTTTGCGCCCCTCATCGGCGTGAACGGCACGATGAAGAACGACATCCAGTTCAACCTCGAATGGAAGGATCAGCGCACCCTCACCCTCAACACCTCGGCAGGCCAGGTGGTTGAAGCCACTTCGCGCGGCCTCACCATCGGTGCCGGATACAAGATTGTGGGCTTCAACTCCATCCTCAAACTCGGAAAATCGCAGAGCGGCGTAAGCAACGACCTCACACTCAAGGCCGACTTCTCGCTGCAGAACACTCAGGCGCTCATCCGCCGCATCGAGACCAACTACACACAAGCCACTTCCGGCACACGCACACTCACCATCAACTTCAACGCGCAGTACATCCTCTCGCGCAAACTCACCCTCGGTGCCTATTTCGACCACCAGGTCAACACCCCCCTCGTGAGCAACGCCGCCTACCCCACCTCCAACTCCTCCTACGGCATCTCCCTCAACCTCAACCTCTCCCGCTAAGCCACCCTCCACCTCTCCCGCTAATCCCCAGCCTCAACCGCTCCGGCTAAGCCCCTCAGCCAGAATCGGCGCCATCTCGGGATGTACCCTATTTAATCAGACTTATTGGTCAAAACGGGTGCTGAAACAACTCGAAAAATATAAAACGCCACGCTATTAGTCAAAACGGGTGCTGATAGCGTGGTATTCTTGTTGATAATCACTATATTTGAGCATTTGAAAATATTGCTGTCCGATAAAAATTGAGGACAGCACAAAAGCATGGCTCGACTGCTGATCTACGGCGGTCGAGTCTGTTTTTATGATTTCCAAGCCTCCTCA
>SFFL01000025.1 GCA_004557825.1 Bacteroidales bacterium | reverse complement strand
TATCAGAAGAAATTCTACGACCGCCTGGATATATATGCCTATATCTACAGAAACAAATACGTGAATCTGCAGGCATCGCTTGATTTCAACTTCACTCCCTCCTCAATGATTTTCTATCAGCGCCTCCTGCTGCGGATCACCCTCCCCTGATAATTGCTATCCCCCCTAAAAAATACACCCCGGGCAAAACTTGCTCGGGGTGAAATTATTTTTTTTCGGGGATTACTGCTTGTAGCGGAGGGCTTGCTCACGGATGAGGGCTGCGTCGTCGAAGTAGTTGATTTTCATTGCGGCACGTACTTTGTCGAGGGTGTCGGCGGCTTCGCGGCGCGCTTCCTCCGAACCCTTGCGGAGAATCTCGTATACGCCGGGAATGTCCTGCTCCCACTGTTTGCGGCGCTCGCGGATGGGCTGCAGCACTTCCTCTAAAACGTTGATGAGCAGCTTCTTTACTGTGCCGTCGCCCACACCGCCGCGGCAGTAGTGATCTTTCAGTTCCTGCAGGTTGCGGTATTCGGGGAGATATTTGGCAAAGTGCTCGTCGGTGCAGAATGCGTCGAGATAGATAAACGGGCAGTTGCCTTCGAGGTGTCCCGGCGAGTCGACGGTGAGGTGCTCGGGGTCGGTGTACATACTCTTTACCTTCTTTGCCACCTCCTTGGGAGTGTCGCTCAGATAGATGCAGTTGCCCAGCGATTTGCTCATTTTGGCTTTGCCGTCGGTGCCCGGCAGACGCATGCAGGCCTGGTTGGTGGGGAGGAGGATTTCCGGCTCTACGAGCGTGTCGCCATAAACGTTGTTGAAGCGGTTTACGATTTCGCGTGTTAGCTCAATCATCGGCTCCTGGTCTTCGCCCACGGGCACGGTGGTGGCCTTGAAAGCGGTGATGTCGGAAGCCTGGCTTACGGGGTAGCAGAAGAATCCCACGGGGATGCTCTGCTCGAAGTTGCGCATTTTTATCTCGGTCTTGACGGTGGGATTGCGCTGCACACGCGATACCGTCACCAGATTCATATAATAGAAAGCCAGCTCGGTAAGCTCGGGCACGGCTGTCTGCACGAAGATTGTGGCTTTTGAGGGGTCGAGGCCGGCAGAGAGATAGTCGAGGGCAACCTCCAGCACATTCTGGCGAATTTTTTCGGGGTTGTCGGCGTTGTCGGTCAGAGCCTGCGCGTCGGCAATCATAATGAAAATCTTGTCGAATTCGCCGGAATCCTGCAGCTCCACGCGGCGGCGGAGCGACCCTACGTAGTGGCCCAGATGAAGACGGCCGGTGGGGCGGTCGCCTGTAAGTATCACTTTTTGCTTATTCTGCATAATATGGAGATATTCAATAATGCGTATTTATTTGATTCAAGGTGCAAAGTTAAGCTTTTTTTTGACTAAAAATTTACATAGAGTCAAAAAAATTAGTAATTTTGTGGCGGAAAACCACAACACAAAAAATCCAGTTAATATAACATGGTAAGCTACAAAGATTTAGGCCTTGTAAACACCCGTGAGATGTTTGCCAAAGCCATCAAGGGCGGATATGCTATTCCGGCCTTCAACTTCAATAACATGGAGCAGCTCCAGGCCATCATCAAGGCCGCTGCCGAGGAGAAATCACCCGTTATCCTTCAGGTATCGAAGGGCGCCCGCAACTATGCCAACGCCACCCTCCTGCGCTATATGGCTCAGGGTGCCGTAGCATACGCCAAAGAGCTTGGCTGGGAGCACCCCCAGATCGTGCTTCACCTCGACCACGGCGACAGCTTCGAGCTTTGCAAGAGCTGTATCGATAATGGCTTCTCCTCTGTAATGATCGACGGCAGCCACCTGCCCTACGAGGAGAACGTTGCCCTCACAAAGAAGGTCGTTGACTACGCACACCAGTTCGACGTAACCGTTGAAGGTGAGCTTGGCGTACTCGCCGGCGTGGAGGATGAGGTTTCGGCCGACCACCACACTTACACCGACCCTGAAGAGGTTATCGACTTCGCTACCCGCACAGGCTGCGACTCGCTGGCTATCTCAATCGGCACAAGCCACGGTGCTTACAAGTTCACTCCCGAGCAGTGCACCCGCAATGCTGAGGGCCGCCTCGTTCCGCCCCCACTGGCATTCGACGTTCTCGACGCCGTTATGAAGAAGCTCCCCGGCTTCCCCATCGTGCTCCACGGCTCATCGTCTGTTCCCCAGGAATATGTCGACACTATCAACAAATACGGCGGCAAGCTTCCCGATGCCATCGGTATCCCCGAAGAAGAGCTTCGCAAAGCTGCCAAGAGCGCTGTTTGCAAAATCAATATCGACTCCGACTCCCGTCTGGCTATGACCGCTGCCATCCGCAAGGTCTTCCATGACAAACCCGGTGAATTCGACCCCCGCAAATACCTCGGCCCGGCCCGCGACGAAATGGAGAAACTTTACAAGCACAAGATTGTAAACGTTCTCGGTTCTGAAGGCAAAGCTGAATAATCAGCTCCCAAAAGAAAACTACGCTGCGCTGCAATCCAATAGGGTTTGCGGCGCAGCTTTTTTGCGTATCAATTTGTAGGAAAAGCGCCTCATGAGCGTTCGCTATACGCGTTGAATGTCAAGTGGATATGTTATTTCCTGTCTTGGTGCAGCGCCACTGCCGGTGGATGCGATGGCAATAATCAGCAAATTTTGTCGGAAATATATTTTACCATTTCAGCCGGGTCCTTGCAGCTCAGCATATATTTTCGGCCATCTTTCAGCGTTACGAGAAAACAGTCGGATGCTTTGCCATAGTAGGCAAAATATTTACCGAGGTCTTTCTAGCGGAACCAGCCATACCAGCCGAACCATCCTCCACTTCCTGCGATGCGTATGGCGCCCATTGTCGGAGGACACAATTTCACTGCAGCGATATCTTCAAGGGGGGTACTTTTAATCCTCAACGGCCGGTTAATGTTGAGATACTTATTGTCAACTGATAGTGAAAGCGGCATATAGAATAATGTGGGTAGAAGTAAGCCCACAATCAGAACGCCAAGTATTATGACTGGCCACCGATTGTCTTGTTGTTTCAAGACATAAAGCAAAATGCCGCACAGTACAGCGATAGTCAGAGCCGATACGATAAAACAGTAACTGCTGAGTTCAACTCTTTTCTTCATCTGATTATTATATTTGAGTTTTATTAATTAAACGGGAGAGGAAGGCCTGGGCAAGGTGGCGCGATGTGGAGTGGGGATTCGGGCTGAGCAGGGGAAGGATGGTTTCGGCGGGGTACCAGGCTGCGGAATCTACTTCGGTGGATAGTTTGAGCGGCGCATCGGCTACTTTGGCGAAGAAGCCAATCATCATCATTTCCTTCTTTGGGAACCAGTCGGTCATAACAAGTTCGAGGTCGGTGACGTCGAGCCCGGTTTCCTCTTTAACTTCGCGAATGGCGGTCTGCTGGGCGTTCTCTCCGGGTGTGACGTAGCCCGAAACGAGGTTGTGAAATTCGGTGGAGATGTAGCCCTGGCGGAGCAGGAGCACCTCGTTGCGGTCGTTGTAGACCAGCATAATGGCGGCTACGGGAAATACGTCGAACCAGGGATGGTTGCAGCGGTCGCACCAGGGCACGGCTCCTTCGTCGCCAAGAACTCTTGATGATAATTTTGAGCCGCAGTCGGGGCAATAGGTGAAACGCATAGAAAAGTCAGAGGCAGGGTGATGAAATGAGGGAGTGGGAGGTCAGAGGTCAGTGGAGGGTGAAGCGGTCGGCATCGCGGTCGGTGGGGAGCCAGCGGCGCCAGCGCATAAGTTTGTCGAAGGAGAGGGTGGCGGTGAGAATGGGACCGTAGGGCGATTCGATGACGCTGCCGGGAGCCGTCGGGGGTGGGCATCCAACGAGCGGATGCGACAGTGGCGGCGCGATGGGGCGACCAAGTTCGTCAACAATCATCGACAGCCCGTCGTATGTGCCGTATTCATCCTTGCCGGAACGGTCGGCGCCGATTACGGCCTGCTGGTTTTCGATGGCGCGGGCGCGAATGAGAGTGTCCCAGGCGTAGCCGCGCGCCTGAGGCCAATTGGCCGGAATCAGCAGCAATTCGGTCTGCATATCCACATTGCGCGACCATACCGGGAAGCGCAATTCGTAGCAGATAATCATAGATATATGCCACCCCTTGAATTCAACCAACGGCGGACGCATCCTGCCGTGGGTGAGTATCCGGGCCTCGTCGGAGAGGCAGAAAAGATGGTGCTTGTCGTAAAACTTGATTTCGCCGTCGGGTGTGGCGATGAAGCCACGGTTGAAAAATTCATGAGCGCCCCCGGCTATGGCCTCTTTGCCCAGAAATGAACCGGAGATAAGCATCTGCTTTTCCGTAGCCCATTTTCGGATGGCCTTGACTGTTGGGCCTGTGCGGTATTCCGCCATCGAGAGCATCCGTTCGGAATCCGACATAAATGCCGTGGTGAACAGTTCAGGAAGCACCGCCACTTCCACCCCCTGCGGAAGCAGGTCGAGCATAGCCTTGGCGCGGCGGAGATTCTCAGCAGGGTCGGCTTCGGCAATGTCGAGCGACAGCGCGGCTACATTCAGTGGCGCCGGATACGTCTTGGCCTCCGCCGTGTTATCGGTCTGTGGATGAGATTGGGGCGAGGCGGTCATAGGTCGGTAATGAAGTTGGCCGGATGCTTGCCGGTGAATGGTTTGTAATACTTCTTCACGGCGGCCATATCGGCATCGATGTCGCCCGTGAGCGTGAGGGTGTCGTGAATCATAGCACGCTTCATCCGGAAATCAATTACGGCAAGGCAAACCGGTATGTTGGCTTCATAGGCAATGCGCAGAAAGCCTGTGTGCCATTTCGCCGTAGGTTTGCGGGTGCCTTCGGGAGTGATGGCCACCACAAGGTGGTCGGTCGATGTGAATTTGTGCACCATAGCATCCACCAGTGATGACTTCTTGCCGGAGCGCACTACCGGTATGCCGCCGATGGCTTTCAGCAGATAGCCCAGCGGGAAGAAAAACCAGGAGGATTTCATCATAAATCCGGCTTTGCGGCCTACGGATCGTATGGCCAGTTCACCTACGATGAAGTCCCAGTTGGAGGTGTGCGGTGCTACGCATATTATGGCTTTGGGATAGTCGGGAACGGTGATTTCCACCGACCATCCTGCCCATTTGAGTATTCTTGCGGCTAAATTCATATTAGTTTTAACGCAGAATCAGCGCCGAAGGTTTATGCCCTCCGGCGCCGTAGGGGGGGAGTAGCCCTTCGCCGAGGCGCAGGGCGAGATGGGGAAGGCTCTGCACTAAAGGAGCGCGAGGGGGGAGGGCTGGGGAGGAGGTTGTGTCGAATCTCTGATTATCGTACCAACTTGTAGGGACGCACCCCAGGTGCGTCCGCTTATAAGATTGATACTCAGCGTATGCAACGGACGCACCTGTGGTGAGTCCCTACAAGTTGATACGTCGATGGTTACAAGTTGATACATCGATGGTTACAAGTTGATACATCGATGGCTATTTTGACACAGCCTCAACTAAAAACTCAGGCTTTTTTATTGGCGGCCTTCACCTCGGCGGGAACGGCTGCGTTCATAGCCTTCACGATTTCGGTGATGCGGTCGTAGAATTTGGTGCGGAGCGCGGCGTAGGCTTTGGTGTAGTAATCGCGACGAGCCTTGTGGTAGGCGCGGCCATCGGCGAAGTCGCCCGGGCGCTTGTCGAAAGCAAAGGATACCTTATCCAGTGTGTTGATCATCAGAGAAGCTACGTCGGAGATGTTCTTGATCATAGCATCTTTGTCAACGCCTTTGATAAAGTTTTTGGCGATGAGGCACTCGGCGGCCAGGTCGCCGCACACGTATTTGATTTCTTTTTTAAGCTGACGTTTGTTTGCCATAGTATATAAAGTTAAAAGGTCAGTAAATTATCGTTGATATTAAAGTGAATTATCGGGGGAATTTCAGCGCACGAGCCGGATGATTCGCTGGAGCGCCGGGAGAGTGGGAGGAATCTTGGTGCTTCCTGCCCATGCCCCGGAGCGGAGCACGCGGGCCGGATGGTCGGGCAGAGGGGCGGGCGAACCCACGGCGCCGGTGATGGCGGTGGGGAATTTGGCCGGGTGACCGGTGGCCAGGAATAGGGCAGTGGTGCGGGCGTCGCCATAATTGTCGAGAGCGCGGAAAGCGGTAGCTGTCTGCGGGTCGAGCAGCTGTCCGGTCTCCACATAGGTCTTGCGGATAGTGGCGATGATTTCCTGGTCGGAGAAGGATACCCCCTCCACATCGCGGCGCAGACGGTCGAGGTCGCCTCCGTAGAGGTCAATGATGCGGGCAAGGTTGGAAGGGTTGCCCACATCCATCGCGCGAGCCAGGGTGATAAGGGCGCGCCTGGGGTGTACGCCTCCCGTGCGGAGGTATTCCACGAAGGTGTCGTTGGCGTTGTTGGCGCCGACAAACCGTTTTACCGGCAGACCCATCTTAAGCGCCATAAGGGCGGCGGAAAGATTGCCGAGGTTGCCGCAGGGAATACTCATCACCACGTCGTGAGCATCAGGCCGCTGGGCGCGAGCCTGGGCATAGGCGTGGAAATAGTAGATTATCGAGGGGAGCTGACGCGCAAGATTTATGGAGTTGCCCGAGGTGAGGGGAATCTGCGAATTGAATTCCTTGTCGAGCAAAGCCTGCTTTACCAGAGCCTGGCAGTCGTCGAATGTGCCGCCCACCTCCACAGCTTTCACTCTGGGGTAGCCTGCGAACATAGCCAGGTGGATTTTCGATAGCTCGCCTCGCGGAAAGAGAATCACCACGCGGGCGTCGGGGTCGGCGCTGAAGGCGTTGGCAATGGCGCCACCACTGTCGCCGGAGGTGGCCAGCAGGATGGTGAACTCCTTGCGCTGCGGCACAAGGATCGGGAGCAGACGTGCCATAAACCGGGCGCCTACATCCTTAAACGACATCGTGGGGCCGTGGAAAAGTTCCACGGCATATACCCCTTCGCGCTCGCCGAATTTCTTTACGGGGATTTCAAAGGGGAGTGCGTCGTCGACCAGCTGCTTGAGCCGGCTGCTGGAGATGAGTGTGCCGAACAGCGCGTTGCATACCACATAGGCTATTTCTTTCAGCGACATCTCGCTGATGTTGTTGAAGAAGGCTTTCGGCAGCACAGGAAGTGCCTGCGGCATATACAGACCGCCGTCAGGGGCGATTCCGTTGACAATCGCCTCGGGGAATGTCACATCCCTGCATCCATCATTAGTGCTATGAAATAACATTACTGGTAATCCGGTCGGAAGGTTTGCCGCCGCGGTGGCGGTTTTCAGCTACAAATATAACGAATAATCCGAAAGAAAGCAAGTTTTTTCGCACTTCGGTTTGAAAAAACAGTAGGATTGCATTATCTTTGCAAAGGAAAACACTGTAGGCCGCGAAGTTGCGCTCGCCTCCCCCGATTATACATCTTCATCGCATCACGTTATGTCCCGACTTGCCGTATATGCCAAATCATTCATTTGCCGCCTCAGAGAGGGCGGACGCCGGCGCTATGCGTTTGTGGCGGCGGGGGTGGTTTGCGCTGTGGCCGCCACGCTGCTTGTGAATGGTTGTGGTGAAGTGTCGCATAATCAGCGCCGCATTGAGCGCGCTGAAGCGTTGCTGCCGGTGGCTCCCGATTCTACCCGAGCCATTCTTGAGGACCTTCCGGAGAGAGAGCTGCGCACCGAGCGCGCCCGGGCACGCAGAGCGGTGCTTCTGACCCGTGCCCGATTCCGACTGTTTATCGACGAAACCGACGACTCGCTGATAGCTCCGGCAGCGGAGTATTTTACCCGTCATCCTTATTTTACCGAGGATGGCCACTCATATACGGTGATGGCGCTGTTTCATTATGCGGTGATAAAAGAAAACGCCGGGAACGTGCTGCCGGCGCTGCGGCTCTTCCTGCGGGCCGAAAGCGAGGCCCGCAAGCAGAACGACCATTATTTCCTGGGGTATATCTATCGCCATCTCTGCCAGATATATGAGAGCGTGAATTCCGGCAAGGAGAGTATTCTATACGGCACACGCAGCTACGAAGAGTTCCTGCAGTCGCCCTCCACATCCAATATGGCATACGCCAGCTATGAGGTGGGTTATGCCTATGCGATTGTGGCCGACCACGAGCGCGCTTTCGCCTGGGCGAAGCGGTGCCTCGACGCGCCGCACACCTCCGGCGACCCCTACCTGCGGGCCAGCGCTCGGATGCTTGCCGGTGAATCGCTCGTGAATCTCGGTATGTATGACCGTGCGCTCGACTACTACAATCCGCTGGTTGATGTGGATTCCTTATATGTCACTGCGGCGGCCGCGCGCAATATGGCGCTGTCGCTTCATTATGTGGGGAGCGATGAAAGAGCCTCCGAGATAGCGCGCCGATTTCTTGGCGCCGACACCACTTCGGTGCTCATTCCGCATGCAATCCTATACGACCGCGGCCGCATCGTCGAGGCATACAAATCGCTGCGCAATGAGCTTGTGGTGGATAGCCTGGCAAATGTCGACAATGCCCGTCAGGGGCTTACCCGAGCTTTGGCCGAATTCCGCGAACAGGAGATGACGCAGCTCTCGCAGGTGCATCAGCGCAACTTGCTGGTGTGGATTCTGGGAAGTTGTCTGCTTGTGGCGGTGGTTATTATTATCGTGATGCTGCGGTCGCGGAGGCTGCGGCGCTGGTCGCAGACGATTGTGCGGCAGAAGGAGTCGTCGGAGCGGTCGCTCGCCGAGATTACCCGCCGGCACGACAAACTGCAGACCGACTTGCTCACCCGCGAAAATGAATATGGCTGCACTGTAGACCATTACTTTGAGTTGCTGGAGACGCAGATTACACAGGTGCGCGAGATTTCCGACATGTATGCAGCCGACAGCAATGCGGCCAAGGCCAATCCGCGTCTGGCCAAACGCGTTCGCAGGATGGTGGAGGCGTTCACCGGCGAGCGCTTCCTGGAAGAAACCGAGGCTGCGGTGAATTTCTTTTACGATAATGTGATGGCCGATTTCCGGCGGGCCATTCCTGATTTGAAAGAGCAGGATTACCGCTTGTTCCTCTTGCAGATATGCGACTTCTCCGGAGCTACGGTGGCATTTGTCACCGGTGAGGAGCAGCCTGCCATCTATCCGAGGCGTTCGCGCCTGAAAGCGCGTATCGCGGCAGCGCTCCCTGCCGACGAAGCCTCCCGCTTCCTTCGTTTCTTCTAAGGCGCCGTCCCGGCCTCTGCGGAATGCACCTGCAATTGATTTCTGCAGGGCATTAAGAATTATTAGGGATATAGAATTGGGGATTTCGCCGAAAAACCGTAATTTTGTGGCTGTTATGAAGGCACGGATTGTGCCGAACAGAATTTGCTTACATTCATTTTCCTTAAAATATTGATGAAATATCTGTTATCTATATTGCTGACGGCACTGACTTCGATACTTCATCTTGCCGCAGCAAATTTCCCCGCACTTTATCTAAGAGGAGGATTCAACAACTGGGAAGCCCGTGAAAGCGAGCGCTTTGCACTTGATGAATCCACCGGTACTTATTCCCTGTCGATCGACCGGCTCGACGGCTCGTTCAAGATTGCCGACGCCAACTGGGGCGACCATATCTACGGCGTGGGCCGCGACCCCTTTATCGGCGGCAGCGGAGCATACGAAATGTTCTTCCAGCAAGCGGGAGTAAACACTCCGGATTTCAAGGCCGATAACCTCACTGATGTCACCATCCGCTTTGTGTATGAGGAGGGCAAGAATCTGACTATGCAGATTACTGCCAAACAGGCCGGAGCAGATGACCCTTCATTTACAGATTCGGGCACACTTCCGGTGCTCCATATCAATGTCTACACCGATGCCACTCACTCTCAGCTCAACGATGAGATAATTAGCCGAAATCTCAACCATAAGAATTATTTTTCGGATGCCGAATACTGGTTTGACCTGAACGGATGCAAATGGCTGGAGGAAGCCGGTGCGAAGTCGATCGGTTCGGCCGAGGAGCCGCTGCCTCTGGAAATCAAGGGGCGCGGCAATTGGACGCTCCGCGGCTTTGCAAAGAAGCCTTTCAAACTCAAACTGGGCAAGAAGCAGGCGCTATGCGGGCTGTCGAAGAGCAAGCATTTCGCCCTGCTGGCACACGCCGACGATTCCTATGGGTATCTCCGAAATTTCGTGGGTTTCAATCTGGGCAAGCGTATCGGACTTCCCTGGACTCCCGCGCAGCAACCGATTGAGGTGTATATCAATGGCAACTATCGCGGGCTGTATTTCCTCACCGAGTCGATTCGTGTGGAGCCCGACCGCGTGAATATCACCGAACTCGATGATAATGTCAGCGACCGCGAGCTTGTGAGCGGCGGCTATCTTGTGGAACTCGACAACTATGAGGAGGATAATCAGATCCGGATGGAGGAGAAAAGCTGTGTCGACGGGCAGAACCTTGATATGCTGCGCGTGACCTTCGACACTCCGGAGGTTTACTCCGACCTGCAGCGGCGATTCATCACCGAGCAGTTTACTGCAATGAACGATGCTGTCGGCGCCAACAGCGACCAGCTTTGGAGCTATCTCGACCTTGACGATGCCGCCCGGTATTATATCGTAGAGGAGATAATCTCCAATGTGGAGTCGTATCACGGTTCGACGTATCTTTTCCGCGACCGCGGCGAAGGCAGGAAATGGCATTTCACTCCGCTTTGGGATTGCGGCAACGCATTCAACGGTCCCACCAATGGGTTCTTCTACGACAATGACCCCTTCGGCAACACCTGGATTCCCTCGATGCGCCAGAATGCGAAATTCAATGAGAAAGTGCGCCAGACCTGGCTCTGGTTTATGCAGCAGCGTTATCGCGGAGTTATTGCCGATATCGACGAGTATGTGAAGCATATCACCGCTGCCGCTAAGGCCGATTACCGCCGCTGGAATGGCCAGCCTACGCCCGACGGCGGTCAGGCTGTGGTTGACAACCGCGATATGCAGTGGCGCCGCAATGCTGTGGTGAGCCATCTCGAAAGCAAGACATCTTGGTTGTCGGGCGTGTTCGGCAATGCCGGAGCCATCGACCCGGGAATGGCTGAACCGGCGCGCGATACCACTCCGGCCGCACCGCTGCCAGATTATGTAGGATCCGGCGTGGAGAATGTGGCCGCTGACAATGACGATGCTGATGCGCCTGTGGAGTATTTCGATCTTATGGGGCGCCTCCTGGCTGAGCCTGCAGCCGGATCGATTGTGATTGAGCGCCGCGGCTCGTCGGTGCGGAAGGTTCGCATTTGAAAAAGATTTTATACCTTTGTCGGAAAATCATAGCCGAGGTTTTCCCGGCATAAGAATGAAGATTATGAAAACTAAGAGTATACTGGCGGTGGTGGCTATGTGGCTGCTTTGCGCTGCAGCAGTGTCGGCCGCTGAGAAATGGCAGGTTCCTCACGAGACGCTCACCTATAATATAATGTATAAGTGGGGCCTGATCAACAAAAAGGCCGGTACGGTTAAGATTACAACGGCCCTCACCGACGGTGGCAACCGTTTTTCGGCAAAGCTTACCGGCGCCACCGCGCCATGGGCCGACCGCTTCTATAAGGTGCGCGATACCCTGATGGGAAGCATCGACCATCATAATTTCCTCCCTTACCGTTATGAGAAAATTACCTCGGAAGGAGGCGATAATGCCCACGATGAAATCACATTTCATCGCGATGGCAACCATACTTCGGCCGATGTGATTCACCGCCGCAAGCGTAAGAAGGAGACTGTTTATTCCGAGAGTCGCCAGGTGCTGGAGGCCAACGGTGTGACGCTCGATATGCTCAGCTCGTTCTACTATATGCGCCAGCTCAACTATGCCACGATGAAAAAGGGGCAGACCGTGCGCGTGAATGTTTTCTCCGGGCGACAAAAGGAAATACTTACCATCCACTACGACGACAAGGTGCAGGTTGAAATCGACAAGCGGAAGGTGGAGGCATATCATATCACTTTCACATTCACTACCGAAAGCGGCCGCAAGAGCAGCGACAATATGGATGCCTGGATTTCCACCGACTCCCGCAGGATACCTCTGCTGATGGAAGGAAAATTGCCGGTGGGAAAGGTTCGCGCGATATATGCCGGTCCAAATGTGTGAAATTTTAAGTTAAAAGTGTTAATGAATTATCTGTTTATTTGTGAAAGTAACATTCTTTAAGTAACTTTAATGCCTGAGTGCCTATCTAAACTACATTTTGTTTGTTATATAGATAAATTCGATAGAGCGATGTTAGCCACTCGTCGTTAATTGACACGAAAAAAACATCCCTCGTCCTTTTTATCGGGTAGTGATACCAGGTACTGAGGCTCTCATAAATAAATAGTTGAAACGTGAAGGGCGGACAAGCATTGTAGCTATGTCCGCCCTTTTGCGTTTTATCCCTTCCCTGCTTTTACGGTCAGCAGAGAACCCGGTGAACCTGTAGCTGCGGCTTTTTAGAAGAGCGCCGTTAAAAAAAGTTGAGCCGGAGCACAACATTTTCAGGGGGTTTTACGTAATGATAATAAGCAGTAATCTTAAATTCTGCATACCTGATACGCGTATATTCAAATGAAAAAAATTATAGCTTGGACAGTGGCCGCGGCTGCGGTGCTCGCTGTCGGCGGAATCATAGCCTGGTCATTTAGTGTCAGCGGCAACGAACGTGCCGCAAAGGTAAAGGTGCGTGGCAACGGCGCCACGACCCAGCTCACATCCTCGCCCGATGCCACCGTGCGCAGCGAGCAGGTGGGCTACTTCGACCATCTTGAAGTGACTGGCCCCTTTGATGTTACATATACAAAAGATGGCAGCAGCGTCGTGACTTTGCGCGGGCATAAGGCCGACCTCGACTGTGTGGCCATACAGTGTCGCGACTCCCATCTTACCATCACTTTGCCGGGTAACCGAAATGGCAAATCCAAGACCGAGCGCATTGCCGTGGAACTTTCCTCGCAGGCGTTGCGCGAACTTGACGTGACCGCAGGTGCTTCATTTACAGCCGAGGATGTGGTTTCAACCGATGAAATCAGTATCGACGGTAAATCCTCGGCAAAAGTGAATATCGGCAGAATCATCTGCCGGAATTTTGAAGCCGATGCTCAGTCGAGCGCCAATATCGAGCTGCGCACCATCAACGCTGATGAGTGCGACCTCAGTGCCGAATCGTCGGGTCATCTGTTTGCATCAGCGGTTAAAGCAGCAAAAATCGAAGCCGACGCAGAGTCTTCTGCATCAGTCGAGGTGGATATGATGGAGGGCGACACATTTAACTCTGATGTTGAGTCGTCGGGCGCAGTCGCCGTAAAGAACTTTACCGGCAAACTGGTGAAAGCCGAGGTGGAATCGTCGGGCGCTCTGCGAGTACAAGGCACTGTCTACCGCGTGAACCTGCAGGCCGAGTCGGCCGGTGAGATCGACGCATCGCAACTCAGCGCCGAATATGCCACCGTAAGATGCGCCTCCGGCGGCAAGATCAAGTATAACGCCGTTAGCGGCGATTACAACAACAGCAAATCCGCCCGCAACTATTACACCACCAAGAAATAGCCCTTTCACTCGAGGTGTAACATTTTTTTTATACCTGCAAAGATAATCATTTTCATCAAATTGGGCGATTAGCTGAGATGCCGGCGATGGTTAGCGGAGGGAGTGGAGAGAGTCGAGGAGGGTTTGGAGCTGCTCGCGCACTTTGTGGAGGCGCTCCACGGCGGCTGACCGACGCGATACACCGGTGCGGTTGTTGACCAGCTGCTGCTCGGCTGCCTCAAGGCGCAGACCCTTTTCCTTTACAAGAAATGCCACCATACGAATCTTCTCGATGTCGGCCGGGGTGTAGGAGCGTGTGCCGTTGCTGTTGCGGCGTGGTTTGATGATGGTAAAACGGCTTTCCCAGAACCGCAGGGTAGATGCCGGCAGGCCCACAAAGTCGGCCACCTCTGAAATCTTATAGTATTTTTTTTCAAAATTATCCACTTTCGTTGAGCCTTTGAGGTGAGAAGAAGCTTCTTTTGCTGACAAAAGTACGAAATATCTGCTTATCAGCACCGCTTTTCCGGGGAAAAATTCGTAATTTTGCAGTTGATTTTGCCGCATTTGTCAAAATGCGTGCTAAAGCAGTGTTTATTACCTGAAAAAATTAAAGACTATATATAGCAAATGAATTCCAATGTCAGGACTGCTAAGGAGATTCGCGAATCCTTCAAGCAGTTTTTCAAGAGCAAAGGGCACCAGATTGTGCCTTCCGCACCTATGGTAATCAAAGATGACCCCACGCTGATGTTCACCAATGCAGGTATGAACCAGTTTAAGGATATCATCTTAGGCAATAAAGCACCCAAATGGACCCGTGTGACCGACAGCCAGAAATGTCTGCGCGTCAGCGGCAAGCACAACGACCTCGAAGAGGTGGGCCTCGATACCTACCACCACACAATGTTCGAGATGCTCGGCAACTGGTCGTTTGGCGATTATTTCAAGAAAGAGGCCATCGACTGGGCCTGGGAATTTCTTGTGGATGTACTCGGCCTGAATCCCGAACATCTCTACGCTACAGTATTTGAGGGTAGCCCTGCTGAGGGTCTGAGCCGCGACGACGAAGCTGCCGGCTACTGGGCAAAGCACCTTCCTGAATCGCACATCATCAACGGCAACAAGCACGACAACTTCTGGGAAATGGGTGAAACCGGTCCCTGCGGTCCCTGCTCGGAAATCCATATCGACCTCCGTCCGGCCGAGGAGCGTGCCAAAGTGCCCGGCGCCGAGCTGGTCAACAAGGACCACCCCCAGGTGATTGAAATCTGGAACCTCGTGTTTATGCAGTTCAACCGCAAGGCCGACCACTCGCTCGAACCGCTCCCCGCCAAGGTAATCGATACCGGCATGGGCTTCGAGCGCCTCTGTATGGCTCTCCAGGGAAAAACCTCCAACTACGACACCGACGTCTTCACCCCGATGATTGCCAAAATCGCGGAACTTTCGGGCAAGAAATATGGCGAGGACCACAAGGTTGATGTGGCTATGCGCGTGATTGCCGACCATATCCGCACAATCGCCTTCTCCATCGCCGACAGCCAGCTTCCCTCCAATGCCAAGGCCGGCTATGTGATTCGCCGAATCCTGCGCCGCGCCGTGCGTTATGCCTATACATTCCTGGAGCAGAAAGAAGCCTTCCTCTATCGCCTCGTCGACACACTGATTGAGTCGATGGGCGAGGCTTATCCCGAAATCGCACAGCAGCGCGAGCTTATCATCAAAGTCACCAAAGAGGAGGAGGATGCATTCCTCCGCACTCTCGACAAGGGTATCGCCCTGCTTGAGCATGTAATCGACGATACACTGAAAGCCGGCAAAAAGGAAATCGACGGCAAGGAAGCATTCGTGCTTTATGATACATACGGATTCCCTCTCGACCTTACCGAGCTGATTCTGAAGGAGAAGGGTATGACGCTCGACCAGAAGGGCTTCGACCGCGAGATGGACGCTCAGAAAGAACGCGCCCGCAATGCTGCCGCTGTAGAGACAACCGACTGGGTGATTCTCCGCGATGGCGAGCAGGAGTTTGTCGGCTACGACGAGTTCTCCACTCCGGCGCGTATCCTGCGTTACCGCAAGGTTAAGCAGAAAAATAAAGAATTCTATCAGCTGATGCTCGACCGCACCCCCTTCTATGCAGAGATGGGCGGTCAGGTAGGCGACCGCGGCACACTCACCGATGGCGATGAGGTAATCGAAATTTTCGACACCAAGCGCGAGAACGGTACCGCAGTTCATCTGGTAACCAAACTTCCCTCCAATCTCGAGGCTGAGTTTGAAGCTAAGATTGATGTGGATGCCCGTCGGCGCACATCGGCCAACCACTCCGCCACACACCTGCTGCATCACGCCCTGCGCGAGGTGCTCGGCACACACGTTGAGCAGAAAGGCTCCTTTGTGTCGCCCGACGTGCTGCGCTTCGACTTCTCTCACTTCCAGAAGGTTACCCCCGAGGAACTGAAAAAAGTGGAGCGTCTGGCCAATAAGTATGTTCGCGAAGCCCGTCCGCGCGACGAGCACCGCAATGTGCCCATTGAGAAGGCCCGTGCTATGGGTGCTATGGCGCTCTTCGGCGAGAAATATGGCGATGAAGTGCGCGTGATCCGTTACGGCGATTCCGTAGAGCTTTGCGGCGGCACACATGTCGACAATACCGGCAATATCGGTATGATCCGTATTATCTCGGAAAGCAGTATCGCCGCCGGTATCCGCCGTATCGAGGCCATCACCGGCGAAAGGGTTGAGGAAGCGCTCGATGAAGTGCAGACTACCCTCCAGCAGGTGGGCCAGCTGCTCAATAATGCCCCCAACGTAATCACCGCCCTCAAGAAATATATCGAGGAGAACTCCGAACTGCACCACCAGGTGGATGAGTTTATGAAGCAGCGTGTGGCTATGCTTGCCGACAAGGCGTTGCAGCAGGCACAGCATATAGGCGATGTATCGGTAGTGACTCTCACCGGCACGATGCTTCCGGAGGTGGTGAAGAATGTGGCCTTTGAAATCCGCACGAAGTCGCCTGAAAAGACTGCTGTGGTGGCCGCTACAACCGATGTCGCAGGCAAGCCGCTGCTCACCGTGATGCTTACCAACGATATCACCGCCACGGGGCTTAACGCCTCGGCTATGGTGCGCGAGGCAGCCAAAGCCATCAAGGGTGGTGGCGGCGGTCAGCCCGGATTCGCACAGGCCGGCGGCAAGGATGCTTCGGGCATTGACGCAGCCTGCGCTTCGCTTATGTCGAATTTCCATTGATAGCATAGTCGGGCAACTGCCCGGCTGCGTATCTGAAATTGATTTACCGCACATTCACCCATCCCACACTGATTGAATATGAAAAATGTGGCTCTGATTACCGGCGTGACAGGTCAGGACGGCTCCTACCTGTCGGAGTTCCTTCTCGAGAAAGGATATGATGTTCACGGCATAATCCGGCGCTCGTCGGTGGATTACCGTGAGCGCATAGCCCATCTTGAAGGGCGCCCCCGCTTCCATCTGCATTACGCCGACCTCACCGATTCGATGAGCGTGGTGCAGCTTGTGCGGAGTGTGCAGCCAACGGAAATTTACAATCTGGCGGCGCAGAGCCATGTGCAGGTATCGTTTGATTCCCCGGAATATACCGCCAATGTCGACGCCATAGGCGTGCTCCGTATCTTAGAGGCTGTGCGCCTGTGCGGTATGGAAAAGACATGCCGCATCTATCAGGCATCCACATCGGAGCTTTACGGCAAAGTGGAGGAAGTGCCTCAGAACGAGAACACCCCCTTTCATCCTTACAGCCCCTATGCCGTGGCCAAGCTCTACGGCTACTGGATTGTGAAGGAATACCGCGAGGCGTATGATATGTTCTGCTGCTCCGGTATCTTGTTCAATCACGAGTCGGAGCGCCGCGGCGAGACATTCGTCACCCGCAAAATCACCCTTGCGGCAGCCCGCATCGCGCAGGGAAAGCAGGAAAAGCTCTACCTGGGCAATCTCTCGTCGATGCGCGACTGGGGCTATGCCCGCGACTATGTGGAGTGTATGTGGCTGATTCTGCAGAACAACAAGCCCGACGACTTCGTGATTGCCACCGGCGAGCAGCACTCCGTGCGCGAGTTCGCCACGCTCGCCTTCCACAATGTGGGTATCGACCTGCGCTGGGAAGGGGAGGGACTCGATGAAAAAGGCATTGACATTGCCACCGGTCGTGTGCTGGTGGAGGTGTCGCCCGATTTCTACCGTCCCACCGATGTTGTGAATCTTTGGGGCGACCCAACAAAGGCCAAAGCTCTCCTGGGTTGGAATCCGTCGAAAACTCCCTTTGAGACTCTGGTGAAAATTATGACCGACTCGGATATGGCCAAGGTGGCTGTGGAGTCGGCCGGTGAGAAGGTGAAAACCAATCTCGCCGAATATCTCGAAAAAGGTATCGTAAAGTAATGGAACTTTCCTCTAAAATATATGTGGCCGGTCACCGCGGAATGGTGGGTTCGGCTATCGTGCGTGAGTTGAAGCGTCAGGGATATACCAACATCATCACCCGCACCCACAAGGAGCTGGATCTGATCCGGCAGGACCAGGTGGAGGCTTTCTTCGCTCAGGAGAAGCCGGAATATGTGTTCTTAGCTGCGGCTAAGGTGGGCGGAATCGTAGCAAATGCCAATGCGCTAGCCGACTTTATGTACGACAATATGATGCTGGAGATGAATGTGATTCACGCTGCCTGGCGCAACGGGTGCAAGAAACTGGAATTTCTCGGCTCCTCCTGCATCTACCCGCGTATGGCTCCCCAGCCTATGAAGGAAAGCTGCCTGCTCACCTCCGAGCTTGAAAAGACCAACGAGGCTTATGCGCTGGCAAAGATTTCCGGCCTGAAATACTGCGAATTTCTCAACCGTCAGTATGGCACGGATTTCATCTCGGTAATGCCTACCAACCTTTACGGACCCAACGACAACTATCACCCTCTGCACTCCCACGTTGTGCCGGCGCTCATCCGCCGTTTTCACGAAGCCAAGGAGCAGGGGCTTGAGGAGGTTACCTGCTGGGGCGATGGTTCTCCTCTGCGCGAATTCCTTTATGTCGACGACCTGGCCAACCTCTGTGTGTTCCTGATGAACAATTATTCAGGCAACGAGACGGTAAATGCCGGCACTGGCAAGGAGCTTACTATCAAGGAACTTACCAGGATGGTGGCCGATACCGTAGGGTATAAAGGGCGCATCTTGTGGGATGCCTCGAAGCCCAACGGCACTCCGCGCAAACTGCTCGATGTGTCGAAGAGCCGCGCGATGGGATGGACCTATAAAACCGAATTGTCTGAAGGGTTACGGCTGGCCTATGCCGATTTCCTGTCGAACCCGATGCGCGCCGAGCGCTGACCGCTGCCTGTGGCAGCACTGCCGGTACAGGGGCATATATTTCTCCGCTCCGAGCTCCGCAAAATCATAATATAATGTAACTTATGCTGAAATTCAAAAAGATATTTTCTCTCTTCTCCTTAGTGGCTTTTGTGCTGACGGCTTTTGCCGGGATGACTGCGTGCAGCGACTCCGATGACCCTGACTACGATGCTCTCAATCAGGTGAATACAGAACTGCCTGAAAAGGCCCCGCGGTCGGTACTGGTGTATATGGCTGCCGATAATTCGCTGGGTGCAAGCAGTTTTGACCGCGAGAATCTTGCAGATATGATTAAGGCTTCGGCCGACGGTCTGCTGGGCAATAGCCGACTCATCATTTATCACGATAGGTATGTAGCAAAAAAGCATGGTGAAAATGATGAAAATACAAATGAGATAGAACGCCCCGCCCTTAAGGAGGTTACTCCCAAAGGTCTGCGGATACTGAAATACTATGAGCATACACCCCATTCCACTTCGGTGGAGCGCATACAGGAGGTGATACGCGACTTCAAGATGATTGCTCCGGCTGAGCGTTATGGCCTGATTTACTGGAGCCACTCCACTGCGTGGCCTTTCGAAAATGAGAAGCTTAACAGCCGGATTATGCTTACCTCGATTGGCGAGGATGACGGTCACAAACAGAACATTCCCTCTCTGGCAGAGGCGCTCGACGGGCAGGGTTTCGATTACATCTACTTCGATTGCTGCCACATGGCGTCGGTGGAGTGTCTGTATGAACTGCGCAACGTTGCCGACAAATTCGCCGGTAGCGTCACAGAATTGCCTGGCGATGGTATGCCTTACTATCTCACGCTCCCTTACCTTATGCCTAAGGAGGCTGACCTCGAAGGCGCTGCTGCCGCCACGTTTGCGAAATATGACGCGCTTACCGGGGCTGCGCGCACCTGCACGATGAGTGTGATCAACGCCGCATCGCTCGAACGGCTTGCCGATGCCACCCGTAAGATTTACGAGCAGCATCCGGTGCTCCCTGCAGGGTATGCCGGTCAGGCGTTTGAACGCTCAAAGCGCAATGGCGATCCGTGCTTTCTCTTTGACTTCGAGAATTATATCACGGCGCTCTACGCCAACAACAGTAATCCGGCAATGCGTCAGGCTTATGCCGAATGGCTCCTTGCCCTGGGCGAGTGCGTGAGCTACAGCGCATACACCCCCACGGTGTTTGAGCGTCTGAACCTTAACACTTGCTGCGGTCTCTCCACTTATATTCTGCGTAAAGCCTCCGATGCCGATACCAAGGGCTACAACCGGTTGCAGTGGTATGGCGATGTGGCTTCATATCTGTTTAATAATCAGGATGGTGATTGATTCACCATCTGTAAAATAATTTCGGATTGCGGCTCGTTTTCGTGCCGAAAATCTCTTGAACAATGATTAATCTTCAGTCAATAATTCCCGGGCTTACACCCGAAGCGGCTCCTGCCGACAGCATCCCCGCAAAAGCGGCATCATCGATTGCCGAACTGAAATCGCTCTCGCTGCAGGATTTTATCGACCGTATGGCGCAGTCGGCGGTGAACTTCGCCATAAACGTGGCGCTGGCCATCGTAGTGTTCTACGTGGGCCGATTCATCATCCGGCGCATCGTGAAACTGATACAGACCGTTTTCCTGCGCCGCCAGATAGATAAGTCGCTCAGCTCCTTCATAGTGTCGCTGGTAAATATCGTGCTGTATTTCATACTGATTGTCACGATAATTGGAATTCTCGGCATAGAGACAACCTCCTTCCTGGCCATCTTTGCTTCCGCCGGCGTCGCCATAGGTATGGCGTTGAGCGGCACGCTGCAGAATTTCGCCGGTGGTGTGCTGATTCTGCTGCTGAAACCTTATAAGGTAGGCGATTACATTGAGGTAAAAGGTTTTGCCGGCACGGTGAAGGAGATTCAGATTTTCTTTACCGTAATCACCACCTACGACAATAAGTCGATATCCATCCCCAATAGTGCGCTTTCCAATGATAGCGTAAACAACTGGTCGCGCGAAAGTTATCGCCGAGTCAGCTGGACAGTCGGGATGAGCTACGGCGACAATGTCGATGCCGCGCGCGAAGCCATCCTGAAAATGTTTGATGCCGACGAACGCATCCAGGACACCCCGTCGATGCTTGCCCGCCGTGCAGCTGCATTGGAGCCTGATACCGAGGATGATGAAGAATATGCCGATGATGATAATGCCGACGATGAAGAGCCGACGGCCGAGGAAACAGCTCCCCGCCGCTCTTTCTGGGATCACCTGCTGCATCGCCATCGTCAGGCAAAAGCTGTGATTCGCGAACGCAAGGAACGCCAGGCGCGTCGCCTGATGAACCTGCAGCCGCGCCCCGACCGTTCGCCCAAAGTGTTTGTCGACGCACTGGCCGATTCATCGGTCAACCTCACCATCCGCGCCTGGACACGCACAGCCAACTACTGGGACGTCTATTACGACTACAACGAGCGCTTCTACAAGGAACTCCCCTCCGTAGGCATCCGCTTCCCCTTCCCGCAGCTCGACGTCCACCTCGACCCCGCCAACCCCGCCTGATTCCCCGCATAGGATAAATCGTATAAGTCGTATAAGTTTTATAATTCTTATAAATCTTATAATTCTTATAAAGCTTATGCGATTTATGCACTAAAAGAAAATAGTAAGCCGCCGATAATTGCGCTTGTAAGTGCTTGATTATCGGCGGTTTATCTCTCTGTCGGGGTGACTGGATTCGAACCAGCGACCACCTGGTCCCAAACCAGGTGCGCTACCGGACTGCGCTACGCCCCGAAAGCAATCTGTCTCCTCACAGAGGGGTGAATTGCAGTGCAAAGTTAGTCGTTTTTTGCGGACTGACAAAATTATTGACGGGATAATGCTCCTTTTCTGCAAAAATATGTCGCAGGCAAGAGGTTGTAGCGCGGGATAATGCTCAATTTTAAGAAAATGTGAGGAATAATTTTGCGGGTGTGTGATTTTTCGGAGTGGTTTTTGCGGAAATTTTGTATCTTTGCGCTAAGATGTGGACTCTCTTCGATTATATCAATACTCCCTGGATTTGGTGGTCGCTCTCCATCCTCTACGGCGTGATTATCCTCGGCGTAATTGCCGTTGTGATTTCTGAAAACCGTAATCCTGTGAAGTCGCTGGCTTGGGTGACGGTGCTCCTTGTGGTGCCTGCCGTGGGGCTGGTGCTCTACATCTTCTTTGGCCGGAATATCCAGAACAAGCATATCATTTCGCGGCGCAACCGCAGGCGACTTAAGCGTCTGGAGAACCGAAGTAAAATCAACGAGAATCAGATAAAGCTTTACCCCGACCTGGCGCAGCATGTGCGGCTGGTAAATGCCTTGCAGGGGTCTGCTTTCTACGAGGGGAACCATAT
Source organism: Bacteroidales bacterium (assembly GCA_004557825.1). Classification (GTDB taxonomy): domain Bacteria; phylum Bacteroidota; class Bacteroidia; order Bacteroidales; family Muribaculaceae; genus UBA7173. Next base: position 9,935 of record SFFL01000025.1, on the reverse strand, counting down.
CCGGCTTTACAATAATGGCACCGATAAGTTTCGCGACCTATTAGAGGATATCCGCAATGCCCGGCAATATATCAACATTGAATATTATATCATCTCCGACGATAAAATCGGTACCGAGTTGGCCGATGCCCTTATCGAGAAAGCTAAGGAGGGGGTAAAAGTCAGGATGATTTACGATTCCGTAGGCTCGTTCAAGACCTCCGGACGATATTTCAAGCGGCTGCAGCAGGCCGGCATTGAGGCGTATCCATTTTTCAAGGTGGCATTCCCTCCGTTTGGTACACGTGTTAACTGGCGCAACCACCGCAAGATTGTGGTGATCGACGGGAAAATCGGTTATATCGGCGGTATGAATGTGGCCGACCGATATGTCGACGGCGGCAAGCAATTCCCCCTGTGGCGCGACCTGCACCTGCGACTTACCGGCCCCGGCGTGGCTGCGCTCCAGCAGTCGTTTGCCGTGGACTGGAATTTTATGGGGCATCCGCTCCTTGAGGATGTGCCGCTGACCGACAGATATACCGACGAGGACGCATCCGGCATACAACTGCTTACCGGCGGTCCTGTGAATCAGTGGATGAATCTCACGCTGATGTTTCAGCGGGCAATCTCCTCGGCACGCAAACTGGTGTATCTTCAGACACCCTATTTCCTCCCCACCGAGGGCTTGCTTCACGCGCTGCAGGTAGCCTCGCTGTCGAAAGTCGACGTGCGTATAATGCTCCCCCGCCGCAGCGACAGCGATATGCTCCGCTGGGCATCGTTCAGCTACATCCAGGAATGCCTGCGCGCAGGTATAAAGGTCTATCTATATGAGCGCGGTATGCTTCACAGCAAGGCCATCATTATCGACGACGATTTCTCCACCGTAGGGTCAACAAATTTCGATTTCCGGAGTTTCGAGCATAATTTCGAGGCCAATCTGCTTGTCTATGGCAAAGAGTTCACTCAGCGGCTCACCCGGCAATTCCTCGACGACCAGAAAGATTGCGTGAGAATCAATCCGGCTCTGTGGCGCCAGCGCCCCTATTCCGAAAAAGCGCTTGAATCGTTTATGCGACTGTTCGCCCCAATATTATGATTTGCTCCGGCAATAAAAGTGTTACTGAGCCGATGCCCGATACCGATACCCTCATTCATAGTCTGCTGAAAAAGCACTGGGGCTACGACAGCTTCCGGCCGATGCAGCGCGAGATTATCACCTCGGTGCTGGAGGGACGCGACACCATCGGACTTCTCCCTACCGGCGGCGGCAAATCCATAACCTTCCAGATCCCGGCACTGGCAATTGATGGCCTCACCGTGGTGGTGACGCCGCTGATTTCGCTGATGACAGACCAGGTCGACAACCTCCGCGCCCACGGCATTATGGCCGGTCAGCTCAATCACGCTATGCGTCCGTATGAGACCGAACTGGTGCTCCGCCGGTGCCAGCTGGGGAAAATCAAACTGCTCTATCTTTCGCCCGAACGGCTGCGGTCGCCACGCCTGGAGGCCTGGTGGAACGAGCTTGACGTGCGCCTTATTGTGGTCGACGAGGCGCACTGCATTTCGCAGTGGGGCTACGATTTCCGTCCATCCTATCTGAATATTCACAAACTCAGGGAACTCTATCCCGAGGCCACGATGCTGGCACTCACCGCTTCGGCCACCCCCGATGTGATGGCCGACATCGCCGACAAACTGCAGATGCGCCACGACCGGCAGGTGTTCCGTTTGAGTTTTACCCGCAGCAACATCTCCTACATCGTGCGCCGCTGCGACTTCAAAGACCTGGAGTTGCAGCATATTCTGGAGCGCACGCAGGGGAGCAGCATCGTCTACACCCGGTCGCGCAAACGCACCACCGAGTTGGCGCGGCTTCTTATGTCGAAAGGCATCTCCGCCGATTATTATCACGCCGGACTGGCCGCTCCCGACAAGAATGAAAAGCAGAACCGCTGGAAGGAGGGCACCACGCGCGTGATGGTTGCCACCAACGCTTTCGGTATGGGTATCGACAAGCCCGATGTGCGGCAGGTGATTCACTACGACCTCCCTTCCTCGCTCGAAGAATACTATCAGGAGGCGGGCCGTGCCGGGCGCGACGGACTCCCCTCGTGGGCTGTTGTGCTTGCCACGAGCCACGACAAAGGCACTCTTTCGCGACGCCTGGCCGACTCCTTCCCCGACAAAGAGTTTATCCGGTCGGTCTACGGGAAAATGTGCATAAGCCTCGGCGTGGCAATGGGGGAGGGGTTTGGCCGTGTGCTGGAATTCGACCTGGAGGCGTTTGCCCGTCGCTGGGAAATTCAGCCGGTGGCGGCCGACAGCGCCTTGCGGTTGCTGTCGCAGTCGGGTTATATCGATTATACCGACGAGAGCGACCATCGCGCCAGACTGATGATGAAGATGACGCGCCGGGCGCTTTACGATGTGGAAATGTCAGCCGAAACGGAGTGCGTGCTCCAGTTTGTGCTGCGCAACTATACCGGCATTTTTGCCGATTACGAGTATATCGACGAGAGTTTGATAGCATCGTCGCTCGACCTTACTCCACGCACCGTGTATGAGGCGCTGGTGCGCCTGCGCAAGATGCACGTGATTGATTTTGTGCCGCGCAGCCGTTGCCGCTACATCTGTATGCTTATGTCGCGCATCCCGGATGGCGACATACGTCTGCCGAAGACGGTTTATGAATTCCGGCGCGAGCAGATGCGCCTGCGCTTGGAGGCGATGAAGCGGTTTGTGTTCTACGACGGCGAATGCCGCGTGGCCGGAATGTTGAGCTACTTCGGCGAAGAGGCCCGACCGTGCGGCACGTGCGATGTGTGTCGTGCCGAGCGCAAGCGTGAAGCCGGGGTAGCCCGGCGAAATGTGGAGGCCGCCGTGGCGAATCCGCAACTGCTTCGCGAGGCGCTTCTGATGCTGGTGCGCAACAATTGCGCGGGAATCACCGTGGAGATGGCGGCGGCATCGCTGATGCTCCCTCCGGAGGTAGTGCTTCCGCAGTTGCGCGAACTCACAGACCTTGGGCAGCTTCGCTACACTGCGCCGCTATTTTTCGCCAAATGATTGTGGCCATCCGGACGCGACCGCGATGTATCGCGCCCCTACAACCTGCTACACACCGTTACCTAAATATTATATGCGGTTTTGCCCAACTACTTTCATTTGAGAGAAATGCAGGCACAAAAAAAAGAGAGGGGCCTTCACAGGTGCCTCTCTCTCCATTCATCACATTATGCTTACAATTAAGTGCTATGTCATTGTTTTCTTACTTCTTTGAAATAAAACACTGAAAGAAGTAAAAGTGTTGTGATTTAGCGAGTTAAAAACTTTTAATTAATAATTGTATATTTAAAACGCTAATATTGTTAAAATCTTCAAGTGCGGCGGTCTCCGGCCGATTGGGGCAAAGCCGAGCGGGGGCGAACCCAAGCGGGGGCCGAGCGGTGGATTAGTAGCGGCTTTCTACTATGGGCCAGTCGATGATGTCCCACATACGTTCGAGCGCATCCTTGCGGCGATTCTGATAGTCGAGATAGTATGCGTGTTCCCAAACGTCGAAGGTCAGGAGCGGCGTAAGTCCCTGTGTGAGAGGATTGCCGGCGTTCGATTCCTGGGTAATGAACAGCTTGCCGGTGTTGTCGCGCGACAGCCATACCCAGCCCGACCCGAAGATCTTCACTCCGGCGTCGACAAATTCTTTCTTGAACTGCTCGAAAGAGCCGAACTGCTTGATGATGGCATCGCGCAATTCGCCGTCAGGCTCTCCGCCGCCGTCGGGCGAGAAGGAGAAGAAATAGAAAATATGGTTCCACGCCTGCGAAGCATTGTTGAACAGCGCGCCTTTGGCGTCGCGGATAATGTCTTCGAGCGGCAGATCTTCAAATTCGGTGCCTTCGATCAGGGCGTTGAGATTGTCGATATAAGTTTTCTCGTGCTTTCCGTAGTGGAAATCTATTGTGCGACGCGAGATTACGGGTTCGAGTGCCTCGTTGGAATAGGGAAGTTGGGGAAGAGTGTATTTCATTGTCGTGAGGGTTTTATAGGTTATACTTGAAATCGACTTAGATTGTACTATCAATCTAATATTGTAACGCCGCACGCGGTGAAATGTTCAGCGTAAAGCCCTCAGCTTCGTGGCCTCCCCGTGATTTTTCGTGGTGCAAACTGGCGTGAAAATTAGGATGTAAGCAAAAAAATGTGTAATTTTGCACATAAAATGCGCCGAAATTTGGTTTGGTTGGCGCAACTAATTGATAATCAATATATAACAATACCACTATATGGCAACAACAGCTGATTTCAAAAACGGTATGTGCCTCGATATCGACGGCAACTATTTCTTCATCGTGGAATTTCTTCACGTTAAACCCGGCAAAGGTCCCGCTTTCGTGCGTACAAAGCTCCGTAACGTCAAGACCGGCCGTATCATCGACAAAACCTGGAACTCCGGCGTGAAGGTCGACGAGGTGCGCATCGAGCGTCGCCCCTATCAGTACTCCTACAAGGATGAGATGGGCTATCACTTCCTCCACACCGAGACTTGGGAAGAAATCATCGTTCCCGGCGAGAGCATCGAAGGCGTGCAGTTCCTCAAAGATGGCGATATTGTAGAGGCTATGGTTCACGCCGCATCCGAGACCGTGCTCACCTGCGAAATGCCTGCCAACGTTGTGCTCGAAATCAAATACACCGAGCCGGGCATCAAGGGCGATACCGCTACCAACACCCTCAAGCCTGCCGAAGTTGAGACCGGTGCCACTGTGCGCGTGCCCCTCTTCTGCAATATCGGCGACAAAATCCGCGTCGACACTCGCACAGGCGACTACCTGGAGCGCGTAAAAGCTTAATGCGTAATGCATAATTAATGCAGAATAACATTATACGCCTGGCTGGTGGCCCTAATTAGGGTGCGCAGTCAGGCGTTTTTGTTTGAAAGAGGATGCAGGGAAGCGTTCTGAACAGACATGAGAAACATAATCTGAATAGGATGCAGGAAAGCAATAGCTTTTATGAATCGGTGTATGAGCTGGTGAAGCAGATACCGCCGGGACAGGTGTACACCTATGGCCGGGTGGCGTGGCTGCTCGGCTTCCCGCAACGCGCCCGTATGGTGGGAACGGCGCTGAAGAATATGCCCCCGGGTGAGGGGATTCCGGCCTGGAGGGTGGTGAATGCCTCGGGCAGGATTGCGCCCGGCTGGCCTCAGCAGCACGACCTGCTCGCCGCCGAGAATGTGCGTTTCCGGTCGCCCGACTGCGTAGACCTCAGCCGACATCTCTGGAACCCGGAATCTCTCCTCGACTAATCCAACATATATGGACAGGAGAACAGGAGAAACAGGAGGGCTTATACGTCTTAGACGACTTATACGATTTAGCACCACCAGAGGAGGGAGAGACCGGTAGGGGCGCGATTTTTTCGCGCCCGCCCCGGATGGCCTTGGCTGGCGGGGGATTACAGGCGCTTGATGACTTTGGCGGGATTGCCGGCGACGACGGTGTTGGATTCTACGTCGCGGGTGACCACGGACCCTGCGCCGATTATGCAATTGTCGCCGATGGTGACGCCGGGCACGATCGTGGCGCTGCCGCCAATCCAAACATTGTTGCCGATGGTCACCGGTTCGGCCCATTCCACCATCGTGGCGCGCTGCTGCGCGTCGAGCGGATGGCAGGCGGTGTAAATCGACACATTCGGGCCCACCAGACAGTTGTCGCCGAAGGTCACCGTGGCCTCGTCGAGAATCGTGAGATTGAAATTAGCCATAAAGTTTTCGCCCACCTTGATGTTGCAGCCATAGTCGCAGCGGAAAGGCTGGTTGAAGACGACGTTCTCGCCGCAACCGCCTAAAATGTCGCGAAGCAGGGTGGTTAGTTCGGGCGATTCCGGGTCGAGATCGTTATAGCGTTTGATTTTCTTGCGTGTGGCGATTAGTTCCTTCAGGAAAAGCGGATGCCCGGCATCGTAAATTTCGCCGTCGAGCATTTTCTGCCATTCACGGCTTACATAGGGGTCGGCTGCGATATCCTTCGGAACAACGGGTATGAATTTCTGCGACATATTATTTTCGGGATAAGCTTATACTTTGCAAATAGCTATCTAAATATAGATAGCGTTAATTATGGAGAGAAGTACCTTTATTTTCGGGAAGAACGGCGACGCAGACGGCGCGCTATGGCGCGGTGGCGCTCAGCCTCCTCGCGGTCGTCGAGCTGCTCGTAGAGGTCGGCCATACGGGTGTGGAGCGGGGCCGATTCCGGTTCGATTTCCTCGGCCGACATCAGATAATTCAGGGCGTTATAGCGGTATTCATCGGCGAGCGACGGGTCGCTGGCGGCCAGTGCCATCGCCGCTTTCGACAGCCCCATCAGCGCATCGAAATCGCGGGGATTATGCTCCAGCATCTCCGAAAAGATGGCCTCGGCGCTGTGCGGGTCGCCGCCGTCGAGGGCAGCCTCCGCCTTGTAGCGGCGCGCCTCCCGGAAGTCGGGTGCAATGCTTATGGCCTTGTCGAAGTTGGCGATTGCCGCGCCGAAATTCTCATCCTGCAGGCAGTCGAGACCCATCTGCACATATTCCTCGGCAAGCCGGTGAAATTTCTCATTGGCCTGAGCCAACTGCCCGCGCAGCTCCTCGATAATCTGCAACTGCCGCCCCAGCCGGTAAAGCTTCTGCTTCACCAACCTTACACACATAGGATTGCGCAACTCATCGCGGGCATACAGCCCCTCGATGAAAAGATCGACAGCCTGCGAGAAGTCGGAGCTGTTCATCGCCTGAGCCGACCGGTGGAAACAGTCGTCGGCGCGGGCGGCCTTCATAGCCGCCTGCATCAGCGACGGATTGTTGAACTGCGTGCTGAACCGCCGAATCGACCCGTTGACGAAGAAGTCGTAGGCGTTGAGCTTGGAGCGGAGCGACAGCCCGTCGAGCGACCGGCAGCGCGACATCGCCACATACGCCTGCCCGGGAGCGAAGGCGCCACCCTCCATATCTATGTTGACCTTGCTGAATGTGAGACCCTGACTCTTGTGGATGGTCATAGCCCACGCCAGGCGGAGCGGATACTGTGTGAATGAGCCGATTACCTCCTCGGCAATCTTGTGCGTCTCCTTGTCGAGAGTGTAGCGGATATTCTGCCATATCTCGCGCGGCACCGTATGTATCTTACCATTCTCCAGCTCCACTTCCAGCGCATTCTGGGAGATGGAGTGTACCTTCCCCACGGTACCGTTGACCCACAGACGTTCCGGATTGTTGCGCACAAACACCACCTGCGCGCCCACTTTCAGCTCCAGCGACATAGGAGCCGGCAGGGAGTTCTCGGGAAATTCTCCTTCGAGTTTTCCTTCAAACGTGTAGAGCTTGCGCCGCAGTTTGGCCAGATGCTGCTGATTTATGGCGTCGACAGTGTTGCGCTTCGGGGCGAGAGTCACCACAAACTCCTTCGATTTGAGCGTCTCTTCATCGGTGATGCGCTCATTCAGCGTGGCGATGTCGGCCTGGGAGGAGCACCCCAGCCGCATACGGTCGAGCATGGCTATGAACCCGGAATCATTCTGACGGTAGACCTTCCGAAGCTCTATGGGCACGAGCGCGAAATTGGCGAACACCCGCGCCGAGAAGAAATAGGGGTTGGGGTAGAGGTCGCGGAAAATGTCGCGCATATCCGATGTGACAATCGGTTCCAGCTGGTAAAGGTCGCCCACAAAGAGCATCTGCTTCCCGCCGAACGGTTCGCGCATACGCCCCGAATAGAGCCTCAGCACCTTGTCGATGAAGTCGATAATATCGGCGCGCACCATCGACACCTCGTCGATGACAATCAGCTCCAGCTCGCGGATAAGCTTCTGCTGGTCGGTGCTGTGGCGCAGGCGCTGACGCAGATTGCGCATCTGCAGCTCCGGGTCGTCGGGCAGGAGCGGCTTCAGCGGAATGTGGAAAAAGGAGTGGAGGGTCACCCCGGAGGCATTCACGGCGGCAATCCCGGTGGGGGCGAGCACCACCGTCTTCTTGCGGGTGTTCTCCACTATATAACGCAGGAAAGTTGATTTCCCGGTTCCGGCCTTTCCGGTCATAAAGACCGAGCGGTCGGTGTAGGAAATCAACTTCCAGACATTCTGAAATTCAGGATTGTCGAGGTCGATTGCGCTTTTATCTTCGTTCACGCTGTTTTAGTCGATGGCGTTGTTTTTATAGATTGCGTTTTCGATTGATTCACGGTTGCGCCCGCATTATCAGAAGCGGAAACCGATCGATGCCACTATCTGCGAGGAGTTGTGGGTGAGCTTGGCGGTGGGAGCGATAGCCCACGCGTCGTCGTAATCGACGAACGGAGTGTAGGCATTGAACTGCGCCGTGCTGTGCTTGTTCACATAAGCCAGGTCGAAGTAGAAACCCTGCACCTTGTAGCCCAGACCGGCGGTGATGTAGCGGGTGTTGTTGTAGGCTAAGAACGAGGGATTCTGACCGGCGGTACTGATTTCCGAAGTCTGCTGCGCGGAGGTGTTGGCATCCTTGATGAGGCTCTTGGAGGCGGTGGAGGAGAAGTTGCAGCCCAGACGTGCGGAAAGCTGCGGGGTGATGCGGTATTCCAGACCGGCACGCACCGTGTTGGTGCCCTTGTAGTAGCGCTGGATGTTGTCGTTGTTGGCAACCATATTGTTGCCGTCGTCGTATTTGAGCTTCATATTGCCGTAGGCGTCATACTGGTAGTCGACGCTGATGATGGCGCGGCCACCGATTACACCGGCCACACCGGCCATCACCTTCCAGGGGTTGTTGAGCTGGAAGCTGTAGTCGTCGTAGGGGGTCGACTCCTCGCCGCTGAAACCATTGCTGTAGAAGAAGCGGGTGTCGCCGTAGCTCGAGGAGGAGAGGGAATAGTAGGTGGGAGTGTGCACTGCCAGACCTATGCGCAGCTCATTGATGGGCTTGATGATGGCGCCGATTTTGAAGTTGGCACCGGTGCCCCAGATGTGCTGACGGCTGTAGAGGTTGGCGTATTTTACGTCGCCAAGCTCATAACCTGCGGTCGGTGCGGGGATGAGGGCGCGCTCCATCGAGTGCTCCGTGTAGGAGTATTCGCGGGTGAAGTCGAGGTCGGTGATGCCGACGCCGAGACCCCAGTACACCAGATTCATCACCGAGCCGCCCAACGAGATGTTGTATTCATCGGCGTGACCGCGCTCCGTGATGCGGAAATCGGCGAAGCCGGAGGTGGGGTTCACCTTGTTGCCGAGGCCGTCGACGCCGCCCCACTGCCACAGACCGCGGTACTGGTCGTGAAGTACGAGATCGCCGTGGTCGTCGATGCTCGTTTCGCAGTTGATCATACCGGAATTGTAGAGCAGTACGCTCATCCAGTCAGGCGCGTCTTGGCTCCAGTTGTTGTAGGGGTCGTTGGGCGCTTCGTCAAGCAGGTCGTTGGGGCTATAGCCGTTGGTAAGTCCGGCGAAATAGTTGGTCACCGACGACTGCATCGGTATGTTGTTGCCCATATATGTGCGGTTGAAGCGGTACAGGCGGTTGTAGCTAAAGCCCCAGGAGATGGAGTAGTCGTTGTTGTCGCCCAGCATATACGTGCCCACATAACCGGCATTGTTGATGTTGGCCAGCGTATTCGACTCGGAGCGGGAGCCGCCGTCGTACTGCGCCTTGTCGGAATTGATGTCGATGCCGAGGGTCAGGCCGATATCGCTGCCGCGGTACATACCTATGCCGGCGGGGTTCTGGCCCAGCACCGAGAGGTCGGCACCAAGGGCGGTGAAGGCGCCGCCCATCGACATGAATCGCGCTGAGCCGCGCAATTCGGTCTGCGACAGAGCCATAGCGTCGACAGGCGACTGTGCCTGCGCTGCCAGGGCGGGTATTATGGCGAATGCTGATAGAATCAGTTTTTTCATAATTGCTAAGATATTCTGATGAAACGTGAATACTCAAAT
>SFFL01000006.1 GCA_004557825.1 Bacteroidales bacterium | reverse complement strand
CCCTTTCTCAGCCAGAAAGACAATCGGAATTTTTAGACAGAAAGACGGGTCAGCGGATTTTTAGACAGAAAGACAAAATGGATTTTAGACAGAAAGACATAAAGACAAAAAGAAAAATACAAAAGCCGCGATAAACGCGGCCGCGCCCCTTCGGTGCGAAAGACATAAACCCACGCGGAAGAGGCCGGTAGGGGCGCGATTTTTCGCGCCCGCCCCGGATGGCTACCCAGGCGGAGGCAAAGGCCGAAGAACAGGAGGCCGCTGGCTACACTTCTGGCGGTCGCTCTATTTGGGTAATTGATGCACTTTGGGCGGTCGCTAAACTTTGGAAAGCGGCTTTACTTCGGGCATGTGCCCTCAGCACAGTGCTGCACTAACGCACTGGTAAGGATATTTGCGGCCGGGAAAGGCAGGGTGTATAGGAGGGTGTTGGAAGGGGTGGTGTAGTTGGCGATTTGGGCGAGGAGGAGTGGTTAGTCTTTAGGGCGGGGAGAAGCGGTAGTGGTTAGGGCGGGGAGAAGCGGTTAGTGGTTGGGGCGGGGAATGGTGTAATCGGAGAGGGCTATGATGAAGGAGCGGATGTTCTCAATAAGTGGTATGCTGGATATATATGGTTTGGAATTTGAAGTGGATAGAGGTTGGTGTGGATTATTGGTGGATTGTAGGAATGTGTTTGAGGGGAATTGATGGGGTGGGTTTGAGGTGGATTGGGAGAGTGGGTTTGAGGTGGATTGGAGGAGGGGATGGGGGTTGGAGGGGGTGAGGGTGGGGCGCTGGGTGGGGGCGATGAGGAGAAGGCGGCCGGTGTGGAGGAGGGCGCGGTCGGCGTCGGTGAGGAGGGGGTGTTGCGGAAGTGGTGTAGGGAGGATGTAGATGATGCGGGCGCCTTTGTTTACAGCTCGTGTTATGAGGGTTGTTTCGTCGGGTGTGAGTGCGGCAGTGATTATTGTGGCGTTGTTTTCAGCGGCTTGGAGGAGTTGCTCAGAAGAAATGGAGGGGTCTGAGGATGCGGAGGAACCGGAGGGGACTGAGGGAGTGACTGGTGTCGTAGGATGGGATGAAGCGGAGGAAATGGTTGAAGTAGAGGAAATTTTGGGAGAGGGTAGAATAGGAGAGGGTGGAATGGAGGAGGGTGGAATAGAGGGATTGGAGGGGATGGTGGGGGTATGGGGGATTAGGAGGGGGGAGTCGAGGAGTTGGGTGTTGCCCATGAGGGTGATTGTTTTGTTGTTGTAGAGGGTGTTGATGCGTCGGGTGGCGAAATCGGGGGTGTTTTCGCGGATGGCGATTCGTCGTGGGTTGGTGACCATATAATCTGTGAGGTAGTGGATGTGTGCCTGATTTTGGCAGATTATATGGTGAAATTGGGTTTTCAGGAGGAGAGTGTCGGTCTCTGCAGCTATTGATTGTGCGGCGGTATAGTGGGCGTTGCACTCGTTGATGAGTGTGCGGATATAGAGCCAGGGGCTTTCGGAAAGTGTGTCGTTGATTTGGAGGAGCAGGTGCAGGTGGTCGGGCATTATGGCGTGGTGGGTGATTTTTGCCCGAGGTGATTCACGGTTGAGAGCTGCGATAGCTTGCTGTATGATGCGGCCTTCGGAGGTGGGGTGAGCTGTGAAGTGAGTGCCGGCACTTGTCTGTACTTGCTTTAGTTCGGCTAAAGCGAGTGCGAACTCCTCTTTGATAATGGTGACGAAGTATGTGGCGATGCCGGAATAGTCGTGACCCGGAATTGTGGGATTGGAGGAAAGATTCAGGCGCAGGTCTAATGCTTGCGCCGGATATGTGGGAGTGTATTGGTTATGGCTTTTTGGATGTGATTTCTCGTACCAGTCGGGCTTCAGACCGGGCTGAATGCAGGCCCAATCGTCGTCGGCGTTGTAGTTGGGGTTATGGGCATTAGCTTCCCAAAGGCGCATCAGGTCGTCGTCGGCGGGGTGTTTGTCTTGGCTCATATCTAAAATGCCAACAACACGCCGCAAAGCAATTGGGCGTGTTGTGAAATTTGGTGGCGGGAGGAGGACTCGAACCTCCGACCTTTGGGTTATGAGCCCAACGAGCTACCACTGCTCCATCCCGCGATACATCTTGAAGCCTCAGAGAGGGCTTATCGTTTTCGAGTGCAAAGGTAGGGTTTTATTTCGAGGTGGCCAAATGTTTGGATGGGAAATTCTGTTAAATAAGATTAAACAGTAGGATAAGGCCGGGAATTGCCGTCAAATCTGAAAATAGTCAAGCGAGGCTGTAAACAGCAGAATAAGGTCGGGAATTCAGATTTAGAAGGAGCAGCCTATGCTGATGGAGGCATAATGGATGTGAGGGAAGAAGGTGCTGTCTGTGACAGGAATCAGGTCGGAGGCGGGAGCGCCGGAGGGGGAGTCCGGTTTGTCGGAACCTGCGGAATCGGAAGCGCGGGCTGCGATTGATGCCAGGTTGTCGAATGATTCGTCGGAGAAGTCCTCGCGTGTGCTGGTATCGGGCATCAAAATAGTGCGGTGGATGCGGCCGACAGACTGGAAGGTGTAGGAGAGGAGGATGTGAGAGGAGAATTTGCGGCCGTGTGCCAGCGTTATGCCTAAGCCTATTGAGGCATAGGGGTTTATGCGCGACTTATAGTCGAGAATATTGTTGGCGCATATACCGGCGCGGAGGTCGAGAAAGCAGAGCCGAGGTTTGGAGGAAAATGATGTGCGCAGAATCGCAAAGATGGGATAGCAGCGCGAAGAATTGTTGACCATAATGTCGATGCCGGCGCCCACGCCGAGGAGTCGCAGAGCGTGACCTTTGTAGCCGAAATAGCCTCTGAGGGCGATTGCTGTCATATCGTTGGCTGTCATATCAATGGAACTGCCGGCGTCAATGCCCCAGGTGAAGTGGCCCAGGCCGGAATTCTGGGGAACTTTCAGACGGGGGGCAATCTCGTTGGCGGATGGGATTGTGAATATGACGGTATCGGCAGGCAGAGCTGTAGACTGCTTAGAATCATCGGCACCAGGGGTAGCTGCAGGTGCAGCAGGTGAGATGGCGCAGGAAAATATAATGGCGGCAAAAAGGCTGCGGCTGTGGAAAAATTTCATAATCGGGGGCGGGTTCTATTTGACAGAGGCATCGGGTTTGCGCAGGCGCAGACAGGTCCAGTTGTCGCCTTTTACTGTGTGCCCCTCTTCGATGAGACCGAGGGGAGCAACATATTGCATAATTACGGGGATGTCAGCTTCGTAGAAGCCGCTCAGGAGCATAGTGCCGCCCGGTTTCAAAGCCTTGCAGTAGGAGCCAAGATCTCCGGTGATGATGTTGCGGTTGATGTTGGCGATAAAGAGGTCAGCTTCGGGAGCTTCTTTCAGGCGCGCGGCATCGCCAAGCAATATTTTGATTTCGGGATGGTGATTGGTCACTACATTCTCCAGCGCGTTTTCATAGGCAGGCGGGTCAATTTCAATGCCTACGACCTCCGAGGCGCCTCGCATAGCCGCCAGAATGGCTAAGATTCCGGTGCCGGTGCCCATATCGATTACGGTAAGCCCATTGAGGTCGCGGGCAAGCAACTGCTCGATAATGAGCGATGTGGTGGCGTGATGACCTGTGCCGAACGCCATTTTAGGGTCGATTACTATATCGTATTTGCAGACGGGAATGTCGGTGTGGAAAGAGCTGTGGATTACACACTTGTCGCCGACAACGATAGGCTGGAAATAATGTTTCTCCCATTCCTTGTTCCAGTCCTGCCCCTCAACCACTGAGGATTCGGTGGAGATCTTCACCGACGGGATAGGAAATCCGGCCAATGCCCGGTCAACAGATTCTTGTGAGTAAACTGCAACAGGCGCGAAAGCTGTGAGGCCGGTCGCATCGGGTACAAAACTTTCAAATCCTTCCTCAGCCAGGAGGGCGGCAAGGATATCGGTGAAAGTTTCTTCGCAGGGAGAGAGATTTATGCGTAGCTGTATGTAATCGTTCATGCGCGTTGGAAATTTCGGAGGAAGCGGAAAGTAGCCGCCGCCCTATTCAGCGCAAATTTACGATTATTTTTTCAGATTTCTGATAAATTCAAATGCCTTTTTGCCTATTCTGAAGGCCGATACCGTGATTGTAGCATATTTCATAAATTGCTCAAAACGGCTCATATTGGAGCGGAGGGCTGAATCCACGGAAGATTGCCCCGGAATGATTGATGCAATAAGGTATTGCTGCTCCATTTTTATCTTGATGGTGTTGACAATCATGCGGGTGCGCATTTCCTCGATTGTAAGCCCTTTAGAGATGGCTTTGTCTCGACGGACACGTGTGGCTGATTCTTTCATAAACGTAAAAGAAAAATGGGTGAAAAGAGGATGCGGATTGTCGGTTCATTCTTTGTCGGCAGTACGGCCGATATCCATAATGAGTCGGCTGATGAATCGCGCCATCGGGTCGACGATCAGAGGTTTGCGCAGGAGGAATGCCAGTATGACGAGCAGGACGAACGCGCCTGCAAGAATAGCTGCAGCCACAATCGGCGACATCGACAGCGCCATAAGCTGGTAAATAGCCACGGCTCCGAAAATCAGTGCGAATGTAGTGAAAACCAGCGCTATTACAAACAGCACTGCACCGGAGAGAAGCAGCGTGAGCTTTTCTGCAGCGGTGAGTTTGGCGTTTTCGACATACAGAGCAACCAGTCGGCGGAGCGACGACCGGATGTCGGCAATTTTCGAGCCCGGAGAGCTATCGTATGGAGTGTTTGACATAAGCAGACCTGGAGAATGTGATGATTATCAGCTGCGCCGGAATGTCGGGGTGGGCGACATCCCGGCACCGCATTAAATTAAGTGAAAACAGGAGGAGCAATTTCTCGGCTCCTCGTGCGTGTTTATTTCGTTGATTCTTTGGGAGCTTCGATTTCAGCAGCGATTGTCTCTACGAGAGTGTCGAGTTCTTCCTCGCGGCTGCATTTGCAGATACCATATTTCTTGAGAAGATCGTGAATCTGCTTGCGGAGATCTTCACCTTTTTCCGGAGCGAAGAGCAGAGCTGCACCTGCACCGGCGATAGCGCCGCCTAAAAAGGCAGCTATAAGAGTTGTAGCTTTCATATCGGTAGATGATTAAAGTGTTTATGACTGAGCCTCAACTTCATCGACAATCTGGTCGACGATTTTATTGAGTTTGTTTCTTTTAAGACGTATGCCCTTTTCTTTCAGGAAATTCACGATTTCTTCGCGGGTATCCTCACCCTTCTTGGGGGCGAATAACAGGCCGAGAGCTGCGCCGGCAACGGCACCGCCGAGTACGGCAAGAATAACATCTAAATTCTTCATAATTCGTTGTATTTTAGGTTTGATGATTTTATCATTAATAACGCGGGAAAGGGCCGATTGTTCGCTCAAAAAATCATTAGCGCGGCTGTAGTGGGCGACATTAACATTATTTGTGGTAACTGTCCTTAAGAGCTGATTGTAATGCGGAAGAAAATTAGTAACTTTGTAGGTTATGAATAAAGGTAGTAAATCTAAGGCAAAAAATATAGAAACTCCGGCGGCCGACACCAACATTGTGGTTCGCGGTGCCCGGGTAAATAATCTCAAGAATATTGATGTGACCGTGCCGCAGGGTAAACTGGTGGTAATCACCGGCCTGAGCGGTTCGGGTAAATCCTCGCTGGCATTCGATACGCTGTATGCCGAGGGGCAGCGGCGCTATGTGGAGAGCCTTTCGGCTTACGCGCGCCAATTCCTGGGCAAGATGCCCAAGCCCGAGGTGGATTTTATCAGGTCGCTTCCTCCCGCGATTGCCATTGAGCAGAAGGTGAGCACGCGAAATCCCCGAAGCACCGTAGGCACTTCGACGGAAATTTACGATTATATGCGCTTGCTTTTCGGGCGCATCGGTCATACCTATTCTCCCGTATCGGGAGAGGAGGTGCGCAAACACTCCGTATCGGATGTGGTCGACGCTGCCCTGACATATCCGCAGGGCACCCGCATGGCAGTGGTGGCGCCGCTTCGTATTCCTGATGGACGCACCTTTGCCCAGCATCTTGAAATCCTTGAAAAAGTGGGATACAGCCGTTTGTTTAAGGATGGCAAGTTTGTGAATTTCAGTGATATACTCGCCGATAAAAAAGCCTCAAAGGTAAACAACGGTTATGAACTGCTGATCGACCGTATGACGGTGAGCGATAACCCGGACGAACTTTCACGCCTGGCCGACTCTGCGGAAACCGCCTTCTTTGAAGGGGGTGATTCCCTCGTACTGGTGATGTGGGGAGAGGACGGGACGATTCGTCGCCACGAGTTTTCCAAGCGGTTTGAGGCCGACGGCCTGACATTTATCGAGCCGTCGGAAATGCTCTTCAATTTCAACAATCCCTATGGTGCCTGCCCGCGCTGCGAAGGCTTCGGCCGCTGCCTGGGCATCGACGAACGGCTTGTCATTCCTAATCCCGCGCTTTCGGTCTATGAGGGCGCTGTGGAGTGTTGGAAAGGCCCGAAAATGGGTGAGTGGAAGCGGGAATTTATCCATGCCGCCGGGCAGACCGGTTTCCCGATTCATACACCTTATGCCGACCTCACCCAGCATCAGAAAGATATGCTGTGGCACGGATTCGGCACATTCTCCGGCATCGACGGATTCTTCAAGATGGTGGAGAGCAACCAGTATAAAATCCAGTATCGTGTGATGCTGGCGCGATATCGCGGCAAGACCCTCTGCCCGGAATGTCACGGCAACCGACTGCGCAAAGAGGCCGAATATGTGAAAGTTGGCGGCGCCACAATCTCAGAACTTGTGCGTATGCCCATCTCAGCGCTGCGCCAATGGTTTGAGAATCTGCAGCTCAATGAACACGACAGTGCCGTGGCCGACCGACTGCTGAAAGAAATTAACAATCGACTGGGCTTCCTGATGGATGTAGGGCTGGAATATCTCACACTCGACCGCCTGTCGTCGACGCTTTCGGGCGGCGAGAGTCAGCGCATCAACCTCGCTACCTCGCTCGGTTCCTCGCTTATCGGTTCGCTGTATATACTCGACGAGCCGAGTATCGGGCTTCATTCGCGTGATACGGCCAAACTTATCAGTGTGCTCAAGCGCCTGCGCGACCTGGGCAACACGGTAGTGGTGGTCGAGCATGATGAGGAGATAATGGAGGCCGCCGACTGGATAATCGATGTCGGACCGAAGGCCGGCCGGCTTGGCGGCGAGATTGTGTATGAAGGCACGATTGCCGACCTGCCAAAGGCTACCGACAGCTATACGGCGAAATATCTTACCGGCCAGATGCAAATAGAAGTGCCTAAGACACGCCGCAAATGGGGCAGCTATATTGAGGTGACCGGTGCCCGCGAGCACAACCTCAAGAATGTAGATGTGAAATTCCCCTTGAACGTTCTTACAGTTGTTACCGGAGTAAGTGGTTCGGGCAAATCCACCCTCGTGCGTGATGTGTTGTACCGTGCGATGATGCGCGAACT
Organism: Bacteroidales bacterium; assembly: GCA_004557825.1. Taxonomy (GTDB): domain Bacteria; phylum Bacteroidota; class Bacteroidia; order Bacteroidales; family Muribaculaceae; genus UBA7173. Next base: position 90,536 of record SFFL01000006.1, on the reverse strand, counting down.
TGGCGAATCGGGCGATGCTCCCGGCGCATTCCAGCGCCTTTTGGGCGACGTGCGCCGCATAAGCCGTGTGGAGTTCGTCGATCAGAATCCTATAGGGAAATCCACCCGCTCCAATCCCGCTACCTATCTCAAAGCCTACGATGAAATCCGTCAGCTTTTCGCTTCACAACAAAGTGCTCGCCAGATGGGATTCTCGCCGGCGTTCTTCTCCTTCAATGCCGAAGGCGGTCGCTGTGAGGAATGTAAAGGTAGCGGCACCATCACCATCGAGATGCAGTTTATGGCCGATATCACTATCCCCTGCGAAGCCTGTGGCGGCAAACGCTTCAAACACGATGTGCTTGAGGTGGAGTATCGCGGCAAAAATATCAGTGATGTGCTGGATATGACCGTGAATCAGGCGATTGAATTCTTCTCGGAAGATGATTCGGCTGACACCCGCCGGATTGTGGCCCGTCTGCGGCCGCTGCAGGATGTCGGGCTTGGATACATCAAGCTTGGCCAGTCGTCGTCGACCTTGTCGGGCGGCGAGAACCAGCGTGTAAAGTTGGCCTACTTCCTGTCAATGGAGCAGAGCGACCCCACGCTCTTTATATTCGACGAGCCTACCACCGGCCTGCATTTCCACGATATAAATCTGCTGATGGATTCCTTCAACCGTCTGCTGGCAAAGGGGCATACGGTGCTGATTATCGAGCATAATATGGATGTGATAAAGTGCGCCGACCATATGATTGATCTCGGACCGGAAGGTGGCGCCGCCGGTGGTTATCTTGTATGCGCCGGCACGCCGGAAGAGGTAGCTGCCAACAAGCAATCGTATACCGGCAAGTATCTTCAGCCTAAGCTCGCTCCGCAGAAATAATAGTCGGCTTTATTGCCAGTTTCATCGGGAGGGTGAGGACGAAACGTGCGCCATCGGTATAGTCGGTATCGAGTACAAGGCTGCCACCGAGGCGCTGTGCAAGCATACGGGCGATTGTTAGGCCAAGCCCGGCACCGGATACGGATGAATCGAGCTTTGTGAAGCGATTGAAAATCGATTCTGCATTTTCGGGCGCTATGCCGCAGCCTGTATCTGCCACGGAGATAATGGCTTTTGTGCCGTCGGCGCTTTTCCGGATTGAAATTGTCACAGCTCCTTCACGGGTGAATTTCGCCGCATTGCTCAGAATGTTTACGAGAATCTGCAGCACGCGGTGCCTGTCGGTGCGCATCAGGAAGTTTTCGCTGTCGGGTGTGAATAGAATCTTTACACCCGGTTTGAAATGGTGCCGCACGGAGTCTATTGCAGTGTCGCAGATAGGCTTAATATCGTAAAGATTTTCTTTGATTTTAAGCGAGGAGTTGTGAAGCTCGGTAAGCTGCAGCACATCGTTGACGATGGTGTTGACAAGCTCGCAGTTCACTGTCAGGCGTGATGCGAACGTGTCGAGGAATTTCTTATGCTCCTCGTCGATATTGTCGATGATCATCTGCGAGTACTCGGTGATGGCCTGCAGCGGCGCTTTCACCTCGTGGCTCATATTGTTGATGAATTCAGTTTTGAGTTCGTCGGCTTTCTGTGCTTCATCGCGGGCGGCGCGCAGCTGGTCGCGGGCCTCGGCGAGCGATTTACTTTCGTTTCGCAAAGCACGGTTGGAGACCTTGAGCCGCTGTGCCAGACGCAGTCGGCGGCGGTTGAGGTGCAGCAGAATGATGATGAAAGCGGTGAGAATCAGCACCAGAGCGATGCTGACGATTGTGACTGTTTTCCACAGATGCCGCTGCGCCGCATTGCGGTCCTGTTGCAGGCGGAGGTTCTCATTGTGGATGTCGTTTACCTCATATACTACCTCCAGCTCGCGAGTGCGTTCGTTCTGACGGGATTCAAGTTCGTCTTTCAGAAGCTTATTGTAAATGGGGTACACCTCCAAGAGCGCCTCTTTTTCGCCGATGGCGTTTGCGGCGGTGATATACATCCCGAGAATCTGGAGCTGACGGGGCTTAAGATATTTATCATCCTTACACCGGTCAATCAGTTCAAACGCCTTGCGATAGTTGGCCTTGTAGAAGTTGTAATAAATATCGGGAAGCGGCGCTTTGCCATAGGTCATCTTCGCTATAGGGTCGCGCTGCACCATCTCCTTGGCCAGCATATAATAGCGTTCTACATCGGCCGGCGACATTGCCTGATAGTTTTCAAGCAGACGGGTATAGGTGGTATAGCGGTATGCGTCGTACGAGCGATACTTACGGCCGATTTTCCTGTTTCGTTCGTCCAGGGCAAGCATTTCGTCGAGTAGCGATTTGCAAGCCTCGATAGCCTCATCGTTGTTGCCGGCGCGGGTGTACATCATGCTCGACCATACATAGTAGGCGTTGCGGATGGAGTGATCATCAGCCGGAAGCTGGTCGATGAGGTCGCCGAGTTTTCTCACATATTCCACCAGCAGTTCTCCTTCCGAGATGCGGGCAAGGTTTACGCAGATAGCGTGAGTGATTACAATCTTGTCGTAGACGTCGGATGGTGGATCGGATGCCAGTTTTCTCAGGAGTTCCTGCAGAAGTTTGGAGCGGTGCTCTTCATCGGCATATCGGGCTACGGAAGTGTTGTAGACCATATTGATGAAGGTGCGGGCGCTTTTCTTTTGCGGCGATTGCGGGAATTCTTTCTCCACGCGCTGAAGCACCACATTTACGAGTGAATCTTTAGTGGATGCTGAGTTAGCCGCGTTCATCATAGCTTCGAGGGCTATGTCATTCTTGCCGGCCCGACGGGCTGTCTCGGCAAGCTGAATAGCTATATCGTAGGCTAATGCGGTGGAGTTGAGGTCGAAAAGATTAAAAAGCAGAGGCACAGAATCGGCCGCGGTCTTGGCCTGACTTAGCTGCGCTTTTACTGTTTCGACAATTTTATCCTGTTGCTCTCTTGTGAGGGAGGGGATAGGCTTTCTTGCTTCGGCATTTGTGGAGAACGCCGAAGTTAAAAGCAGGCAAATTGTCAGAAGATTGACTATTTTATGATGCAACAGCACAATTAATGCGTATGAAAAAACCTAATACTGGTAATATACTACCGTGTTATAGATTGGTTGTGAACTACAAAGTTACAACCTTTTTTCAAAGTTGCAAAATATTATTGACAAATTGTTTGCAAAAACGTTTCAGAAAGTTGTGATTTTGGCAACTATCCCGGCTGCAGGCGCTGCAGAAGGGGGAATGCCGGAAGATAAGAGGTCGACAGCTGAACATAAATCGTCCGGTGAATTTAGATTGCTGAAAATGACAGAGACTGCGCCGTAACGGATTACGACCCAGTCTCTGTGAATGGTTATTAGCTAAGATCTTCGGGCGATGTGCCGCTTTTGCGGCTGATTTGACGTTCTATGCAAGAGTTAAGGCTCTAAGTAGGAGCCGATGCTCTATGCGGTAGCCCGAGGTCTGTGCTGAGGATTAGTCTTCGTTGAGGTTGATGCGCTTGAAGGTAACTGCTACGAGACCCTTCTGCGACTGCTCAAGATACTGGCCGATGGTGAGGTTGCCATCTTTGATGAATTCCTGTTCCATCAGACAGTTCTCTTTGAAGAACTTGTTCAGACGGCCATTGGCGATGTTCTTGATCATCTGCTCGGGGAGGTTGGCAGCCTTAGCTTCGGCGGTAGTCTTGGCAATTTCGCGAGCCTTGACAGCTTCCTCTTCGGTGAGCCAGCCCTTAGCGATGTTGGAGCTGATATGATCCTCGGAGTCAACCAGGTTGGGGTTGATGCCGGCCTTCTTGAGAGCGGCTTCAACGGCTTTCTTAACCTGCTCCTCTTTGGTCTTGTCGACGGCTACATTGTATTCGGCGTCGATAGTGGCCTGGGGCACGTTGTCGCGGTCAACAGCGATGGGGTTCATAGAAGCAACCTGCATAGCCACGTCGCGGCCTACCTGGTAGTCAACGCCTTCGAGGTTGAAACCTACGATGGTAGCGAGCTTGTTGCCCAGGTGGTTGTAGGAAGTGGTGGAGGGAGCTTCGAGATATTCGTAAGCGCCAAGTTCGGTCTTCTCACCAGTCTTGCCGCCTTCCTCGATAACGAGGTCGGCAACGGTGCGACCGTCGACAACAACGGCTTTGAGCTCGTCGAGGCTCTTGCACTTGTTGGCAACAGCGATGTCGAGAAGTTTCTTGGTAAGGTCAACGAATCCGGCGTTCTTAGCCACGAAGTCGGTTTCGCACTGGAGCGAAACGATGGCGGCGAAGTTGCCTTCGTTTTTGGAGAGGACGCAACCTTCAGCGGCTACTCGGTCCTCACGCTTTGCAGCTACTGCCTGGCCCTTCTTGCGGAGGATCTCGACAGCGGCTTCGATGTCGCCGTTAGTTTCGGCGAGCGCTTTCTTGCAGTCCATCAGGCCGGCCGAAGTGAGGTGGCGCAGCTTGGTGATTTCTGCCATTGTAACTGCCATATCTGGAGTGTTTTAGCGTGTTAGTGATAAGGAAAACTTATTCAGCTGCGGGAGCTTCAGCCTCGGCTGCGGGGGCAGCGGGAGCTTCTTCTGCAGCGGGAGCGGCTTCAGCCTCGGCGGGAGCAGCTTCAGCTTCGGCGCGGCGCACTGTGCGGCGACGCTGACGGGGAGCGGGAGCAGCTTCGGTGGCTTCGCCGGCAGCCTGGGTGTCGACTTTCTCAGCCTTGCGCTCTTCCAGACCTTCTGCCATAGCTGAGCAGACGGTGTCGAGAATAAGTTCAATCGACTTGGAGGCGTCGTCGTTGGCGGGGATTACGAAGTCGATGTCGTTGGGGTTGGAGTTTGTGTCGACCATAGCGAACACGGGGATACCCAGACGGTTGGCTTCGGCTACGGCGATGCGCTCTTTCAGTACGTCGACTACGAAGAGTGCCGAGGGAAGACGGTTAAGGTCGGCAATCGAACCGAGGGTCTTTTCGAGTTTGGCACGCTGACGGGAAATCTGGAGTTTCTCGCGCTTCGAGAGGTTGTCGAAAGTGCCGTCCTTAGTCATCTTGTCGATGTTGGCCATCTTCTTGACAGCCTTGCGGATGGTGGGGAAGTTGGTGAGCATACCGCCGGGCCAGCGCTCGATTACGTAGGGCATACCTATGCTCTGAGCCTTGTCGGCGATAACTTGTTTGGCCTGTTTTTTGGTGGCAACGAAGAGAACCTTCTTGCCCTGTTTTGCTATCTGCTTGAGAGCTGCGGCAGCTTCGTCGAGCTTGGCAGCAGTCTTATAAAGATCGATGATGTGGATACCATTGCGCTCCATGAAGATGTAGGGAGCCATAGCGGGGTTCCATTTGCGCTTGAGGTGGCCGAAGTGGCAACTTGCTTCAAGGAGCTGGTCAAAAGTGGGTGTAGCCATTTTTTTGTAAAAGATGTGTTTACGTTCTTTTGAATTACAATCCCGGGGTAGGGAACGCAGGTCCATCCGGGGGATTTAGATACTAAACTTGGAGAGGAGGGCAGGATGAGCCGCAATGCTATGCGGCGGGGATTAACGCTTGGAGAACTGGAAGCGCTTGCGGGCTTTGGGCTGGCCGGGCTTTTTGCGTTCCACAACGCGGGGGTCGCGGGTCATGAAGCCTTCGGCGCGGAGAGCCGACTTGTCTTCGGGGTTGATTTTCACCAGAGCGCGGGCGATAGCGAGGCGGAGGGCCTCAGCCTGGCCTTTGTAACCACCGCCTTCGATGTTAACGGCGATGTCGTATTTCTCAACGCAGTCGAGAGCCTTCAGAGGCTGCAGGACGATGTACTGGAGAATCGACGAGGGGAAGTACTTGTCGAGGGCACGGCGGTCGTGGTGGCAATTGATAGTGATAGCGCCGTTGCCTTCTTTGACAATAACGCGGGCTACGGCGGCTTTACGGCGGCCTACTGCATTAACTGTTTCCATTTTTTAATAGTTAGGGCAAACGGGTTTTACTTAATAGTGTTGATGTCGAGCACTACGGGGTTCTGGGCTTCGTGGGGATGAGCCGGGCCGTTGTAAACGTGCACATTTTTGATAAGCTGACGGCCAAGACGGTTCTTGGGGAGCATACCTTTGAGAACACGAAGGAACAGGGGGTGCATACCGGGTTTGAGGTGCTTGTTGTAGGATTTCTTCATAAGCACTTCGGGGGTCTGCTCGCGCTGACCGCCGGGATAGCCGGTGTAGTGCAGGTAAATCTTGTCGGTCATCTTGCTGCCGGTGAGAACCACTTTGTCGGCGTTGATAATGATGACGTTGTCGCCGCACTCTACATTGGGTGAGTAGGAGGGCTTGTTTTTGCCGCGGAGAATCTTAGCGACTTTCGAGCAGAGACGGCCGAGCACCTGGTCGGTGGCATCGACAACAACCCACTGCTTTTCTACGCTGGCGGCGTTGGGTGTTTGGGTTTTGAAACTTAAAGTATCCACTTCTAAATGTTTAGTTAATAAATGATTAGCTTGGCAAAAAGCATCCGGCTGCCCGGCCAAAGGCATCCGTCTACCCGAGCCAAAACGAGATTTGGATAGCAATTCGGAGTGCAAAGTTACGAAAAATCAATTACATAACCAAATTTTTCGCACCCTTGTTGATAAATTATTTGGCTGATGCGGCTTTAGCGGCGTCGATGTCGTGAAGGAGGGTTTCCACGGCTTTGCGCAGCTGGGTGTCCTCACCCTTGACGATTGTCTCGGGAGAGTTGGCCACCTTTACGTCGGGTTCGAGCTGACTGTTTTCAAGATATGTGCCTTCAGCTGTGCGGTAGCCGATGACGGGGATGCCGAACACCATTGTGGGATCCTGGAGTGTAACCCAGTTCACCGAGGTCATAGTGCCGGGAACAGGCATACCCACCACCTTGCCGATTTTCTGATGCTTGTATACCCAGGGGGTGCCGTGGGCATTGCTGTAGCACGGTTCGGCCACAAGCATAATCGAGGGCTTGTTCCAGCGGCGCGAGGGCATATCGCACACTTCTTTGCCGCGGATTACCTGAGTGAGGTATTTCTGGCCGGTAAGCAGTTGCTCGATATCTTCGTGCATACGGCCGCCGCCGTTCCAGCGGATGTCGACAACCACGCCTTCGCGGTCGTTGTACTTGCCAAGCAGGTCGGCATACATCGGGCGGTATGATTCGTCGTTCATCGATTCGATGTGTACGTAACCCAGACGGCCGTTCGACCAGCGGTCTACATCGGCGGCGCGCTGCTTGATCCAGCGGCGGTACATCAGGTCGCTGATGGTGCCGGAGGATACCGGCTTCACTACTTCGCTAACCTTTTCTCCGGAGGGGGTGGTGAAAGTTACGAGTGTCTTCTTACCGCTGAGATTGTTGAGCAGGTCGCCCGGGTCGGAAGAGGTAAGCTCAGTGCCGTTGATAGCGGTGATGACAGCGCCGGGCGCCATCTTGGAGGATGCCTTGTCGAAGGGACCGTTGGCGATAATCTCCTCGACCTTCATACCCGGACCGGCGAAGGACATATCGTAGAGCAGGCCGAGCTGTGCGGTGCGGTCGGCCTGTGTGCCGGAGTTGTGGAAGAATAGACCACCGGTGTGCGACACATTCAGTTCGCCCAGCATTTCGCTGAGTAGCTCGGCAAAGTCGTAATTATTGTTGATGTGCGGGAGGAATTTACGGTAGGCAGCCGTCATAGCGGGCCAGTCGATGCCATGCATATCGGGGGTGTAGAAACGTTCACCCTCCTCCACGGCTACATAGTCGAACATAGCCTCGCGTTCTTTGGCTTTGTCGATATCGTGGGTGGCGGAAACCTTCACGGGTGTGAGTTTGTCGCCCTTGTCGAGTTTCTTGATGCCATCGCCGGTGATGAAAATCTGTTTGCCCGACTTGTCGGTGCGGAAAGAGGCGTCGGAAGCGCCGATTTTAGCGGCGAGCGAGGGTTCACCCTTGCGGAGCGATTTCTTCCAGAGGTCAAAGCCATCTTCAAATTCGCTGAGGAAATAGAGTGTTTCGCCATCCTCGGAAATTATGGCGTCGGCCAGCGACGAGCTGAACGGAGTAAGACGCACGATGCGGTCCTCGATGCCGTCAAGTTCCACTACGATGGGTTTCACGGCATCCTCTTTTTCTTTGCCGCTATCTTTTTTGTCTTTCTTATCTTTTTTGCCCTTCTTGGCGGAATCTTTATCCTCCTTGGTGGCTTTCTCAGCATCCTTTTCCTGCTCTTTCAGCAGCTCCAGATCCTCCTCAGAGAGTTTGAAGCGGTCGTAGGCGGCGCGGTTGAGGAATACGAGCATAATGTCCTGCTGAGAACCCCAGGAAGCCTGGGCACGCATGCCGTATTTGTCGGTGGCGAAGAGGATGGCATTTCCGTCAAGCACAAAGCGCGGCGCACCGTCAAAGTAGGCCGATTTGGTAAGGTTGGTGACTGAGCCGTCGGCCACCTTCACAATGGCGATGTCGGAGTATGGGTCGCGCATCGGCGGAATCAGTTCGATGGCCAGCCAGCGGGAGTCGGGGCTCCAGGTCATCACCATCATATCGTCGCGGCCGGGGTATGTCTCGCCGTGGGTGAGCTGGCGGTCGGTGCCTGCTTTAAGGTCGCGGATCCATATTTCGTTGCGGTTCTTCACGAAAGCCATCTGCTTGCCGTCGGGCGAGATGAGCGGATGGGAATATTCGGTGGGAGTTCCCTCGCCGTTGTATTCGGGGAAGAGAGCTTCCTCGGTGAAACTTACGGCATTGGGGAAGTCGGGATCCTCTTTGCGGGCGATTGTGGCCTTGTAGATGTTTTTGCGGCCGGAGCGCTCAGAGGTGAAGTAAAGCGAACGGTTGTCGGTGCCCCAGCTAAGGTCGCACTCCTCCTGCGGGGTGTGGGTGACCTGCACGGTAGTTGGGTATTCAACCGATGTGACGAAGATGTCGCCGCGATGAGTGAATGCCACCATCTTGCCGTCGGGCGATACTTCGCCATCGTCGGGCGATACCTTCATACGGACAGGGCGGCGCGATGTATCGGCGTTGATAGTGATGTCGACCTTCTGCGGGCGCCGGGCAGCGCGGGCTGCTTTGCCAGCAAGGGTGTAGATTTCGCCATCGTAGGTGAATGCCAGGGTGCCGTTGTTGGCCCGGGAAAGGAAACGCACGGGGTGAACGGTGAAGTCGGTAATCTGTTCGGCTTTGTCGGGGGCGTCGATGGACATACAGTATACATTGAATGTACCTCCGTCACGTTCGCTCAGAAAGTATACGGCTCCGGTGGTGGAGTCGAGCACCGGGTTGCGGTCCTCGCCGGGGCGGTTGGTGAGGTTGGTGTGCTTGCCGGTGGAGGGTTCGTAAACCCAGATGTCGCGGGTCACGGAAGATGTGTGATGCTTGCGCCATTCATCCTCAAAACCTTTTACATCCTGGTAAAGCATCTTTGAGCCGTCGGTCGAGAATGAGACGCTCTGAGCCGGGGTGCCGAGCACCTGACGGCTTTTGCCGGTGGCAAGGTCTACGGTATAAAGTTGGGTCATACGTCCGGTGGGGAACATTGCCGATTTGGCGGGTGCCTGAATGGCGGCGGAATAGTATACCTCTTTGCCGTCGGGCGAGAATGCCTCGACTGTTTCGTTGGCGGAATTGGTGGTGAGCCGGCGCGGTGTGCCACCCTCGGCACTCATTATATATATGTCGAAATTGCCGTTGCGGTCGGAGGTGAAGGCAATCTGCTTTCCGTCAGGGCTCCATACGGGCACGGCTTCGTAGCTGTCGCCGGTGGTGAGCCTGCGGGCTTCACCGCCATCGACGGGCACGGTGTAGATGTCGCCCATATATGTGAAGGCAATCAAATCGCCGTTGGGTGAGATTTTTACGTCGCGGAGCCAGAGGGGCGCGGCGTTGTTGTTTCCGGCGTCGGCCGGTGCTGCAAATGCTGTAAATGAAAGGGCCGCAGCGGTTGCGGCAAACAATATTTTTCTGCGCATGCGAAAAGTTGGTTTTATTTTGTGGTCAAAGTTACGGATTTCTTGGGGATTATTGATAATTTTGCAATGTGAAAAAAGATATGTTAAGACTTTTTGGCAAACGGCTTCTGCAGCGTTTTGTGGCGTTAGCAACGTTTGTAGCGGCATTGTCGGTGGCATTTGATGCGGCCGGATGCACATCTTCTATTGTCGGAATCCAACGCGGCGAAGGGGGCCGGTGGCTGCTGTGGAAGCATCGCGACACTTCGCACCATTTTAATTATGTGAAGCGTGTGGAGCCTGCCGACAGCGCGGCAATGAGCTATGTGGCTCTGTTCAATTCCGATGATGCCGATGCCCGGGAGGCCTGGATCGGGTTTAATGAGGCCGGGCTTGCGGTGATGAACACAGCAAGCTACAATATCGAAGCTCCCGAAAAGGGGTGGAGCGACCGCGAGGGTATGGTGATGAGTGCGGCGTTGGCTCGCTGTAGCAATCTCCGAGACTTTTACCGACTGCTTACCGATGCCGACTGGTGCCGTGCGAACGGTCTGGAATCGTTGCGCAACGACCGGGGTGCCTTAGGCGTGCAGGCCAATTTCGGCGCCGTGGATGCAGCCGGTCACGCGGCATATTTTGAGACAACTGATTTTACAACAGAGGTTTATCCGCTCGATTCGGTGTCGGCGAAGTGTCTTGGCGTAGAAATGCAGCGCTCGGGTGAAGATGTGGAAGGGGTGCTTACCCGCACGAATTATTGCCTGTCGGGCGGCTGCGAGCAACAGCTGGGTATGAGTCGTCATCGGGCAGAAAAGCATCTGCTTGATTCTTTGTTGTGCACTCCTCGCCCGTGGGCAGAAGAGGGCAAACTTGCGGCGGAGGATTTCACCGAAGTGTTGTCGCGAAGTTTCTATATGCCTGCCGTAAGTAGCGATTTGCTCGATGGGACAGTACATTATGCGCCGGATAATGGCGACGTGATTCCGCGCTACAGTTCATCGGCATCTGTGGTAATCGAAGGCCCTGAGCCGGACACTGCCTCCGGGGTGTATTCCAATAAAGATATTGCAGAACCGACTGATAGTGCAAGCGCTCCCGGCCGACGTATGACGATGTGGGTGTTGATGGGTTTTCCGCCGCTGGCCGAAGTGCGGGCTGTCAAGCTTGACTCTGTACCTGCTGATTTGCTTCCGACGGGCGAAAACAATCATTGTACCGCCGGAGATGCTGTGCAGCGGCTTCGTGGCAAGGCATTTATCAATCGCAAACAATCTTCCGGCAAGCAGCAGCGATGCTTCAATCTTCCCTATCTCCGCAAAACCGTTCCTGCAGCCCGCCGCCGTTCCCTCAACCGCTATCGCGCCTTCGCCTCCCCCACTAATCCCCGATTTCACGCAATCATTTCCTGCATATTTAATTAAAATAGCTGGGCTGAATCAAACCGCCAAAAAGTAGTTGGCTGTGCCAAAATTGCTATCGGCGTATCAACTTATAGGGGGCTGTGTCAAAATAACCACCGACGTATCAACCTGTAGGGACGCACCCCAGGTGCGTCTGTTGAATACGTTGAGTATCAGTCTTTTAAGTGGACCCACCTGGGTGCGTCCCAACACAAGGATACGTCATAAACTGTTTTAAAACAGTCATTTGCGGTTTTTTACGGAGAGTTGTGGGGGGGGGAGAAACGGGGAATCAGTAGTTGTTGTGGCGGATGCGGTAGAGGGTTTCTTTGGTCAGGCCGAGGTATGATGCGATTTGGGTGACGGTGGCGGCCTGGAGGATGCGCGGATGGCGGCGAATCAGCCAGTTATAGCGCTGGGTGGCATTGAGGTTCTGCATCATATACATTCGTTCTTCCAGGAAGTCGTTGTATCGCATCAGAGCCACGTTGAGGAAGAGCAGGCCGGAGGTGTTCTTAATCAGAGCCTTACCTTCCAGAATATCTTTTACCTTGATATGCGGCACATATATCACGGTTGTGTTCTCAAGGAATTCGATTGAGATGGTGTCGGGCTGATTCTCGATGTAAATTTTTGGGGCAACGATGTATTCGTCGTCAAAGATAAACGATACGGTGTACTCCTTGCCCATATTGGTGTAGAAGAGCCGCGCCGAACCGGATATGATGTAATAAGCGTAGTTGAGAAGATTGTTGGCCCCGCGGATAAGTTGCCCTTTGCTGTAGGTAGATTCCTGCATAAGCGATTTTAGCTCAGTTTCCACTTCGGGAGTGAGTGTAGTGAAAGAGCGGATATGTTCGATGGGGTTCACGGGCGCGTATATATTATGGTGTCGGCTTGGATGGCCACACGGTAGGGTGTGGCAGATTTGCGGGGAGCCGGACCGTCGATGAAGTAATAGGTTTTCTGGGTGTCCCACGACGGGAAGTCGACGCGGCGAATCTCCTGCGGCGGGATAGAGGGGGAAAGGGTGATTCGGCGCGAATGAATCTGCCGGTGCTGTGCATCGAGGTATCTGATGCTGAAGGTGATGGAGGAGAGAATGCTGTCGGTGTTGTTGCCGATAAAGAGCGTTTCTTTGGTAGCGCGGAGCGTTTTCTCATATCCGTAAAAGCGCACACGTGCGGCATCGGGAGAAGTCACTGTGTCGGCATTTGCTCCGGCGGAAGCGCTCGCTATCTCGGTGCGCTGAGCCTTGGGGAGCTTGCGCAGTGTGTTGATTCGCCGTGCGGAGGTGATGCACGGGATGAGCAGAAGCAGCAATATGGCGGTGAGCAGGCGCATTAAAGATAACGTGGTGAGATGGGGTGAGCGGGTTCCGGCCATACTTTCAGAAAGCCGTCGAGGTTTTTGGGCGTATCATCTTGGGAGGAGAAAGAGCCGCGGATGAAGTAGGGGAGAAATCTCCAGGGATTTACTTTCACCCCTTTGTGGATTTTCCGGAGGGATAGGTGCGTTTCGTCGTGGAGGGTGAGTATGAATTGTTTCGGGCGTTTGAATTCATTTTTCGACCGTTTTGTAAAGAGCCGGGCATCGTAGGTGCGGGGCTGGGCGGTGAGTGTAAACCATCCGGCAATTGTGCCTGGCTGCACCCTCGGCATTGGTGTGTCGATGAAGATGAGGAGCCATTCGGCAGAGTTGGTGCGCTCGCGCTCGGGGAGTGGAGCTCCGGTAGCGTGTGCCCAGGCGTATGCCGGGACAATGCCAACGGTTGAGCCGTCGATGGTGGATTGCCATATACCGCCGATCTCATCGGTGCCGCTGTCGGTGCAGATGTGTCTTACAAGCGAGTCAACATCGACGTTGAGGAAGCGCGGCAGTTCGTTGCGCTTATCTTTCCCGGCACCGGCTGCGCTGCTGGGTAGCAGCCACATTATTAATAATATGAGGGGGACGGCGCGGGAAAACATATATAGTGCTGAGATGGTAGATATTAGATATTAGATATTAGAGGGGGAGGGAGTAGGTGTCGTAGACGACGGCACGGCCGCCGAGTGACTCTTTTTGGCGTATCAGGCCTTCGTTGAGGTAGTTGCCACCATCTTCGCAGGAGGTGCCGAAGTCGAGCCAGCGGTAGCCTTCGCGGCGGAAGCGGTCGATAAGCGTGGAGAGCACGAGCGTGAGTGCGTTGGTGCGGCGCCCTTCTTCCGATGCGGCTAAATATTGGGTGTGGACTACTCCGCGGGTGATGTAGAGCACTGTGCCGGCTATCATTTCCCCATCGGCTGAGAATGCGGCAAAGAGGCGGATGTTGGAGGGGAACCGGTCGCGAAGCAGGGTGATTTCGGCGAGGGTGTGTACCGGGCGGGCGTTGTGTCGGCTGGCGAGCACGTCGCTGAGAATCTGCCAGTAGGAGGCATAATCATCAGATTCTCTTACTTCAATTCCGTAGCTGAGAGCCTGGCGAGATTTGCGCCGACGGTCGGCGTCGGGCCCGGCATCGGTGCGGAGGTCGATGGCCGAGGAAATCAGGGAGGCAATTCGTATGGCACCGCAGCGGAAAAGCATATACAGATCTTCCTGTGCCGGCACGGTTGTGTAGATGTAGGGCACAGGCTTATATATAAGATCTGTAGCTCCATCCTCTTTTAGCAATGCCGAGGCAAGTTGATGAATCTCAAGCATTGAAGCGGCATCGAGGTGCTTGTAGGCGGTGAGCCATCCACCGTAGGTGAGACCCTGATGCGAAACGACAACGCTCCCCCGGCGGTTGGCCGGAAGGAGCGCTATGATTCTGCCGCGCGGGTCTCGCGCGATTAATGAGTTGTCGTCAAAGCGGTCGGCGTGATAGTCCATATAGCCGCGAAAATGGAGAAACGTGGCGTTTTTCGACGTTTCCACGAATCTGTCCCATTCCTGCCGGCAGTCAGGAGTATATTTGCAGATGGTATACGCCATTGCTTTAAACGATGGCCCGATGTGGGGTGGGGCCGGGTTTATTCCTCAACGCCTGCGATAGCGGGGTCGATGAGGATGCGTCCGCAGTACTCGCAAACGATGATTTTCTTGTGCATCTTGATTTCGAGCTGCTTCTGGGGCGGTATGCGGTTGAAGCAGCCGCCGCAGGCGTTGCGCTGGATGTAGACCACGCCAAGGCCGTTGCGGGCGTTCTTGCGGATGCGCTTGAAAGCGTTGAGGGTGCGGGCGTCGATTTGCGGCTCAAGGTCTTTGGCCTGCTGGCGCAGACGCTCCTCATCCTGGCGGGTTTCGGAAACGATTTCCTCAAGTTCGGCTTTCTTCTCAGCGAGCACATGCTCCGAGTCGGAGATTTTTTCCTGAGTGGTCTCGATGTCGCGTTCGCGGTTCTCGATGGTGCGGGTGTATTCGCCGATGTGCTTTTCGCACAGCTCAATTTCCAGAGTCTGGAATTCCACTTCCTTAGAGAGCAGGTCGAATTCGCGGTTGTTGCGCACATTGTCGAGCTGCTCTTTGTAGCGGGCAATCTTATTCTGTGCGTCGGAGATTTTCTCTTTTTCCTGAGCGAGCTTCACACGCAGGGTGTCGATTTCGGTTTTGAAATTGGCAATACGGGTGTGGAGGCCTTCGAGGTTGTCCTCAAGGTCTTTCACTTCAAGGGGGAGCTCACCGCGGATGGTGCGGATGCGGTCGATTTCTGTGAGGACGGTCTGAAGCTTGTAGAGCGAGGTCAGACGGCTCTCGACAGAGAGATTTTCGGTTTTGTTCTTATCTGTGGCCATTCTTTATGGATGGATTACGTTAGCGGTAAAGAACCGGATTTTTCTCAACGGTTGATTTCCAAACTGCAAAGTTAGGAAATTTCTGTGAGATAATGCTATAAAAAATTTCTTTTGTGCACTGTTCGGTCTCGAAATGCCCCGAATCGAGCAGCAGGATGTCGTCGGCATGGTCGAGAAAGAGGTTGTGCTTGCAGTCGGCGGTGATGTAAGCCTGAGCACCTTTTGCGATGGCCAGTGGGAGAAATTCTCCGGCAGAGCCGCCGCAAAGTGCCACGCGCTTCACGATGTAGGGCGCGTAAGGCTCGCGCGAGGTGCGCACCACTTCTGCGCCGAAGGTTTGCTTAACTTTGTTGACCAACTGGTCGGATGTGAGCGCCGCGGGCAGGTTGCCCACATAGCCCAGTCCGGTGGCGGTGTCGAGCACTTCCAAATCTTCAAGCCCCAGCATCTTAGCCATTTCGTAGGAAACGCCCGCCGGAGCGCAGTCGGTGGCGGTGTGCGATGAGTACACCGATATCCCTTTCTGCAATGCCAGCGCTATGCACCGCTCCGTGCGGTTGCGGCCTATGATGGTGCGCACGCCTTTGAATATCAGCGGATGGTGGGTGATGATGAGGTTGCATCCGCACTGCGCAGCCTCGTTGATAATGGCGGGAGTCACGTCCACGCAGAGGAGCACGCCACTGCAGGCAGCATCGGGCGAGCCGACCTGCCAGCCGGAATTGTCCCACTCTTCCTGCAGGTGCAGGGGGCTGAATTCCTCAATAGCGTCGATTATTTCCCTGTTGGTCATTGGTCTTGGGGCGGTTGCTGATTGATTCGGACCGACAATCGGTGCTTATTCCTTGATGTCGACTACAAGGTTAAGCTCGTCGAGCTGCTTGGGATCAAGCGGCGCAGGAGCATCGAGCATCACGTCGCGGCCTGAATTGTTCTTCGGGAAAGCCATGCAGTCGCGGATAGAATCGAGACCGGCGAAAAGGCTTACCCAGCGATCCAGACCGTAGGCAAGACCTCCGTGAGGGGGTGCGCCGAACTTGAATGCGTTCATCAGGAAGCCAAACTGCTCCTGAGCTTTTTCGGGTGTGAAGCCGAGAATCTCAAACATTTTGGCCTGGAGCTGCGAGTCGTGGATACGGATGGAACCGCCGCCGACTTCCACGCCGTTGACCACCATATCGTAGGCATCGGCGCGCACAGCTTCGGGATTGCTGTCGAGCAGAGGAATATCTTCGTCTTTGGGGTGTGTGAAGGGGTGGTGCATAGCCATAAGGCGCTGCTCCTCGTCGGACCACTCGAACATCGGGAAGTCGACAACCCAGAGGCAGGCAAATTTATTTTTGTCGCGCAGACCCAGGCGAGTGCCCATCTCAAGGCGCAGTTCGCAGAGCTGCTTGCGAGTCTTCATAGCGTCGTCGCCCGAGAGGATGAGGATGAGGTCGCCGGGCTGGGCGTTGAATGCCTCTTTCATCTTCTGCAGGGTGGGCTGGTCGTAGAACTTATCGACCGAGCTCTTGACGTTGCCGTCGGCTTCCACGCGGGCATAAACCATACCCTTCGCACCTACCTGCGGACGCTTAACGAAGTCGGTGAGCTGGTCGAGCTGCTTGCGGGTGTAGGTTGCGGCGCCGGGAGCGCAGATGCCGCCGATGTAGGCTGCGTTGTCGAATACCGAGAAGCCGTGGCCTTTGAGAATGTCCATCAGCTCTACAAACTCCATGCCGAAGCGCATATCGGGTTTGTCGGAGCCGAAGCGACGCATTGCTTCCGACCAGGGGAGGCGGAGGAACGGTTCGGTGAGTTCGATGCCGCGAAGCTCTTTAAATAGGTGCTTGGCCATACCCTCGAACAGTTCGATCACGTCGTCCTGCTCCACAAAGCTCATCTCGCAGTCGATCTGAGTGAATTCGGGCTGACGGTCGGCGCGGAGGTCTTCGTCGCGGAAGCATTTCACAATCTGGAAATAGCGGTCCATACCCGACACCATCAGCAGCTGCTTGAGGGTCTGGGGTGACTGAGGCAGAGCGTAGAACTGACCGGGGTTCATACGGGAAGGTACCACGAAGTCGCGGGCGCCTTCAGGGGTAGAGCCTACGAGCATAGGTGTCTCGATTTCCAGGAAGTCCTTGGAGTCGAGATAGCGGCGCACTTCCATCGTCATCTTGTGGCGCAGCTCCAGGTTCTTGCGCACGCAGGGGCGGCGCAGGTCGAGGTAGCGGTATTTCATACGGAGGTCGTCGCCGCCGTCGGTCTCATCTTCAATGGTGAAGGGGGGTACGAGCGAGGGGGAGAGCACGTTGAGCTTCTCGGCAATGATTTCCACATCGCCGGTAGGCAGGTGGGGGTTCTTCGACTGGCGCTCCTTTACGGTGCCTGTGATCTGGAGCACAAACTCACGGCCTACTTTGTTGGCCTGGTCGCACAGAGCGGCGTTTGTGTCATCTTCAAAAACAATCTGAGTGATGCCGTAGCGGTCGCGGAGATCGATGAATGTCATACCACCCATCTTTCTCACTTTCTGGGCCCATCCGGCCAGTGTGACTTTTTTGCCGGCGTCGGCCAGACGGAGTTCGCCGCAAGTATTAGTCCTGTACATATCTAATTTTGTAATTTAAATTCCAAAGGGGAATATATAGCAATCGTTTGCAAAGTTACGTAGAATTTTGCAAACGATACATATATTATAAAAGAAAAATCTTGCTTACTCGTCGGCAAGCTGGCGGATGGAGGAGGTTGAGCTTACTCGTTGGTGGCAAGCTGGCGGAGGCGGTCGAGAATTGAAGGGCCTACATCCTTGAGGTGAACGTGGAGCGAACCGTCGTCCTTCGAGAGAAACTGGATAGAGTTGGGCAGCACGATAGCCACAGCCTCATCAAATTCGAGAATGGCGTGGATATGGCTGATGGGGATTTCGTGGAAAGGGGAATCCGGATCTACGGAGTTGATCACGAGCTTGTCGTTGTCAATCTCAATCGAAGCGGCTTCTGGCACCTTCTCAAAAAGCAGAGGTATGTCAAGTTCGTCGGGCGATGCCGGCGCTTTCTTGAATTTTTTATATATTGAGTCTATGACTTTCTTTTGAATCATTTTGAATAATGTGTTAGGAACTCGGGTGTGATACGTTTGTTAAGACCGGGAGATAAATACAGAGTTTTGGTTTCGAGTTCTGTATTAATAATACAGAATAGGCACATATTTTGTTGCAAAGTTATAAAATAAATCTGGATAATTATACAATTCTGGTTATATTATTTTCGCGATTTGTATTTCGCGGATGAATTTAACAAAACAGATAGATGATTGATAGCATACGTGAAGAATGTCTGATTTCCAGTTGTTTAGGCTTGTTTGTAATGTTTAATTATAAATCGCTGATATTCAGTGGTTTATAAAGGTGTTAGAAATCTAATTTTTATAACGTATGTAACTAATTGAAATTCAACATAGTACAAAGTGGCTTTGCAAGGTTTTTGCGACCCGAAAATTTGTGTTAAGGAAGGATGAAGTGTTAACTTTGCATTAAATAATTAATGCGTATAAGTAAGCCGCACATATAGCCGGGCAGACAATAATTATTAGTTAGCCGCCTGTATTTTGGTTAGCCGCCATAATTATTAGTTGGCCGCTAAATTAGTCGCCAGGCGGAAATTGATAATCTGCTCCCGGATTCTATATAAGATTTACCCGAAATAGGTATAAAGCTTACCCGTATTCTGTATAATGGATCAAATATTGATTTGACGTAACGTGAAAATGGCAGGGCTCGGCGTGATGTCGGGTCCTGTTTTCGTATATATCTCATTGAATATTTAGTACGAGACCGTAATATGTTTTCCTCCTGTATGTGGGTATAAAACAGGTCAGGGAGCGCTTGGGCGCTCCCTGATGGATATAGGGGAATGATTGGTGGGGACGGTGGATTAGGCGAGGAAGCCGAGGAGCACACCGGCGGCGACGGCGGAACCGATTACACCGGCTACGTTGGGGCCCATAGCGTGCATGAGCAGGTAATTGCTGGGGTCGTACTCCAGGCCGAGGTTGTTGGAAATTCGGCTCGACATAGGCACAGCCGATACGCCGGCGTTGCCGATGAGGGGGTTGATTTTCTTTGCCTTCGGCAGGAAGAGGTTGAAGAACTTCACGAAGAGCACGCCGGAGGCTGAGGCGATGATGAAGGCCATAAAGCCGAGGGCGAAGATGAAGATTGTCTCTTTTGTGAGGAATGTGGATGCCTGGGTGGATGCGCCTACGGTCATACCGAGCAGGATGGTGACGATGTCGGTCAGAGCGTTGGAGGCTGTCTTGGCCAGACGGGTAGTGACGCCGCACTCACGCAGCAGGTTGCCGAAGAAGAGCATACCGAGCAGGGGAATACCGGAGGGCACTACGAAGCAGGTGAGCAGCAGGCCTACGATGGGGAAGATTATCTTCTCGCTCTGTGCCACGGCGCGAGCCGGTTTCATACGGATTACACGTTCGTGCTTTGTGGTGAGCAGTCGCATAATAGGGGGCTGAATCACCGGCACGAGTGCCATATATGAATAGGCCGATACGGCGATGGCGCCCATAAGGTTGGGGGCGAGTTTCGAGGAGAGGAAGATGGCTGTGGGGCCGTCGGCACCGCCGATGATGGCGATAGCGCCTGCCTGGTCGGGCATAAAGCCGAGCAGCAGAGCCACCATATATGCGCCGAAGATGCCGAACTGGGCAGCTGCACCGATGAGCATCAGCTTCGGATTGGCAATCAGCGCGGTGAAGTCGGTCATAGCACCGATGCCGAGGAAAATCAGGGGCGGGTACCAGCCGGCGGATACGCCGTTATAGAGGATATTCAGCACAGAGCCTTCTTCGTAGATGCCGATTTCGAGGCCGGCATCGGGATTGAAGGGGATGTTGCCGATGAGCATACCGAAGCCGATGGGCACGAGGAGCATCGGCTCGAAGTCTTTCTTGATGGCGAGCCAAATGAAGAAAAGACCTACACAGAGCATTACTAAATGCTGCCATGTGGCGTTGGCAAAGCCGGTGAGTTGCCAGAACTCACCGAGGTTCGTAGCCATAAATGATCCAAAATCGTTCATTATTATGGTATTAGCGCGTCAATAATGATTAACCGATAACAAGGAGTGTGCCGCCTTCGAGCACGGTGTCGCCCTTGTTTACTTCGATTGATTTAACCACGCCGTCAACGCCGGCACGGATGGAGTTCTCCATCTTCATAGCTTCGAGCACCATAACCTGGTCGGCAGCTTTCACGCTCTGGCCTACGGTGACGTTCACTTCCAGCACTGTGCCGGGGAGCGGAGCCTTCACGGGAGTGCCTGAGCCATTGGTCTTGGGAGCGGGTTTGGCAATGACTTTTTCGCCGGTGGCTGTGCGGGGAGCAGCAGCGGGCTTTACGGATTTGATTACCGGAGCGGCGGCGGGCTTGTCAAGCTCCACCTTATAGGGAGTTCCGTTGACTTCAACCTCAGCGAAGCCGTTTTCGATGTCGCCGACGCCTACTTTGTAGACGGTGCCGTTGATTTTATATTTGTATTCTTTCATTGTAGTGTGTGACGATGTAAGAGTGAGGTGGGTGATTGGTTAGCGTTTGTCGGGGTAGCGGCGCAGTGTGTAGATGTGCGAGCTCCAGGGAGAGTAGGCCTTGCGCACCTTGTTGATGGTGAGCACGGAGCTTTCCTTGTCGTGAGCGTCGAGATGATCGTGGAGCGCCATAGCAATGGCAGCGATAACTTCGCCGGAGTCGCCCTCGGGGCGTTCTGTGCGAGCTACATTGGCATAATCAACACCGTGAGCTTCGGCTTTCTTGCGCGAGGAGCGGGCAGCGTTGATTTTGTTGATGATGTAGAAGCATATGCTCAGCAGAATCAGAGCGGAGAACACGATGCCCATAGCGGTGATGGTCAGGGCGAAGCCGTTTTCATCTCTCTCCTTGAATTCCTCGATTTTGGGATTGACGCCGCGGATTTTGTTGGCGCTGGAGGGGGTGATGTAGTCGCCTTCGTTTTGCGAACCGGTGCGCACTGTCCAGTACTGGGCAGTGCCGTCGCCTTCACCGTCGTCGATACGGGCGTAAGACTCTCCGGGTTTGAGCACGGGCACGGTCACACAGTCGATGAGCGTAATGCCGTCGGCATCATAGATGGCGATGGTATTGGGCTTGTTGGGGTCGAGTGTGAAGGAAGTGTGGAAAGTGCCGTCGGTAGGCTTACCGTCGGCCCAGAAGAGAATGTGCTGACGTTTGGGAAGTTTTGTTTTCACGTCGCCCAGGGGCACGGGATAAAGCTTCTTGGAGGCTGCTGTGGTGGTGTCGTTGGTGAGGAACACGCTTGAGATGTCCATCGCTGCGAAGTTGGAGTTGAAAAGCTCAATCCATGCGGCGTGACGGCCGTATTCGTCGACAGCGCTTGAGTCGTTGACCACCATTACCTCATTGATTTTGAGTCCTTTGCGGGCTTGTGCGGAGATGGCTCCGGCGCCGAGGCAAAGCACTGCGAGAAGTAACAGAATCTGACGTTTCATTGGTAGGAATTGATTGTGGTAATGTAGTGGAACAGCCGCTGGCTTCGGGCGCCGCGCCCCGAGGGAGGGTAGGGCGCCTGAAGCTGCGGAGATGCTGTTACAGAGGTATATTGCCGTGTTTCTTGGCGGGATTGGTCACACGCTTTGTGGCGAGCTGCTGCAGGGCGCGGATTACGCGGAAACGGGTGTTGCGCGGCTCGATCACATCGTCGATGTAGCCATACTTGGCTGCGTTGTAGGGGTTGCAGAAGAGGTCGTTGTACTCCTTCTCCTTTTCGGCCAGGAGCGCCTTGGGGTCTTCGGCAGTCTTGGCTTCCTTGGCGTAGAGCACCTCAACGGCACCTGCACCACCCATAACGGCGATTTCAGCCGAGGGCCATGCGTAGTTCATATCGCCGCGGAGCTGCTTGCAGCTCATCACGATGTGGCTGCCGCCGTAGCTCTTGCGCAGTGTTACGGTGACTTTGGGCACAGTGGCCTCGCCGTAGGCGTAGAGCAGTTTGGCGCCGTGGAGGATCACACCGTTGTATTCCTGACCGGTGCCGGGGAGGAATCCGGGAACATCCACGAGGGTGACCAGAGGAATGTTGAAGGCGTCGCAGAATCGAACGAAGCGGGCACCCTTGCGTGATGCGTTGCTGTCGAGCACACCGGCGAGCACCTTGGGCTGGTTGGCTACGATACCAACCGAGCGGCCGTTGAAGCGGGCGAAACCGATGATGATGTTGCGGGCGTAGTCGCGCTGCACTTCGAGGAATTCGCCGTTGTCGACGATTGCGCCAATCACCTGATACATATCGTAAGGACGGTTGGGGCTTTCTGGCACGATTTCGTTGAGGAGGTCTTCGGTGCGGTCTATGGGGTCGGTGCACTCGGTGGCGGGAGCATCCTCAAGGTTGTTGCTGGGGATATAGCTCAGAAGCTTGCGCACAATCTTGATGGCTTCTTCGCCATCTTCGGCAGCGAAGTGAGCCACGCCGCTCTTGGAAGCGTGAATCGAAGCGCCGCCGAGGTCTTCCTGGGTTACATCTTCGCCGGTGACGGTCTTCACTACCTTTGGGCCTGTGAGGAACATATAGCTGATGCCCTTGGCCATAATGGTGAAGTCGGTGAGCGCGGGGGAGTAAACGGCACCGCCGGCGCAGGGGCCGAGGATAGCGGAAATCTGGGGAATCACGCCCGAGGCGAGAATGTTGCGCTGGAAGATTTCGGCGTAGCCGGCAAGTGCGTTGATGCCTTCCTGGATACGTGCGCCGCCCGAGTCGTTAAGGCCTATGACGGGAGCGCCCATTTCCATAGCCAGGTCCATAATTTTGCAGATCTTCAGGGCCATAGTTTCGGAGAGCGAGCCGCCGAACACGGTGAAGTCCTGTGCGAATACATACACCAGACGGCCTTCTACTGTGCCGTAGCCGGTGACCACGCCGTCGCCAAGGAAGGATTTCTTCTCCTGGCCGAAGTTGTGGCAACGGTGAGTTACAAACATATCGAGTTCCTCAAACGAACCTTCGTCGAGGAGCTGTGCGATGCGTTCACGCGCGGTGTATTTTCCGCGCTCGTGCTGTTTGTCGATGGCTTTCTGACCGCCGCCGAGGCGAGCCTGCTCGCGTTTGGCAATCAGTTCCTGTATCTTTTCAAGCTGTGTGCTCATTGTAATATGGTGATAGTAAACATAAAAGACTCCCGCTGCCGTGCCGGCAGCAGGAGATGTGGGTAATTATTTCTTTTTGGGGTCTTCGCAAAGTTCCACGAGAGTGCCTACGGTCGACTTGGGGTGGAGGAATGCGATGTTGAGGCCTTCGGCGCCCTTGCGGGGAGCCTTGTCGATGAGGCGGCAGCCCTTTTCTTCGGCTTCTGCCAGAGCGTTGGCCACGCCATCTTCTACAGCGAAAGCCACGTGCTGGATGCCGCCGCGGCCGCCGTTGTTGGCGATGAATTTCGAGATAGCGCTTTCGGGAGCGGTGCCTTCGAGCAGCTCGATTTTGGTCTGACCTACTTTGAAGAAGGCTGTTTTTACCTTCTGGTCGGCCACTTCTTCAATGGCGAAGCATTTAAGGCCGAGGATTTTCTCATAAAAAGGGATAGCCTCCTCAAGCGAGGGCACGGCTATGCCGATGTGTTCGATATGGCTGATGTCCATAATGAAGTGATTATAAGGTTGGTTTAAAAATATTTTTAGATAAGATGAGGCGCCTCTGCGCCGGAAAGCCGGGGGCGCCTGTGTGGCTACCCACTTCTTTTCAAGGCACAAATTTAGCAATTAATTGACAATATCCCCCCTTTTTTCGGAAAAATCTTTGTTATAATAGAGAAGAAAATGCGCAGGTATGCGTAACTTTGCATTATCAAAATAGCATAAAATGTACATAGCATCAAAAAAACGCAAAGAGAATATTGCCGAATATTTATTGTATATGTGGCAGATTGAGGACCTTATCAGAGCCTATGGCCTTGATATTGACCGGATTCGCCAGAATGTGATTGACCCTTCGGGGCTTACCGATGAGCAGAAACGCGAGATGACCGAGTGGTATGAGTCGCTGATAGATATGATGCGCCGCGAGGGTGTGACTCAAAGCGGCCATCTGCAGATGAATGTGAATATGCTCAACCAGCTTGTGCAGCTTCATCAGGCGCTCCTTGCCGACCCGGAATTTCCTGAATATACTGCCGAATTCTACCGCACGCTTCCATATATCGTGGAGCTTCGCTCTAAGGCCGGCGACGCAAAGGTGGGTGAAATAGAAACCTGCTTCACCGCCCTTTACGGAATGCTGATGATGCGCCTGCGCAAGCAGGAAATCGGCCCGGACACCGAGAATGCCATGAAGCAGATTTCGCGGTTTATTGCGCTGCTGGCCAAGGATTTCCATCTGGATGAGGAGGATAAGCTCTTCAAGCACGACGACGACAAAGACGCCGCCCCGGCGAAGCCTTGAATCCGGCTTGTTTCCTTACACCCGTCGCGGAATCGGCATATTTTGCGGGAGGGGCTTCCTGCCCGGAGAAGCCGGTTGCATAAGTGCGGAAAATTGAGTAACTTTGCAGCGTGAAACACGCCGCGGCCTCCTGTGGTCGCGGATTCCATAAATATTGAAACAATGAAAATACTGATAACCGGAGCCAACGGTCAGCTGGGCAATGAGCTTCGTGAGCTCCTGGAAGAAAAAATCCCCGGTCAGACCATCTACACCGACCGCGAGGAGCTTGACCTTACCGACGCCAAGGCTGTGGAGACCTTTGTGGTGAACAATGATATTACCCACATCGTGAACTGTGCGGCTTACACAGCCGTTGACAAGGCCGAGGACCAGAAACGCGAATGTGCGCTGATCAACACCGATGCCGTGAAGAATCTGGCGCTCGCAGCCGATGCTTCCGGTGCCAAGATAATCCACATTTCCACCGACTACGTTTTCGACGGCACCAACCACCGCCCCTATCGCGAGAGCGACAAGGTGAACCCGATTTCGCAGTACGGCACAACCAAGCGCAAGGGTGAGACAGCGTTGCTTGCTCTTGCTCCCGAGAGCATCATCATCCGCACGGCGTGGCTCTACTCCTCGCACGGCAACAATTTCGTGAAGACGATGCTCCGTCTGGCCGACAGCCAGAAGGAGGTGCGCGTGGTGAGCGACCAGATTGGCACTCCCACCTATGCCCGCGACTTGGCCTGCGCCATCCTGAAGGTGCTTCAGTCGCACCAGTGGGTGGCCGGTATCTATCACTTCACCGACGAGGGCGCTGCTTCGTGGTATGATTTCGCTCACGCCATCTTCCGCATCGCCGGCAAGAAGGTGAAGCTTGTGCCCATCCCCACGGAGGATTTCCCCACTCCGGCGTCGCGTCCGGCCTACAGCATCCTCGACCGCTCACGCATCAAGGCTACCTACGGCGTGGAGATTCCCCACTGGGAGGAAAGCCTCGAGGATTGTATGAAGCGCATCCTCGCGCAGTGATGCTTCTGTCGCCCGGTGACGCTTCTGTCGCTCGGTGATGGACGCCTTTTATTTCATCCTTTGAATCTCTGATAATCTAAACTACAATATCTGCCTTAATGGGCTTGAACGAAGAAATACAGCGCCGGCGCACTTTCGCCATTATCTCGCACCCCGACGCCGGCAAAACCACACTTACAGAAAAACTTCTCCTTTTCGGCGGCGCTATTCACGTGGCCGGTGCGGTGAAGTCTAATAAAATCAAGAAAACCGCCACATCCGACTGGATGGAAATCGAGAAGCAGCGCGGCATCTCCGTGGCTACCTCGGTGATGGGTTTCAATTACGGCGATTACAAAATCAACATCCTTGACACTCCCGGTCACCAGGACTTCGCGGAGGATACCTACCGCACGCTCACGGCGGTGGATTCCGTAATTATCGTGGTGGATGTGGCCAAAGGTGTGGAGCAGCAGACCCGCAAGCTTATGGAGGTGTGCCGTATGCGCAACACTCCCGTGATTATCTTCGTGAACAAGCTCGACCGCGAAGGCCGCGATCCCTTCGACATTCTCGACGAACTGGAGAATGAGCTGAAGATTTCGGTGCGTCCGCTTTCCTGGCCTATTAATATAGGTGCCAAATTCAAGGGCGTTTACAATATTTATGAAGGCGCTCTCGATCTGTTCAAGCCCGATAAGCAGAAGGTGACGGAGCGCGTGGAAATCACCGATGTCAACGACCCCGCAGTGGATGAGGCTGTCGGCGCTGCCGATGCCGCCAAACTGCGCGAAGACCTCGACCTGATCGAGGGTGTTTATCCCGAATTCGACCGTCAGGCATATCTCGAAGGGAAGGTGGCGCCGGTATTCTTCGGTTCCGCTCTCAACACTTTCGGTGTGAAGGAGCTGCTCGACTGCTTCGTGAAAATCGCGCCGTCGCCCAAGCCTACGGTGGCCGAGGAACGTATGATAAATCCTCATGAGGAGAATTTCACCGGTTTCATCTTCAAGATTCACGCCAATATGGACCCCAACCACCGGTCGTGTATCGCGTTCTGCAAGGTCTGCTCCGGCAAGTTTGAGCGCAATGCCAACTACAAGCATGTGCGCTCGGGAAAGATGATGCGCTTCGCGGCGCCTACAGCGTTTATGGCGCAGAAGAAGAGCGTAGTCGATGAGGCATATCCCGGCGATATCGTGGGTATTCCCGATACCGGCAACTTCAAAATCGGCGACACGCTCACTACCGGCGAGGAGCTGCATTTCAAGGGGCTGCCCAGTTTCTCCCCCGAGATGTTCAAGTACATCGAGAACACCGACCCTATGAAATCGAAGCAGCTTGAAAAAGGTATCCAGCAACTTATGGATGAGGGTGTGGCACAGCTCTTTGTCAACCAGTTCAACGGCCGCAAGATTATCGGTACGGTGGGCCAGCTGCAGTTTGAGGTTATTCAGTATCGCCTGCTGCACGAATATGGCGCACAATGCCGCTGGGAGCCGATAAGCCTCTATAAAGCTTGCTGGATCGACAGCGACGACCCCGAGGCTTTGGCCGCTTTCAAGAAGCGCAAGCATCAGTTTATGGCAATTGACCGTCAGGGACGCGATGTTTTCCTGGCCGATTCCAACTACGTGCTGCAGATGGCCCGCAATGATTTTCCTGCCATTAATTTCTATTTCTCCAGCGAGTTTTAAATGTACACCGTATCGAAGCGAATGGAGATTGCCGGCGCCCACAAGCTGGACCTCCCGTATGAAAGCAAGTGCGGCAGAGTGCACGGCCACAATTGGGTGGTTACGGTTTATTGTCGCGCAAAGGAGTTGAATCCGCAGGGTATGGTGGTGGATTTCACCAAAATAAAGGAGGATATTCACGGCTATCTCGATCACGGCTATCTCAACGAACTGCTTCCCTTCAATCCTACGGCCGAAAATATAGCCCGCTGGATTGTCGACCGGATTCCGGAATGTTTCAAAGCGGAGGTGCAGGAGAGTGAGGGCAATGTGGCCACCTACGAAGTGGATGACTGATTTTAATTGGATTGCAGAACTGCAGGCACTGACTGAATTTGAAAAGGGAGGCTAATCTTATGGTAGTTGACGAAATCTTTTACTCGCTGCAGGGCGAGGGGCGCAATACTGGCACACCGTCGGTCTTTGTGCGCTTTGCCGGATGCAATCTGCAATGCGACTTCTGCGACACGCAGCATCAGTCGGCGCAGCAGCTGGCCGAGGATGAAATCGTTGACCGAGTGCTGGCTTATCCTGCTACAAATGTGGTGATTACCGGAGGCGAACCTTCGCTGCAGCTTACATTGTCGCTGGTTGAAAAGCTGCATCAGGCGGGGCGGAAAGTGTGTATGGAGACCAACGGCACCCGACCCCTTGGCGAGGCGCTGGCATCGGCCATAGACTGGATTACCCTCTCGCCAAAATTTGAATTTTGCCCCAATGCGCAGGTGCGTATCGAGCGCTTCGACGAACTGAAAGTGGTGTATCGTGGGCAGGATATGAGCATCTACGATTCGCTGATCCCCGCACACGCCGATTGCTGCTACATACAGCCGTGCGACACCGGCGAGGCGTCATCCACCCGTGCAAATCTCCGGGCAGCCATCCAATTTGTGCTCGACAATCCCCGCTGGCGCCTATCACTCCAAACCCATAAATTGCTCGGCATCCGCTAACATCACCTCAGCCTCCGCTAACTCTTCCCCCCTTTCGCCTACTGCATAGCATTCATACATTTGCACCAGGCACGTGCTTTTTCGTCAAACTGGGGCCGCTCAGGAGTGCCCGGCTTTCCATATTTCCGATCCAGCTCGTCCCCCATAGTGGGGAACTGTTTTACTTTATTTAACATTGGTGTGCTCAAATTATCCACAGTCTCTCACTATAGGTGACTTCAATGGTGAAAACTACGTTGCTATTAAAATAGCAAATCTTTAAAGTATATATGGAAGTTGCGGTATCGCAGCCGGGCTGTCGTTAATCGAGTCTCGGTCTCGACCAAAAGGCATCAATCCCTAACTCAGAATACAGCGAGCTTCGGCACAACCTGACGTGACCACGTAGTAGGCCGTCAGGCAATCCGAGGCTCGCTTGCTTATTTGTAGGGCGCGAAGCGGTTTGCCGTACAGCCCTGCCGAGGGGCTGTCGGGGTGTGGAGCGGAACTCGCACATTGTAGTCATATTTGGGGAAGGCATCTGCTGCAGCTCTGTGCCTGGCTGCTTCGGGGTATGCCACGCTTTCAGTACCTGCATTTTGGGCTGCGTTCGGCATAGTCAAACAAGTTTGCCTATGCTCTCACTGGCACCAAAATTCGTTCCACCTTGTTGTCGTTCTGCATCGTCTTGGACGGGCGACGGGAGGTTGGGTGAGCCTTGCAGTTATCGGCAACTCCGAGAGGGAACGGGGTCAGAACGCTGTCATATTCCGTTTTGGGGAACTTATGAACCTTGCCTGTTTTTCCATCGCAAAACAACCCGTGCCTTTCATCTAACGCAGCTCCGTGTCTGTAAGACTTCGGAGGTTGTCGCTGCTGACTGTCTCATTCTTTGGGGGCAATGTTATTTCCAGGCGTTGATGAGGCGGGCGATGGTGGCGGCGTCGGAGGGGGTGGTGCAGCGGGTGATGGGGAGGCTGACGCAGGTATCGGCCAGGTCGGTGGTGATGGGGTAGTGGTGTGCAGAAAATTCACCGGCGTAGCAGGGTTGTCGATGAGGGGGAGTGGCGTAATGGATGTCCCAGCCGATAGAGTTGGCGTCGAGATAACGCAGGAAGGATTCGCGGTCATCAACATTCACCACAAACTGGTGCCACACCATTTCGCTGGGATCGTCCGGTGCTAAGGGTAGTGCGACTTTCGGGTTGCGGATGGTGCTGAGGTAAATCTGTGCTATGTCGCGCCGGTATTGATTCTCCCGGTCGGTGTAGGGGAGTTTTACATTTAAAATCGCTGCCTGCACAGGGTCAAGGCGGCAGTTAAGCCCCTTGTAGATGTTGTGATAACGGCGGTCGGAACCGTAGTTGGCGAGTGCCCTGACGGTGGCGGCCAACTCCGGGTCGGAGGTGGTGACGGCTCCGGCATCGCCCATTGCGCCGATGTTTTTGGTGGGATAGAAGCTGAATGCGGCGGCATCGCCGAGGCCTCCGGTATGGCGCCGCTTGCCGTCGGCGCACACTATGGATGCTCCGATGGCCTGTGCATTATCCTCGATGATTTTAAGATTGTTGCGGCGGGCAAAATCCTCCAGCTCCGCCGACCAGCACACTCGGCCATAGAGATGCACCGGCATAATGCCGCGGGTGCGCGGTGTGAGATATTCTTGCAGGCGGTTGAGGTCGAGATTGGCAGTAAGAAAGTCAGGCTCAGCAAGCCCCGGAGTAAGGCCTGCGTCGGAGATGGCAAGGACGGAGGCAATGTAAGTGTTAGCCGGCACGATGACTTCGTCGCCGGGCTTCATTACTCCCATCTCTACGTAAGCCCGCAGTATAAGACGGAGAGCGTCAAGCCCATTGCTCACACCTACGGCATACTCCCGGTCGGTGAGCCTGCTAAGATTCTCCTCTAATTCTTCCACTTCCGGGCCTCCGACATACCGGCCGGAAGCTACGACGCGAGCAACCCGTTTTTGGATTTCGTCCATAAACGGAGCGTTGACTGTAGCGAGCTGGAGAAAGGGGTATTTGGCCATATATGTATAGGAGTCATTCGGCAGTGGTGTCGGCAATCGACATAAGATATTTGCCGTAATCGGTGTTGAGGAGATTCATGGCGAGCTTCTGCAATTGCGAACGGTTGATGAATCCGCGGCGGTATGCCACCTCTTCAAGAGCTGCCACATAGAAGCCCTGACGCTTCTGAATGGCCTGGATGAAGTTAGAGGCCTCCATCAGAGAGTCGACGGTGCCGGTATCAAGCCATGCAAACCCGCGGCCGAAGCATTTTACATTGAGTTTGCCGCGGCGCAGATATTCTTCGTTGACCGAAGTGATTTCAAGTTCGCCACGAGCCGAGGGCTTGACGGCGGCTGCCACATCCACCACGTTGGCGGGGTAGAAATACAGCCCAACAACTGCCTTGTCGCTTTCTGGCTTCTGCGGTTTCTCCACAATCTTCACGGCGCGGCCGTCTGGTCCGATTGTCACCACGCCGTAGCGCTGCGGGTCTTTCACCGGGTAGGCGAAGACTGTGGCCTCCCCCTTGTCGGCGTTTTCAAGAGCATTGTGCAGCATCTGAGTGAAGCCCTGACCGTAGAAAATATTGTCGCCCAAAACGAGGCAGGCGCTGTCGCCGTCGAGGAAATCGCGACCGATGATGAAGGCCTGGGCCAACCCTTCGGGGCGCGGCTGCTCGGCGTAGGAGAATTTCACGCCAAGTTCTTCGCCGGTGCCGAGCAGACGGCGAAACGATGGCAAATCCTCCGGAGTGGATATGATCAGAATCTCGCGGATACCTGCGAGCATCAGCACCGACACCGGATAATAAATCATTGGCTTGTCGCACACGGGGATAAGCTGCTTGGAGATACCCCGTGTGATGGGGTGTAAACGGGTGCCGGAGCCTCCGGCCAATACGATTCCTTTCATATCTTGGGTTATGAGTGTGTTTTACAGTATTAAACGGTTGAGGTTGAGGAGATCATCGGTTGCCGTAGAGCTGCTCATAGAAGCGCTGATATTCGCCGGAAGCCACCTGCTCCACCCAGTCGTGATGGTCGAGATTCCATTTCACGGTCTTGCGGATACCTTCCGCGAATGATGTCTCGGGATACCAGCCCAGCTCGGTGGCGATTTTCTCGGGATCGATGGCGTAGCGCATATCGTGGCCGGGACGGTCGCTGACGTAGCTGATGAGGCGCTCGTCGATTTCCTCGACGGGGATAGAGAGGAGCTTGCGGTACTCGGGATTCTGCTCCATAAGTTCGCGCACCATAGCGATGATCTGGCGCACGATTGATATGTTCTGCTCCTCGTTGAAACCGCCGATGTTGTAAGCCTCGCCGATGCGGCCGTGGCGCAGGACCATATCAATGCCCTTGCAGTGGTCTTCCACATAGAGCCAGTCGCGCACGTTGTCGCCTTTGCCATACACCGGAAGGTTCTTTCCTTCCAGAATGTTCTTGATTACCAGAGGTATAAGCTTTTCGGGGAAATGGTAAGGACCGTAGTTGTTGCTGCAGCGGGTTACGGTCACAGGCAGACCGTATGTCTCGTGATAGGCGTGAACCAGCATATCAGCGGCGGTTTTCGACACGGAGTAGGGGGAGCGGGGAGCCAGCGGAGTGGTCTCGGTGAAGAAGTCGGGACCGAACGACTGCAGGTTGTCGCGTCCTTTCACCACTCGGGCCACAGCCTCGGTGAGATGCAGCGGTGTGGGGTCGCCCGGAGTGCGGGGCAGAGAGCCGTAAACCTCGTCGGTGGAAATCTGGTGGAATTTCTTACCTTCTTTATAGCGGGGCTTTTCGCCGGGAGCCGTGGGGAGCTTCCAGGCGTCGCGTGCGGCATTGAGCAGCGTCTGTGTGCCTAAAATGTTGGTCTCAAGGAACAGGCGCGGGTTGGATATGGAGCGGTCGACGTGGCTCTCGGCAGCGAAGTTCACCACGTAGTCGGGGTCGAACTCCTTCATCAGCTTTTCCACAAGGGGGGCATCGCCGATGTCGCCGCGAACGAAGGTTACGTTGGGCAGCTCAATCTCCTCTTTGATAGTGAGGATGTTGCCTGCATAGGTGAGGGCGTCGAGAATGAGGATTTCCACATCCTGCCCGTATTGCTTGAGCAGATATTTCACGAAGTTGGCGCCGATGAA
Source organism: Bacteroidales bacterium (assembly GCA_004557825.1). Lineage (GTDB taxonomy): Bacteria > Bacteroidota > Bacteroidia > Bacteroidales > Muribaculaceae > UBA7173. The sequence continues at coordinate 58,248 of SFFL01000006.1, read as the reverse complement.
TCCGGCACCGCCGGTGACGAGGTATTTTTTCATTGCTGTATTATTCTACGGTGACTGATTTTGCCAGATTGCGCGGCATATCCACGTTGCAACCCTTCTTGACCGCGATATGGTAGGCCAGGAGCTGCAGCGGTATCGACACGATTACGGGCGATATGCTTTCAGGCACATCGGGAATCTCGATGATATGGTCGGCAATTTCTGCTATGGTAGTGTCGCCTTTGGTGACAACGGCTATCACCGAGCCGCCGCGGGCTTTCACTTGCTGTATGTTGGAGATGATTTTTTCGTGCAGGTCGTCTTTTGGGGCGATTACCACCGTGGGCAGCTCGTGATCGATCAGGGCGATAGGGCCGTGCTTCATTTCGGCTGCGGGATAGCCCTCGGCGTGGATGTAGCTGATTTCCTTAAGCTTAAGCGCACCTTCAAGCGCCGACGGGAAGTTGTAGCCACGGCCGAGATAGAGGAAGTTGTGCACATAGGTGTATGTGTCGGAAAGCTTCTCAATCTTGTCGTTGAGTTTGAGGGTCTGTTTGATAAGTTCGGGAAGCTTGCGGATGGAGCAAACCACCTTGGCGGCCACTTCGCGGTCGAGAGTGTCGCGCACCTGCCCGACTGCTAAGGCGAACATTGTCAGCACTGTCACTTGGCCGGTGAAGGCTTTTGTGGATGCCACGCCGATTTCAGGGCCTACGTGTATATATGTACCGGAGTCGGTGGCACGGGCGATGGAGCTGCCCACCACGTTGCACACGCCGTAGACAAATGCGCCGCGCTCCTTGGCGAGCTTGATGGCGGCAAGGGTGTCGGCTGTTTCGCCCGACTGCGAGATGGCTATCACCACATCGTCGGGGGTGACGATGGGGTTGCTGTAGCGGAATTCCGAGGCATATTCCACAACCACCGGTATGCGGGCGTATTCCTCTATCAGACGCTTGCCGATAAGTCCGGCGTGCCAGGATGTGCCGCAGGCCACGATGATGATGCGCTTGGCCCGGCGGAATACGTCGGCGTGCTCGATGACGCCCGAGAGTGTTACACGCGAGCCACTGTTGCCGATGCGGCCGCGCACACAGTCGCGGATGGTGCGGGGCTGCTCGAAGATCTCCTTGAGCATAAAGTGGGGAAATCCACCTTTTTCAAGCTGCGACACCGACATCTTCAGTGTCTGTATGTCGATTTCGGCCGATTCATTGTCGGCGGTGATTATCTTCAGCGGTTTGCCGCGGGTGATGATGGCTATCTCGCCGTCGTTGAGATACACCACTTTGTCGGTGTATTCCACAATGGGGGTGGCGTCGGAGGCCAGGAAAGTCTCGCCGTCGCCCACGCCGATTACCAGCGGGGAACTTTTGCGGGCGGCCACGATTGTGTCGGGCTCCTGCGTGTCGACCACAGCGATGGCGTAGGCGCCGATTACCTGATGCAGGGCTTCGCGCACGGCATCCACCAGCTGGCAGCCGTTGGTGAGCATAACATATTCAATAAGCTGCACGAGCACCTCGGTGTCGGTCTCGCTTTTGAATTCATACCCCTGCTGCTCGAGGGCTTCTTTAAGTACGGTGTAATTTTCGATTGTGCCGTTGTGCACCAGAGCGATGCGCCCCGAACGGCTCAGGTGAGGGTGGGCGTTGATGTCGTTTGGCTCGCCGTGGGTGGCCCAGCGTGTGTGGGCTATGCCGGCACAACCATCAAGGTCTTGGGCGTTGCAAAAATTTTCGAGGTCGGCAACCTTGCCGTGTGATTTGTATATGTTCAGACGGCCGTCATCGGTGAGCATTGCTACACCTGCGCTGTCGTAGCCGCGGTATTCAAGGCGATGCAAGCCTTTGATGAGTATTTCATAGGCAGGACGTGAACCTATGTATCCTACTATTCCGCACATTTTCTAATGGGATGTATAAAAATTGTTATCTGTTACGCGCGCAAAGTTACTAAAATCCCCTGTATTTACCAAAACCAAACGCCACTTGAAGGTGTTGTATTATTGAAATTGCCGATGAAGCAATTCAATCCTGAAAACTAATAATCTAAAAGAATATGACACGCAAAATTTCTGTCGCTGACCTGAAAAAGGCAGTGGATGAAGCTTATGAATCGTTAAGCAGTTTTTCCGATGGTAATGTGAATCCCCGCAATATCGGAGCCGAACCGGGTCAATTCGGTATCGCCGTAGTTCTTACCGACGGCACAGTGATAACCCGCGGCGACACCAACGTGCATACTCCGGTAGGCGCTATTTCGGCCGCACCGCTTATGTCGCTGCTGTTTGCTCAGGCAAGCCCTATGGAAATCCTCAAGCAGGCCGGTGCAGGTGCTTGCGCTTGTGGTTGCCAGAAACAGCAGAAACCGAAAGACCTTGGCGCTTGCGCCCGTGGCCTGAGAGCTTTCTCGCAGCTGCAGCCTGTGGGCGATGCCGACTCGAAGTATAATCTGTTTGCCAATCGTGTGGCTGATATGGCAGGTGCTGACCCGCAGTTCAACGATAAGATTTATGAGGCTGTCACAAAGGAATATGAGGAATCGGGCCTCGAAAACAAACTTGCTGCCGACGATTTCTATCTGTTTGACGATGCACGCATAGCTATAGATATGTATAATAAGTCGCGCGCACTGGAGGTTTCGGTTGAGCAGCTTGCCGTAATGGGCGCCACGATTGCCGCCGACGGTGTCAACCCCGTCACCCATACAGAGGTGTTCGACGGTGCGCTCGCTCAGAATGTAGCCGGATATATGGCTGCGATGAGTCCTCACAAAATGCGTCTTCCCTGGCTTACAGTGGCCGGACTGCCTGCTGTGTCGTCGTATGGCGGCGCTGTAATGGGCGCGCTGCCCGGCACCTTCGGCATTGCCGCTTATGCTCCTGAAGTTAACGACAAGGGTGTAAGCATGAAGGCCGCCCGTGCCATCGTGGAAGTGATGACCCGTCTGGGCCTCTCCGCATTCTCCTCGGCCCGCGCCACCTTCGTCGGCTAACCCGCCCTCTCACTTAAGGAGGCTGTGTCAAAACTGAAGATAACACATCAATTTGTAGGGACGCACCCAAGGTGTGTCCGCTAAACTCGCTTAATATTAGCTGTTTAATCGGACGCGCCTGGGGTGCATCCCTACAGGATAATACGTCGTTGGCTATTTTGATACAGCCCCTGGAGATAAAGAAAAATATATAAAAAACGACTGCTCCCGCATAGGCTTCAAGGTGAAGCCGGTGCGGGAGCAGTTGATTTGTTGGCGGTGAGGGATGTCTCTCCGACAGGGGCGCATAGCTGCGACGGGTCGGGGATTAGTCCTTCTTAAGCACGCGACGCTCTTTGATACGAGCCTTCTTGCCGGTGAGGGCGCGGAGGTAGTAGAGTTTAGCGCGACGTACTTTACCGCACTTGTTCACAACGATTGAGTCAATGAAGGGCGATTCCAGAGGGAAGATACGCTCTACACCGATGTTGTCGCTCATCTTGCGAACGGTGAAACGTTTCTTAGCGCCTTCGCCATTGATGCGGATAACTACACCGCGATACTGCTGGATACGCTCTTTGTTGCCTTCCTTGATGCGATAGGCAACTGTGATGGTGTCGCCGGGGCCGAAATCGGGGTGCTTTTTGTTGGTTGCAAAAGCCTCTTCGGCTACTTTGATCAGATCCATTTTTTTAAGCTTAAAAAAGGGGTTCAACAATGTCGCAATATTCGCGGGCTGCCTTGTCCCGCCAGAGATTACGAATTCCGGCTGCAAAGGTAAGCATTTTTTTTCGTTCCCGCAACTTTTTTTAAGTTCTTAGTTCTTAGATGGCAGAGCGTAGATAGTTTTTAGTGTTTAGATGGTAGTGCGTAGATAGTTTTTAGTGCTTAGATGGCAGATTTTAGTTTTGGGTGGGGGAGTCGGAGGAAGTGGTTGGCGGCTCGGGTGCGGAGGGCGCAGAAGTGGATGCCTGGGATTCCTGAGCCGGTGCCTGGGATTCCTGAGCCGGTGCCTGGGATTCCTGGGTTGGTGCGGGTGTATCTTTCGCAGACGCAGATGATTCTTTGGCAGATGCTTCTTTGGCGGGTGCTTCTTTGGGAGAGGCAGATGCCGACGGCTGGGAGGTGTGTGCCGGGGCTTTGCGGGTGAGGAGTGCTTTTTGTTTGGCGGCTACGCCGGTGGAGCAGGCGTTGAAGATGTTGTTGACAAAGAGGAAGTCGGTGATGCCGTTGTCGCGGCAGTATTGCACGATGTTGCGCGGGAAATAACGGAAATCCAGCACGTGCACTTCCTCAAAGGAGTCGAATAGGTAGCCGGGAAGGGCGTTGCCGTAGCTGTCTTTGAGGATGGCAAGCTTGCGGCCGTTGCGCGGGCCTCCTTCCACCTTTACTATAAGGAAGTCGCTTCCCATAAAGGTGAGGTAGGCGTTGGAGGAGCCGTCTTTGAATTTCTTGAAGAAGGATGTTTTGTAAGGTTTCCCTTCGCCGGTGACGTGGAAATCCTTGTCGAGGTTTATGATAGTGAACGTGCAGGTGTGATTCTTGTTTTTCGGGGTGTAGTATACGAAATCTTCCGGCGCGTTCTTCACGGCGATATCTTTGGAGAATCCGTACATCGTGCCCACAAACCGGTGGATGGTGTGCTGGTCGAAATCGGTCAGTTCGGGGATGTGTACACCAGCGGTGCGGGCAAACTCACGGGCGGCGTAATATGCGCCTAACGGTGCCCAGTGGTGGTCGGTGCGCAGATAGATGTTTTCGGCGCTGTGCTTGTTGAGCGTGTTATAGACATTCACCGGATGGGCGCCTTGCAGCGAAGAATATATGTGCCTGATAATCGGTAACTGAGGTGTATACAGTCCTTTCTTCTCGCGGGCGGCTGCCGGACAGTAGAACTCGATGGCGATGGGCACCACCATAGAGTAGATTTTTACGCCCGGCATAGTGCGCGCGTATTCATTTACGGTGGAGATATAGGGGTTGGCAGATTTCTCGGTGCCGGAAAAACTCATAAGCGCTCTCACGTTTTCGCCGCTGCCGATCACGAATGTGCCTCCGCGTGTGGAATTGATGGGGGCATCAGCACCGGCTGCTGCGGGCTGGTCGGGCAGGGCATCTGTCTCAGCCTGCAGGGCGCGGGCTGCGGCGCTCTCCTCTGCGTTGAGCGCTCCCGGCATCAGTGCGCTCTCCATATTGTCGGCCTGATGGAAGCTGAATTGCTCGTCGGTAGCCCCTGGGTTGTAGGCCATAAGCTTTTTCAAACTCATCGACAGCGACATAAACCGGTCGCGGAAGGGCTGACTGTCGCTGAACCAGGAGGATAGCTCGTCGGTGTATTTGCCGGAGAACAGTTTCTCGGTGCTGAATTCCGGAGCACGCTTCAGTTCGCGCCGCTCAAGCTCGGAGAAAGTTGACCGGGGAAAGAACAGAAACACTATAGCCAGTGCGAGGAATATCAGGCCGGTTAGTGTGAGGAATATATAGTGGCGTAGCATTTCAGAAGCGTGTATAAAGGAAGGCATTGTTGGTGGCGCCAATAAGCAGCGACACACTTACTATAAGCAGCAGAGCTGCGCTGACGATGCGGGCGGTGGTGGAAATGGTGCCGCTGACGGCGGAATGCGTTGGGAACAGGCGCTGAGGCAAAGCCGCTGCCCAGCTCCTTACGGGCATACAGAACACTATCGCGGTGATCCATAGCCAGAAGTTGTCGAAGATGGCGCTCTCCACGGTGAAGTCGGTGGCGTGAGGCGTGAAGCCGAAGATGGCGCTGAAGAATGTACCGAGGGCTTTGATGTCCTCGAAGTAGAAGATGCCCCAGCCGAGCACCACAATCAGCAGTGAATATATATGCAGCAGCGGACGCGGTATGCGGGCGTGCATCGGGATGATGGTGAATTTTTCCACCGTTATGATCAGTCCGAAGTAGAGACCCCAGATTATGAAATTCCAGCTTGCACCGTGCCACATACCGGTGAGAAACCACACAACAAGGATGTTGAACCATTGCCGGCGCCGGTTGCCCCCCATCGGGATATACACGTAATCGCGGAAGAAGCTGCCCAGCGACATATGCCAGCGGCGCCAGAAGTCGGTAATCGACGAGCAGCAGTAGGGGTGGTTGAAATTCTCCTTAAAGTGAAAGCCCAGGCAACGACCTATGCCGATAGCCATATCGGAATAGCCTGAAAAGTCGAAGTAAATCTGGAAGGTGAAGGCCAGGATGCCAATCCAGGCGCCGCCGGTAGAGAGCGAATCAAGCCCGTTGGCCAGAAAACGGTCGGCGATTTCTGAGAACTGGTTGGCGAGAATCACCTTCTTGCCCAGGCCGATCAGAAAACGGAACACGCCGTCGCTGAGGTCTTCGGCATTTACGTGGCGGTCATTGATTTCGCGGGCAATGGTGTCGTAGCGCACAATCGGGCCGGCGATCAGCTGCGGGAACATAGAAATGTATAGCAGCAGGTCGGCATACCTGCGCTGAGCAGGAGCCTCGCAGCGGTAAACATCCACCAGATACGACACCGACTGGAATATATAGAAGCTAATGCCTATAGGAAGCGCGATTTCCGGCACTTCCACCCCCACACCAAACGAGTTGAGCGTCCGGGCAAAGAACCCGAGATATTTGAAGGAGCAGAGAACGAGCAGATTCACGGCGATACCCGTGGTGAGCGCCAGCTTCCGCCACCCTTGTCGGTGCACACCGGTCATCCATAGCGCCGCCAGGTAGTTGAGCGCCACCGTCACAATCATCAGCAGCACATACACCGGCTCGCCCCAGGCGTAAAACAGAAGAGAGAACACAACAAGCGAACCGTTGCGCCATATCATAGAAGGGTGAAGCGGGTCGGAAGTCCTGCGGCGGTCAATCCATGCGCATAGATTGTAGAGCAGGATAAAAGCCGGAAGAAAAACGAACAGAAAGAAAAGGTCAGAGAAGACCATTGTCGTACTTCAAAATAATAAACAGTTGCCTTCGGGAAAAATCCTTGCCTCGGGTAATTCCTAACCTTAGTAGCATATTACCTTGGGTAAATTGTAACCTTAGTAGCATTGTAACCTTTGGGCCTGCAAAGTTACACAATAACTATGGATTTCATCACCATAAACATCAAAAAAATTGGGCTAAATTGTGTACAAATGTACGGATTTGGTGATTTGGGGTTAATTGATAAGCTTCTATAATTCAGTAAATTAGTGGAAATCAGCGCAAATAGGCATAAAAAAATTGATTGTCTCCCGACAATCAATCTTAGTTAACCTTAAATCTAATACCATGAAAAACACGTTGCAAAGTTAGGGCTATTTTTTAAGATGTCAATAGTTTTGTGCAACAAAATTGCCTTGATTTAACTTTATTTTGCAAAAAGTGTTGATGAAATGGCCATTGTCTGATAAAAGTGCCGATAAAATGCGTATTTTGCTGGCATTTTGCTATATCGGAATGTTGGCAATGATGATGTGTGGTGCACTCCTGTATAAAGCCTCATTAATATTTATTAACAGTGTGATTTCTATGCGAAATTTTGCTGACTGAAAACGGGGTGAAAATATTTTGCGGGAAATGTTTTGAAATTTATTCGGGATATGTTATATTTGCAGTGTTATAAGTTAAATCAATGGATTCCTGTTATAATCTGCTTTTTGATGATGCTTTATAACACAAATTTATTAGTGAATAAATTCCGCTGTTTTATCCGTGCATCTTTGGTGCCGGGTAAACGGCAAATAAGTAATACCTTGAAACAACCCTTTTAATTTATCCTTGCCTTATGGATATTAATAAAATTATGAACGACCTGGAAGCTAAGCATCCGGGCGAAAAAGAATACCTCCAGGCTGTCAGGGAGGTGCTTATGTCGGTTGTCGACGTGTATAATCAGCATCCCGAGTTTGAACGCAATAAGATTGTGGAACGTATGGTCGAGCCTGACCGTATCGTCACCTTCCGTGTGACCTGGCTTGACGACAAGGGCGAAGTGCAGAACAATATCGGCTATCGCGTGCAGTTCAACAATGCCATTGGTCCGTATAAGGGCGGTATCCGTTTCCATGCATCTGTCAACCTCTCCATCCTCAAGTTCCTCGGTTTTGAGCAGACATTCAAAAACGCTCTTACCACACTGCCGATGGGCGGTGCAAAGGGCGGCAGCGATTTCTCGCCCCGTGGCAAGAGCGACCGCGAGATTATGCGTTTCTGCCAGGCCTTCATCCTCTGCCTGTGGAAGCATCTCGGTCCCGACCGCGACGTGCCCGCCGGTGATATCGGCGTAGGTGGCCGCGAAGTTGGTTATATGTACGGTATGTACAAACGTCTTGTCGACGAGCACACCGGCACATTCACCGGTAAAGGCTTCGACTTCGGCGGTTCGCGTCTGCGCCCCGAGGCTACCGGTTTCGGCGCTCTCTATTTCGTGCAGAATATGCTCGCAATGAAGAAAGAAGACCTCAAGGGCAAGACTGTGGCTATCTCGGGCTTCGGCAACGTGGCTTGGGGTGCCGCTACAAAGGCTACCGAACTTGGCGCAAAGGTTGTGACCATCTCCGGCCCTGACGGTTATGTATATGATCCCGACGGCGTGAGCGGCGAGAAGATCAACTATATGCTCGAACTCCGTGCCTCCGGCGACGATATTGTGGCTCCGTATGCCGAGAAATTCCCCGGCGCCACATTCTATCCCGGTCGCAAACCGTGGGAACAGAAAGTCGACATCGCTCTTCCCTGCGCTACTCAGAATGAGGTCAGCGGCGAAGATGCCAAGCAGCTTGTGGCCAATGGTGTGAAGCTTGTGGCTGAGGTCAGCAATATGGGCTGCACCCCCGAGGCTATCGACTGCTTCATCGAGAATAAGATCAATTATGCTCCCGGCAAGGCTGTGAACGCCGGCGGTGTGGCTTGCTCCGGTCTGGAAATGACTCAGGATGCCGAGCATCTCCAGTGGACAGCCGAAGAGGTTGATGCCAAGCTGCATCAGATTATGGCTGCCATTCACGACCAGTGCCTCAAATATGGTATGCAGCCCGACGGCTATCTCAACTATATGAAGGGCGCCAATATCGCCGGCTTCATGAAGGTGGCCAATGCTATGATGGAGCAGGGCGTGATCTGATACACTCTCTGAAATTTGGCAATTTAAACATAAGAGGTTGTGCCGATACATTTCGGTGCAACCTTTTCATTTTTCGCGGCTTCCCTGTTTGGAATCTCGCCGATTCTGCTTACCTTTGCATAAAATACAATCACTCACCCGCTTATAAAATGAAAACGAAGAATCTGGCTACGGGAAGTGTATGCCGCATCTTCCTGGCTTTGGCGTGCGTGCTGGTATGCCTGAAAGCCTCCGCTGCCGACAATATCGAAGAAATAGCCCGGCTGAGGGCTGCCGCCGACAGTCTGCATAGCATAGGGCGCACCGACTCGGCCGCGATGATAGGAGAGAAGGTAATTGCGCTGTCTGAGAAAACAAAAAATCCCACGCTGATAGTGGGTGCCAATTCCTCGCAGGGGGTGTTTCTGAGGTCGCTTGGCCGGGTAGAAGAGGCGCTCGGGTGCTACGAGAAAGCGCTTGCGATTGTGGCCTCCGACGCGTTCCGGCAGAAACCCGACGAAGAAGCAATCGAAGAAGCCGCCACGCTGTATGTCAATCTCTCCGTGTTTAATCTGGATATGCAGCAGAAGTATGATGCCGCTAAGAATGCCTTGGCGGCTGCCCGATGGGTGGAGAAAAGCACCGATGCCGAAACGAGGAGTATGACCTACGGCGTAGTCGGTTCGGTGTTCACCGCTTGCAAAGACCTTGTGAACGCGATGAAATATCAGAGTATGGCTTATGGCGACGCACTGGAATCTGGCAACAAGGAAGCCGCATTCCGTGCTGCCGCGTATGCGATGCTCGTAGCCGACCGCAGCGACAAGAAGACCGAGGCCGAGCTCTGGCGCGAGAAGTGCAAGTCGTTGCTCCCGGAGATTCAGTCGATGATGGCAGTGCTTGTCTACTACCAGGCTGAGTGCTCAATCAGTCTGGTCAACAACGATTACAAGAATGCAATTGAGTGGTTTAAGAAAATACTCGCCCTTGACGGGATGGAGAATCTGCCCTTCGTGCAGCTCGACTGCTATGGCAATATGCACGAGGCATACGCGCAGTTGGGCGATTACCGCAATGCCTATGATGTGCTGCTCAAAGGATATGAGTTGCGCAATAAACTCTGGGAGGAGGAAAAATCGCAAAGCCTCCAGGATATTACAGTGAAATATGATGCCAAGGAAAAAGAACTGGCGCTGGCGCAGAGCCAGGCGAGCCACGCCCGCACGCTGGTGTGGCTGTTTGCCGCCATCGCGCTCCTGCTGGTGCTGGTTGTGGTGTTCACGGTATATGCCAGCGGTCAGAAACGCCGCCGTATGCGCCAGTATATCCAGGGTCTGGAGAACGAACGCCGCCGCATATCGGCCGAACTGCACGATGGCGTATGCAATGATTTGCTGGCCATACAGATGAAGGTGCAGCAGGGGGAATCGGCGGAAACTGCCACTGCGATGCTCGACACCTGCCGCGAGGCTGTGCGCAGAATCTCTCACGAACTTATGCCGCCCGAATTTACCTATGCCTCGCTCGACGAAGTGCTCCGCTATTTCGTGAGCCGGCAGGATGAGGCTGCTGAAAATATCAGTATCAATTATTCATCCTCGCTGACGGGCAGCCGGTGGGAAGATGTGCCCGATAATGTGGCACTGGAGGTGTATCGTATTGTGCAGGAGGCTGTGGGCAATGCGGTGAAACATTCCGGTGCTTCGGAAATCGCCGTGACGCTTTCGCTGGACGCCAATAACCTCGCTGCCTCCGTGGTCGATAACGGTACATATCATTCCTCCGACAAGAAAGGAATCGGCGAAGAATCGATGCGCCGCAGAGCCATCTCGGTCGGCGGATCTTTGGAGGTGAACACTGCTGATAATGGCGGTACTGAGGTGATATTGACTGTAAAAACACCATAATTTATTGAAAAACTACGGAAATCCGTAATTGACGGATATTTAGAAGCTTGCTAAATTTGCAACAAATTCCATGTTAGCTGTCTGAAGAAGCTTAATGTAGTCGAGAATCAGGTGATCCTGCGTGCCTTGAAAGCTCCCGGGATTGTCTTCGTCTTGATTGAGGATTTTCAGGCAACTTCATTTTGAAGAGCAAGCCTCCACATGACAGAAGAACCTATTTTCGCAAAGATGAAAGTGGCTATCGTAGACGACCACGACCTTATCAGAGAAGGATTCAACTCCATACTGATGAAGAGCGGGGTGGGTCACATAGATACATTCAAGTCCGCTACGGAGCTGGTCGGACATGTAGATGCCGGGCACAGGTATGATTTCTATATCATCGACCTGGAGTTGCCCGACATTGATGGATTTGTCCTTATTGAAATGATTCGTACCCGCATCCCCGGTGCTCATATTATCGTAAGCACGGTTCACGACGAAATCTGGACGCTGCGCAAGCTGCTTGCTCGCAATGTTGATGCCATAATCTATAAGTCGGACGACGGCAGCGAGATTTCTATGGCTATGACCGAACTTCATGCGGGGCGCAAATATTACTGCAAAGGGGCGCTGAAGGCGCTTGAGCTGGCACGCGATTCCGCTACCTATCCTACCGCCCGCGAACTGGAGGTGCTCCATCAGATTGCTCTGGGCAAAACATCGAAAGAGATTGCCGCTGCGATGTTTGTCACCGACAACACCGTGGAGTCGCACCGCAAATCGCTGTTTGCCAAATTAGGGGCTGTAAATGTGGCTGACCTTATAATCAAAGCCATCGACAAAGGGTATCTCAAGAAGAATAATTACCATAATTAATGCCATCCCTGATGATTAATGTCCTGCTTTCGTGATGGCTTATTCCGCAATTATTTGGTGGTTTGAGAAATAATTTATATATTTGTAAATCAATTTTTTAAACGCACAGCTTATACTAAATACCAACCCCTCGCCGCGATGTGTCGCGTTCTCCCTTGAAGCGGAGTGGCCCCAAGCACCGCAATCAGTACGTTACGTCAATGGATAATTTACTCTCATTTATATATGGTCTCTCCGTAATGTTCTTCGGAATGACAGCATGGCTGTTTTTCCGCCGAAAAGGGAGACTATCCACCATTGTGGCGTCGCTGATGGTGCTTCTGGGTGCGCAGAGCCTCATATCGCAGGCATTTATCTTTGGCGAAATCTATCTCAACGAGTATTACGGGACTATAATGACCTGCATCGATGTGGTGGCAGTGCCTATGTATGGCCTGATTCTGCGCGAGTTGGTGCGCCCGTTCACCGTGACCTGGCGCGTGGCAATGGCTAATGTGTTTCCTTTCGTGGTGATAGCATTGCTCTATTGTGCCGGGGTGAAATATGCCTACTGGTTGCTGATAGCCGGAGTGTTTGTGTATGGCACATCCTATCTTATCTGGACTCATATCAATATAGGCATATACAATCAGAAACTCAAGGAGCAGTTCTCGTTCACCGACCATATCAACCTCGGCTGGCTGCGCAAAATCCTCTGGTTCTTCTTCGTGTTGATGTCGGTTTGGGTCCTGGATACAGTGATGGTACACGAATATATGGACTGTGTCTACCTCCTGGTCTCTGTGACGATATGGATGATTATCGACTATTTCCTCTACAAGCATGAGGAGGTGATGGACAGCCTCAACGCACATACGCCCGAAACGGCTGATGCCGATGCCGACCAGGCTCCGCTTTCCGACCTCGGGCGCCGCATCGACCGCCTCTTTGCCGAGGAGAAGATTTTCCTGAATCCCAATCTCAAAATCTCCGATGTGGCTGTGGCTGTCGGCTCCAACCGCACTTATGTGAGCGCTTATTTCAATCGCGAGGCATCGACCTCCTTCTATGATTATGTCAACGGGCTGCGCATCGAGTATGCCTGCCACTACCTTATAAACTCCGATGACAGCGTGAAACTCATCGCTGAGAAGTCGGGCTACAATTCTTCGCAATCATTTATCCGTGTATTTACTAAAATCAAAGGGGTAAGCCCGTCGCAATACAGGTCTTCTGCGGGGTGCGACTGAGCGTAATAGATGGCTGATGCAGCGGCAGATAGCTGGTTTTTGTAATATTGTTAATCTATTTTGATGGATTGTTAACCGGAAATTGCCACATTGTGAATTCTTTTTGTCGGAATAATTAGGCCGGAGGGCATATTGGGGCATACCTTTGCTGCAGACATTTTTCTACAGATTCCTATACTGCAGACAACATAGATTATTAAACACATAAAAATTACTGACCCTAAATTTATTAACCGTAAATACTGTTTCAATGAAAAAATCAAATCTGTTTGCTCCCGCTCTCGTGGCTCTGGCTCTGACCACTCTTGCATCGTGCGGAGGTGGCGCCGGTTCTTCTTCCGATTCCAAGTTCTTCGGCTCCGTGCCCGGTGTATTTATGCAAATGACTGAGAAGAAAGATGCCCTGAAAGAGCAGTTTAAGAACTGCAGCTCCGAGAGCGAGGCCAAGAGTATTATGGAGGATGCTGAAAGCGCCGAAAAAGAATACACTGCCAAGATTGAGGAAGCTGCAAAGGCTCTCGACGGCAAGACCATCGAGATTGAGACAAACGACTATTTCCGCGTAAATTCTCCCGTGACTCTTACTTATGATGGGTTCCGGTCGAAGAGCGACCTAACTCCGCGCTTCAAACTCGCCGGCAACATTGAGGCCGCGCAGGTTTATCAGAGCGAAAACAGCAAAACTCTTTCCGGCTCCAGTGATGTATCGAGATATGTCGGACTTTCCGAACCTGTGTATCTCGTTGGCCTTGATGATGCAGGCAATGAGCTGTTTACCAGCAAAATCGCATATTTCCCTATCGGGAAAATCGCCGATACCGAGTTGGGCATTCCCGCAGGCACTCCTCTCACATTTGAGACTTTCACTATCACTGATAAAAATGCTGAAGGATGTGCCAAAGCCACAAAGCTCCAGCTCTCCTACAAGTCTGAGAAATAAGCCTCTTGCTTCTATCCCTGAAGAATAAATAATCACTTTTTCTGAGAAATAACACGCTCACTTCTACGGATATCTTTATATAGTGCGCTGTGTCGGAGTAGTAAAAATACTTTGACACAGTCGCCTTGTAAAAATTCCCTTCGGGAAATGATGTCCGGGAAAATCGAGGCCGTGGTAAACTGATTTTCAGGCAGTAACGTTTGACAAATTCATTGAAATTACGATAAATGGAAATTTCCGAGCCGCCGCTTAAAAGGGTGTAGGAATAAACCAAATACATTAATTACATTATGTCTAAACCCAAATCCGGTATTGTCCTCTCTGAGGGCGAAGAAGTAATCCTCGAATTAGAGGCCGAACTCTGGGCTTCCAGCTCCAACCCCATCGCACAGTTCTTTGGTTCGATTCTGCGCATCATCTACATGATCCTCGGCTGCACCCGCAAGGGCTACATCGTTCTCACCAACGAGCGCCTTGTGGAGATTGCCCAGACACGTCTTTGCTATGTGTTCAATTCGTCGAAGGCAGTGAAGTATGTGCTTCCTGCAAGTATTAAAGAGGTAGGCTACACCAAGGAAGCCACATGCTGCGGCTGCTTCTGCCAGGCTTACACCCTTTACTACGACGCTTTTACCCAGCGTACTGCCATTCTGCTCAAGGGTGAAGACGAGAAGGGCGCACAGCGCATTGTTGATGAATTCTATCGTTTTATTCAGTTCGCCAACAAGAAATAACGTTCTCGCTGATTTAGTATGACGCATCCGATAGCCACCTTCCCGCGGTATATGTACCTGAATTTCTGGGCCTTCTTCCTGCTCTTTCTGAGCATAGGCCTGGGATTTCTTCCGGCATACCGCTATGGGTGGGTGGCTATCGTATGTCAAGTCATTGCAGTGTTTATAGTGCTGAAAGGCGCTGTAAACATTTTTCATTCGTGGGAGGATAAAAAGCGGAAGTATAATGTGCTGATGGAGCGCAATAAAGAGGAATTCCGAGCCGATACATTCAGCGAATTTATGGCCGCTCCCTGCGGACGGTTGCTCGTGAAGATTGTGCTCCACGACCTGGGCATCCCCGACCGCTACAAGCCTATGCGCAAGGCCAACCGGCAGTTCTGGGCGTGCAAGAAAGAGAATTTCCGCCGACAGAATGTGAGGGTATATGTAAATCCGAAATATCAGCAGAGCGATAAAGGGGTTGGCCCGGACAGCAAGGAGGAGGATTGAGTGTAACCAGTAAGAGGAAAGAGTATAACCGGCAATAGTATAGAGTATAACCGGTAATAGGAATGAGTATAATATATAATATATAATATAAGAGGTAATAGGATATAGCGGGGAATGTTAGAAAGGGTAAAAGTTTTTGAAAATTTTCTTAAATCGTGGTTGCAGAATTGCTGTATTGCTGTGGAAAGTATAAATTTGCGCAATGTTTCAACGCTAATTTCCAAAATTGTTGTTAACTTTGCAGAATGAAAAAATGCAACCCGTCATATTTGCTTGCTTTTGTCGCCGCAATTATCGCATTTCCGGCTCTTGTAAGCTGTAACTCCGAAAACACCTGGGGGTATGACCCTGAAGACTATTCCGGTACTCAAATTACCGGCTTTAACCTCAAAGCCGATGCAAATGTGCTGAATAATCTTGACTCCGTGTTTTTCTCAATCAACCAGATTGATGCTTCCATCTATAATGCCGCTCCCATCCCTGCCGGTACCGATGTCACGTCGATTGGCGTGAACATTTCCTCCGACCAGGTGAGCGTGATTGAAATCACCCAGCCTGCCGGCGATGAAACGGAAGAAAAGGTTGTAGACTATATCTCTACTCCCGACGAGAAAATAAGTTTTGCCAACGGCCCTGTGCGTATCCGCCTTGTTTCAGCCGACGGCGCCAACGAGCGCACCTATACCGTAACTCTCAATGTCGCCAAGGATGTAACCGATTCGCTTTACTGGGATAAGGTTGATGCCGGCAAGATGCGTATGATTCAGTCGGCTGTGGCTTCGAAGACTGTAAAGGCCGGGCGCCAGGCGCTCACCCTCAGCCGCAATGCCGGCGGCAATGTGGCCATCTCCACCTTTGTGCCCGCTTCTGGCAATGGAGGCGGCAACTGGGATTCTCAGCTGATTACCCCAACATTTGACGGCGGTGCAGCACCCGCGCTCGATGTCGCAACATTCACCGCAAGTGCCGACGGTTCGGTGCTTGGCGTTGTAGCTTCCAACGGTACACTATTTACATCGTCGGACGGCGGCGCCACCTTTACCACCGCAGCTGCCGGATGGGTGGCAATCACCACCCCGTATGCCGATGGTTTTATCGGAGTAACCTCCCACGCCGGCTCATACTCCTATGCCAGCTGGCCCGCTTCGGTATGGCCCGGAGCTTCCGCTGCTGAATTCGATACCGAATTCCCTGTAGCTGGCACATCTTCGGCGGTAGGGTTCTCCTCGAAATGGGCTTCCAAAGAACAGATGATAATTACCGGCGGCCTTACGGCTTCCGGCATCCGCACCTCAGGCACATGGGCCTTCGACGGCAACGCCTGGGCACGTATCTCCGATAAACTCCCTTCTGGCTCCGGCTGGTCGCTGGCTGCATTCACCATCGCTGTCACCGACTCCGCTACCTGGCAGATCGACCGCCGCAACGTGCTCATCGCTATAGGTGGACTCGGCCATAAACCTTACACCGATGTCTATGTGTCCCGTGATATGGGCGTAAACTGGAAGAAAGGTAGCGAGGAACTTCAGCTCCCCGAATACATACCGTTTGCCACCGGCGCGTCGCTCATAGTGTTTGAAAAAACTATGACCGATGCTGCTCCCGCTGCCATAAAACCCATCACAGAGTGGCAGTGCCCCTATTTGTATCTGTTTGGCGGAGAAAGTGCCGACGGTGTGCTTCTGGATGATTACTGGAGCGGCACCGTGAATTACCTCACCCGCAAACCTCTGCAATAACCCATATACATCTGTAATCAGCAGATTCCAACAATAACCCATAGCACTCACAGACTACCAACCCGCACCCTCCCGCTTATGCAAGTCAGACTCAGGAAAATACTCCTTCCGGCAATCCTGCTGATTGCGCTGCTCTCCGGCCCCTGCGCCGGTGCGCAGGAGTCGACGTATAAGTTTGACTTCGGTGGTCAGGTGGGTATGTCGGGATATATCGGCGACGCCTCGTCGAGCATATTCGCTCATCCGGGCATCTCCGGCGGCCTGTCGTTTCGCTATCTCCACGATGTGCGCTGGAGCCTGCGTACGCTGCTCAATGCGCGCACTATCAGCGGCAACACAGCCGATATGGATGATGTGCTCCCCGGATTCGCCAGCTATAGTTTCAAGGCTACGGTCTTCGACCTGCAGGAGCGCGCCGAGTTTAATTTCTTCCCTTACGGAATAGGGGAGACCTACAAGCGTTTGCGCCGCTGGACTCCCTACCTCGCCCTCGGTGTGGGTATGTCGCTTTCGAGCGGAGAAGGGGAGACCAACCTCGGGTTCTGCGTGCCGATGTCGTTCGGCTTCAAATATAAAGCCAAGCCGCGCCTCAACCTCGGCCTGGAGTTCACGATGACGAAAGTGTTCTCCGACCACATGGACGGTCCGCTTAGCGACCTTCATCAGATCAAAAGTTCCTTCGGCCGCAACACCGACTGGTACTCCGATATAACATTCTCACTCACCTACGAATTCGGCGAACGGTGCGCCACCTGCCACTATGTGGACTGACCCTGCTCCGCCGACATTTCAAAACGTTATGAATCAGCTGCTCGCAAATCTCGATCCCGCGAAAATCCCCGCGCACGTAGCCATTATTATGGATGGCAACGGTCGTTGGGCAAAGGCCCGTGGCCTGGATCGCTCGGAAGGACATATGGAGGGTGTGAACACTGTGCGCCGCATCACCGAGATTGCCTCGGAGGTGGGCGTGAAGTGCCTTACGCTGTATGCTTTTTCCACCGAGAACTGGAATCGCCCCCAGGCAGAGGTCGACGCGCTGATGCATCTGATTGGTTTCGCCATCCAGCGTGAGACCCCCGACCTGATCAAGAACAATGTGAGGCTGACGATGATAGGCGATATGCCCCGAATGCCTCTCGATGCCCGGCAGCGCCTGCAGCAGTGCTTCGACGATACGGCTCACTGCACCGGCCTTGTGCTGAATCTGGCACTTAGCTATTCAGGCCGCTGGGATATCACCCGCGCTGTACGACTGCTGGCCGAAGAGGTGTCTGCCGGCCGCATTGCGCCCGGTGAGATTACCTCCGAAATGCTTGCAGGCCATCTCTCCACCGCCTCCCTGCCGCAGCAGGACCCCGATTTGCTTATCCGCACCGGCGGCGACCTCCGCGTGAGCAATTTCCTCCTTTGGGAAATCGCTTACTCAGAGATTGTTGTCACAGATAAATATTGGCCCGACTTCACCAAGGCCGATTTCATAGATGCTATTCTCGCCTTCCAGCGCCGCGAGCGTCGGTTCGGTAAAACCAGCGAACAATTACACCCATGACATACAGGTTTCTACCATTCATCCTCATTGTGCTCTCCGTCATCGCCCCGAAGCTCCATGCTGCCGAGGCGACTGATACTATCTATAATCCGCCGATTGTATATTCCGGTCTTCCCTCCAAATATGAGATAGCCGGAATCAGAGTGCAGGGCGCCGACAACTACGAAGACTATATCGTAATCGGTTACTCCGGTCTGAAAGTCGGCGACGAGGTGGAAGTGCCCGGCGATGACATCACCACAGCCACCAAACGACTGATGCGTCAGGGCCTGTTCGCTCAGGCTCAGATTCTTGCCGAGAAAATCGCCGGCAACAAAATCTGGCTGGTGTACAATCTGCGCACTCAGCCCCGTATCTCGGAAGTGCGCTACGGCGGTATGAAGAAGGGCGAGCGCGAGGATATCCAGAAACGCCTGCAGCTGATGAAGGGCAACCAGATTACCCAGAACATCGTAAACCGCGCCACCGATATCGTAAAGAAATATTTCTCCGACAAGGGCTTCGGCAACGCTACAGTGAAGATATGGCTGCAGGAAGACCTTGCCAACAAGAATGAAATGATTGTGCACGTCGATGTCGACAAGCACTCCAAGGTGAAGGTTCACAAAATCTACATCACCGGCAATGAGGTGCTTTCCGATGGCAAACTTAAGCGCGTAATCAAGAAAACCAACGAAAGCGGCAACCTGCTCAAGCTGTTCAGTCAGAAGAAGTTTGTCGATACCGATTATAAGGACGACCTCAACCGCATCATCGAGAAATACAATGAGCTGGGCTACCGCGATGCCAAGATTCTTTCCGACTCCGTGGTGCCTTATGATGAGAAGAAGGTGGATGTCTACATCAACCTGGAGGAGGGCAAGAAATATTATCTGAGCGACATCTCCTGGGTGGGCAATACGCTCTATTCCACCGACCAGCTCGACTATCTGCTGGGTATGAAGCCGGGCGACGTCTACAACCAGAAGCTGCTCAACAAGCGCCTGACCACCGACGACGATGCCGTGTCGAACGCCTATATGGACAAGGGCTACCTTTTCTATCAGCTCGTGCCCATCGAAAAGAATATCACCGGCGACTCCATCGACCTGGAGCTGCGTATGTTCGAAGGTCCGCAGGCGCGTATCAACAAGGTTGTGATCAACGGCAACGACCGCCTTTATGAGAAGGTGGTGCGCCGCGACCTCCGCGTGAAGCCCGGCGAGCTTTTTAGCAAGAACGATGTGATGCGTTCGCTGCGTGAAATCGCTCAGACCGGCCACTTCGACCCTGAGAATATGAACCCCGACATCCAGCCCAACGAAGAAAACGGTACGGTGGATGTGGTGTTCAACCTCACTTCGAAGGCCAACGACCAGATTGAGCTTTCGCTCGGCTGGGGTCAGACCGGTATCATCGGTAAGGTGGCTCTGAAGTTCACCAACTTCTCAATCAAGAATCTGTTCAACCCCTCCTCCTATAAGGGCCTGATTCCGCAGGGCGAAGGGCAGACATTCACCATCAGCGCGCAGACCAACGCCCGCTACTATCAGATGTACTCTGTGTCGTTCCTCGACCCGTGGTTCGGCGGCAAGCGCCCCAATTCGCTGCAGGTATCGGCTTACTACAGCCGTCAGACCGGTGTTAACTCATCCTACTACAACTCCAACTGGTCGAATCCTTATCTCTACGGCGGTTATGGCTATGGCTACGGTTACGGCTACAACTCGTCGTACTACAACGATTACTACCAGAACTCCATCGAGAATGCCTACGACCCCAACAAGGTGCTCCAGATGGTGGGCGTAACCGTGGGCTTCGGTAAGCGTCTGAGCTGGCCCGACGACTACTTTACCTTCACTACCGAACTGAGCTACAACTGGTATTACCTCAAGAACTGGGAATACCTTTATTATATGAACAACGGTACGTCGAACGCTCTTGTGCTTGGCCTGACTCTGGCGCGCAACTCTATCGACAATCCTCTCTACACACGCCGTGGTTCAAACTTCTCGCTGAATCTGCAGATCACTCCCCCGGCTTCGCTCTTCGGAAAGAAGAACTGGGAGAAGCTCTACAACGAAAACACCACCGCCTCCAAGAAGGAGCTGTATCACTGGATCGAGTACTGGAAGCTGCGCTTCAAATCGCGCACATACACCCCGCTTACCGACCCCGACGGCAAATGGACTCTCGTGCTCATGACCCGCGCCGACATCGGTCTGCTGGGCAGCTTCAACAAGTGGCTCCGCTCTCCGTTTGAAACATTCTACGTGGGCGGCGACGGTATGAGCGGCTCTTACACATACGCCACCGAGACCATTGCGCTGCGTGGCTATGAGAATGGTCAGCTCACCCCGTGGGGCAAGGAAGGCTACGCTTACACCCGCCTCGGTGTGGAGCTTCACTTCCCCTTTATGCTGCAACCTTCAACCACAATCTACGGCCTGGTATTCGCCGAAGGCGGTAATGCCTGGACGCGCGTGAAAGACTTCTCGCCCTTCAACCTCAAGCGCTCGGCCGGTGTGGGTGTCCGCATCTTCCTCCCGATGGTAGGTATGATGGGTATCGACTGGGCCTACGGCTTCGATACAGTCTTCGGTCAGAAGGGTGGCAGCCACTTCCACTTCATCCTCGGTCAGGAATTCTGATTTGTTAAACCTTTTCGAGCGTGAATTGTCTTATATATAAGACCGTGATAACTAACCTGCCTGTAAGAAAGTAAATTATCGCAGGCACTAACCGCTAAAGAAAGAAACGTTATGAAAAAGATATTTATCACCCTTCTGCTGGCAGTCGCCGCAGTTGTCGGCGCTTCCGCCCAGAAGTTCGCGCTGGTGGATATGGAATATATCCTCAAGCAGGTGCCCAACTATGAGATGGCCAATGAGCAGCTCCGTCAGCTCTCACAGCGCTGGCAGAAAGAAGTGGAGGCCAAATCGCTTGAAGCCGACCAGATGTATAAGAAATACCTGGCCGACAAGGTGTTCCTCACCGAGGAGCAGGTTAAGGCCCAGGAAGAGGCAATCGTGGCTAAGGAGAAAGAGGCCACCGATCTTCGCTACAAGTATTTTGGCCCGGAGGGTGAGCTTTACAAAAAGCGTCAGACCCTTATGAAGCCTATCCAGGACGATGTTTACAATGCCGTAAAGAAAGTATCGGAAGAGCGCGGATATCAGTGCATCTTCGACCGTGCCTCGTCGGCCAATATCGTCTACGCTTCGCCCAGAATCGATATCTCCAATGAGGTGCTGGCCAAGCTCGGCTATGCCAACTAATTGTCTACTTGGCTATGCCGGCAGATTAATTTGAATCAAATAACAAAAACACAATAGACCATCTAACAAAAAAATGATCAAGAAAATTCTTTTAGCCATTGCAGTGGCTCTGCCTGTCTGCTTTGCAGCTCAAGCTCAGAAGTTCGGTATTGTTGACCCCGAATCCATTATCCCCGGTATGGCAGAATATGATGCCGCACAGAAGGAAATAGCTGCAGCTTCCAAGACCTTTGAAAGCGAATATGCTAAGATTCAGGAGGAATTCAAGACTAAATATGAGGAATTCCAGAAGCTCGCCAATGATACAGCTACTCCCCAGGCCATCAAGGATCGCCGTATGCAGGAAATTCAGGAGCTCAACCAGAAGGCTGAGCAGTTTGGCCAGAGCGCACAGCAGGAACTCGCCCGCAAGCAGCAGCAGCTCATGGCTCCTATCCAGGAGAAGCTCGTCACCGCTATCACAGCTGTAGGCAAAGAGGGCAACTTCACAATGATTTTCCCCGCAGGTGTGCCCGCATATCAGGCTGCCGATGTAGTGGATGTCACTCCTCTGGTAAAGGCTAAACTCGGAGTCAAGGACACTCCCGCTGCCTCCACTGCCGCTCCCGCTGCAAAGTAATAATTTGATAATCTCTCCTGTGGATGTGTTAACACCCCAGAGAACCTCTTAAGTTGTAGGGACGCACTCCGGTGCGTCCTTACAATTCATTGTTTTACATTATCACATGTTGCCGATTTTCACATTTCAGCCGTTCTTCAAATCTGTGATTTGGGGTGGAAACCGCATTGCCCGCTTTAAAGGAATCCCGTCGCAGGGCGATTCCGTGGGTGAATCGTGGGAATTGTCCCCTATGCCCGGGCGCGAGTCGGTTGTGGACTCCGGCAAATATAAAGGTGAATCGCTCAATGAGCTTGTGGCCCGCTTCCCCATTGAAATCCTCGGGATGCGCATCAACGACTGTTGCCACGGACGATTCCCATTGTTGGTGAAGTTTATCGACGCTGCCGACGACCTGTCGGTGCAGGTTCACCCCGATAATGATGTGGCTATGTCGCGCCACAATTCTCCCGGCAAATCAGAGCTGTGGTATGTGCTCCATTCCGAGCCGGAGGCCTCGCTTTTACTTGGTTTCAACCGGCCTATGAATGTCGAGACATTCCGCCGGATGATTGCCGACCACACACTGGTTGAAGCGCTGCACAAATATGATGTAAAGCCGGGCGATGTATTTTATATCCCTGCCGGACGCATACACTCCATCGGCAGCGGCACCCTTATAGTAGAAATCCAGCAAGCCAGCGACATTACTTACCGGGTATATGATTACGACCGCCGCGATGCTGCGGGCAACCCGCGCGAGCTGCATGTGGAGCAGTCGCTGGAGGTGCTGGATTATGTAGAGACTCCCGCAGCCGTGCGCAATGTACAGCCCGCACCCGGCCAGCGGCTCAACGTAGCGCATACCCCATATTTCAATGCCGATGTGATGTCGGTAAAAGACACCCTTTCGCTCGACCTAAAATCGCTCGACTCATTCACAATCTTTATTAACATTGAAGGCGATATCACCCTCGAAGATTCCGAAAATCGCCTCACACACCTGCCGCAAGGACACACAGCATTAATCCCCGCCTGCATCCCCTCCGTAAAAGTCAGCGGCACCGGCAAATTACTTTCCGTCAACCTCTGATATTTTGATATGTAGGACGCACCCCAGATGCGTCCGCCATACACTCTGAGTGTCAGATGTTTAAGCGGACGCACCTGGGGTGCATCCCTACAGGTTGATACGATGCTGGCTGTGAAGACAGTCCCTGTAATTTGTTGAAGTTATACCAATTTGATGGGCTTATTCCAATTTCTTGTTTGATGGGCTTTTCCCAATTGTTGGGGTTATTCGAGCTTGAGAACGGCGAGGAAGGCCTTCTGCGGCACTTGCACGGAGCCGATTTGCTTCATACGCTTTTTGCCGGCTTTCTGTTTCTCAAGCAGTTTGCGTTTACGCGATACGTCGCCGCCGTAGCATTTGGCCGTCACATCCTTGCGCACGGCCTTGATGGTTTCGCGCGCGATGATTTTCGCACCGATGGCTGCCTGGATGGCGATGTCGAACTGGTGGCGGGGGATTAGCTCTTTCAGTTTCTCACACATACGGCGGCCAAACTGCACTGCATTGTCGGCGTGGGTGAGGGTGGAAAGGGCGTCGACCGGTTCGCCGTTGAGCAGCACGTCGAGCTTCACCAGCCGCGACGGACGGAAGTCGTGGATCTGATAGTCGAACGAAGCATACCCCTTGGAGATGGATTTCAGTTTGTCGTAGAAGTCAATCACGATTTCGCCCAAGGGGAGGTCGAAGATAAGCTCCACGCGGTTGCCGGCAATGAATTCCTGCTTTACAAGTTCGCCGCGTTTGCCGAGACAGAGAGTCATAATCGGACCGATGAACTCAGCGGTGGTGATGATTGAGGCTCTGATGTAAGGCTCCTCGATGTGGTCGATGAGGGTTGCGTCGGGGAGGCCGGAGGGGTTGTGCACCTCGGTCTCGTTGCCTTTCTTGTCGTAAACCTTATAGGAAACGTTGGGCACGGTGGTGATTACCTCCATATTGAACTCGCGGCTGAGGCGCTCCTGCACAATTTCCATGTGCAGCAGACCGAGGAAGCCGCAACGGAAGCCGAATCCAAGAGCCATTGACGACTCCGGCTGGAAGGTAAGAGAGGCGTCGTTGAGCTGCAGTTTTTCCAGCGATGCGCGCAGATTCTCGAAATCTTCGGCTTCGATGGGGTAGACACCGGCAAACACCATCGGCTTCACTTCTTCGAAGCCGGCGATGGCCGGTGCCGGGTCGGCTACGTGGGTGATGGTATCGCCCACGCGAACTTCCTTCGAGGTCTTGATGCCGGAGATGATGTAGCCCACATTTCCCGCCGACAGCTCTTTGCGCGGCGAGAGGTCCATCTTGAGCACGCCGATTTCGTCGGCGTGATATTCCTTGCCGGTGGATACGAACTTCACGAAGTCGCCGTCGCGGATGGTGCCGTTTTCAATCTTGAAGTAGGCGATGATGCCGCGGAATGGGTTGAACACCGAATCGAAAATCAGCGCCTGCAGCGGAGCGTCGGGATTGCCCTGCGGAGCAGGCACGCGGTCAACGATGGCGTCGAGAATATCCTTGATGCCGATGCCGGTTTTGCCGCTGGCACGGATAATTTCCTCGCGCTTGCAGCCGAGCAGGTCTACGATTTCATCCTCCACCTCGTCGGGGTTGGCGCTCTCCAGGTCCACCTTGTTGATGACCGGGATGATTTCCAGGTCGGATTCGAGCGCCATATAGAGGTTGGAAATCGTCTGAGCCTGCACACCCTGTGTGGCGTCGACTACAAGGAGCGCACCCTCGCAAGCGGCGATGGAGCGCGAAACCTCATAGGAGAAGTCGACGTGTCCCGGAGTGTCGATAAGATTGAGGGTGTAATCCTGACCGTCGCGATTGTAATTCATCTGGATGGCGTGGCTCTTGATAGTGATGCCTCGCTCGCGCTCCAGGTCCATATCGTCGAGCACCTGCGCCTGCAGATCTTTCTGGTCAATGGTGTTGGTAAATTCGAGCAGACGGTCGGCCAGGGTGCTTTTGCCGTGGTCGATGTGCGCTATGATGCAGAAGTTACGTATATTTTTCATAATTTCTTTGAAGCTTTGGTTTGGGAGAGAGCTTCAATCGGCATACCCCGGCGCAGAGCTTCGGCCACAATGTCGATGCGCTGCATCTCTTTGGGGATGTTGATTTTTTGCGGACAATGGTCGAGACATTTGCCGCAGCCCACGCAGTGCGAAGCCTGGCGCTCGGGCGCTACGGCGCGGTCGAAACTGGCCAGATAGCGCCGACGGGCCTTGGCGTAGCCCTCCGATTCGGGAGTCTCGGGCAGCTCGCCCTGATTGACACACTTATTATAGTGACCGAATATGCCGGGAATGTCAAGCCCGTAGGGGCATGGCATACAGTACTGACATTCGTTGCAGGGCACGGTAGGATAGGAGCAAATCACGCCGGCCATCTGGTGGAGGAAATCGGTCTGTTCCTTGGTGAGCGGCACAAGCGGACAGAACGACCGCAGATTGTCTTCCAGGTGGTCCATATATGTCATACCCGACAGCACCGTGAGCACATCGGGATATGAGCCGGCATAGCGGAATGCCCAGGAGGCCACCGACTTCTGCGGTTCCTGCTCCTTAAGCATCGTCACCACGTGCTGAGGCAACTTCGAAAGACGGCCACCTAACAGCGGCTCCATAATCACGGCCGGAATGTTGCGCTTCTGCAGCTCGCCGTAGAGATATGAGGCGTTGGTGTTGCGCGGATTGATCTGCTTTGAGTGCTCCCAGTCAAGGTAATTGAGCTGAATCTGCACGAAGTCCCACTTATACTTGTCGTGCTGGGCAAGCAGCATATTGAAGATATCCACATCGCCGTGATAGGAAAAACCGAGGTGACGGATGCGGCCCGCCTCACGTTCGGCCAGCAGGAAATCAAGAATGCCGTTGTCGATGTAGCGGCCGTTGAATGTAGCGTGAGAATCCTCGCCCATACCCACACCGTGGAGAAGCATATAGTCGATATGGTCGGTGCGCAGCTTCTTCAGTGAGTTGCGGTACATCTCGATGGATTTCTCGCGCGGCCAGGTTGAGGGGTCGAAGTTGGAGAGCTTGGTGGCGATGAAATATTTGTCGCGCGGATGGCGGCTCAGGGCTATGCCCACGGCCTCCTCGGAGCGCCCCTTGCAATAGGCAGGCGAAGTGTCGAAGTAGTTCACGCCATGCTCCAGCGCGGTATCCACCAGCCGGTTTACCTCCTCCTGGTCGATAATATCGTTGGTGGGGTCTTTCGGGTCGGGTATGGTGGGCCAGCGCATACATCCGTAGCCGAGGAGCGACACCTTGTCGCCCTTCGATGGATCCGTGCGATAGGTCATCTTGTCGGTGGGAATCGGGGTCTGCGGCAGATTCTCATCCGTAGCGACCGCTGTATTCTTCTTGTCGCCGCTGCATGAAGCAAGCACAGGCGCTGCGGCCAGTGTGGCCAGCGATGCCTTGCGCAGGAAATTGCGGCGTGATTTGTCGAAGTGCATATATCTTAATGTCTTGACTTGCTGTAAACTAATTCTGAGGAGGGGGAGAGGTTGAGCAGGAATGGGTGATGCTATACGTTGCGGTGGCGTTCATTACCCTCCACATAGATGGCGCTGAAGGGCCGTGCGGGGCAGAGATTTTCGCAGGCTCCGCAGCCGATACAGCGGTTTTCGTCGACGGTGGGAATCTTGCGAGAATCCGGGTTGTTGGGGTCGGAAGGCACCATCGTGATTGCCCCCGTGGGGCAGTGACGTGCGCAATTGCCGCATTCCACATCGTCGGTGAGCACCACGCAGTTTTTCGGATTCCACACGGCGCGACCGATCTGAATGGCTGATTTATCCTCCTTTGCGATGGGGATAATGGCACCGGCCGGACAGACTGAGGAGCAGGCGGTGCATTCCGGACGGCAGAATCCGCGCTCATACGACATCTCCGGCTGCATAAATCCATCGAGGTCGGTGGAGGGACGGAGTACGCCGTTAGGGCACTGCGATACGCACAGCTGACAGGCGGTGCAGTGCTCTGTGAAATTCTTCAGGCTCTGAGCGCCGGGAGGCAAAAGCTTGTTTTTGCGGTGGGAGGGCTGCTTATCTTCGATTACGGCCAGGCCACCGTCGGTGGTTTTCTGCGCTTTCGCGATGATGACCGAGCCTGCAATGGTGGCACCGGCGATGATAAAGCTTCGGCGGCCGCTGTCGGCAGCTTTAGCTTCTTTAGCCGGGGTAGCTTCTTTAGTTGAGTTAGCTTCTTTAGCCGGGGTAGCTTCTTTTGTTTTTGAGGAGCTTTTGATGAGCTTGGAGCGACGGGTGGTGAAGGAGATGGCGCCGAAGCTACATTCATCGATGCAGTCCATACAAGCCACGCATCGGCTCAGGTCGATGGTGTGTTCCTTGGTGTTGATACAGCTCGCTTTACACCGGCGGCCACAGCTTCCGCAGTTGGCGCACTTGTCGGTGTTGATTACGGGGCGAAGCCAGCTGAACCGCGACAGGAAGCCTAACAGTGTGCCGACAGGGCAGATTGTATTGCAATAGATTCGCCCTTTCCACCAGGCCAGCGCGGTGATTATTATAAAGGTAAGAGCGGCTACGATGAATACTGCCCAGGAACGAATCCATAGCGGATTGGCGATAAAGGCATAGCTGTCGTTGCTCTCGGCTACGTCGGCAAAGAGGTTGTTAATCCAGATTGCTATCGGTGCAAAAAGATTCTGCACCATACGGCCATAGGCGCTGTATGGGGCGATGAACGATGCTATGGCTGTGAATCCGGCCAGGATGGCAATGACAAACAGTGCAAACACACCGTAGCGGAGCCAGTTGTTGGCCGGAAGGTATTTGAAACGTTTCTTTTTCCCTTTCCGTTTGGCTGAAAGGTGATTCACCACATCCTGAAAAACGCCCATCGGGCAGATAACGGAGCAATAGATGCGTCCGCACAGCAGCGTAAGCACCACGAGCGCGGCAACAACGACAACGTTGAGCGCTAACAGGGCCGGGAGAAATTGAATTTTTGCCATCCATCCGAACCAGTGGCGCAGTGTGCCGGTCCAGTCGATGAACATTGCAGTAATGCACAATAGGAAAATTATAGCTGCAACTATTCTGATTTTTCTAAGCATAGTGTGAAAATGCTGTATTTTCGGATTTAACTGCAAAATTACAAAAAGAAATCATCATATCGGGAATTACTGCCGTCGAGCCGATGTGTTTTTAACAAATTTTCTTACAGTGTGCTGCCGACGCATTCCCTTAATTCTTAAATTAAATGCTATAGTTCTATAAGTTATGGGCGCAGGTTGGAATTATAGTAGGCCGGGTCGTCGCTCACTTCGCGGCCGATAAAGGGGGGCAACTCTGGGCGGGCATTGGCGTCGGACATCTCAACTTCCGCCACGACCAGCGGGGCGAGTCTTCCGCCGAATTCATCCACTTCCCAGGTGTAGCCCTTGAAGTTGACATAATATCGCGTTTTCTCCAGGGGTCTTCCCTCGCAGCAATGCTCGAGCATCTGCCGGGCGTCGGCCACCGGAATCGGGTATTCCCATTCGTTGCGCACGATACCTTCGGTAATGCCTTTTATGGTGATGAACGCTTCATTGCCCTTGATACGCACCCTCACGGTGCCTTCGCGGCGCCTGGAGATGTAGCCCTGCAAAATAGGCAGGCTTTTTTTAGCCATAGTACGGTAACTGCTGTCGGTGACAAGAAACTTGCGCTCGATTTCTTTTGCCATTTTCGGTGAATATATTGGTGTAAAGGGTGAAATTTTTAGGGTTTATCGCCCATTGCGGAGCCGATTGGGGGCGGCGGTTTTGCCCGAATGGGGGATAATTGCTAACTTTGCAAAGTTAATGATTCTTGCCGGAATTCGGAGCAAGCTCATAAAGGTTTCTTGTAGAAACCACATCTAAGAGCCGGTTCTATAATCAGAGCCGTTTCGACAATAAATCCTAAGGTTGAAAAGATTTAAAGCTAAAATACTCATTTTCCTCTTCATGCTGTTGACGACGCTCCCTGCGGGGGCGGCGCGCAAACTGCTTGTTGAGGTAATCGACTCGGTATCGGGCGAACCGGTGCCGTATACTGCCATTTACGTAAAGGGCACAAGCCAGGGCATCCTGGCCGACGATGAGGGGCGAGCACAGTTGATGGTGAATTCCCCGTCGGTGCTTCTGGAATTTTCGGCGATGGGCTACACGAAGAAGGTCGAACCGGCTTCGCGCTCGGCGGCGGCGATGAGGGTGTTTCTTGTGCCATCGGGCCATCAGCTCGACGAGGTGGTGGTGCGCAGGAAAAAGGAGCATTACTCCAAGCGCAACAATCCGGCCGTCGACTTTATGCAGCGTATCCGGCACGCCGATTCCATCACCAATCCGCATCGCCACGATTTCTATAATTTCCGGAAATATGAGCGCATTACCCTTGGAATGAACCGGGTGGAATTTGCCGATACGCTTGACTCCAAGGGAAGGCCGAAGAAAAAGGGAAAGTTTGACTTTCTTAGGGAGCATGTGGATACTTCTGCAGTGACGGGTGAGCCGATTTTGCCGCTGTCTGTAAAGGAAAAGGTGTCGGATGTGATATACCGGCGCAATCCCGAATCGGAAAAAGAATATCTTTTGGGTGTGAGCAGTTCGGGCGTCGACGAACTTGTCGACCAGCAGAGTATGCTCACACTGGTGGAGGATGTGTTCCGCGAAATCGACCTGTATCAGAACGATATAAACATTCTGCAGAACCGTTTTGTAAGTCCGCTATCGCGCATTGCTCCCGACTTTTATAAGTTTTATCTGACCGACACCGTGCCGCAGCCCGACGGAAGCCGCTGGATTGAGCTGAGTTTTGCCCCGAGAAATCCCGCTTCGTTCGGTTTTACCGGCAGGCTTTATGTGGCCGAAGGTGACAGTACGATGTTCGTACACAAGGTGCGGATGAATGTGCCGCCGTCGATAAATCTGAATTTCGTGGAGCATCTGCAGATTGAGCAGGAATTCAAGCGCGCACCCAATGGCGCACGATTGAAGACGCTCGACGATTTCAATATGGAGGCGTCAATCATCCCCGGCACGAAGGGCGCTTTCATTCACCGCACCACAGCCTATTCCGACCACAATTTCGATCCTTCGCCCCGCAGCGAGCTGTTTGATAGGCTCGGGTCACGTTTCAGTGATGTGGCCGCATACGCCCGCGACGAACATTTCTGGGATGATGCACGTCTGGTGAAAACGTCGAAAAACGAGAACCGGATAGGGCAACTGATGCAGCAGCTCCGCTCGGTGAAGCTTTACTATTATGCCGAAAAATTCCTGAAAATAATGTTTTCGGGCTATGTGCAGACGGGGAAAAATTCCAAGTTCGACATCGGCCCGGTGAATACATTTGTTTCCGGCAACTCGGTGGAGGGAATGCGTCTGCGTTTCGGCGGCATTACCACCGCGCAGCTCTCGCCGCATTGGTTCGCCAAGGGGTATGGCGCATACGGTTTTCGGGATAAGAAGTGGAAATATGGCGCTACGCTGGAATATTCGTTCAATGAAAAACGGCTGCACCCCAATGAGTTTCCGATTCATTCGATTTCGGTAAGTGAAAAATATGATGTCGATCAGGTGGGGCAGCATTACCTCTTCACCAACCCCGACAACGTTTTTCTGTCGCTCAAGCGTATGGAAAACAGGCTTATGACCTACCGCCGCCAGACGCGCATCGACTATACGCTCGAACTTGCCAATAACTTTTCGGTGCGCGCTTCGGCCAATTTCGAGCGGCAGGAGGCTACCCCCTGGGTGCCTTTTGTCGATGGCTTCGGCCGCAGCTACGGACATTATAATGAGACGCTTTTCTCGGTAGAGCTTCGCTATGCTCCCGGTGAGAAATTCTTCCAGACGCGCACTCAGCGTATTCCGGTCAACTTCGATGCGCCGGTGGTGGTGCTCACGCACACCTACGCTCCGAAGGGCTTAATGGGTGCACCCTTTGAGGTGAACAAGACCGAGTTGAGTTTCTCAAAGCGCTTTTGGCTGTCGGCATTTGGCTTCGTCGACTGCATCGTGAAGGGCGGCCACGTATGGAGCCGGTCGCCCTATCTGAGTCTGCTCATCCCGAATGCCAACCTTTCCTATACAATACAGCCCGAGAGCTTTGCCCTGATGACCCCGATGGAGTTTATCCACGATTCATACGCTATGTGGGATATAACGTATTGGGCCAACGGTACGATTCTCAATAATATACCGTTGCTGAAAAAACTGAAGCTGCGCGAGGCAGTTACTTTCCGCGGCTGGTATGGCGGCATCAGCGACCGCAACAATCCGCTGAAGCATAATGAGCTGTATCGTTTCCCGGTAGATATACCGAACCAGACCGAGACACACAATCCGTATCAGTCGATGAAGGGCGTGCCCTATATGGAAATATCTGCCGGTATCGACAACCTGTTTAAGATCCTTCGAGTCGATTGGGTATGGCGCCTGACCTACCGTCTGGGCCAGCCTCGTTCCTCCTGCTCCGGCCCGCGCATCGCCCTCCATGCCACCTTCTGATTCCCCCGCCCTCGATCTCGGTATTTAGTTGAGGGGAGAGCCACAAGGAGAGCCTGTCTCAAAACTAAAATAACGTATCAAATTGTAGGGACGCACGCTTAAACCACCGATACTCAGTGCGTGTGACGGACGCACCTGGGGTGCGTCCCTACGGGTTGATGCGTCTATGGCTATTCAGAGGATGCAGCGCTATGCGCAGCTGCGTCCCTGGCTGCACTGACGGTCTGCTACGCAGACCCCTATTGAGCCGGTAAATGCGCATAGCCTTAGTGAGTATGGAATATGCAAATAAATGTCCACCTCGCCCAAAAAATAGGCGGTTGTCATTGCTGACGCCGCCATTGTTGGCTGGATTTATCAGCCGTATAAACTTAGTAGATTCGGTGATTATGTGCTGCCGCGGGGGTTAGCGGATGCGGAGTTTTTTGCCGGGTTTCAGCTTCGATTTGGTGGAAAGACCGTTGAGCTTGCAGAGCTGGCGAACGGTTACGCCGTTGCGCGATGCTATACGGCTGAGCGAGTCGCCGCGCTTGATGGTGTAGGTCTTTGCACCTTTAGATTTGGATGAGTTGTGAGCGGCTGCGGGACGCAACGGGTTGGAAGCCAGATACTGGCGGGTGTATTCCGAGTTGGCGTCCGGGTCGAAGTTGCGCGCCTGAGTGTAGGTGCGTTTGTCAAAGGTATATTCGTCGGTGTGAACTGTCTGGTTGGCGAAGTCGAAGATGGCAGCCGGGTTGATGGGGTAGCCCATAAAACGGGTCTCGAAGTGGAGGTGGCTGCCGAAGCTGCGGCCGGTGTTGCCGCCAAGGGCGATGGGTTCGCCGGCTTTTACATCCTGGTCGGGCTTAACAAGGAAGCGCGAGAGGTGACCGTAAACGGTTTCAAGTCCGTTGGGGTGGCGAACAATCACGTAATATCCATAACCGCGGCGCTCGTAGTTGGTGAGGCGTACTCGGCCGTCGAATGCTGCGCGAACGGTGTCGCCGGTCTGCAACTTGAGGTCGATGCCTTTGTGCACACGACGGAAGCGGGGACGATAGCCGTAGGGCGAGGTTACGTAGCCGGGGGTGGGCATAGCGAAGTTGCTCACGTCGATAACCTTTGTGTCGGGCACATCCATACCTGCGTAGGCATTGACGCGCTTCGATTCCCAGCCTTCGGTGTAGATATCCATTTCAGGCTCTTCCTCTTCCTTGAAGAGATTGTCGATGAAGTTCTTAGTCTCTTCTACGGAAATCTGATTGCCGATGTTCTGCTGACGGGCAATAAGATCTTTGTGTTCCGATTTATGAGCTGAGGGGAGCTTGAATGATTGGGCGAACAGCGGGGCTGCGCAAAGTGCGGCGGCGGTGATTATGAATATTTGTTTGATTTTTTCGAATGGCATCTTGTTAAGGGTTGAGAGAGATTATGAGTTAAGCTCGTCGGGAGCGTAGAATGCGGGGAGAGTGCAGGGGGTGTAGTCGAAGACCTCGCCTGCCTTAAAGAATCGGGCTACTTCTATGGCAGCGTTTTCGGGGGAGTCGGAAGCGTGGATAATGTTTTCCTGGCCGCTCATACCGAAGTCGCCTCGGATAGTGCCCGGGGCGGCGTTGCGGGCGTTAGTGGCGCCTGTCATAGCACGGACCACAGCCACGGCGTCGACGCCTTTCACGGCGAGAACTACCACGGGAGTTGCCATCATCGAGCGAAGCAGGGAGGGGAAGAAGGGACGGTCGACAAGATGGGCGTAGTGCTCGCGGAGAATATTCTCGTTAAGCTCCATCATTTTCATACCTGCGATAATGAGGCCTTTCTCCTCAAACCGGGAGATGATGCGGCCTGCAATGCCCTTCTGAATTCCTGAAGGTTTTATGATGACAAGAGTTGTCTGCATAAGTAGCACTGATTTTTTTTCGATTCCAAAATTACTAAAAATAAAGCATTTATGGAAATTTTTTGACCTTAAAATATTATAATATTGTTTCCGTAGATTTAATTGATTTTGCAAATAGTTGATACTTACATACTTATGAAATATGTGTTGTGCGACATAAAACCGAACTTTTTTCTCGATTTTGCATTGCTTCCTACCTGACGCAGTACAATCTTCCTTGCATTCTCAGGAGATTCGGCTCATATCGGTGCTTCGTGCAAACAGGCGCGACAGCTCCGGCAGAAGCATCTGATGGCCGGGGGCGCTGAGCGACGGATCGGCGTCGAGGAGCGCGTCAACGCTGTCGCGCGCCATCTGCACTACCTGGCCGTCGGTGGCAAGGTTGGCGATATGCAGTTCCATAGGCATACCGCTTTGCATTGTGCCCTCAAGGTCGCCCGGGCCGCGTGTCTTCAGATCAGCTTCGGCAATGAGAAATCCGTCGGAAGTCTGGGTCATCAGTTCGAGCCGTTTTCGTGTGTCGCGGCCGATTTTGCGTTTCGACATAAGAATGCAGAAACTTTGCTCGGCACCACGCCCTACACGCCCGCGCAACTGATGCAGCTGCGACAAGCCGAAGCGCTCGGCATTCTCGATGAGCATAACCGAGGCATTGGGCACGTTCACGCCAACTTCTATCACCGTAGTCGCCACCAGAATTTGCGCCGTGTTCTCTGCGAAAAGTTTCATCTGGTAGTCCTTTTCCTTCGGCTTCATCTGGCCGTGCACGTATGCCGTGCGATACGACGGAAAGGTCTCGCGAATCAGTTCATACCCCTCTTCAAGGCATTTCAGGTCAAGTTTTTCATTCTCCTTAATAAGGGGGTAAACGATGTAAACCTGACGACCCATAGCGAGCTGACGGCCGATTGACCGGTAAACCTGCATCCGCTGGTCATCGTAGCGCAGCAGAGTTGTGATGGGCTTGCGGCCTGGCGGAAGCTCGTCGATAACCGAAACGTCAAGGTCGCCGTAGACGGTCATTGCCAGCGTGCGGGGGATAGGGGTGGCCGTCATAACCAGGATGTGCGGCGCAATCTTATTTTTTCCCCACAGGCGTGCGCGCTGCACCACTCCGAAGCGGTGCTGTTCGTCGATTACAGCCAGCCCGAGGTCGCGGAATTGCACGCGGTCTTCTATCACGGCGTGGGTGCCCACAAGAATGTGCAGCGACCCATCAAGGAGCATCCGGTCTATTTCTTCGCGTTCCTTGGCTTTGGTGGAACCGGTGAGAAGCCGGATGTTCACACCTACCTTTGCGGCGAGTTCGCGAAGCGACTCATAGTGCTGTGTGGCAAGGATTTCGGTGGGCGCCATCAGGCAAGCCTGCGTGCCGTTGTCGAGTGCCATCAGCATTGCCATCAGAGCCACGATGGTTTTCCCGGAGCCGACATCGCCCTGCACGAGGCGGTTCATCTGCCGGCCTGACCCTACATCGGCGCGTATCTCTTTGAGCACACGCTTTTGTGCGCCGGTCAGGGCAAACGGAAGGCATTGTGAGTAGAAGTTGTTGAAAAACAATCCGATGCGCGAAAATAGCCGGCCTTGCACGGCTGCTGAACGCTTCAGCGCGTAGCGGCGTATATTGAGCTGCAGATAGAAAAGTTCCTCGAATTTCAATCGAAAACGTGCAGCGTTGAGCACTTCATTGTTGGCGGGGTTATGGATGTTGCGCAGGGCAGTGTCGGCGTCAGGGAGATGGCGTGCCTGCACGATCTCGGCGGGAAGAGTTTCG
Organism: Bacteroidales bacterium; assembly: GCA_004557825.1. Lineage (GTDB taxonomy): Bacteria > Bacteroidota > Bacteroidia > Bacteroidales > Muribaculaceae > UBA7173. The sequence goes on along the minus strand of SFFL01000006.1, from coordinate 22,674 downwards.
TCGAAATGCTTTACGAGCGAGAGTGCGCTGGAAATCCATTGAAACAGACTGCGGGAAGTGATACCTCGGTTGCGCAGTTTTTCGGTGAGCGGATATACGCCGCGCAAACCCTGTGCCGCAGTGGCGGAGTTAGGCAGGTCTACTTCGGGATGGGTCATCGACCAGCGGCCGTTAAATTCTTTGGGCTTGCCAAAGAGCAGATACTCCGTATTGGTGTGATATGCCTCCTGCAGGGCTTTGATGCGGTTGAACCATACCACCTCCATCGTGGCGGTGCCGTCGGTGAATAGTCCTGTCAGGCGGCGCTTGGCGCCTTCGCCCTGGATGGTGAAACTGACGAAACGGCCTCGCACCTGCACATAGGGCATCTCGTCGCAAAAATTGCGAATCGCATATACGGCCGACCGGTCGACATAATGGCTGGGGAAATGGTGCACAAGGTCGGAGAGCGACTTTATGCCCAATTCCTCCTGCAGGAGTTTGGCCTTGGCGGGGCCGATTCCCTTGATGAATTTTATGTCGAAATCGTGGACGGAGTTCATTTAATATGCGTTGCCCGCAGCAGTAGTGAAGGTGGAGCGCAGTTGTCAGTAGGTGAGAGGTGGATTATTCGGTGGTAAAATCAAGGATGGCCTCGGCGATGGCAATGTCGCGCGGATGAGTGATTTTGATATTGTCGGGCGACCCTTTCACGAGGCAGATGTTTGTGAAACCGGCTTCGGCCAGCACAGAAGCATCGTCGGTGAACGAAGCATCGTAGGGGAGCGAGTAAGCCTGACGAAGCCGCCATAGCTTGAAACCCTGAGGAGTCTGCACGGCTCGGTATTCTGAGCGGTCGACAGGTTCTGAGGCGTAGCCATCCTCATCGAGTCGGCGGAGTGAGTCGGTAACTTCCACGGCAGGAATGGCGCCGTCGGTGTTGAGCGTTGCGGCACAAACGCGACTGACCGTATTGGAGTCGACCAGCGGACGTGCGCCGTCATGAATCAGCACAATCGAGTTGGGGTTGGCGTCGGTCGGAATAGCTTCCAGGCCATTCTTTACTGATTCCCAGCGGGTAGCGCCACCAAAGACAATCATAGGGGATTTGAAATCCTGTTCGCGGCATAGCTCCTCCCAGCGAGGCTGCTCCGATTCTGAAATGACAAGGATGATCTCTGCCTCCGGGCGGGCGCTTTGCAGCCGCTCGATGGCTCTCATTACCACCGGTTTTCCTGCGAGAGGGAGAAATTGCTTGGGAATGTCAGCGCCGAAACGGGTACCGCTGCCGGCGGCCACAATTATTATATATGTGGGAAACATCTGTTTTCTGATGAAAAAGTGGAATTTGTAATAGGAAGTAAGCCTCTGCTGTAAGGGTAATGCAAAGGTAAACAAAAAAACGCTGCATCGAAAATCGAAGCAGCGTTTTTTTGACTTGTAGCGGGACCGAGAATTGAACTCGGGACCTCCGGGTTATGAATCCGACGCTCTAACCAGCTGAGCTATCCCGCCATTGCGAGTGCAAAGTTAGACATCTTTTTCGATTTGACAAAATTTTTAGCCCTGATTTTCAAAAATATTTCTTCGGTTAATTCGTTTGGTGGTGATTTTCAGTGAAGTATAAAATGCTAAAATACGGTATGCCGGTGCTGCTGCGGATTGCGGTTAATCGAAAATTATACAATGGAATGTTGGTAGTTAGAAAATAATGTTGTAACTTTGTGTTGTAAAACATAAAAACACGTCGCGTACCCCCTGAAATGATAAAGAAAGCACTTGAAAAGGTGATGAGCGAGGATATGTCGGAAATCTGGACCGTGCTCACCAGTGATGAGAAGCGGAAGATTGTCGACTCTTTTGTGGTGCATCACTTCAAGAAAAACCAAATGATTTATGCCGAAGGCGAGGAGCCGGAATTTCTCTGGTGCCTCCTTCAGGGTAAGGTGAAGAAATTTAAAGATGGCATTGGCGGCAGGGTGCAGATCCTGCGACTGATTCGTTCGGTGCAATATTTCGGCTACCGCGCTTATTTTGCCAATGAGCGCTACAACTCGTCGGCTGCCGCATTCGAGCCTTCCACCGTGGGCACACTGCCTATGACTCTTGTGAAAGAGATGATCAACAACAACCGCGAACTGGCCTGGTTCTTCATCCACGAGCTTTCGCGCAATCTGGGCGGCAGCGACACGAAGATTGTCAACCTTACCCAGAAGCATATACGCGGCCGCTTGGCTGAAGCTCTGATTGTGCTTCGCGACCATTACGGATATGAGGATGACAATATGACGCTGAGAATCTATATGGCTCGCGAGGATCTGGCTAACCTCTCGAATATGACCACCTCCAATGCCATCCGCACCCTCTCTGGCTTTGTAAGTGAGAAGCTTATTACGGTCGACGGTCGCAAAATCCGTCTGCTCGACGAGGCTCAGCTCCGTAAAATCTCGAAATACGGCTAACCGTAGCTCCCTTTATTACACACTCCGATTTTTTTGATGCTCCTATTGCGCTGACATCTAGTGCATTATGTGCTTATTTTGCCGCCATATGTGTTGGAATGCACCCCAGGTTGATGGCGCTGTCGTCTGCGTTCAATGATAGTGTTTGCACTATGCGTACAATGTATGGGAGTGCCGTATGCGCACAATGTATGGGAATGCCGTATGCGCACAATGTATGGGAATGCCGTATGCGCACAATGTATGGGAGTGCCGTATGCGCACAATGTATGGGAATGCCGTATGCGCACAATATATGAAGAGTTTGCACTCTGCGCACAATGTGAGGGCCGGCGTAGCTGGCCAAAGAGTGTAGCCAGGGGTGCAGCTGCGCGGAGCGCTGCAAAACCCTGGATTTCAAGACAACGTATAGAATATTGCGCTTCGTAGATGCGCGTCAGGAGTCTGTTGGGTCTGAGGCGCGCATCTACGAAGCGCTTTCTGTTGGGGAGAGGTGGGAAACCAGGGGTTTGCAGCGCTCCGCGCAGCTGCACCCCTGGCTACCCTGACAGCTGGCTACGCCAGCCCCCACAATGGGTTGCATCAACCCTGCAATGGTCTACGCCAGCCCCCACAATTGGTTGCATCAACCCTACAATGGTTTACGCCAGTCCCCACAATGGGTTGCATCAACCCTACAATGGTTTACGCCAGTCCCCACAATGGGTTGTACCAACCCTACAATGATCTACGCCAGCCCCCACAATGAACCATTCTGACGCGTCCGCGATACTTTTGATGATAATGCATTCGGTAATAGCGGCGCGTCCGTACGGGTTGATACGTTATTTGTAATTTTGCTCCCTCTATGGGCTAAGACGTTGCTTGCAGGATAAGAGGTTGTCAAAAGCTTTTGGGGAGCTTAGAGAGGCGTTACTTTACGGCGAGAACTTCGATTTCTATCAGCACTTTCTTGGGGAGCTCGCGCACGGCTACTGCAGAGCGGGCAGGGAAGGGAGCGGAGAAAGCCTCGGCGTATACGGCGTTCATTGCAGCAAAGTCGGCCATATCAGCGAGATAGACGGTAGTTTTCACTACGTGGTCCATTGTAAGACCGGCGGCTTCAAGGATGGCCTTGACATTGCGGAGCGACTGACGGGTCTGCTCTGTGATGCCTTCGGGGATGTTGCCGGTGGCGGGGTCGATAGGTATCTGACCGGAAGCGAATACCATAGGGCCGCAGTCGATGGCCTGGCTGTAGGGGCCGATTGCTCCGGGTGCTTTTTCAGTGGCGATCTGTTGTTTCATTTTTAATATCATTAATTGTTAAAGAAGAAATCAATATTTTGTCGGCCTGGGCGAAAGAGGGGTTTATCACTGAATCCAGGGCCTCGTTGGTCTTGACGAACCGACGGGCGAAACCGGGGATAAACTGCGAGGTGCCATGCTTCATCATTCTCCTGAGAAATTCGCCCAAAGAGAATGTGGAGGGGTCGACGGCCGGGCTCAGGGCGTATTCGTCGCTACCGGGCGATTGCACCACCCGCATCATCAAACCTTCGTTGATGAGTCGGTTGGCCGAAAGTGTCACCAGTGATATGGGCAGATTGTAGCGAAGCGAAATCTGCAGGTCGGTGAGGGGCTTTTTCTCCTCGACAAAGCGGCGTATAGCGATGGTCATAACGGCCAGGAGGATGCGCCAGCGGTATTCTTCTGCTATGTCGGTGATTTTATCGGAGAAACTGAATTCGAAGATGTTCTGCGATGAGTAGCAATATACGGCGCCGGAAAGTGTGATGAGCCATACCAGCTGCAACCATATCAGCAGCAGAGGCAGGAATGCGAATGAGCCGTAGATGGCATTGTAGCGTGTGACGTAAACCTGTCCGCTTACGAAGAGCCATTGCAGGATTAAGAAAGCCGTGCCGGCAAGTACGCCTGCAAAAAAGGCGTTTTTGAATTTAACCTTAGTATTGGGCACAAGCAGATAGGTGCCTGCGAAGAACAGCCATACCAACACCACCGACGAGCAGTCAAGAATGCCCGACAGCAGCGGCGAGATGATAGGCAGGTTCAAGGCTCCCTGGAGCGCCGACGACATAAACACTGTGATGCCGCTGGCGCAAATAATCAGGATGGGGAGGATGAGCACTATGGCGGTATAGTCGGTGACCTTGCGCCAGATAGTGCGCCCCTGCTGGATGTTCCAGATTTTATTGAATGAATATTCTACGCTTGAAATCAGCGAGATGAGTGTCCAGAGCAGGAAAAGGATGCCAACTCCCACAAATATCCCTTCCGACGATTGCGACAGGTAGGAGTCGACAAACGACATAGCCGTGGAAATGGCTTGTTCCTGGGCGGGGAATGCCGAGAATATCTGCGACTGCACTAAGTTTTGAAAACCGAAGCCGCGGCAGATGGCGAAAACCAGTGCCAGCGCGGGTACTATGGCCAGGAGGGTCTGATAAGTGAGCGCTGCGGCACGCACCTGAAGGTCGCCGTTGAGAAACGAGCGCACCGATAGGTTGAGCGTCTTCACCGTGTCTACCATCCAGTTGCGACGGGTGTCGCTCCACACTCCGGAGGTAAAATAGGTATAGGCGCGTTTGCATTTGCCTATGACCGTTGCGAGGCGTGAGGCAAGTAGCGCTGTATTCTTCTTAGTGACTTTCTTCTTCATAACAGGTGCATGTGCAAAGTTATGCAATTTTTTAGAGAAGAACAAAAAAGTGCGCTACGATGTTCGCAACGCACTTTGTATGAGATGATTCTGTATTGCTTAATTGCATCTTCCGGAATATCAGAAAGGAAGATCATCGGTAGCCGAGGGGGTGGCGGGAGGCGCGGGGAAACCCTGGGGGGCTGACTGCTCGGCGGGCAAACCCTGGGGAGCGGGAGCTGCGGCGGGAGCAGCGTAGGCGGGCTGCTGAGGCGTGGGGAATGCGGCACCCTGAGGAGCGGCGGCGCCTTCCTGTGCGGGTTCTGCCTTCCAGCCACGGATGCTGGTATACCATCGGCCGTTGTATTCGCGGCTCTCAATGTCGAAGCTCAGGCGGATAACATCGCCGGGGTTCAGAGGATACTGATCGGCACGTTCGCCGAAAAAGTCGAAGTGAATTTTCTTGGGGAAACTCTCGAGAGTCTCAAGAACGTATTCACGTTTTTTCCAGTTGTTGCCGCTTTTCGATACACCGGCCACTTCGGGGAGGGCAATAATAACTTTGCCTGTAACTTCCATAAATTATTGTGTTTTGTAATAGTTTTAAACTGGTGATGTGGGAATTTCCACTCTACAAAAGTACACAAACCTCTCGGGTTGCACAAATATTTTGGCAATTATTTCATTGCCAAACGGGAAAATTTTTATAATTTCGCAGATGAATAATTAGCGATGACGAGCTGCCAGGGGTTTATTATTTGCGTGGTCGGAAATGTGATATAGCCGGCCGCTATACAGAATGCCGGCGGCTTTATGTTAAATGTGAACTGACTTATATGTCTGCGGTATCTTCCAGGATGTTTCTCAACCGTAAGAGCCTACTTATATGTCACTTAGGCGCGCTTGTGGCCGTGTGTATGTGGGGCGGCTCGTTTGTATCCACCAAAGTCCTGATTAACAATGGGCTTGGTCCGGTGGAGATTTACATCTACCGCTTTGTGCTGGCATATCTGCTCGTTCTTATCGGATGTCATCGACGGTTGTGGGCTGCCAACTGGCGCGACGAACTGCTGTTCCTGGTGTGCGGCTTGTGCGGCTCCTCGATTTATTTTATTGCCGAGAACAACGCCGTGAATTATACACGCGTGAGCGATGTGTCGATGATTACCACTCTGTCGCCGCTGCTCACCACATTGCTGATAGGCGCGCTATATAAATCGGAGCGCCCCGGCAAGTGGACTTATCTGGGATCATTGATAGCGTTTATCGGGGTGGGGTTCATTATTTTCAAAGATGGGTTCACAGCCACCAGCGCAGGGCCGGGCCACGATACCCTCTCCACAATGATAGGAGATATGCTCGCTTTGGGTGCGGCATTCTCCTGGGCTATATACAGCCTCGTTCTGCGCAAGCTGAATGTAACATATACGGCTCAGTTTGTCACCCGCAAGACATTTTTTTACGGCCTGATTACTGCGATACCTTTCTGGATTATCTCCAAAGAGCCGATTTCCGCTCCGTCGGTGTTACTCAAACCTGAGGTGTTGGGCAATCTTCTCTTCCTCGGAGTGTTCTGTTCGATGATAGCTTATTTGCTCTGGGCTTGGGTGATGGGGAAACTCGGCGCCATCAAAACCAACAATTACCTCTATGTGCAGCCGGTATGCACAATGATTATTGCCGCTATCCTCTTCGGTAAGGATGACCCGATTACACTCATCGGGTGCTTCGGCTGCGTGCTCATCATTGGGGGCCTCTGGCTCGGCGACTATATGACGCGCCGCGACGCCCTCAGGCAATAGGAATTGCTTTACCAGCTATTGCCGATTCGGATCCAAATTTTTATTGCTGATTCAACTCCAACCTCAGATGATTATCCTTTGAGGGAGGCTCTTATTATCTTTTGAGGGTGGCGGCGAGTGCTTCGGCACAGCGGTCACCGTCGATGGCTGCCGACACTATGCCGCCGGCATAACCGGCTCCTTCGCCGCAGGGATATAGCCCGGGCAGATCGATGTGGCGCAGCGATTCATTGTCGCGCGGAATACGCACCGGCGATGAAGTGCGGGTCTCGGCGCCGATAACGGCGGCTTCGGAGGTGAGATATCCGCGCGACTTCCGGCCAAACTCCCTGAGCCCTTCGCGCAGGCGCGATGCCACAAAGGGTGGCAGCAGATGGTCTACGCGAGCCGGATGCACTCCGGGCGCATACGACGATGACGGGAGCGACTTCGAGGGCCTTCCCTCCACGAAATCGGTAAGTCGTTGAGCCGGCGCGTTCTGAGTGCCTTTGGCATCCTCATAGAATCGTTTTTCGATATCCTCCTGAAATTTCATCACTTTCAGATTGCCGAAGGAATCATATTCTGTAAGATCTTCCGGCAGAACCTCCACCACCATTCCGGAGTTAGCCCACTTGGAGCCGCGCGATGCCGGCGACATACCGTTTACTACAAGTTGATCAGGTCCGGTAGCAGCAGGTATGATGAATCCGCCTGGGCACATACAGAAGGAGTACACCCCGCGACCGCCCACACGGGTGAGCAATGAATATTCAGCGGCCGGGAGATATTTGCCGCGACCATTGGGGTTGTGATATTGTATGCAGTCGATAAGGTGCTGAGGATGCTCCACGCGCACGCCTACGGCGATTCCCTTTGGCTCGATTCGTACGCCTGATGCATCGAGCATCCGGTAGATGTCGCGCGCAGAATGGCCGGTGGCAAGGATAACCGGATCTTCAAGACGGGTGCCGTCGGAGGTGATTACTCCGGTTACGGCAGTGGTGCCGTCAGGTTTATCGGCGGTCTGTAGGGATGCTACACGGGTGGAGAAATGCACCTCACCGCCACACCGCAGTATCGTTTCGCGTATCCTTTTGATTACCTGCGGGAGCCGGTCGGTGCCGATATGCGGATGTGCGTCGATGAGGATTTCCTCCTTTGCGCCGTGCTGCACAAATATGTTGAGAATTTTATCTACAGGACCACGTTTCTTGCTGCGGGTGTAGAGCTTGCCATCGGAATAAGCCCCTGCGCCCCCTTCGCCGAAACAATAGTTTGAGTCGGGGTCTACGATGTTTTCACGCGCTATTCGAGCCATATCTTTGCCGCGCTCCTCCACGCTCTTTCCGCGTTCGAGCACAATCGGGCGCACTCCCTCCTGGATCAACCGGAGTGCTGCAAACAGTCCGGCCGGACCGGCGCCCACCACGATGGCAGAAGGTGCATCGGCGGGAAGTTGCTTGTATTCCACCGGTTGCGCCAGCGACTCCTCCGGCAGCGGCATCTCGTCGATAAATAGGTCGAGGCTGAGGTTTATCATCACGCGGCGCTGGCGGGCGTCGATGGAGCGGCGCACTATGCGCACCTCCTTCAGACGGTTGATGTCGATGCCCAGACGGGTGGAAACCTCGGCCGAGAGCCGCATGGAATTGTATGCTGTTTCGGGAGAAACCCTCAGTTGGAGTGATTGCTTAGACATGGGTTTTGCGGAATTGTTTCTTTGTGATTATCAGCGTGACTACTGCCACTACGAATGCCAGAAAGTCGGAGGCGCAGGTTGAGGCCCATACGCCGTCGAGGCCCCACAGGCGGGGAAGTATCAGCAGGCAGGGGAGCAGGAAGATAAGCTGGCGTGTGAGCGAGAGGAAGATTGATATGGATGGACGGCCAATCGACTGGAAATAGTTCTGAATCACTATCTGGCAGCCGATTACCGGGTAAGCGGCGAAGAAGATGCGGAAGCCGGTGCGGGCGATGTCGATCAAGCGCTCGTCGGTGGTGAACATGGAGGATATGGCGTTGGGGAAGCACTCGGTGATAATCCATCCGAGGGTGGTGATGGCCACGCCGATTAAGATGCCGGTGCGCAGCGTGTGGTTGACACGCTGCCAGTTGCGCGCGCCGTAGTTGAATCCGAGGATGGGCTGCATACCCTGGGTGACGCCGAACACCACCATCACGAAGAACATTGTGGTGCGGTTGATGATGCCGAATGCGCCGATGGCGAGGTTGCCGTCGGAGCCACCATATTCGACGAGCGCTTTATTGAGAAACACAGCCACGAAGCAGGCTGTGACATTCATCAGGAAGGGGGAAAGCCCTATTTCGTAGATGCGCTTTATGATGCGGGGTGTAAACCAGCGGTTGTGGCTGTCGAAATGCACGATGCTCTTCTTCGACATAAAGTGGGCAAGCACCCATACGAAGGCTACGAACTGGCCGCAGACCGAGGCGAAGGCCGCCCCGGCTATGCCCCAGTGGAATGTGTAGATAAACAGGGGGCAGAGCACCACATTCACGCATACTGATAACAGGGCCGAAATCATTGCTTTTGCCGGATAACCGGTGGCACGCATAAGATTGTTAAGCCCGATGAAAACAAATGAAACAGGAGTGGCGTAGAGGATTACGCGCATAAACTCGCGCGCGTAGGGTATCGTCTCCGGTGTGGCGCCAAAGAGCATCAGTATGTCGTCGAGAAATATCAGGCATAGGCCGCCGAACACTATCGAGTGTATCACGCAGAATACCATCACGTTGTTGATTACGTCGGTGGCGCGGGAATATTCTTTCTGTCCCAGGTAGATCGAGCTGATGGTGGCGCCGCCCACGGCGATGAGGGTGACGAAGGCCACCACAAGATTCATCAGCGGAAATGTAATGGCAAGACCGGCAATGGCCATAGCGCCCACACCGCGGCCTATGAAGATGCTGTCGATGATATTGTAAAGCGACATTGTCACCGAGGCAATAATCGCCGGCACGGAATATTGCAGCAGCAGTTTGCCCACGGGGAGAGTGCCCAGCGACATCGGGTTGCTCTTCTTTGTGGATATGTCAGCAGCGTTTGCCATTTGAGATTTTTGAGAAAAAGTAGTAACTTTGCGGCTCACAAATGCATTGTATCAATTTTATGAACACAAATACAGGCTCTGATACGGTTAAGGGCGCCGGGCGCTTCAAAGGTTATAGGGCTGCTCTTTTCGACCTCGACGGCGTACTGATCGACAGCGAGACTCTCTACACTAAGTTTTGGCAGCGTGTGGGCGAGATACATCATCTTCCATCGCCAACGTTTGCCCATGATATAAAGGGCACTACGCTTAACGACATTCTCACCACCTATTTCGCCGACCCGGAGGTGCGCCGCGATGTAGACCGGCTGCTTCACGAGTTTGAAAACGAGATAGTGTATCCCGTTTTTCCGGGAGCGCTGGAGTTTGTCTACGCGCTTCGTGCCGAGGGGCTGAAGACGGTCATCGTCACATCGAGCGACGATAAGAAGATGGAATATCTTTTCAATCAGCATCCCGATTTCGCAGGCCATTTCGATGCCATTGTGACCGCTGCCGATGTGACCCGGTCGAAGCCCGATCCGGAGCCATATCTTGTCGGCGCATCAAAGGCAGGAGCCGACCCGAAGGATTGTATCGTATTTGAGGATTCGTTCCAGGGACTTGAGGCCGGGCGCCGTTCTGGCGCGTATGTGGTGGGTATCGCCACCACAAATCCGGCAGAACAGCTCGCCGGGAAAGCCGACCTGGTAGTCGGTTCTCTGGCCGAGCTGCTCTGAGATGTCTGCGGAAAAGTCGGGAGTGGGAGAGTGCGAACTCTCAGGCGTCGCAGTGCTTGAAGAATCAGGCGTCGCAGTGCTTGAACGACATATCAAGCCCTTTCACTGAGTGAGTAAGCGCGCCCACTGAGATGAAGTCCACACCGGCTTCGCCATAATCGCGGAGGGTGTCGAGTGTGATTCCGCCCGACGATTCTGTCTCGGCACGACCGGCCACCTGCTTCACAGCCTCGGCCGTCTGTGCCGGGGTGAAGTTGTCGAACATAATGCGGTCGGCACCTTCGGCCAGAGCCTGGTCGATTTCTGCGGCATTGCGTGTCTCAACCTCGATTTTCAGGTTTTTACCGTTCTCTTTCATCCATTTGCGAGCGGCCTCTACGGCCTGGGGAATGCCTCCGGCGAAGTCAACGTGGTTATCCTTGATAAGAATCATATCGAACAGACCCATACGGTGATTGGCGCCGCCGCCGATTTTTACAGCCTCTTTTTCGAGAATGCGCAGCCCGGGAGTAGTCTTGCGGGTGTCGAGTACCTTGGTCTTGAGTCCTTTCAGTCGCTCCTGATAGCGGGCTGTCTGCGTGGCTATGCCGCTCATACGCTGCATAATATTGAGCATAATGCGCTCGGTCTGAAGCAGAGAGCGCACGGCACCTGTCACCTTGAAGGCGATGTCGCCCGGTTTTACGTGAGCCCCGTCGTGGATGTAGACGGTCATTTTCAGCGTCGGGTCGAATTTCTCGAACACTTTGCGTGCGATTTCCACGCCGGCAAGTATGCCTTCCTCTTTTACTAAAAGATGCTGGGCACCCTGTTCGGAGGCGGGAATGGTGGAAAGTGTTGTGGCGTCGCCGTCGCCGACATCCTCAGCGAATGCCAGGTCGAGAAGCTGGTCTATAAGTTCGTCGCGGGTTTTCATAATATATTATATGGTGTATTTTTGCTGATTTTATTTGCAAATTATATGTGGCGTAATCTTTTGCAAAATTACGAAATTTCTCACTAACAAGCCTCGTCCGTCGGGAAAAATGTATAGGTCGTGGTGTCGTGCCCGTGGGTTTTGCGAGTCAGACTGCCCTTACATCTTCTCCGAAAGCTCGAGCCATCGGAATTCCTTTTCGTCGATTATCTCTTTCAGCTCGGTATAGCGGCGCGATTTTTCGGCAATATCGCTGATGGTTTCACCGGAGTTGAAAAGTGCTTCCAGAGCATCTTTCTCTTTGTTGAGGGTGTCCAGTTCGGCAGTTAGCTGCTCCATTTCTTTCTTCTCGCTGAAGGTGAGTTTCGGGGCACGTTCCAGACCGCCACGGCTCACTTTGCCCGTGGTTTCGGGTGCTTTCTTTGTCGCGGCAGCAGCCTCGGTAGCTTCCTTTTCCTCCTTCTCGCGGGCTTTGCGCCACTCACGGTATTCCGAGTAGTTGCCGGGAAAATCCTTCACGGAGCCATCTCCCTCAAATACAAAAAGATGGTCGGCTATGGAATCCAGGAAGAAGCGGTCGTGCGAAATCACTATCACGCACCCTTTGAAGGAGGCGAGATAATCCTCCAGTATGCCCAGTGTGACGATGTCGAGGTCGTTGGTCGGCTCATCGAGAATCAGGAAGTTGGGCGACCTCATCAGCACGGAAGCCAGATGTAGTCGGCTGCGCTCACCGCCGCTGAGTTTGGCGATATATTTCTGCTGGTCGACGGGCGTGAACAGGAAATGCTGCAGAAATTGCATAGGGGAGTAGTGCACGCCGTCGTTCACTACAATGTCTTCGGCCAGTTCGGTGATGGCATCGATTACGCGCTTGTTTTCATCGAAGGAAATTCCTTCCTGACTGTAATAGCCGAAGCGCACCGTCTCGCCTATGTCGAAGTGTCCGGAATCGGGCTTTTCCAGCCCCTGAAGCATCTTTATGAAGGTGGATTTCCCTACGCCGTTCCGCCCGATTATACCTACTTTTTCATATCGGGCGAAGGTGTAGCTGAAATGGTCGAGCACTTTTTTGTCGCCGAAACTTTTGCTCACATCCACCGCCTCGAAAATCTTTGAGCCTATATACGACGACTTTACATTCAGTTCCACTTCCTTCTGACGCAGATTCACCTGCGAGCGGACTTTCAGGTCGTGGAATGCGTCGATGCGGTATTGCGCTTTCCCGGCGCGTGCCTGGGGCTGACGGTTCATCCATTCCTGCTCCTTACGCAGAGTATTGCGCACCTTGGCCAGTTCGGAGGTCATAGCATCGATGCGTTCACGCCGGCGGCGCAGAAAGTTGGCGTAGTTGCCCTCGTAAACGAAGAGATGCGCACGGTCAATCTCGATGATTTTGTCGCAGACGCGGTCAAGGAAATAGCGGTCGTGAGTCACCATCAGCAGTGTCACCTTCTGGCGCGACAGATACCCTTCAAGCCATTCGATAGTGTCGATGTCGAGGTGGTTGGTAGGTTCGTCGAGTATGAGTAAGTCGGGGTCGGAGGCTATCACTTTGGCCATAGCCATACGCTTGCGCTGACCGCCCGACAGATGACCTATAAGCTGGTCGGTTACGGTCACACCCATCTGGGTGAGAAGCCTTTTCAGCCGGTCGTTTGTGCCGACAAACTGTTCCACGGTGCAGTCGGCGGGAAGTTGCGGTGTCTGCTCCAGATAGCCTATGCGGAGGTCGGCGCGGGGCGTGATCTTTCCGGAATCGGCGCTCTCCACTCCCGCGATGCAGCGTAGCAGGGTGGTTTTGCCCGTGCCGTTTTTGGCAATCAGAGCAATCTTGTCGCCCTGATTTATACCGAAAGTCACATCGGCGAAAATCATCCTGTCGCCGTGGCTTTTTGTAAGTTCTTCAATCTGCAGATAGGGAATCATACCGCAAAGTTACGGAATTCCCTTGACTTTTCGGGTTTTTCCCCGACCTTATTTCGGCTGTAATTTCGACATTATTCGTTCGTATTATATTGAAAGATTACCCATTTGATATTCCCGAAATTACAAAGTAATGGAAACTTACCGGATTTATTCAGGAAACCTGTTGGTTGAATTAAGCTTTCAAAATATTATCACTGTTATGTTGTTTCAGATAAATTTGTTTACCTTTGCACATACGGAGAGTTTTTGTCCTCTGTTATCAGCATGACGTTAAGTGAGTTGTTATGACTAAGATTATTATAAATCCGATTGGCGGACTGGCGAATAGGATGCGTTGTATAGCGTCAGGTATTGCTTTAGCTATGGAAACCGGTTCGGATTATGAAGTGGTCTGGGCCGTGAACGATGAATTGGCTGCGAGATATGAAGATTTATTTATATTGCCCGATGTTTTGAAGGATAGGATTAAATATCCCTCTAAAGCGATATATAGAATTAATTATTCAATACCTCGACTGCGTAATCTTTACATAACATCGTTAACTCTGAAAAGATATTCACATAGATTCTTCGATGAATTTGCATCGCTTGATGATGTAATCCAGGATTCGAAGCAGAGATTGTTCGGCAATACAGGTAATCGTAAGGGAACGATATATATACAGGCCGGCACTGTTTTTTATCCCTTTAGCAATCAATATTATCGGACTCTTTTTAATTTGAATCCTGAAATAGAAAATAGGGTAAATATCAAAAAGAGGATGTTGGGCAATGATTACATCGGTATACATATTCGTAGATCAGATAATCTGATGTCCGTAAAATATAGCCCTGATGAATTGTTTATTACGGAAATAGAAAAGATATTATCTCAAAATCCCCACACTAAGTTTTATCTTGCTACAGATAGCGAAGAGACCAAGGCAAAGTTTATTACTCAATTCGGAGAAGATACCATTTTCTGTAGCCGAAACCCGGCTACAAGAACGACGCTGAATGGAATAAAAGATGCCACTGAAGAACTTTTCATCCTTGCTGGTGCAAAGAAAATATTAGGCTCATATTACAGCTCATTCTCTGAATCTGCATCGATCATAGGTAATGCTCCATTAGTGCAAGTTTCAAGTAAGAATTAAAATCTACAGTTAAAGAAGTTGTGGGAGAAGAAAAAAAAGAGTAATTTTGTCAATATATAGGTTTTACAGCCCGTAGCCGTCCGGCATCTGCCGGAAGCGCGGGAGATAAATGTATTGTTATGGATTCAGAAACCCGCCTCCGACTTGAGGAGAAAGTTGTGGAAATGCTCAAAACAGTGTACGATCCGGAAATTCCGGTCGATATCTACAACCTCGGTCTTATATATAAAATAGATATTGACGATTACGCCAACCTTACGGTGGATATGACTATGACTGCCCCATCCTGCCCGATGGCCGATTTTATCGTGGAGGATGCGCGTCTGAAACTTGAATCTATCGAGGGACTTGCTTCGGTAAACATAAATGTGGTGTTCGAGCCGGAGTGGGATAAAGATATGATGAGCGAGGAGGCCAAACTCGAACTCGGTATGCTCTGATTCTCTCCGTTTGTTTCACCCCTACCGATTCACCCCTACCGATTCACCCCTACCGATTCACCCCTACCGATTCACTTCTACCGATTCACTTCGCCCGATTTACTTCTGCTGATTCACCAGTATGCCGCGCATTTATTTCATATCGGATATGCACCTTGGTGCTACCTATTTTCCCGATCCACTGGAGTGGGAAAAGCGAGTAGTGCGCTTTCTCGACTCCATTGCCGGGGATGCCGACGAACTCTATATGCTCGGCGATGTGCTCGATTACTGGTATGAGTATCGCAATGTCGCTCCCCGTGGTTTTATCAGGTTTTTCGGCGCACTTGCCCGGATGGCCGACAGCGGAGTGAAGATACACTGGTTTATAGGTAATCACGATATATGGCTGTTTGATTATCTGCGCAATGAAATAGGCGTGGAAGTCGTTGACGGGTATGTGGTGCGTGATATTCTCGGTAAACGTTTTTTCCTTACGCACGGCGACGGTGTGGGGAAACTTAAACCAACATTCCGCTTCCTTCGCGCAATGTTTCGCAGTAAATTCTGCCAGAAACTTTATGCGGCAATCCATCCCCGGTGGACAATTGCCTTCGCTCACGGCTGGTCGAAATCTTCGCGTGGATATTCGCCCGACGATGTGCCGGCTTTTGAAGGCGAGGAAAACGAACCGCTTGTTGTGTTCAGCAAGGAATATCTGCGTGATGTCGACCCGACGATTGATTATTTCGTGTACGGTCATCGGCACATTTTGCTTGACCTTCCCATATCTCCCGAAGGCACGCGGGTAATCATCCTTGGCGATTGGATTTACCACTTTTCCTATGGAGTTTTCGATGGCGAGACTTTCAGTCTGCATACTTTTAAAGAGTAAAAATATGTGAAATAAGGCGCAGATTTCTCGTCGTCATCCAAGAATAGTCTGATTGAAAAATTGTAGAAAAAAGCGAGTTTAGTAGAAATTTTACAGACAAACCGCTTGATTTAACTATATTTAACAATTGCTGAATAAAATTTATTAATCGACTTAAACGATTGATATATTGAAAGATAAAGCGAAATTTTGGCGATTTTGGCAGTTAGATGGTTTTAAAAGTATGTCGCAGAACATATTAAAAAATTTTGTGGCTGTGGATAAAAAGTCGACCTTTGTATCGCAAACCTAAAACAATCTTTTTTACCTTAGAAATTGTACCTATTGGAAACCAATAAAAAGGCGCTCGTGATGAGCGCCTTTTTATGTTTATATCGATACGAAGTGTAGTCAGAGGAAGTAGAAGCGCGAGGCGATGCGCAGAACCGGTGAACCAGGATAGGAGAGGAGGGCGCCTGCTTTGTTTTTCAGACGAACGTCGGGATTGGTCAGTTCAGCCCGGCGCAGATTTTGGATTACTCCGATGCAACGCTTTTCAGCATTAGAGTTATCGATGCGGTGGCGATAAAGCAGAAGTAAGGTGTTGAAGTGAGCGCTGAAACTGCGGTCAGCGACAGCAGCGTCAAGCTCCGGGTAGCGCTGATGCATCCAATTGGTCATTCGATCCACAACATCGAGCACATCAAGTCGCTCTGTGCTCCATCGGTTCATAAAACTATGCGGGTTGGTGCGGTAAAAATAGAGCTTTTGTGGAATCACAGCGATGCGCCAAGCCCCTTCAAGGTAGCGGTAAAAGGCATCGAGGTCCTCAAAACGTGTGCCTTCGCGGAATAAGGCCTCAGGCGTGAGTAGTGACGTATCAAGCAACAGACCACAGGGAGAGTTTAGGATGACCGACTGGTAGAGCGCTGCGCGCATCGCCTCCTGATAGGTGTATATCGTAGCTTTGCCTGCAATGTCTTTTACAGCATACTCCTCCTGCTTATCCGGAAGTGACTTAAACGGGCACCGTTCACCACGGACCATCCCGCAGATTACAGCCTGCGCATCCAGGTCTGTAGCTGTCTTCAGGAGCATCTCCAACATTTGCGGATGGAGCATATCGTCGGCGTCGACAAAACTGATGTATTTAGTAGCGGTGTGAGCTATGCCGGTATTGCGCGCTTTCGACACACCGCCATGTTCTATGGTCAGCAATTCAAATCGCGCATCGCAAAAGCAGAATTCTTCGGCTATTTTGCAGGAGCTATCGGTGGATGCATCATCGATAATGAGCACGCGGAAATTGCCGAAAGTTTGTGCTGCAATGGATTGCAGGCACTCACGCAGATATGCTTCGGCATTGTAAACCGGCACAACTATGGTGATAATCGGGTTTGTGGAGGCTGTGCTCATAATTGGCTGTCGACAGCCGGCTTATGGAAATATCGGCGTTTTACTGCCAGGAAAGCCCGGCTCTGATTATTTAACGTAAACAATTGCCCCAATATTGAGTGGCAGAGATATTTTACCGATGTATTCTGCTTTGTGAGCAATATAGCCCCCTGTTGTTTCGTTAAATAAGTATAAGAATTTATGCCGATGAAGCTTACTTTCATAGTCCCGCCATGCTTCGACCACAAGCAACCGGCTGAACGTACTGCCGGATGCACCCGTGTGGTCTACCTTGCGCCTAATATATATGAACTCACTGCTGCAGCCGTGCTGGAGCAAAATCCGGCCGATACGGTGGTGTATCGCGACTTTGTATATCACAAGACTACTCCCGCTGAGTTTGATGCTTTTTTTGCTTCCGATGATTCTGACGTTTATCTGATTTGGACGGTCAACCTCTCGATCACCACCGACCTTTCGGCTATTGAGGTGCTCCGCCATCACCGGCCCGATGCAAAGGTAGTGCTGATGGGACCCGGCGCCACGCATTTCATTGCAAAATGTTTGCCCGACCGAAATGTGTATGTGGTGCGCGGCGAGCCTGAGGCTACGTTGCCCCAGCTGATTGAGGCCATCCGCATGGGCCGCACTCCCGAGGCAGTCCGTGGGGTGTCGTGGCTTGGTGAGGATGGTAAGGTTGTGAACAATGCGCCTCGTCCGCTGCTTGATGATTATAACCAGCTTCCCTTTGCTGCTCGTCATCTGCTTGGCGATGCAGTGTATCATAACCCCAAACTCAAAACGGGCCCGTATACCACGATGATTACTTCGCGTAATTGCCCCTACAAGTGCATTTATTGCGTGCCATCGTCGCTGACCTTTGCCCGCGAAATTGAGTTCCGCCGTGAGCATCAGCGCAAACCCACAATTGGACTGCGTTCGCCGGAAAATGTGGAAGCAGAGGTGAAAATGCTTGCCGAGCAGGGATATAAGGCCATTGGTTTTATGGACGACAACTTCATCTGGAACGAGCAGCGCAATGCCGCCATCTGTGATATTATGCAGCGCTACGGTATGGTGTGGGGATGCCAGGCCCGTGCCGATGCCATCACCGAACCGATTGCCAAGAAACTATCGGAGAGTGGATGTCTGTATGTCGATCTTGGCGTGGAGTCGTTCAATGAGGAGATTCTGAAATATATCCATAAGAATGAAACGGCCGACGATATCCGTCGTGCTGTGGCTCTTCTGAAAAAATACCGCGTGCCGGTGAAGCTTAATGTGCTTATCGGTAGCTCGCCGCTTGAAACACGCGAAACGGTGCTCGATACCCTCCGCGAAACGAAGAAGCTTGGTGTGGATCAAGTGATGTTCAACATCGTTTCCCCCTTCCCCGGCACGGAGTTTTACAAACTGTGCAAAGATAACGGCTGGCTCGAAACACCTGATTATATTCCGACTGATGTACAGCGCGAGTCGATATTGCGTCTGCCGCACCTCAGTTCGCGCGAAATGGAGCGGATGCTTTTCCGCAACAATATAAGCTTCTTCCTGCGCCCCTCGTTTGTCTGGCGGCAGGTTCGCCGATTCCGCAGCCTGTCGGAATTTGGGCACGCATTTAAAGCACTGAAAATAAAACTTTTCGGTTGATGAGCCAGGACGTCGAAATATCGGTTGTGATTCTCACTTGCAATCAGCGCGACCTCACGTTGCGCTGCCTGCAATCGTTGTCACTGCTTATATCCCGGCCCGACTGCGAGATTATCATTGTCGACAACGGTTCGACCGACGGCACACAGGATGCAGTCAAATCTCGTTGCCCGGAAATACGTTATCAGCGATTCAATACCAATCGGGGCGTGGCAGCAGGGAGAAATACCGGTTTGCGCTTGGCGTCGGGCCGTAATCTTATGATTCTTGATAACGATACTGTGGCCTCGGCTGATGCAATCCTTGCGTTGTCGGCTATTTTGGATAACGACCGCACTATTGGATTGGTGGCGCCAAAACTTGTCGATGCCGATGGCGCTGTGCAGAGTAGCTTCCGCTCATTCCCCGGAGTAATTGCAAAGCTGGGTAATCTGCTCCGCGGCAAACGGGCAAGCGGATTGGCTCGCACTGTGCCTGACTCACCGGTTGAGCCGTTTTATGTAATCGGAGCAGCGCAGATGTTTCCGCGAGAGGTATATGAGGCGACGGGCGGTCTGGACGAAAAGATTTTTTATGGCCCCGAAGATGCCGATTTCTGTATGGCCGTCAGGGCGCAGGGGAGGCGAGTGGTGTATGATCCTTCGGTGACGATACGCCACGACTGGCAGCGAGCTACATCCTCAGCGCGCGCCGGGCTGTCTCCCGCCTGGCGCGTACATCTCAAAGGTTTGCTCTATTTCTGGCGCAAGCACCGCCGATTTCTTTATTAGTGTTATCTTCACACCGATTGTGTCGGCGGAAAATTCGCGTGCCGGCCCGGGCCCGGGGCGGCAGATTATTCAACAGCAGTTGTGCTCCCTATCAACGGGAGGATGCGGAGTAGTTGGGAGCCTCGGAGGTGATGGCTACATCGTGGGGGTGGCTTTCAGCTACACCTGCATTGGTGATACGGGTGAAGCGGGCCTTGTGGAGCGCGTCGATGTCGGGGGCGCCGCAATAGCCCATACCGGCACGCAGACCGCCGAGCATCTGATATACCACCTCATAGAGCGAGCCTTTGTAGGGCACACGGGCGGCAATGCCTTCCGGCACAAGTTTCTTCGTGTCGGTCTCGTTGGCCTGGAAATAGCGATCCTTCGAGCCTTTTTCCATTGCTTCGAGCGAACCCATACCGCGATATGATTTATATTTTCGGCCATTGTAGATGATGGTGTCGCCGGGCGATTCCTCCACACCGGCAAGCATACCGCCGAGCATTACGCTCCAGCCACCTGCGGCAAGAGCTTTCACGATGTCGCCGCTATAGCGGATACCGCCGTCGGCAATCAGAGGTACCCCGGTGCCTTCAAGTGCTTTGGCCACATCGTAAACGGCTGAAAGCTGGGGAACACCCACACCGGCAATGATGCGGGTGGTGCAGATTGAGCCGGGGCCGATACCCACTTTCACGCCGTCGGCGCCATTTTCCACGAGGAATTTGGCAGCGTCGCCGGTGGCGATATTGCCCACGACTACATCTATTTCGGGGTATTTCTCTTTTACTGCGCGGAGCACACCCACCACACCGGCTGAATGGCCGTGAGCCGTGTCGATGACGATGGCATCGGCACCGGCGGCTACGAGAGCGTCGACACGCTGCATAGAGTCGGCTGTTACGCCTACACCGGCAGCTACACGAAGGCGGCCCAGACGGTCCTTGCAGGCGTTGGGCTTATCCTTGGCCTTGGTGATGTCTTTGTAGGTGACCAGGCCGATAAGGCGGCCATCCTTGTCGACAACGGGGAGCTTTTCTATTTTGTGTTTCTGGAGGATGTCGGCAGCCTCTTCGAGGTTGGTCGACTGATCGGTTGTGACGAGGTTTTTAGAGGTCATCACCTCGTCGATTTTGCGGGAGAGGTCGCGCTCGAAGCGGAGGTCGCGGTTGGTGACGATGCCCACCAGCCGACGCTGATCGTCGACTACGGGTATGCCGCCGATGTGGTATTCCTCCATCATTTTCAGCGCGTCGGCTACAGTGGAGCCGCGCAGGATGGTCACGGGGTCGTAAATCATACCGTTTTCAGCACGTTTTACGGCGTGAACCTGACGGGCCTGCTCCTCAATCGACATGTTTTTGTGAATCACACCTATGCCACCCTCGCGGGCAATGGCAATAGCCATCTTCGCCTCGGTCACCGTGTCCATAGCGGCCGAAACGAGCGGTACGTTCAAAACAATGTTACGTGAAAACTTGGTCTGGAGCCTTACATCTCTGGGGAGAACTTCTGAATAGGCGGGGATGAGCAGGACATCATCGAATGTGAGTCCGTCCATCGTAACGCGGTCTGCAATAAACGTCGACATATATTATTTCTAAATATTTGCTCGTATGATATTGCCTGCAAAGATAATGATTTTTCGCCGAATATCCACCGCTCTCCCCCTATATTTTTTTTAAGTATTGAAAATCGTTATCGCAATTCAGACTATATGAAAGATTATGCTTTTGTTCGATATGGTTGGAATATAATATTAGAGTAAATCAAAATAGTACATTCTGGTTCGAAGAGATTCATCATCTGGGATGCCGTAAAAATAATAGAAATCGGCACCCCGTTTTATTGTCAACTCCGTCAAACTATGTCTTGACGAAGTCCATAATTTGTTTTCCAATTTTATAATGTGAGCCTTGAAAATCAATATCGACTCCAATCCTGCCAATCAAAACGGCTGGATAGGTGCGACCACGTTTTGTAAAAGGGATTCGACTATTGATTTCCTACGAGAATTATTCTGCATATGTGTAGTTTGAATTCCGGCATTTGCAAGAGTTACCATACCCACACACTTAGTGTTATCTTCTTTCAGAAGCCAGCAGTAAGTCTTTCCCATAAGTTCCTTCTCGTATGCAATAGCTTCATTGATGAAGAAGTCGTCAAGATCTTCATCACCGCATGAGAAAGGCTTGATGTTGGATAGAATATCCTCGTCGAGCTTGAACATCTCGCAGTCATCAGATAGCGAGAATTCCATATCTTTGTTTATTTCCTTCGCCATGACGGAACCGCTTCACGAAGTTGTCGTTCCATCTCACGAACCGCTCTGCGGTCTTTGGCAGAGGATTTACGACGTGGCATAGCGAGTATTGCGTCGGCTTGGCGCTCAAAATCCTCTGCGATTTGCCGGAGAGAATCGGAACCTGTTTTATAGGAATTGCCATGTCTGTATAGTTTTATATATGCAAAGTTATATAATAAAAACGATATAGGCAATAACTTGATTGTTATAGCCTTGAAATTTTACAGAATAACAAGCATTCAAAACGAAAAAAATGATGGTGGTGCAGGAATGACTCGCAGTCGATGAAGTGGGGATCGACTGCGTGGGTGAGCGGCAGAATCTATTCTTTGCAGCCTATAAATAGTGGGCGGGAGATTAGTCGACTAAATGGTATGCGGAGGGTAGTCGACTAAATGGTATGCGGAGGGTAGTCGACTAAATGGTAGGCGGGGGATTAGTCGACGTTGTGGAGGGTGTGGCCCATACGGTGGCGCTTGGTGGAGAGGTAGAAGCGGTCGTAGACGTTGGGGGCTATCTCTATCGGCAAATTCTCTACAACTTCCAGGCCGTAGCCTTCCAGACCTATGCGTTTGATGGGATTGTTGGTAATCAGACGCATTTTGTGTATGCCCAGATGGTGCAGGATTTGTGCTCCTA
>SFFL01000024.1 GCA_004557825.1 Bacteroidales bacterium | reverse complement strand
AAGAGGCTTGGAAATCATAAAAACAGACTCGACCGCCGTAGATCAGCAGTTGAGCCATGCTTTTGTGCTGTCCTCAATTTTTATCGGACAGCAATAATTTCTGTGTCTTGCCGGATTCGCTGTAGTTGTCATCCTGTTCACTCTGAAGATGAAGGAATCGCTGCTGGCATCGAGAGCCACAAAAGGAAGTCTTCTCAAATCGTTCAGCGGATATACAGTGCTTCTGCGCAATCGCCCCTTTATGATACATACCTGCCTGAAAGCGGTGGGGCTTGGTGTGCTGTTTGCCTATATTTCCTCATCGCCCTTCATTATGCAGACCCATTACGGCCTGTCGCAAACGCAATATGGCATCATTGTCGGCGTGAACGCGCTGTGTATGGCCGCCGGGTCGATGATGTCGCTCCGCTTCCGCCCCTTCAAGAAAGCGGCTTTTATCGGTGCGTCACTTGCCTCGGCAGGCATTGTGGCACAGGCCATAGCGCTCTATACCGTGCACAATCTGTGGGTCTATGACGCTATTATAGTTGTGATTCTGTTTGCTTTAGGAATGATAATGGCCACCTCCAACACCCTGGCGATGAATGAGGGACGTGCACGTTCGGGCGATGCCTCGGCGGTGCTCGGTATCAGCGGCTATATTGTAGGCGCCACGGTGTCGCCGCTGGTCGGACTGGGTGATATTCTGCACTCTACAGCATTGGTGAATCTGGCGCTTGCCGCAGCGCTGATGGTGTTTGCTTTCGCCACCCGCCGGCTTGCCCCCGATCTGGAGCAGTAGCCCTTATTCCTCAGGTGCGTGGTGCTCTTCCTCCTCATTAAGGAACGGAAGCGCAAGCTTCTCAGCCTGAGCAATGCGCCGGTTGCGCCAGCACTTACGGCACACTGCGATGTATCGCTCGTCGCCGCCGATTTCTACCTGCTGACCCTCGGTGATGATGTCGCCATTGGCGTCGATACGGGCATTGACGATTGTCTTGTGGCCACAGGTACAGGTGGATTTAATCTCGTCGATGGTGTCGGCAATCTCAAACAAGCGCTTGGAACCTTCAAACAGATGAGTCTGGAAATCGGTGCGCAGGCCATAGCAAATCACATTCGAGCCGAAATCGTCGACAATCATCGACAGCTGGTCGACCTGACGTGCTGACAGGAATTGCGCTTCATCGACAAGAAACCAGTCGACTACCTCGCCGGTCTCGTGGAAATACTCTTTCGCAAAAGCATACAGGTCGGTCTCGGGATATACCCACCGGCATGCGCGCTCGATGCCTATGCGCGACCGAATCACGCTGTCGTTTTCACGGGTGTCGATGGCCGGTTTCAGGCAGAGATAGCGCATATTGCGCTCCTCAAAGTTATATGCGGTAGTGAGAAGAAGGGCAGTTTTGGCCGAGCCCATAGTGCCATAGCGAAAGTATAGTTTTCCTTTGCGGTACATGTCGGAGGTTAATGAGGATTTGATGCTGCGAATTTAGCCATAATATTCCAATCTGCGGCTCTCAACCGCGAGAAAGTTTTCAACATTTTTCGTAACTTTGCACTCCGGTATGAATACTGATTATGAAAATAGCGGAGCGCTGCCCTCTGAGGACGTGCTCTTCGATTCCTGGGACCGCGAGCATCTGTGGCACCCGTATACATCGACAATCGATCCGCTGCCAACATATAAGGTGACTTCGACTCACGATAATCGTCTGGTGCTTGCCGACGGACGCGAGCTTATCGACGGTATGTCGTCGTGGTGGTGTGCCTGCCACGGCTACAATCATCCGGCGCTCAATGCCGCCGCCAAAGAGCAGCTCGACAAGATGAGCCATGTGATGTTTGGCGGTATCACCCATCAGCCGGCCATCGACCTGGGCAAAATGCTTCTGGAGATGGCGCCTCCCTCGATGCACAATATCTTTTATGCCGACTCAGGCTCGGTGTCGGTGGAGGTGGCTATGAAGATGGCGGTGCAGGCTGCCATTAGCCGCAGCGGTTCTCACAACAAAACCAACTTCCTGACAATCCGTTCGGGCTATCACGGCGATACCTGGAACGCTATGAGCGTGTGCGACCCGGTGACCGGTATGCACGGTGCCTTTGGTCCGGCGCTTCCGGTGCGCTATTTTGTGGCGCAGCCGCGCAGCCGTTTCGGCGGCGAGTGGAATGAAGCCGACATTGCCCCGATGGAGCAGTGCCTCAAAGAGCATCATCAAGAAATAGCCGCTGTGATTCTTGAGCCGATAGTGCAGGGCGCCGGCGGTATGTGGTTCTATCATCCCGAATACCTGCGCAGGCTCCGCAACCTGTGCGACCAATATGGTGTTTATCTGATTTTCGACGAAATAGCCACCGGCTTCTGGCGCACCGGCAAATGCTTTGCCTGGGAGCATGCCGGAGTGCAGCCCGATATAATGTGTATAGGCAAGGGGCTTACCGGCGGGTATCTCACGATGGCGGCTGTAATGACCACCAAAGATGTGGCCGACACAATCTCGCGCGGCGAAGCCGGTGTGATGATGCACGGACCTACCTTTATGGGTAATCCGCTGGCGTGTGCCATAGCTCTTGCTTCGCTGAAACTGATGCGCGGGCAGGATATGGCGGCGGTTGTGGCAAAAATGGAAGCGGTTATGCGCCGAGAACTGGCCCCTGCAGCCCGTTTGCCGCAGGTAGAGGATGTGCGCGTGCTCGGGTCCATAGGCGTAGTGGAAGTGAAGAAGCCTGTAGATGTTGGCGCCTTCCAGAAACGCTGCGTGGAGGAAGGGGTATGGATACGTCCCTTCGGCCGGAATGTCTACGTGATGCCTCCCTACGTCACTCCGGAGGCCGACCTGGTGCGCCTGTGCCGCACGATGGTAATACTTGTAGAGGAGCTTCCGCAATAATTCCCGGAACTTTTGCCGCATAGTTTGTTATACATATATATAATGTATTGACAATGGATTTCAGCGATTACATCGACCGACTCCGCCAGGAGGGAAATTTCCGCGAGATACCGCGGATGTCGCCCCCTGAGGTTATCGACTTTTCTACTAATGATTATCTCGGGCTTGGCTCAGATGCCGAGCTTCAGGCTCGATTTTTTGCAGACCCGGCTTCCGTGAAGGTGCCGATGACCTCATCGGCCTCGCGCTTGCTTGCCAACCGACAGATTGAATACCACAATCTGGAAGTAGCGCTCCGGCTTATGTATTCGCGCCGCAGGGGCGACGACACCGGGGCGCTGCTGTTTAATTCGGGTTATCACGCCAATACCGGTCTGATTCCCGCTCTCACGCAGGGCAATGATACCTTCATCATAGCCGATCGGCTTGTGCACGCATCGATTATCGACGGCATAATGCTGTCGAAATGCAAGTTTGCCCGTTTCCGCCATAACGACTACCTGCATCTGCATCAGTTGCTTTCAAAATATGCCCCCGACCACCGCAACATACTCCTGGTGGTGGAGAGTGTGTATTCGATGGATGGCGACCGCGCCGATATCGAGGCGCTGCTTGGTATGCGCCGCGAATTTCCCAACGTGTCGCTGTATGTCGACGAAGCACACGCTTTTGGTGTCCTTGGCCCGCGCGGACTTGGACTGGTGGCCGAGTCGTCTGCTCCCTGGGAAGTGGATGTGGTGGTTGGTACATTCGGTAAAGCCGCAGCTTCGATGGGAGCTTTCGCCATTACTTCGGCCGAAACGCGCGACTATCTAATAAATACGGCGCGCAGCTTCATCTTTTCTACGGCGCTGCCTCCGATGCAGATAGCCTGGTCGAGGTATATGCTCGCCCAGGTGCTTCACGGCGATGCCCGGCGCAAGCATATGCAGGCGCTTGCGGTGGAATTGCAGCGCGTGCTGCAGCAGTTTACCACACGCAAGGTGGAGGTGTCGCATATCCAGCCTCTCATTGTGGGCGACCCCAAGGAGGCTGTGGAACTGTCGAAGCGTATGTATCATTTTGGCGTGAAGGCGCTTGCCATACGCAAGCCCACTGTGCCTGCCGGTACCGACCGTCTGCGTTTCTCTCTGTCGTCGGCGATGACGCACCACGATATCGAAGTGCTTGAAGATGCACTTCGCGAGCTGCTCCCGGTGGTGAATCCCGAGTGAGATTCCGAGCCGGTGAATCTTGATAGATTTCTGTAATGAACCATTGCTATGTGCCTGCCGGTGAGGGTAATGCCCCACGGTTGATAATCATATTTCTTGGCTGGGGTGTGCGCCCCGAAGCATTTGCGCGGCTCCGTAAGTCGGGCTACGACCTGCTTTTGCTTGCCGATTACGATTCGACGGCGGCAGAGAATGCCGAACGGATTGTCGGTCGGATTGAGCAGGAGAGGGGTACGCGCTATGTGGAAGTAGTGCTTATAGCCTGGTCGTTCGGCGTGAGGGTGGCTGCCGATTTTCTGTCGAAAACCGCTCTGCCCGTGTCGATGCGCTTGGCCGTGGGCGGGTCGCTCTGGCATGTGGATGATGAGCGCGGAATCCCGAAGAAGATTTTCGATGCCACGCTTGGCACACTGTCGGCTGATTCTATCCGCAAATTCCTGCTCCGCACTGCCGGTTCAAAACGGGCATTTGAAGAGTTTTTCTCTGCAGAAGATATTGATGACGCCCGGCTGAACGAACTGCGTGAACAGTTGCAGTGGTTTGGCTCGCTGCCATCTTGTGGAGAGAGTCTTGCCTGCTGGGACCGCGCGATAATTTGCGAGAACGACCGGATTTTCCCGGCTGCAAATCTGCGCAATGCCTGGCGCGATGTAGATGTCCACTTAATCGCAGGCGGATCGCATCTGCCCGATTTTCAGAAGATTCTCGACGACTTTGTGATAGATAAATGTAAGGTTGACAGCCGATTTACTGAGGCGTCGGATACCTATTCCGGCAATGCCGAGGTGCAGCTAAAGGTGGCAAAGCGGCTTGCCGGGTATCTTTTAAGCCATATTTCTGCGGAAAACATTTCTGCGGAAAATAAATGCACGGCGGGAAGTGCTCTTTCCATCCTGGAGGTGGGATGCGGTTCAGGCGATTTCACACGACAATATCTGCCGGAATTATTGCCTGAGGCCGAGCGCGTAACGCTCTCCGACCTGCATTGCGATGCCAGGCTCCGGCAGCAGTTTGCCGGGAGCAATGTCGCTTTTGTTGAGGCCGATGCCGACAGCGTCATTTTTACGGAAGAATGTTTGAGTGGTGAAGGTTACGACCTGATTCTCTCCTCATCGATGCTCCAGTGGCTTAATTCACCGGCCAATTTCATTCGCCGGTGCGCCGGTGCACTTCGTCCCGGCGGGTTGCTGTTGCTATCCTTGTACGGGCCGGCAACATTCCGTGAGCTATCCGCCTCGCTTGGCATAGGGCTGAAATATCCTTCCCTGGCCGCGCTGACAAAGGTAGGAACGGAGGCGGAACTTCGTTTGCTTGATATGGCGGAGGAGATGCTGACCCTGCGTTTTGCCAATGCGGCCGAAGTAATGCGCCACTTGCGGCTCACAGGAGTAAATGCCCTTCCCGTTAAGCCCTCGACAGCATCTCTTCGCCGGCTTATGCTCGACTGGCCTTCGGTTGACAATGCCACGGGAGAGGCGCTCCTGACGTTTAATCCATTGTATTTTGTATTTCAAAAACCTCAACAATGAAATATTTTGTATCCGGCATACACACCGATGCCGGAAAATCGTATTGCACAGGTTGGTTTGCCCGCCGGCTGATGGATGAGGGCAAAAAGGTATTGACCCAGAAATTTATTCAGACTGGCAACAATGATATGTCGGAGGACATAGAGGTGCACCGTCGCATTATGGGCACAGGCTATTTTCCCGAGGACCTCGACCACACTACGGCTCCTTTGATATTCACCCATCCCTGTTCTCCGCAACTTGCAGCACGGCTCGACCATCGCGACATTGATCTCAACGTAATTGACCGCAGTTCGGAAACACTTGAAGGCAAGTGTGATGTACTTCTGATTGAGGGTGCGGGCGGCTTGATGGTGCCCATTACCGACGATTATTTCACCATCGATTATGTGGCCGACCGTCATTTGCCCCTCATAATGGTTGTAAACGGTTCGCTCGGGTCAATCAACCACGCCATCCTCTCGTTTGAAGCCATAGAGCGCCGCAAAATTGAAATGCCTTATGTGCTGTACAATACGCATTTCGACTATGACCCGCTTATTTCCGAAGATACCTACAATTTTATCAGCCGCTACCTCGCCAAGCATTTCCCCGGTTGCCGGATGCTGAATGTGCCAAGCATCAAATAATAGATTTTAGATAGTAGATTTTAGATAAAATAAATCGTATAATTCGTATAAGTTTTATAAGTGCTTATGCGAATTATACGATTCTTGCGATTTGTGTGTTGAGGCTGTGTCAAAATGGCCAACAACGCATCAATTTGTAGGAACGCACCCAAGGTGCGTCCGCCAGATAGGTTGAGTATCAATCTTTTACACGGACGCACCTTGGGTGCGTCCCTACAAGCTGGTGCCGTTTACGTAAATTTGATACACTCCCAATCAGTCGAGGATTTCGGCGGGGGGAGTGGCTACGTTGCCAGAGTTGGCAGCGTTATGCATCGGGGGTGCCGGTTTGGGATTGGCGGGGATTGCATCGGAAGCTCCGGCGGAGGCAGTTGCGGCATCGGACTGCGGTTTGAGCCAGCGGTCGAGCCAGCGGAAGAATACGCGCTGCCACATAATAGCATTCTGGGGCTTGAGAATCCAGTGGTTTTCGTCGGGGAAAATCAGCATCTCGGCAGGCACGCCACGCAGACGGGCAGCGTTGAATGCCATTTCACCCTGCGAGGAAAGGATGCGGAAGTCGTATTCGCCGTGGGTGACGAGGATGGGGGTGTCCCACTTGTCTACGAAGCGGTGAGGCGAGTTGGCGAAAGTGCGCTGGGCCACGGCATTGCTCTTATCCCAGAACGGGCCGCCGAGATCCCAGTTGGCAAACCACATTTCCTCAGTTTCGAGATACTGTGCTTCAGTGTTGAAGATACCGGCGTGAGCGATGAATGCTGCAAAACGGCCTTCGTGGATGCCGGCAAGCATATATACCGAGAAGCCGCCGTAGCTTGCGCCGACAGCGCCGATATGCTCGGCGTCGATATAGGGGCGCTCCTTCATAAAGTCGACCGCCGAGAGATAGTCGCGGAAGTTCTGACCGGGATAGTCGCCCGAAATCTGAGCATTCCATTCGGTGCCGAAGCCGGGGAGACCGCGGCGGTTGGGCGCGATGACGATGTAGCCCTCCGATGCCATAAGCATCAGATTCCAGCGGTAGCTCCAGAACTGGCTGACTGCCTGCTGCGGGCCGCCCTGACAGTAGAGGATGGCGGGGTATTTCTTAGCCGGGTCGAAGTGAGGCGGATAGAGCACCCAGGTGGTCATCTCCTTGCCGTCGGTGGTGGGCACAAGAACCTTCTCTACTTTCGGAGCCTCGATTGACGCAAGCAGCTCTTCATTGACGTGAGTGATAGCCGTGGCCACATTGTTCTTCACGGTAAATACCTCGTTGGGGTAGAGGAAGGAGTGGCGCATGGTCACGAGAGTTTCGCCATCGACGGGTGCGAGCGCGGCGTAGTCGGCGATATCGTTCTTGCCGGTTACGAAGTCGACCTTACGTGTGTTTACGTCGATTGAGAAAATGGGGGTCACGCCCTGATATGCAGCGATGAAGTAGAGTTTCTTGGAATCGGGATACCAGGCAATCTGGTCAACGGTGTAATCCCAGTCGGCGGTGAGGTCGGTCTTGGCGCCGTTGTTCAGGTCCATCACGAAGATACGGTTCTTGTCGCTTTCATATCCGTCGTGCTCCATCGAGAGCCAGGCCAGTTTGGTGCCGTCGGGCGAGAATACCGGGCAGGTATCGTAGCCGAGCATACCGGCGGTGAGGTTGCGTGTCTCGTTCTTCTCGAGGCAGTAGCAGTAGAGGTCGCTGTTGGTGGAAACGGCGTATTCAGCACCGACCTTCTTGCGGCTTACATATACAAGGTAGCGAGAGTCGGGCGACCAGGCAAACGATTCGATGCCGCCGAAAGGTTTCATCGGCGACTCAAACGGCTCGCCATCCATAATGTCGATTACATTGGTAAGCCGGTAGTTGTCGAAATCGGCCACGAAGGGATGAGGAATTTCAGTTACCCATTCGTCCCAATGCTTGTACATAAGGTCGTCGATGAGGCGGCCGGTGGCTTTGGTAAGGTCGGGATATACATCCTGCGCTGTGCGGGCATATTTCACGGTGGAAATCACCACTACCTTTTTGCCGTCGGGCGACACCTTGAAACCGCTTACACCGTTCTCCAGACGGCTGACTACGTGGCGGTTCGAGCCGTCGGCATTCATCACCCAAAGCTGGGGCTTGCCGTCGTGTTCTGCCACATAAGCTATCTTACTGCCTTCGTCGATCCAGACAGCATCACCCTCCGATACGGGGGTGCGGGTCAGACGTTTTACGTCGGTGCCGTCAATGTTCATAGTGTAAAGCTCGTTGTTGGAGCGGTTAAGCTCCACGCTTTCGTAGCTTACGCCATAAAGCACCTTTTTGCCGTCGGGCGACACCTGCGGATTGGAAACGCGGCCCAGGGCTTCCAGCGCATCAATGTCGAAGATGCCGGTGGAGGTTTTGAAGTCGGGCTTTTCAATCATTTTTTCCTGCTGCGAGCAGCCTGTGGCGATAGCCATCAGCCCAGCGGCAGCGAGCGGAATGAAGTTTTTGTTCATAGTGATATGACTGTAATTATTGTGTTGTGCGGAAATAAAATAGGAGAGAGGCGGATTCTTGCAGCAAAGTTAACGAATTTTCGCCGGAATTTTGTAATTTTGCGGTCAAAATAGAGTTACCTATGAAAGAATTAGCATCGAAATACAATCCCGCACAGGTTGAGGATAAATGGTATGACTACTGGATGGAGCATAAACTTTTTGCTTCCAAGCCCGACTCACGCGAGCCTTATACCGTGGTTATCCCGCCGCCAAACGTTACCGGTGTGCTCCATATGGGGCATATGCTCAACGAGACTATCCAGGATATCCTGGTGCGCCGCGCCCGTATGCAGGGCAAGAACGCCTGCTGGGTGCCCGGCACCGACCACGCTTCCATTGCCACCGAAACCAAGGTGATTGCCAAGCTGGCTGCTCAGGGCATAAAGAAAACCGACCTTACTCGTGAGCAATTCCTGGAGCATGCCTGGGACTGGACTCACCACCACGGCGGTATCATCCTGCAGCAGCTTCGCAAGCTGGGTTGCTCTTGCGACTGGGACCGCACCGCATTCACGATGGACCCACTCCGCTCCGAGTCGGTGACGAAAGTGTTCTGCGATCTGTATGAGAAAGGGCTGATTTACCGCGGCCTCCGTATGGTCAACTGGGATCCTGTGAACCGTACAGCCATCTCCGACGATGAGGTGTACTTCGTAGAGGAGCAGTCGAAGCTTTATTATCTGCGCTACTATCTTGCGCCCGGCGAGCAATGCGATGCCGAGAGCGTGGAAGGTGGCAATCAGGTGCATCGCGACGAGAAGGGCCGCTACTATGCCGTTGTGGCCACCACCCGTCCGGAGACGATTATGGGCGATACCGCTATG
The DNA here is from genome assembly GCA_004557825.1 of Bacteroidales bacterium. Taxonomy (GTDB): domain Bacteria; phylum Bacteroidota; class Bacteroidia; order Bacteroidales; family Muribaculaceae; genus UBA7173. The sequence continues at coordinate 24,654 of SFFL01000024.1, read as the reverse complement.
TGTATCAATCCCAAAGACCCGAAGAACGCATGGCTTAAGGGCCGCCGTGTGATTGTGCCTTTAGTAGGGCGCGAGATTCCCGTTATCGAGGACCGCTATGTGGAAATTGACTTCGGTACCGGTTGCCTTAAGGTGACTCCCGCTCACGACAAGAACGACTATATGCTGGGCAAGACCCACAACCTGGAATCGATTGACATATTCAATGAGGATGGCACACTCTCAGAGGCTGCCGGAATGTATGTGGGTATGGACCGATTCGACGTGCGCAAACAAATCGCCGAGGACCTCACCGCCGCCGGCCTGATGGAGAAGGTGGAGGATTATGTGAACAACGTAGGTTTCTCGGAGCGTACCAAAGTGCCCATCGAACCCCGCCTGTCGCTTCAGTGGTTTGTAAGTCTGAAGCATTTCGCCGATATTTCGCTCTCGCCGGTGATGGACGATATCATCAAGTTCGTGCCGGAGAAATATAAGAATACTTACCGCATCTGGCTTGAAAATATTCAGGACTGGTGTATTTCGCGTCAGCTCTGGTGGGGCCATCGCATCCCCGCATATTATTATGTAGACCCCAACGACCCGCATAAGGAATCTTTTGTGGTGGCTGAATCGCTCGAAAAAGCGCTTGAAAAGGTTCACGCAATCCCCGGATGCGAGGATAAGTGCGCTTCCGACCTCACGCAGGATGCTGGCGCGCTCGACACCTGGTTCTCCTCCTGGCTTTGGCCTATTACCCTCTTCGACGGTATCAATCGCCCCGGCAATGAGGAAATCAGCTATTATTATCCTACCGCCACACTCGTTACCGGCCCGGATATCATCTTCTTCTGGGTAGCCCGAATGATTATGGCCGGATATGAATATGTAGGGAAGGAGCCTTTCAAGAATGTATATTTCACCGGCATTGTGCGCGACAGCCTCGGCCGCAAGATGAGCAAATCGCTGGGCAACTCTCCCGACCCGCTGAAATTGATTGCCGATTATGGTGCCGACGGTGTGCGTCTGGGTCTGATGCTTTCGGCTCCTGCAGGCAACGATATTCTCTTCGATGAGAAGCTTTGCGAGACCGGCCGTAATTTCTCTAATAAGCTTTGGAATGTGTTCCGTCTGATTGCCATGTGGGGCGACGGCGCCGATGCTAATGGCAAAGTCAGTGAATCTGACCGCGCTGCCATCGAGTGGTTCCGCTCGCGTCTTGATCAGGCTGTGGAGGAACTCAACGACCTGATGGAGAAATTCCGCATCTCTGAGGCTGCCAACCTGCTCTATCGACTGATTCGCGATGATTTCTCATCGTCGTATCTCGAAATGGTCAAGCCTGTTTACGGCGCTGCTATTTCAGCAGAGGTTTACGGAGAGACAGTGAAATTCTTCGATGAGCTGCTCCGTTTGCTGCATCCATTTATGCCTTTCATCACCGAGGAAATCTGGCAGAACCTGGAAGACCGCCGCGAAGGCGAGTCGCTGATGGTGCAGCTTCTTCCGCAGGCTGGCCGTCCGGATGCAAAACTTCTCGACGGGATGAGCCTTGCTCTTGAACTTGTTACGGCTGTGCGTGGCGTTCGTGCTTCGCGCAATCTGCCTCAGCGCGATGAACTTACTCTGCTCTCTATCGGTCATCCGGTAGGCCTTTCCGCCGGTGTTGAAGCGCTGGTGAAGAGGCTTTGCAACCTGTCGGAAATCAAGGGCGACGCAGCAAAACCGGAAGGTCCGGTAGCTACATTTATTATTGGTACTACCGAGTTTGCTATTCCTCTCAGTTCCGCCATCGATGTGGATGCAGAACGACAGAAGCTGGAATCGGAACTGAAATATCAGGAAGGATTCCTCCAGAAAGTTGAAGCCAAGCTGCACAACGAGCGATTCGTATCGAAGGCACCTGCAGCCGTGATTGATGCCGAGAAGAAGAAACAGGCCGATGCCATGGCTCGCATCGAGGCTCTGAAAGCCTCCATCGCCTCCCTCGGCTAATTACCTTGACATTATATTTAATTTCTTACGGCCACCTGCTGCGCGTTATATGCAGCAGGTGGCTTGCTTTATGATTGTGAAAGGCGAAATGAAAATTTCTTTTTGGATATAATAAGCGTTTTTGCGATTTGTATTTTTGAAAAGTTTTCCAAAATATTTTGTAAACGATTGATAGATAGGGGTGTGGAAATTTTAAGGAGATGAAAAGTTTTCTAAAACGAAAATATTTTTGAAAAATTTATACAAAATAGTTTGCCGATTCGGGATATTGTTTCTATCTTTGTGGCGGTGTTGGTCGGCATTCCGGTCACACATATTATATCGTTTTTGCTTTACACCTTAAATTAAAATGATTCAGACAGTTCTCAAACGCGATGGCCGTGTTGTCGGCTATAACGAAGAAAAAATCAAGGCCGCCATTCGCAAGGCTATGCTCACCACTCCTCTTGGCGAGGATGAAGCGCTTATCCAGAAAATATCCGACCGTATAGGTATTTCCGGCAGGGAGCAGATGACAGTGGAGGAGATTCAGGATCGCGTGGAGCTGGAACTGATGAAGTCGCCCCGCAAGGAGGTGGCAAAGCGATATATCGCCTACCGCGACCAGCGCAGCATAGCACGCCGCGCCAAAACCCGCGATATCTTCCTTGAAATCATTGAGGCCAAGAACAACGATATCACCCGCGAGAACGCCAATATGAACACAGATTCCCCCGCGGGAATGATGATGAAGTTCGCCTCCGAGACCACCAAGCCTTTCGTTGACGACTATTTGCTCTCGGCTGAAGCACGCGATGCTGTGCGTCACGGCTATCTGCATATCCATGATAAGGATTATTACCCCACCAAGTCGCTGACTTGTGTGCAGCATCCGCTCAATCATATTCTCGATAACGGATTTGTTGCCGGTCACGGCGAATCACGTCCTGCAAAACGCATCGAGACAGCCAGCGTGATTGCCTGTATCTCGCTGGAAACTGCGCAGAATGAGATGCACGGCGGTCAGGCTATCCCGGCCTTTGATTTCTACCTCGCTCCCTATGTGCGTTCATCTTATATTGAGGAACTGAAGAAAATTGAGGCACTTGCTGGTGTGGACCTCTCGCACCTCTATGATGCTCCGGTCGACGACTTCCTGAAACGACCGCTCGACGGCCTGGAAGGGGAGGAGCGCTGGCGCCAGCACGCTATGAACTGCACCGTAAGCCGTGTTCACCAGTCGATGGAGGCGTTTATTCACAATATGAACACCATTCATTCGCGTGGCGGCAACCAGGTAGTGTTCTCTTCAATCAATTATGGCACAGATACCTCTGCCGAAGGACGTTGCGTAATTCGCGAACTCCTGCAGTCGACCTACGAGGGTGTGGGCAATGGCGCTACTGCCATCTTCCCGATTCAGATCTGGAAGAAGAAACGCGGCGTGAACTATCTGCCCGGCGACCCCAACTACGACCTTTATCGCGAAGCCTGCAAGGTGACCGCCCGCCGTTTCTTCCCCAACTTCGTTAACCTTGACGCCACATTCAATCAGCACGAACTGTGGAAGGCCGACGACCCCAAGCGCTATATGTATGAAGTGGCTACAATGGGTTGCCGCACACGTGTGTTTGAGAACCGCTTCGGCGACAAGACCTCAGTCGGTCGCGGCAATCTGAGCTTCTCCACCATCAATATCGTGCGACTCGCCATCGAGTGTATGCCCGTCTGCAATCCGCAGGAACGCATCGAACTTTTCTTCAAGAAACTCGACGATATGCTTGAACTGACCGCCCGTCAGCTTTGCGACCGCTATAACTTCCAGAAGACAGCGCTGGCCAAGCAGTTCCCGCTGCTGATGAATCGCCTGTGGGTGGGCGCCGATAAGCTTGGCAAGGATGATACCATCGAGTCGGTAATCAACCAGGGCACCCTCGGTATCGGTTTCATCGGACTGGCAGAATGTCTGGTAGCCCTTACCGGAAAGCATCACGGCGAATCGGAAGAGGCACAGCAACTGGGCCTGCGCATAGTGTCGCATATGCGTTCGCGCGTCAACGAATTCTCCGAGAGATACAACCACAACTTCTCCGTACTGGCCACACCCGCCGAAGGTCTCTCCGGTAAGTTTACCACCAAGGATCGCAAGACATTCGGCATCCTGCCGGGTATCACCGATAAGGTTTATTACACCAACTCCAACCATGTACCGGTCTACTATAAGTGCTCGCCCGCACATAAAGCTCGGGTAGAGGCTCCTTACCACGAACTTACCCGCGGCGGACATATCTTCTATGTGGAAATCGACGGCGACGCCACCCACAATCCCCAGGCTATTGCCGATATCGTAGACCTGATGGATAAGAACAATATGGGTTATTGCTCGGTGAACCACAACCGCAACCGCTGTATGGACTGCGGGTATGAAGATGCCCAGGAGAACCTCACGGAGTGCCCGCACTGCCACGGTCATAACATCGACAAACTGCAGCGAATCACCGGCTACCTTGTCGGCACCACCGACCGCTGGAATTCAGCCAAACTCGCAGAACTGAAAGACCGCGTAGTTCACAAGTAAGGCTTATTAGCCTATGTATGGCTATATAGTGCGAAAGTTATACCGCGTAGTTCACAAGTAAAAATGCAGCAACAGAACAATCCCGAATCTGCCGGAGAGGCTTCTGCCTCACAGCAGAAAGGGGAGAGCCCCACGCTTCGCGTAATTGATATAGTGCCCGGAACATCGGTAGATGGTCCGGGCTTACGTACTTCTATCTATTTTGCCGGATGCGACCATCGCTGCCCCGGCTGTCATAATCCGCAGTCGTGGCCATTCGATGCCGGCCGCGATATGACGATAGATGAGATCTGCGACGAAATCGACCGCAGCGGTTTCAACGTTACATTCTCCGGCGGTGACCCTCTGTATCAGATGCCGACGCTGACGCTGCTCGCGGCCGAGTTGCGCCGCCGCGGCTACACTATCTGGTGCTATACAGGCTTCCTGTGGGAGGATGTTTGTCGCTCCGAGCAGATGTCGGCCATACTTCCGTATCTGGAAGTGCTTGTCGACGGGCCTTTCGTGGAATCGCTCCGCGATTTGTCGCTGCTCTTCCGCGGCTCATCTAATCAACGCCTGATTGCAGTGGGACCATCGTTGGCTTTGACAGAACCGGAGCCCTGGCATTCAGATTTCTGAAAAAGAAATGTTTCTCACAACGTTTTCGGCATAAATCCGGATGACTGGAGATACGAAATGAATTTTTCGGAAAAAGCTTCGTTGTTGGCGCGGGGATAACGTACATCGGTGAATACCTGTGCAAGGGTATGTTTCCCATTCTCCTTTACAAACATACGGGAGTCGGCTCGCGCCTCTTTTTCGGCATAAAGTTCGTTGATTCTTTGACCGGAATAATCGCAATATTTACCCTCGTGACGAATAGCTTCGAGGGGCAGACGGCCTACATCAACTCCATCTTCAGCAGGGTATCCTACGGTCAATGTAATAATCGGAACCACCAATGGCGGCATATTCAGCGCCGATGCAATTTCCTGAGCATTATAAGTTGTAGTCCCGAGCCAGCAAACACCCAGCCCGGCCTGTTCGGCCAAAGTATTAAACTGTTGCGCGAAGGCAATAGTGTCAAGTGTCGCTGCCATAAATGATTGCAGGTTATCATAGCACGGTTCGGCATCGCGCTCCTCACACCAGCGGGAAAAGCGGTGAAAGTCGGCGCAGAAGGTGAGAACTACGGCTGCATTTTCCACCTGCGGCTGACCGAAATGGGCAGGGGAGAGCTGCCTTTTGTCCTCTACACTCCAAGCAGCTATCACGCTGTAAAGCTGCATATTGCCTGTGGTAGGTGCGTGTGATGCTTTAAGTAAAAGTTCGTCGATGAGTTCGTGGGAAACTGCGTGGTCGGAATACTTGCGGATGGTGCGTCGGGAGCTGAAATAATCGTTGTGAGCCATATATAAAAAGGGGTAAAATTTTATTGTTGGAATGTTGATAAATTGTATGTGCAAATGTAGGGAGTTTTCGTGAAATATTTTTATCTTTGCGAAGTTAAAATCGACTATGGAATCAAAAACATATACCTACGATCAGGCTTATAATGCCACGCTGGAATATTTCGGTGGAGATGAGCTTGCCGCCCGTGTATGGGTGAGCAAGTATGCCTTGAAAGACTCATTCGGCAACATTTACGAACTTACCCCCGACGATATGCACCACCGCATAGCTTCGGAGTTAGCACGTATTGAGGCCAAGTACCCCAATCCTATGTCGGAAGAGGAGATCTTTTCCTATATGAAAGATTTCCGCTACATCGTGCCGCAGGGCAGCCCGATGACCGGCATCGGCAACAACTTCCAGGTAAGCTCGCTGAGCAATTGCTTTGTGATTGGCCTGGAGGGCACCCCCGACTCCTACGGCGGTATCATCCGCATCGACGAGGAGCAGGTGCAGCTGATGAAGCGCCGCGGCGGTGTGGGGCACGACCTCAGCCACATACGTCCGAAAGGTTCGCCGGTGAAAAACTCCGCACTTACCTCCACCGGCCTTGTGCCCTTTATGGAGCGCTACTCCAATTCCACCCGCGAGGTGGCTCAGGATGGTCGTCGCGGAGCGCTGATGCTCACTGTATCGATCAAGCACCCCGATTCAGAATCGTTTGTTGACGCCAAGATGACCGAAGGAAAGGTTACGGGCGCAAACGTATCGGTGCGTATCGACGATGATTTTATGCGCGCTGCCACAGAAGGTTTGCCTTACCGTCAGACCTTCCCCGTGGATTCCGACAACCCTGAGGTGGTGAAAGAAATCGATGCAAAAGCTTTCTGGGAAAAGATTATCCACAACGCCTGGAAGTCGGCCGAGCCCGGTGTGCTTTTCTGGGATACCATCACCCGCGAATCGCTCCCCGACTGCTATGCCGACCTGGGCTTCCGCACCATCTCCACCAATCCTTGCGGTGAGATTCCCCTCTGCCCCTACGACTCCTGCCGTCTGCTGGCCATCAACCTTTATTCATATGTGAAGAACCCCTTCACCGACAAGGCTGAATTTGACTTCGACCTCTTCCGCAAACACATCACCAAGGCTCAGCGCATAATGGATGACATTATCGACCTGGAGATGGAGAAGATTGATAAAATCCTGGAGAAAATCGACTCCGATCCCGAAACGCTTGAGGTGCGCGGTCCGGAGCGTCACCTCTGGGAGAAGATCCGCCGCAAAACCCTTATGGGCCGTCGTACAGGTCTGGGCACCACTGCCGAGGGCGACATGATTGCCGCTCTGGGCCTGAAATATGGCACCGAGGAAGCAACCGCTTTCTCAGTGAGCGTGCACAAGGCTCTTGCCTTAGCAGCTTACGCATCGTCGGCCACAATGGCAGAGGAGCGCGGTGCTTTCGAAATTTTCGACGCCAAGCGCGAGGAGAATAATCCCTTCCTGCTGCGTATCAAGGAGGCCGACGAGGCTCTCTGGAAGCGCATCCAGGAACATGGGCGCCGCAACATTGCCTGCCTAACCATAGCTCCTACCGGCACAACTTCGCTGATGACCCGCACCACTTCGGGCATTGAACCGGTATTCCTTCCCGTATACAAGCGCCGCCGCAAAGTCACTCCCTCCGACACCGATGCCCGTATCGATTTCGTGGATGAGACTGGCGAAGCATTCGAGGAATACATCGTATATCATCCGAAATTCCTTGACTGGATGAAAATCAACGGCATAGAGCAGCGTTCCGACTACACTCAGGAGGAACTCGACGCGCTCGTGGCCCGTTCGCCTTATGCCGGTGCCACCTCCAACGACATCAACTGGCTGGAGAAGGTGAGAATGCAGGGTCAGGTGCAGAAGTGGGTCGACCACTCCATCTCTGTGACCATCAACCTCCCCAGCGATGTGAGCGAGGAACTTGTCAACAAACTCTATGTTGAGGCTTGGCGCTCCGGCTGTAAGGGCTGCACAGTATATCGCGACGGCAGCCGTTCGGGTGTGCTCGTGTCGATCGAGAAGAAGAAACCGGAACCCGCTCCTGTTGCTCCCGGCGAAATCCATCCCAATGTAATCAAGCGCCCCATCGAACTTGAAGCCGATGTGGTCCGCTTCCAGAACAACAAGGAGAAGTGGATTGCGTTTGTGGGTCTGATGAACGATCGCCCCTATGAAATCTTTACCGGTCTGGCCGATGATGAAGATGGTATCTTCTGCCCCAAGTCGGTCAACCACGGCAAGATTATCAAGGCTATGAACCCCGACGGCACCAAACGCTACGACTTCCAGTTTGTGAACAAGCGCGGCTACAAGACCACCATCGAGGGCCTCAGCGACAAATTCAATCCCGAATACTGGAACTATGCCAAACTGATTTCCGGTGTGCTTCGCTACGGTATGCCTATCGATCAGGTGCTCAAGCTTGTAGGTGGTCTGGAACTCGACTCGCAGAGCATCAACACATGGAAGATGGGTGTGGAGCGCGCGCTGAAGAAGTATCTGCCCAACGGTACACAGGCTTCGGGTCAGCGTTGCCCCAACTGCGGTGAGGAGACTCTGATTTATCAGGAAGGTTGCCTCATCTGCACCAATTGCGGCACCAGCAAGTGCGGCTGATGTCGGCATAGAACATTAGAAATCGTTATAGATAAGGCTGTGTCAATATAACTGCAACGTATCAACCTGTAGGGACGCACCTGGGGTGCGTCCCTACAAGATAATACGTGACGCGGTTTTGATACAGTTGCATTCCCGGATAAGAAAAGATTATGCGTTTATCCGAATTAAAGACCGGTGAGTCGGCTGTGATCGTGAAGATTCTCGGTCACGGCGCTTTCCGAAAAAGAGTAATGGAGATGGGATTCACCAAGGGACGCCACATTAAAGCGTTGCTTTCAGCTCCCTTGCGCGACCCCGTGAAATACAGCTTGATGAACTACGAAGTGTCGCTTCGCCGTGCCGAGGCTTCGCTCATAGAAATCATCCCTGTCGACGGCGAGGGAAAATCGCCGCTGGATATGAATCCGAGCACTGCCACGACCGAGGAGCACGAACCCTCCGATTCTCCTCTGCGCGACGATTATACTGGGCATCGCCACAGAATAAATGTGGCCCTTATCGGCAACCCGAACTGCGGCAAGACGTCGCTTTTCAACATTGCTTCCGGTGCAAAGGAGCATGTGGGCAATTATTCCGGTGTGACCGTCGATTCTAAGACCGGCACCTTCAACTATAAGGGATACCATATCAATATTGTCGACCTTCCCGGCACATATTCTCTTTCGGCATATTCGCCGGAGGAGCTGTATGTGCGTCGCTATCTTAAGGACAATAACCCCGACGTGATTGTCAATGTGGTGGATGCCTCCAACCTTGAGCGCAACCTGTATCTCACCACCGAGCTGATTGATATGGACCACGCTATGGTGATAGCGCTGAATATGTACGACGAGTTGCGCCAGAGCGGCGTGAAGCTTGATTACAAGACTCTCGGCGAGATGATAGGTGTGCCTATCGTGCCTACTGTCGGCCGTACAGGCGAGGGCATTGACCGGCTTTTCGACACTATCATCCGCGTTTATGAGGGAGAGGAGAAGGCCGTGCGCCACGTGCATGTGAAGCTTGGTGCCGACCTGGAGCGCGCTCTGAATGTAATCAAGGATTCCTTCAAGAGCGATAAATCCATCAACCAGCAGTTTGCAGCCCGATATCTGGCGATGAAATTGCTGGAGCACGACAAGGAAGTGGAGGATATCTTCAGAGAAACGCCTGAATGTTCCCGGGTGCTTTCCATCCGCGACAAGGAGGTGGCGCTCCTGGAGAAAGAGCATCCCGGCGAGGATATCACCTCAATGATTGCCGACGACAAATATGGCTTCATTGCGGGCGCCCTTGCCGAGACTATGACGCTGCCGCAACAGCAGTCAGTCACTACCACACACATCATCGACACATTCGTCACCAGCCGCCTGTTCGGGTTCCCGATCTTCCTGCTGCTGATGGGGTTGATTTTCTGGTTTACCTTCTATGTGGGGGCGTTCCCGGCCGAGTGGATTGAGGATGGCGTGGACTTCCTGGCCAGGATGGTCAACGAGCATATGTCCGACGGTCCGCTGAAAGATCTTATCGCCAACGGCGTTCTCGGCGGTGTGGGGGGAGTGATTGTGTTCCTGCCTAACATTATGATTCTCTTTTTCTTCATATCATTTATGGAGGATTCGGGATATATGGCCCGTGCGGCATTCATAATGGATAAACTGATGCACAAGATTGGCCTTCACGGCAAATCGTTCATCCCGCTGGTTATGGGATTCGGCTGCAACGTGCCTGCCGTAATGGCAGCCCGCGCCATCGAGAGCCGGTCGTCGAAAATCATCACTGTGCTCATCACTCCGTTTATGTCGTGCTCGGCACGACTGCCGGTGTATGTGCTTATTATCGGCACCTTCTTCAGCGAACACGCCGCGCTGGTGTTCACGTCGATGTATCTGCTTGGAGTGATTGTAGCAATGGTCACTGCCCGACTGCTGCGCAAACTGTTCTTCAAGACCGACGAGACACCGTTTGTGATGGAGCTGCCTCCCTATCGTGTGCCCACCTTCAAGACCTCACTGCGCCACATGTGGTGGAAAGGAAAGCAGTATCTGCAGAAGATGGGCGGCATTATCCTTGTGGCCTCGATAATAGTGTGGGCGCTCGATTATTTCCCCTTGGATAAGAAAGATGACCCCGGCTACGAATCATATCTTGAAACAATAGGCAAGACTATCCAGCCAGTGATGGAGCCTCTCGGTTTCTCCTGGAAGGCAACTGTGGCAACAGTAGCAGGTGTCCCTGCCAAGGAAATCACCGTGTCGACCCTCGGTGTGCTTTACACCGGTAGCGACGAAGCCACCGACAACGCACTGTCGAAGCGCATCACTGCTGTGAACCCCGCCACAGGGCATCCCGATTTCACCTGGGCATCTGCTCTGGCCTTTATGGTGTTCATCCTGCTCTATTGTCCCTGCCTTGCCACGGTTGTGGCCATAGCCAAAGAGACCGGCCACTGGGGCTATGGAGTGTTCACTATCGTGTATAATACCATGATAGCTTGGCTGCTGGCCTTTGCTACCTATCGTATAGCGCTGCTATTCTGCTGATAATATCTCTATAATCTTTGAGGCTGTATCAAAATAGTTCACGACGTATCATTGTGTAGGGACGCACCTTGGGCGCGTCCCTACAAGCTGATACGTTATTTTATATTTGATACAGCCCGATGTTTCGTATATGAGTAGGGATTATTTGCGGCGCTCGATGGTCTGAGTGCGGTCGGGACCAACCGATACGATGGTGATGGGGGTGCCCAACTCTTTCTCCAGGAAGGCGATGTAATCCTTGAAGGCGGTGGGGAACTGCTCTTCGGAAGTGACGCCGGTCATCGGTGTCTTCCATCCGGGAATATCCACATATACCGGTTCTACAGTGCCATCCTCAATAGAGAAGGGGAACTGAGAAGTCTCCTTGCCGTTGACCTTGTAAGCCACACAGGCGCGGATGGTGTCGAAGTTGTCGAGCACATCGCTCTTCATCATAATCAGCTGAGTCACGCCGTTGATCATAATGGCATAGCGGAGAGCTACCAGGTCAATCCAGCCGCAGCGACGTTCGCGACCGGTGACGGCGCCGTATTCGTGGCCGATGGCGCGGATGGTTTTGCCTGTCTCGTCGAACAGCTCGGTAGGGAAGGGGCCGGAACCTACGCGGGTGCAGTAAGCCTTGAAGATGCCGAACACTTCGCCGATTTTGTTGGGGGCGATGCCCAGACCGGTGCAGGCGCCGGCGCAAACGGTATTGGAGGAGGTTACGAAAGGATATGAGCCGAAGTCAACATCAAGCATAGTGCCTTGAGCGCCTTCGCAAAGAATTTTTTTGCCCTTGCTTATGAGGTCGTTCACCACAAATTCCGAATCAACAATATCGAAAGTGCGCAGATAGTCAACGGCTTCAAACCACGCCTTTTCCAGTTCGGCGAGTGCTGCCATATCAGCTTCTGCACCCATATCGGCGAGCTTGCGGAGGTGGGCATTGCGGTGCTCCTCATATTTTGCCTTGGCTTCAGCAGCGTTCTCCACATCGCCCAGACGCAAACCGTTGCGCGAAATCTTGTCGGTGTAAGTCGGGCCGATACCCTTGCCGGTAGTACCGATTTTCGATGAACCCTTGGCTTTTTCGCCGGCGGCGTCGAGCAGACGGTGGGTGGGGAGAATCAGGTGGGCCTTGCGTGAGATTTTCAGCACCTTGCGCAGTTCGATGCCCGATGCCTCAAGCTCCAGCGCTTCCTGGCGGAAGAGCACCGGGTCGAGCACCACGCCGTTGCCGATAATGTTGGTCTGGCCGTCCTGGAAAATACCGGAGGGGATGGAACGGAGCACATACTTCTTGCCGTCGAATTCCAGCGTGTGACCGGCATTGGGGCCACCCTGAAAACGGGCCACAGCATCGTAGCGCGGTGTGAGCACGTCTACTACTTTTCCTTTTCCTTCGTCGCCCCACTGGAGGCCGAGCAAAACATCAACTTTCATATTTTATCTGTAAAATTAAATTTCGCGTCGAGAGCAGCGGCCGCACATACCATATACGTAGACCGCACAATCGCTGGCTTTGAAGCCCGGATAGTTTCTGGATGTGATGGCTGCAGCTATACTGTTGTCGCGCACATCCCTGACACGGCCGCAGACCGTGCAAACCAGGTGGAGATGGCTGCGGGTGATACCGGGAAGCCAGCGCTCATACTGTGCAGGCTGGTTGCCGAACTGATGACGGCGCACAAGGCCGGCATCAAGAAAGAGCTGCATAGCTGCGTAGGCAGTGCTTCGGCTCACGTGGTAGCCTTCAAGCTCCATAGAATCGCAAAGCTCATCTACATAGAAATGCTCGCTCGATGCAAACACCTTGTCGAGCAGGGCATAGCGCTCGGCAGTGCGTCGCAGACCGTGGTTGCGGAGGTACTTGTCGAGAATTTCGTATGCCGCCGGCAGCAGCTTTTCTTCTTTCATTGTAGGTGATGAAATTGCAAATCTGATTGCAAAGTTACGGTTTTCTGCCGAACTAAAAAATATTTACGCGCTATTAGAAAAATTCTTTGAAAAATCTTTCGGTTTCTTTCGGCTACATAGGAAATAGTCTTTGAAAAATCTTTCGATGGAATTGAAATATATGGCAAGAATTTTTGATGGAGTATCCGAAAAAAACGTTAACTTTGCAAAATATCGTCGGCCAATTCCGGCAGGCGTAAATCCCCGATTTTTGTGAAAATACTGCATATACTTTTCAGTCTGGAATATGGCGGCGTTGAGACGATGCTTGCCGACCTCACCCGCCGTCAGGTGGAGGAAGATGATGTGACGCTCCTGATTATCAACGACAGGGTGGACCCGATGCTGCTTTCCACATTTCATCCGCGAGTGAAAGTGGTGAGGCTCAACCGTCGGCCTAGCGCCAATCCTCTGGCTCTGTTCTGGTCGTTGAACCGCGCGGTGCGCCGCCTGGAGCCTGATGTAATCAACTGCCACAACGCCAACACATCGGGTGTGCTCCGCGGGCTTGACCGCAAGCTGGTCTTTACCATTCACGATGAAAATATACCGGCTAAATATCTGCGCAAGTCGATGAAGTATATCGCCATAAGCGATACGGTGTATAAGGATATGCAGCAGCGGCGCCCGGAATTTTCCATCACCACAGTGGCCGACGGCATTGAGACTGAGCTGATTGAGCGCCGCAACGATTCGGTGCCCTCCGACAAAGTGAGGATTGTGAATATTGCCCGTCTGCAACAAAAAAAGAAAGGGCAGGATATTCTGCTTGAGGCATTGACGCATCTGCCTGAGGAATTCAGCGTAGATTTTATCGGTGAAGGGGAAGACAGCGAGGCGCTGCAGGATATGGCCCGCACGCTTGGCGTAGAATCGCATGTAAACTTCTTAGGCAAGCGCAGCCGTAAATGGATTTATGCTCATCTGGCCGACTATGATATGCTCGTGCATCCCTCGCGCTACGAGGGATTCGGGCTGACTGTGGCCGAGGCTATGGCGGCCGGTATTCCGGTAGCTGTGGCATCCTCGGGCGGACCTGCGGAAATTATCCAGAATGGCAGGCTGGGCGAGGTGTTCGACCTTACGCCTCAGGAGTGCGCGGCGGCTATTATGCGTATCGCCGACAACTATAAGGCTGCACTTATGCGAGCCACACTGGCGCGCGACATTGCTTGCCGCAACTATTCGATGAAGAGAATGGCCGCGCAGTATCGCGAGGTTTATCAGAATCTTCTCAATTGCAAAGTCTAACCCAAATCAGTTGCTTCCTCCGACCCGTCTTCAGTCGCTTTCTCCGACCTGAAATCAGTCGCTTCCTCTCCGCCCGTATTCAGCCATAATCCCTGCTCAGAACGTTTAATCCTGTACCGAAGTAACTTACAGCCAACTCTAATATTTACAAATGTAAATTTTGATTACTGAATTTATTTGCAGGTGTAGAGATTAATGACTAATTTTGTAGAAATATTATCCAAAATTTATTATCCGAAATTCTTCGATGGACCAATATAATTATTCCCCCAACGGCATTGATTACGACCCCGACCTGCTCTATGGTGGCCAGTCCCCGCGCAGAGATGACCGCCGCGACGACCGCAGAGATGACCGCCGTGAAGACCGGCGCGACGACGACCGCCGCGCCACAGCGCGCGCAACTCAGCGACAGACCGCCCGTCAGCGCAGAGCGGCAGCCGATTATGATGCTGCAACCGACCGCCGCGAGGCAGCGGATCGCCGCGACCGCGACCGCCGCGGCCGTGAGATGGATGCGCGTATGGAGCGTGCCCGTCAGCGTGAGGAGGCCGAAAAAGCCCGCCGCGAGCAGATAGCTGCCGAAAAAGATGCCGAACGGAAAGTGCGGCAGGCCGAACGTGCTGCCGAGAAGGCCCGTCGTGCCGCCGACCGTGAGGCCTCCCGCAAGGAGCGCAAACCGCTGGCGGAATCAGGGTTCGTGAAATTTTTCCTTGACAAACGTACCCACGCTTTTTTTGGTGTGCTGCTGATATGCGTGGCTGTTTACCTGCTTGTGGCCGCAATCTCGTTTATGCGGTCTGGAAGCACCGACCAGAGCGCTGTAAGTTCGCTCAGTGTGGAGCAGATGGCCTCGCGCAGCGGTTCGGTTAACAATTCCGGCGGCCCTGTAGGCGCCACTGTGGCACAGATGATATTCGCCCAGGGACTTGGCCTTGGTTCGCTCGTGGCTATTGTATATCTTGTGATTCTCGGTCTGGGGCTGATGCGGATAAAGAAATGCAGTTTCTGGTCGGTGACCTTCAAGTCGCTGCTGCTTGCTGTCGTTATCTCTGTAGTATCCGGCTTCCTTGCACTATGGTTTGGTAGTGAAAACCTATATGGTGGTATTCACGGCCAGTATGTGAATCAGTGGCTCGTCGACAACACCCAGTGGATTGGCGCCGCGCTTGTGTCGCTGCTGCTCATAGCCGCCGTGGTGTATGTATATCTCAACGACCTTATGGCGCTCTATAACCGCTATGCCGCACTCCGCCGCGCCCGCCGCGAGAAAGCCGAACAAATCAGGCTGGAGCGCGAGGAGGCTCAGGCCAAGGTGATGGAGGCTATGGAAAATTCGCACCTCGATGTTGCCGATGAAGATACTGAAAACGAAGCCCGCGACGACTCCGCTTCCCGTGAGGCTGTGTCGGTAGGCTTTGGATATGATGAGGATGAGGTGACCGATGAATTTTCCATTGGGAATGAAGCGGCAACCGATGAGCGCGATATGCCGCAACCGGAGGTGGCGAACCCTTTTGCCCCGGCTGATTCGCAGGAGGCCGCTGCCTCTCCCTATGCACCTGCCTCTCCCTATGCGCCAGCTTCGTCATCCGTTCCCGTCTCGCCCTATGCTCCGGCTCCGGCAGATGCCCCTGCCGCCGGTGATGTGCCGACTGCAGATGATTCTGCTGCATTAGAGCGAACGGCTGCGTTGGTCGATGCGCCGTCGGTTGTCGCCGGTAATGTCGCTCCTGAAGGCTCGGCGGAAGATGCTGCGCAGGAAGGCGGCGAAAATGCAGCTGAGGATGGGGAACCGTCGTTTGAAATTGTGGCAAACCAGATTGAAACAGCTGATCCGCGTCATATAAGCGCCGATACATTATACGATCCCACGGCCGAACTGTCGATGTACAAGCGTCCGGGTCTCGACCTGCTCAACGAGATTGACCCGCCCTCCGAAAGCTACGACATTATGGAGCAGGAGGCAAACAAGGACCGCATCATCCAGGTGCTCCGTCAGTTTGATATCGAAATCTCGCATATCGAAGCCACGGTAGGTCCTACGGTCACTCTCTACGAAGTGGTGCCTGCCGAGGGTGTGCGCCTGGCCAAGATTAAACGACTTGAAGATGATATCGCCCTTTGCCTCAAGGCAATAGGTATCCGCATCATCGCTCCTATCCCCGGAAAGGGCACCGTGGGTATCGAGGTGCCTAACCACGACCCGCAGACGGTGTCGATCCGCTCGATTCTTTCCTCCAAGAAATTCCAGGACTGCAAGATGGAACTGCCTATGGCTATGGGCGCCACCATCTCCAACGACGTATATATCGCTGACCTTGCCGATATGCCTCACATTCTGGTGGCCGGTGCTACCGGTCAGGGTAAATCAGTGGGCCTGAATGCCATTATCGCATCTCTGCTATATAAAAAGCACCCGGCCGAACTGAAGTTTGTGCTTGTCGACCCCAAGCGTGTGGAATTCAGCCTGTATAATGCTCTCGAACGGCACTTCCTCGCCAAGCTCCCCGATGAGGAGGAAGCCATCGTGACCAATATGGACAATGTGGTGAAGACTCTCAACTCGCTCTGCGTGGAGATGGAGAACCGCTACGACCTGCTCAAGGATGCCCATGTGGTGAAAGTGACCAAGTACAACGAGCTGTTTATCCAAAAGAAACTTAACCCCGAGAAGGGGCACCGCTATCTACCGTATATTGTTATTATCATCGACGAGTTCGCCGACCTGATTATGACTGCCGGCAAGCAGGTGGAAACCCCCATCGCCCGTATTGCCCAGATGGCACGCGCCGTGGGTATGCACATGATTATCGCCACCCAGCGCCCGTCGACCAATGTAATTACCGGCCTTATCAAAGCCAACTTCCCCGGCCGCGTAGCCTTCCGTGTGTCGCAGATGGTCGACTCCCGCACTATCCTCGACCATCCCGGTGCCAACTCGCTGATAGGCCGTGGCGATATGCTGTTCTCGCATAACGGTTCGATGGAGCGTGTGCAGTGCGCATACATCGACACCAAAGAGGTGCACCGTATCTGCGACTTCATCGAGTCGCAGGCCGGATATGCCAATGCATATATGTTGCCCGAACCGGAAATGGAGGAGACAGAATCGCACTTCGCCGGCGGCAACAGTTCGGAGCGCGACCCGCTATTCGAGGAAGCGGCACAGATTATCGTGCAGACCGGTGTGGCTTCTACATCATCGCTGCAGCGCCGCTATTCTATCGGTTACAATCGTGCCGGCAAGATTATGGACCAGCTTGAGGCTGCCGGTATAGTAGGGCCGGCCACCGGCGGCAAGGCACGCAGCGTGCTCATCGACGCTATGCAGCTCGGCTCCATTATAAATATGAATGATACGTATTGATTCTTCACTGTTTAGATTCTTCACTGAGTAGATTCTGTTTCACCCGTATTTCCCCTTTCGCGCGGCTGAACCGTTGCTGACAGCGATACGTTATAATATGTGATTAAGATGAAAATAGCTCGCTTTATAGCAATAATATTGCCTCTGATGCTTCTCGGGCTGACTGCCCGGGCAGCCGAACCGTCGGCCAAAGCCACCATCGACAAGGTGGTTAATGCCCTGCGTAGCCATCCGTCGGTCGATGTGAAGTTTTCGGTCAACGCCGGGGGCGCCACCACATCCGGCTCGTTGAGTATGGCTGGTAAATGCTTCTGGCTCAACACTCCGCAGATGCAGGTGTGGTACGACGGCAAGACGCAGTGGTCGTATGCTCCTTCACAGAAGGAGGTGAATGTCACCGAGCCTACAGCTGCCGAGATTGCCGAGGTGAACCCTCTGGCCGTGCTCAGCAATCTTGATAAGAATTACACATTCCGCCGCCTGAAGGCAGCTGCCGGCGAGGAGCGGATTGAGATAGTGCCCCGGAGGCCAACTTCGGATTTCCGCAAGGCTTTGCTTGTGGTGCATAAGTCCACATCAATGCCGACTCGCCTTGTGGTGTATGCCGACGGCAACAGCACTACCTCCGTCAGCATCACGTCGGTGAAGCCGGGAAAGAAGAAACCGGTTGCCGCCTACCGCTTCGACCCGAAGAAATATCGCGGGGTAGAGGTTGTGGACCTTCGCTGATTAATGTTATTGACATTAATTCCGAGATAGCATAATATTCGCAAATTGCATAATATTAAGAAATAGCCATATATAATGAAAGAACTTACTACACGATGCGTGATTGTGGGCGGTGGTCCTGCCGGTTACACAGCCGCCATATATGCTTCCCGCGCCAATCTGGCGCCGATACTCGTAGAGGGTATGCAGCCCGGCGGTCAGCTCACCACCACCACCGAAGTGGAGAATTTCCCCGGATTTCCCGAGGGAGTTCAGGGTCCGGATCTCGTGCTGAAAATGCGCCAGCAGGTCGAGAAATTCGGCGGCGAAATCAAAATCGATACTGTCACGAGCGTCGACTTTACCGTGCGCCCATTTGTGCTGCACCTCTCCGGCGACACTGTCATTAAAGCCGAATCTGTGATTATCGCTACCGGTGCGTCGGCCCGTTATCTTGGCCTGCCCGACGAACAGAAGTTTATAGGTATGGGCGTTTCGGCCTGCGCTACCTGCGACGGATTCTTCTACCGCCGCAAACGTGTGGCTGTGGTAGGCGGCGGCGACACAGCTGCCGAGGAAGCTCTCTATCTGAGCGGCATTGCCGAAAAGGTGTATATGATTGTGCGCAAGGATTATCTGCGCGCTTCGTCTGTGATGCGCCGCCGCATTGAAGAACGCGACAATATAGAGGTGCTCTACAACTGCAATACCGAGGGCCTCACCGGCGACGATGTGCTGCAGGGCGCAAAGCTGGTGGAATTCAAGGGCACCGATCGTGAGCGTCATTTCGAGATCGCCATCGACGGATTCTTCCTGGCTATCGGTCACGACCCCAACACAGCGCTCTTCCGCGACCAGCTTGAGCTCGACGACCAAGGTTACATCAAGGTGTTCTCGCCTTCGACCCACACCTCTGTTGATGGCGTGTTTGCCGCCGGGGATGTAGCCGATCCAATCTATATGCAGGCTGTCAATGCAGCCGCATCGGGCTGCCGCGCCGCGCTCGACGCCGACCGCTTCCTGGCTATGGCCAATGAATAAGAGCTGTTAATATTTACGGTCTATCCGGCTATAATTTTGGCAAAATATCCGTTTTTGTATACATTTTCGGGCAGAAACACACATCTTTCTGCCCGGAAATTTGTTACTATAGTAAATAAATAGTAACTTCGCCATCAGGTATTTTTACCCATTGGCCGATTTCTCCGGTCGGCCTGCACGTTATGCGATGGCAGTTGCTGTCGTGAAGTAATATTACTAAAAAGAGTCATGAGCATGGATAACGAACAGGAAATGCCTGACCTTGATACATCGTTGTTCAAGATCAATCTGCCTACCGGCACTCCGCACGTAGGCTCAATTCTTGTAGCCGAGCCGTTTCTCAGGGAAGAGTACTTCAATCATGGAGTAATCTCGCTCATTGAATATGAGAAAGGTAAGTCGGCGATGGGGCTCGTGCTCAACAAGCCCACCGGGTACACTCTCGGCGAGGCAATCGAAGGCATCAACGATGAAGTGGATATTCCTATTTATTGCGGCGGCCCGCTGTCGTGCGACCGGCTGTTCTACCTTCATACGCTTGGCAAGGAGTTTGACGATTCCCGCGCCATCGCCGACAATCTGTATATCGGCGGCGACTTCGATGAGGTTAAGCGCTATGTGAATATGGGATGCGACACCGAAGGAAAGATGCGCTTTTTCGTGGGCTACAGCGGCTGGGATCCCTTCCAGCTTGAAAAGGAAATTGAAGAGCATGTGTGGGCGGTGGCTCCCAAACCGGCCAACAAGGAGATATTCACCGAGGATGGCGACTCATTCTGGTATAGGATTGTGCGCCTGCTTGGATCGCAGTATCGCAACTGGCTCTACCACCCGATGAATCCGCAGTATAACTGATTCCCTCTCTCCCCCCCTCATCATTGACCCCATTAACCGATTCTTGCGCATGGCTTAGAAGCCTTCACAAGAGCCGGTTTTCTTCTTTCTTCGGAAAATTCCTGACCCGGAACAGCGAACCATCGGGCGGCTTCGTTTGTAATATAATTATATTATTAACACAGCGCTCAGATGCGCTTTATCAGGAATTTTTAAAATGAAAAAATCAGGTTTTCTTATTCTTGCTCTTGCTGCCGCCGCATCCGCAGCTTCGCTTTCGGGATGCGTAAGCCACAAAAAATACAATCTGCTCCAGGCCGACTACAATGCCTCGCAGATTGCTCTTGCCGAAAGAAACACTAAAATCGAGTCGCTCGAGAAGATGCTCGATGGCGCTAAGAACGCCAACCAGGAACTGCGCTCCAACTATGCCGCACTGCAGAAGTCGCTCGACCAGAGTCTGCTTACAAATCAGTCGGGCAATGTCAACATCTCCAAGCTTGTCGATGAAATCAACTCCTCCAATAATTATATCAAGCAACTTGTGGCAGCCAAATCGAAAAGCGATTCACTGCTGATGGTGCTTTCCACCAATCTCACCCGTTCGCTGGATTCTTCCGAGCTGAAGGATGTGGATGTGAAGGTGCTCAAAGGCGTGGTTTACATCTCGCTGGCCGACAATATGCTGTTTAAATCGGGCAGCTATGAGATTTCGCCCAACGCTATGGACATCCTCGACAAGATTGCCAAGATAATCAAGGACTACAAGAACTACAGCGTGCTTGTGGAGGGCAACACCGACAATGTGCCTATCAACCGGCCTAATATCCGCAACAACTGGGATCTGTCGACCCTTCGCGCATCATCCGTCGTGCAGGTTCTCCAGAACAAATTCGGTGTAGACCCCTCGCGCCTCACTGCCGGTGGCCGTGGCGAGTATAATCCTGTGGCATCCAACGACACTCCTGAAGGCCGTCAGCTCAACCGTCGTACCCAGATTATCATAACCCCGAGCCTCGACCAGTTTATGGACCTTATCGACAAGGCGCCCGATACCGACGATTCCACCGCCACTAAGTAATCCCCTGCAACTAAAAATATAAAGGGACTGTATCTTTTCCCCTCGATTTGTATTGAAGCACGATTCGTACAAATCGAGGTTTTTTTGATACAGCCCCTTTAAAATATAATCGGGTATGCTTAGCGGGCGATTGCGCTAAATCCCGGGCTTATTAGCGGACGATTACCTTTACAGCCTTGGTGGTGCCGTTGGCGAAGGTGTCGCGGCGGATGCTGAGGCCTGATTCCGGTTTGCCGTTGAGCTTGCGGCCGAAGAGGTCGAAATATTCGCTGGTGACGGGAGTTTCGGCAGCCACGGTTTCGATGCCGGAGCTCTTGCTTTGTTCTACAGTGAATGTGGTGGTGTTGCCGGGTGCGGTGATGGTGAATGAGCCTTTACGACCGGTGGATTCAGCTCGTGCGGCGGGAGCCTCTTCGGTGAATTCGCTTGCGGTAATCTTCACGGTCTGCTTGGATGTCGCGGCATCGCGCTGGCCGAATTCTACGGTGAACCAGTCGTCGGAACATTCGAGAGCAGCTTTGTTGAGATCGAGGCTCGGGGTGAGTTCGATTTCCGCAACGCCACCGGTCTTTTCAAACTGAGTGTTGAGTTTTGCAGCTTCCTCGGGAGTCACGATCACATTGTTCTCGATGATCAGGCCCACGGTATAGCTGTGCAGATAGAGGTCGGGAGCCAGCCAGATGTTGTCGCGTGTGCCGTTGAGACGAATATCCTTCCAATAGCCTACTTTGCCATTGGCCAGATATACGGCATTGGAACTGTTTTTAAGTTTGGCATCGCTCGACAGAACGGCACCGGTTACAGCTACCGAGCGCCAGAAGCCGTCGATGAGCACAACCACCTTCTCGCTGATATTGACGGGACCATTGGTGAAATACATAGGAATTGTGGCATAACCTTTTTCATCCATAAGAGTCTGGATGTCGGCGCGACCGATTTTACAGGAAGCGATTTCGTCGCCCGGGGTGTTGTCGTCGTTCAGCTTGTAAACGTGGCCGTTGAGGCTCTGGAGGTTGGAGTCACCTTCATTGCCGAGATTATCGATACGGCCTGTCCAAACGAGTCCGGTCACACCGAAAGCGGCGGCGGGCTTCTCAATAACGAAACCTAAGGCAGCGGGCTTGAAAGTGGCCTGGTCGGCACCTGCGGGCTGATAATAGAAATCGTTGGGGAGCGAGAGCGAAGGCTGATATACGAGTTCATAGCTGCCATCGCCGCAGTAGCCGGTCTGTGCCTTGTTCATATTGGCGGGAGAGTACTGCACTACGTAGTCGCCTATGTGCGAGTTTCCGGCGTTGCGCACTTTGTCAGCGGCAGCTTTGCCATTGAGTGCAGGGGCGTCGAAAGCCTCGGTTGCTGAGAGAAAGCCGGGAGTGGTGATGGAGGCTCCGGTGGCAGTCTTGCTGGTCCAGGCGCCATTCTCGAATGTGGTGAAAGTCCAGTTGTAAACAGCTTCCTTGTCCTCGGAGTTAGCTCCGTCGGCTGTCCATACCAGATCGGCACCCGAAGGAGTGATGATTTCTGTGCCCTTGAGGGCTTTGCCGTAATTGCCTGCACCGGCAATCCAACCACGGTAGAACGCACCTGCCGGGAGCGCATATTGTGCGCTTGCTGAGGCTGCACCGATAATTGCGGTCAATACTACAGTGCTTAATTTTTTCATAGTTTAGTTGGTTTTGTATTTTATTTTTTTGTGATTACGAAATGTGAGTTGACGGCACGCTCGCCCGTGTGGTCAAATATCTCATTGTCGGTGGGGTAGTTGACGATATTGGTCGAAGCGTCGCCATAGCCTTTCACACACATAGTGGTGGATCCGCCGCCGTCCATATTCAGTGCCCACTGAGGATTGAAATAATGAACGAGGAACTTGGTAAGCTCGCGGGCGTTCATACCCTCGGCTTTGCCGCTCCAGCGGCCGTCGACGGTGATGAGCAGCAGGTCGCGGTCTTCGGTGATGGCTATAGCCGTGCGCGGGTGCCTTACACCCTGATGGCGGCGGTAGTCTTCATTTTCAAGATTTTTGAAGTCGTCCCAGGTGAGAGAGGGGTCAACGTAAGTCAGTCCCAGCGGATCGCCGTCGTAGATGAGCATTGGAGCGCTGGCCACAAGATTGTCGTGCTTGTCGTTCTTGTAAATGAAAAGCGGGTCGGCATTATCTTTAGCCGGGAATTCCATATCGAGATCCGACAAGGTAGACCAGTAGATGGCGGCTTCATGCTTCCAGTAGCGCTGGTCGGAGGAAGAAATTGACACATCGGCATACTTCCGGTTGTCGGACTTCAGATACACGGCATCATGCTCATAAGCGGCGTTGACGGCAGCCACGGCATTTGGCGTGGTGCGCAGTGCTTCTGAGCAGGTTATGCCCGAAGTGGAGCAGGGGAGCACCAGGCTGTAGGCATCGTTGGTGAGGTCAAGCTCCACAACGTTGACAATCTGATAGGCATTGGTAACGTTGTCGTAGCCGTTAAAAGTGTAGTATATCAGGCCATTGTCGATGGTGTGCTGTGTCCAGCCGGAATTGTCGAGCAGGGTAGTGGTTTTCTCCACCGGGTTGAGAGGCATCTCGGGCCAGAGGAGTTTAGGCTCGTTGCCCGAAAGATCCCATACGGTCTGGTCCCAGCCCAGCGCCTTTGCGGCAGCGATGGGTTCCGACGTCTCTATGCCATGCACAGAGCTGGAATAGTTTGGCTTGTTAGGATCGGAGCAACCGCTGGAGGCGTCTGTAGTAAGGGTGTAAGTTGTGGCGGCATTGCAATAGTTGGTTACACCTTCGCCTACACCGTTGGCGCTTATGGCGTTGGATGTAAATTTGCCTGTGATATTCGAAAGCCAGGCAATGCATTTGTCCACCTTTACGGCTCCCCAGCTGTTACCTGCGACGCCGCCTGTACGCTGGTCGATATTGTTGGTCTGCTTGATTTCACCCTTTACGAAGCAATTGGTGATATTTGACAGGGGATTTTGCGGTTCGCCGACAATGCCACCAACCGCTGTGTTTTTGTTGTTGTGATGCGTGTGTACTGTCACATCCACATAGCAGTTGTTGATAGTTGCGCCCTTAGAGCAACCGGCGAGACCGCCTACCTGAATTGCATCGGTCCAGTAAGCGTAGATATATCCTCCTTCAATCGACACATGTTCTACAGTGCCGGGCTTCTGGTCGGTGCCGACATAACCGCCGACCACACCCACGTGCGACAATCCCTTTTTTTCGCTGTAGATGCGGGGATTGATAAAGCGCACATTTTTGCATTCGCCGTAGAGCACGCCGAAGAAGCTGGCATAATGTTGATTATAGCAGTACAAGTTTTTGATGGCGTGATTC
>SFFL01000023.1 GCA_004557825.1 Bacteroidales bacterium | reverse complement strand
CAGCGCTGTCGTCGGCAATAGGGCAGTGCCTCCTCTGCACTATTGGGAGCAGAGCATCTACGTGCTAAACCAAACCGTCTGTCCGGCCGTCCTCACCGAAAATCTCTTCCAGGATAACAAGGCCGACGTGGCATACCTACTCTCCCCCGAAGGCAAGCAGAGCATCACAGCACTCCACGTCAATGGCATCATTAACTATCTAAAATCCCTCAAACGATGAGCATCAAACAACAACAGCCCTACGCCTGCGTATGGTCGGCGATAATCGGCGTTATCCTCATCTGCCTTTGCGCATTTCTCTCCGGATGCAGAGGAGCCAAGCCCGCGACCACTCCGACCATTCCTACGTTACAACTGCAAAACAATACCGACACGAAAATCATCCACACAGAGACTATCGACACCGTGTTCGTCGAAATCCCGGCACAGAGCGCGGAAAGGACAACCCCCGAGGGTTTCTCCCACCTCGAGACCGACTACGCCGAGAGCGACGCCCGTATCAACGCTGACGGCACGCTGTCGCACAGCCTCAAGAACAAGCCCCAGCCAAAGCCCGTCCCGGTCAAGAACAGCGCCGACACCATCTACATCGACCGAATCATCGAGAAGCCCGTCACTGTAGAAGTCCCGGTGCTTACGGAGGCAAAGTTAACCAAATGGCAACAGACACGCCTCGACACCTGGGGCTGGCTGGCGGCAGCGCTCGCACTCTCCCTCGGCTGGACATTCCGCACCTTCCTCATAACATTAGCCCGCCGCATAATCTTCAAATAGACATATATAACGGAATAAAAATAAATAGGTAGCGCAAAGACAATTTCTGGTATTAAATTTTTTCAGGTATAGAAAACAAATTTATGGTAACATTAGGGTTCATCGAAAGCTTTACAGTACATAGCAACTGAGTTGACACGCATAGTGAAAAGACTTGATAGCACATTACGAAAAGTTTTTCAATGTTTCTCTGGAAAAGACGGCCGGTCCGCGAGGATAGGCCGTTTTTATTTCCGCCATAACCATTAGATATTAGACATTAGATATTAGACATTAGATATTGAATCCCAAGAAATCCGCTGACTAATAAATCCTAATAAACCACAAAAAGGACATCGAGCATAAAAGGATTAACCCATTATGCTCGATGTTTCTTTTTTGTTCGAAATCTACGCTTATGTGCGTGGTTTTGTGCGTAAATTCCGTAACTCGCTGCTTATCAGCGTTGATTGCGGAAGGGACGAGATTCGAACTCGTGGTAGGATTACTCCTACGTCAGTTTAGCAAACTGGTGGTTTCAGCCACTCACCCACCCTTCCTGAATGTGGATGCAAAGGTAAGGATTTTCTTTTATTCCAGCAAATTTTTTTCTTCAATTCCGATAATTTTTTTCTTCCATGCTTTCTAAATTTTTCTTCCATACTCTCGAAATTTTTTCAGCTGCACTAAATTTTCGCTTCAATCGCAGGATTTTTTTTCTGTGATTACGGTAAAAATTTTGTGGGAGTGAGGGGCGAAACATCTTTCTTTAACTTAAATTAACCAATGGCGGAATATCGGCGCTGTAGGGGTGTAGGCGGCGGATTTTTGCCGGTAAAAATGGCTAAAATGGTGACTGTGAATCAACTAAATTTTGCCGTGTGGTGTTTTTTTCGTAACTTTGCACTTGAAGAGTAAATAAGTGGTCGTCGCAGAGGCGGTGGCCAAGCCGAAAATCGGCAGGGAAATTCTTGATCTGTACAGCCTCGTTTGTAAGGCGATGCCGGGATGATTCCGGCAGGGCTGCAATTGATTGCCTGCAGTGGCGGATTTCCTTAATTATGAACCTCAACATTTTGTAATGAAGAAGACAATGATTGTTATTGTCGCCTTCGCCACTTTGCTTTTGTCGCTTTCGGCAGCTGTAGACGAACGTCGTGTGGCTGCATTCGGCAAACAGGCTCCCGCTGTGATGATTGAACAGCAGGACCGCGAGTTTGCCCTGGAGTCGATGAAAGGAAAATGGGTTGTGCTCGCATTCTGGTCGTCGACCGACCCGGTGTCGCGCGTAGCTCAGAGCAAGCTTGCCTCGATTGTATCGTCAGCAGAGGCAGTAAGCTGTGGCTCAGACGTCAATGGCTCTGAAATTGAATTAAGCACTCCCGCCGGGAGCTATACTCTCTTGCCCCGCGATAAAGTGGAAGTGCTGTCGGTTAATCTTGATTCGTCCGAGAGAATGATGCAGGAAATCGCCGACATTGACAATCTTCCGGAATCATCGTGCAGCCGTCTGAAGAGCGGTACCGCTGCTTCGGCAGTATGCGATGCTTTCAGGATGGACAACGGGCTCCGCACATTTGTGATTGACCCCGCCGGACGTCTGGCTATCGCCGACCCGGATGAAAGTACCCTTGAGCGCCTTTTGTGCCGCCGTTGAGGCGCCTGCGCTCCTACATCACCGTTTACTGTCGCCCATTATCCCGGCAATCAGGGGAATCGGCGGCATTTTTTTGTGCCCGGCGGAAACCAAAAGGGGTATGTGACGGTTTTAAGTATATGGTGCTATGCTTATAACGCACTTGTATGCTTATGTCGGAGCGCAATACTTCTGAATTCGATAAACTGTCGCGTGAAATTGAGCAACTGATTTATGTTCCCGGTAAGGGTGCAGGAGTCAGAGGCTACGGTCTTACCCTGACCGAGCGGTTTCCGTCGTACTCTCCGCAGGAAGTGAGCGCACTGAAAAAGAGGAATGTAAGGCACTCGATGGTGATTCTTGCCGGTATTGTGGTGGGTGTGATCTGTGGTCTTGCGGCTACTGCCCTCAACTGGGGAATCGCTCTCATTAGCGGGGTGTTTATTCCGCTGATCAACGGCGCTACACATAATTGGTGGCTTGTAGCACTACCGCTTACCGGAATTGTGCTTACCGGAGTGTATCAGCGCTATATCATTCGCCAGCCGATTTATCACGGCATCGGGCGACTCGCCTGGGATTTCCGCAACAATCGCTGTTATCTGCCTGTAATGCTGACATATTCGCCGGTCGTCTCGGCAATGGTGACCCTCGGATTGGGCGCTTCGGCAGGCGCTGCCGACCCTATTGCCTATTCGGGTGCTGCCATCGGGAGCAATGTTGCATCCACTATGAAACTCCCTTCAAAGTATGTGCGGGCATTGGTGGCTATCGGAGCCGGAGCCGGGATCGCCGGAATGTTTAAGGCTCCAGTGGCAGGTGCGCTGTTCTCGATAGAAATCATAGGCATAAGTATGTCGGCAATTTCAATGTCGGCGCTCATTCTGGCCTGCACGGTGTCGGGTGTCACTGCATATCTGCTTCCGGGGCTTCAGTGTGTGATTCCTGTCACGCATCCGGTGAGCATCGATATGAACGAGGTCCTGTGGATAGGCTTGCTGGGAGTGCTTTGCGGACTTTACAGCACCTATTATGTGGCGATAATGAACTAGATGACCAAGTTCTATGCCCGCTTTTCCTATTCGTGGACAAGGTTTATTTTTGCCGGATTGCTTGTAGGGTGTCTTGTGTTTCTGTTCCCCGGCTTATATTGCGAGGGGTATCATCTGATAGGGAGGATGCTTAACGGCGACTTTTATTCGCTGGCTGCGGGAGGTGTGCTTACTACCGCCGACTCTCTTCCTACGGTAATCATTGCGGGCGGTATAGGTATTCTTGTTGTAAAAGCATTTGCCACATCCTCAACTATTTGCGGCGGCGGTGTGGCCGGCGAATTTGCGCCGTCGATAATGATTGGCGCGGTGCTGGGAATGATTTATGTGTATGGGATGAACCACATTTTCGGGTTGAATCTCGGCTATCCGGCCTACATTGTGCTGGGAATGGCAGGTGTATTATCAGGTGCTGTGCGCGCTCCTCTTACGGGCCTTATTTCTTATAAACGAAGTAGCCACAACGCACTACGGCCAGTTTTTGCCGATTGCCATCGTGGCTACGTTATCGTATCTTGTAATGAATATGTTGAGTTTGCGCAGCCGCACACGGAGAAGCCCGCGGCGGCTGCACAGAGCTGTCAGTCAGCACGACCCGAAGAGCTGACAAGCTGCTTCACTTCTGAGGTGAAGGTATTGTCGGCTATAAGGTCTTCCAGAGTGATATGCATACGGTAGCGCCAGTAGTGGGGATTCACTGCCGGCTCGTTGATCTGCTCCTTGTAGGGATTGTCGCGGCGTACGCGCCCGTCGATCGACATCCAGTCCTGCAGCGGCAGAATGCAGAGCATCGCGGGAGAGTTGAGGTTGCTCTGCACGATGTTCTCGCAAATACACGGCTCGGCGAAGTAGGGGGCGTCGCCGCCCAGATGCAACACATTATTATAATAGCGCTGAGTGGCGGCGCGGTCGCTTTCCCACCACTGCCTGATGCCCGACATATCGTGGGTGGAGGTGGTGCATACGGTGTAGTAGGGATATGTGGCCGGATTGCCGAACTCCTCGCGCGGATTCTTGGGCATACGCTGTATGTCGAGCGTGAGAATCTCCAGTGCGCTCATCACGGCCGGCACACAGTCGGGAATCATACCGAGGTCCTCGGCGCAGGTGAGCATATCGGTGGCGTTGATGATGGGAGGGAGCTTCCACATAGCTTTGCCGTACCAGAAATCGTTGTGGCGGTGATAGTAAAAGTCGTTGTAGAGACGGTCGAAGCACCAGCGCTCGTAATCGGTGAGCGAACGGTATATATATGTGTACTGGGCTGAGATGCGGGGATGGTATTTCCCTTTTTCATAAGGGTCTTCGATAAAGAGCACCTGGTCGACGAGTCCCTGCAGGGCATTGCACAGACGGGTATTCTTCTCGTCGATGGGCTGAGTAGCAAAGTAGTCGGCAATTTTGCGCTGAGTGGCAAATTCGGGGCGCAGACGGTAGCGTCCATACCCGGCATCGATGAGGAAATGCTCACGGGCCTCGTCGGTGTATTCGCCGAAGAAGTCCTGGAGGAAGTAATCCATAATGAAGGGGGTGGTCTGCAGGTCTACGTCGAGCCAGAAGTCGTAATTGTTGCGCAGTTCGTCGGGATGGAAGGGGAGTGCTGGATTAAACACGCCGAGCAAACCGTGGAGCTGATCCATCGGAATCTGCCAGATGCGGAAGAAGCCGAGCACATGGTCGATGCGGTAAACATCGAAGTATTCAGCCATCTTGCGGAAACGGGCTTTCCACCAGGCGAAACCGTCGCGGTTCATCTCCTCCCAGTTGTATGTGGGGAATCCCCAGTTCTGACCGAGCACCGAGAAATCATCGGGGGGAGCGCCGGCCTGGCAACCGAGGTTGAACAGCTGCGGCGATATCCAGGCGTCGACCGAATTACGGGAGATGCCGATGGGAATGTCGCCCTTGATAGCCACACCGCGCGAGTGAGCGTAATCGCGGGCAGCTTTCATCTGTTTATCGAGGAGATACTGAATCCAGTACACATAATTTATATCGTCCTGGCGCTCTTTCACCAGCTCTTTCACCTTTTCCGGGTCGTAAACGGCATACTCGCCCCAGCGGCTGAAGTCGGCCGTGCCGTTGAGATCGCGGAGCACACAGAACGCAGCATAGGGGGTAAGCCAGGAGGCATTGTCTTTTACGAATTTACGGAACGTGGGCGATTTCATCGTCTTAGCGCCGATTTCGCCGAACAGCTCTTTTGTGAATTCCGTTTTGGCAGTGTTTACGCGCTCGTAGTCAACCTCCTCAAGCGAGTTGAGTTCACGGGCGAGGTCATCGAAATAAGCCTGACGGTTGGGGTCGGACAGCTTGCCAAGCTCGCTTACGCGCAGATACATCGGATGCAGGGCGAAGGTGGAGTTGGCGTTGTAGGGATAGGAATCAGTCCAGGTGTGGGTCATCGTGGTGTCGTTGACCGGAAGGAGCTGTATGATTCGCTGACCGGTGGAAGCGGCCCAGTCGGCCATCTTGCGTATGTCGAGAAATTCTCCCACACCGAAATCTTCCTCCGAGCGAAGCGAGAACACCGGGATTGCCACACCGGCACCACGCCAGGGGGCTTTGGAGTTGACCAGACGGAGGCCGGAAATCACCATATTCTCACCCATCGTGGATGGTGCGGTGCGCTCGGTGCGGTTGTCGCATCCTTCCCAGCAGACCACTTCGCCGGTGTGCTTGTTTTTGATGAGGAATTTAAATTCGAGAGTCTCGGGCAGATTTTCCAGCGGGATGGTGCACTGCCAGGTGGGGAAGAAGGCATCGCTCATCACAACGGCTTTTGCCGGATCCCAGTTGCCCATAGCGTCGGGAGCGCCTGCCACGGCTACTACTTCATCGGGAGCTACCATCGGTGCGTCGACGCTAAGCAGCAGCGAGCCTGCTTTTACTTCGGGAGGCAGAGCGCGCCCCTCACGGCGGCATACACAGTCGGTGAATACGGTGGAATAGAACGGTTTATCCCACGGCTGATCCTGCCAGCGATCGAATATTTCGTATGATTTGATGCCTTTGCCAGTGCGGAAATGGTGGCCGTGGCCCCATTCGGCCTTTTCGGAGCCGTTGTCGTTCTTCACGAAATAGGCATAGGTGAAATCAGAAGTATTGTCGGGAAGTTCAAGCTGGATTTTCCACGACTGTTGGCCGCAAAGTGTAAGTTTCAAAGCTTTGCTGTGGTCGCCGGAGCCAAGAGCCGGGATGTCGCCGGTGATATAGAGCGACTCGCCCCAGTTGGTGCGGTAATCTACAGAAAATGATACATTCATGGGTATTAAATATAATGTAAGTAAGAAATTTCCGGGGTAAAAAAGCAAGACCAAAAGGAGAATCTCCCGGGGAAGAGCCCGGGAGTGTTTCCTCCGGTTTAGAGCAGCTTGATGGAGATGTAGCGCTTGGGATTGCGCTTCACGTCGATAAGCAGCGAATCAAGCGAAGCGGCCGCATTGTTGAGATTGTTGTAGAGCGCGCGGTCGTGGGTGAGAGCACCGAGCGATGAGTCGGTGTTGCTGAGGCTTTCGGAGAGCGTCTTCAGATTGGCTGAAATCACCATCAGATTGTTCATCAGCGAATCGGTGGGCATCTCTTTGAGTTTGCCCGACAGCTCGGCCAGATCGGCGGTGATGTCGTTGACATTGCCGGTGATTCCTTTCACATCTTTCACTACGGGAGGGAGCATATTGGCAGTACCGTTGAGCGAGCCGACGGTGCGGTCAACTTTGATGGCGATGTCGTCGAGACGGCTGATGGCGCTCAGGAGCGCCGGGTCGGAGACGAGAGTGTTGACATTTACCAGCAACGTGTCGATTTTCGGGAGAATGGAAGCGACGCGCGGCATAAGATTCTGCGACACGCCCTCAAGCATACCGGCAGCAGTTTCTCCGGTCAATGTGGACCCGGAGGGGATCATCTGCTTGGAATCGGAGAAGTGTAGCACTACCTGCGCTGTGCCGAGGATGTCGGCCTCAATCACAGCTTTAGAGCCTTCGGGAATACGCAGCTCCTTGTCGAGGCTGATGTCGACGCCTACGTGGCCGGGGTTGTCATACTCATAATATATGTCGCTCACCTGGCCTACCTTGAAGCCGTTGAGGGTAACGGGCGCGGATACCTGCAGACCGGCTACATTGGTGTATGTGGCGCTGTAGGCATTTACCGGCTGGAAGATGTTGACACCTTTGAGAAATTCGATACCGAAGTAAAGTATGGCCAGTGCGATTACTACACAGGCTCCTATAATAACTTCTTTTTTAGCGATATTCATATTATGTGTATGTTCTTTAGCGGGTTGATGGATATTCGGTTAAGTATATTCGGGTGGAATTATTAGTGCGGGTTACAGCTCGCGGGCATTGACTTCGCGGCCGAGCAGCGGCGGCCCGTAGGTGTTGAGATAGCTTGCGAAGGCATTGTAAATCGACTCAGCCAGGCGGGTTGTGCCGCTGTCGGAGTCGAGGAATTTTTCTGATTCGGGATTGCAGATGAAGTCCAGTTCTATCAGCACGGCCGGGGCGGAGGTGGCCCACAGCACCCAAAATCCGGCCTGTCGTACACCTAAGGGCTCGCGCTCGGCGTGGCTTACCATTGAGTTCTGCAGGGCATCGGCCAGCTCAATCGAGCGGTCGAGGCGCTGACTCTGAGCGAATTCAAACAGGATGTCGCCTTCGAGTGAATTCATATCAAACGAGGCATAGCGCTCCTTATGATCCTGCTCCATCTCCATGGCGGCGTTTTCGCGCTTGGCCACGGCAAGGTTTTCGGCCGTTTTATGCAGGCCGAGGGTATATACCTGGCAACCCTCGATCACGTTGCGGCGCTTGTTTGACTTGGCCACCGAGTTGACGTGAATCGACATAAAGAGGTCGGAGTGGGCGTCGTTGGCCACATCGGCGCGGCCCTGCAGGGTGACGAAGCGGTCGTCGCTGCGTGTCATCACCACATCCACAAAGTCGTCGAGATGCTTTTCGAGCAGGTCGCGGAGCTTTGTGGCCACATTGAGCACAATGGTTTTCTCGTTGGTTTTCTTGCCGATACAGCCGAAATCCTTGCCGCCGTGCCCCGGGTCGAGGCATAGCGTGAATTTGCTTTTGCCCCCCTTGTCGACAGTCTTGGCAGCAACATAAAGGGGCGCACCCGCCATAGCTATGACGAGCGCCAGCAACAAGGCTTTTACGTGGGTGATTCGGAGACCTGGCATTGCTGTTGCGTGAATAAATGGCCTGAACCGTGTAAGCGGAGTGCTTCGGCTTCAGGTTTGCGCTACAAAATTAACAAATATAATGGAGTAATTGTCAACCTGAAGGAGAAAAAAGTAGGCGATAAAGGTGAAAATTGTGGAAAAAATGGCTGTTACTGCGGGTCGACGTCGTAATAGAGCACGGCCTGGCGCATATCGCGGTCGGCGTGGAGGTCGATGTAGGTGGAGCGCAGAAGGTCTTTTATGGCTTTGACGGAGGCGTCTGGCTCGATTTTGAGCATAATGCGCCGGATGTAAAGATTCTGCACGCGAGATACTGCCGGTTCGTCAGGTCCGAACACACGGCCTCCAAGCAGTTGGCGCAGTCTGCGGGCGTAGTTGTCGGCCAGCCGCGAGAGGGTCATACGGTCGCGATGCTTTATATATATGTAAATCAAGCGCGCGAATGGGGGATAGAAATGGCGACGCCGCTGCTCTATCTCGGTATCGTAGAAACCGTTGTAGTCGTGGTTGGCCACAAACCGGAGGATAGGATGCTCGGGCTGATAGGTCTGCACCACCACGCGGCCGCGGTGGCCGTCGCGGCGCCCGGCACGGCCGCTCACCTGCTCCAGCATATTGAAGCCGCGCTCGCACGAACGGAAGTCGGGATGGTTTATCACGGCATCGGCATTGAGCACTCCCACCATCTCCACATCCTTGAAATCAAGGCCTTTAGTCACCATCTGAGTGCCCACAAGCACACGCGCTTTTCCCTCGGAAAAGGCGTCGATTATCTGCTCATAGGAGTGCTTGTTGCGGGTGGAGTCGAGGTCCATACGCAGAATCGGTGTGTCGGGCAGGAAGTTCTGAATTTCCTCCTCCACGCGCTCTGTGCCGTAGCCGATTTCCTCGATAGCAGGCTCGTGGCACTGCGGGCACACCTGCGGCAGAGGGTAAACGGCGCCGCAGTAGTGGCACTGCAGCTGGCGCAGGGCGCGGTGATAGGTGAGCGAAACGTCGCAACATTCGCAGCGGGGCACCCACGCGCACTGCCGGCAGCGCACCATCGGGGCATAGCCGCGGCGGTTCTGGAAGAAAATCACCTGTTTGCCTGCGCTCAATGCTTCGCGAGCCCTGGCCATAGTGGTTTTTGCGAAAGTGCCGATAAGTTCTTTGGCCTTCCGGGAGGCTTTCAGGTCGACAAGCTCGATGTCGGGCAGGTCTACATTGTTGAAGCGTTGCGAGAGGGTTATTAACCCGAATTTGCCGCTGGTAGCCTTGTAATATGTCTCTATGGCAGGAGTGGCCGACCCGAGCAATGTTTTGGCGCCGTGCATCCCGGCAAGCACTATGGCTGTGTCGCGGGCATTGTAGCGCGGTGCGGGGTCGTATTGCTTATAGCTGCTTTCATGCTCTTCATCCACAATCACCACACCGAGCTTAGAGAAGGGGAGAAACACCGCCGAACGGGTGCCGAGAATCAGCAGCGGCTCGTTGGTGTGCAGCAGTTTTTTCCAAAGGTCAACGCGCTCGTTGTCGGAGAATTTCGAGTGATATATCACCACTTTATCGCCGAAAACGCTTTGCAAACGGCGTGTGAGCTGTGTGGTGAGGGCGATTTCGGGCACGAGATAAAGCGCCTGATTCCCCTGCGAGAGCACGTGGTTGATGATGTGGATGTAGATTTCGGTTTTGCCGGAGGAGGTAACGCCGTGGAGCAGGTTTACATCCTTTTCTTTCCACAGGAGGTGAATCTTGTCGAGCGCATCGGCTTGAGCCGGGGAGAGCGTGGGTAGGCCGGTGAGTTCTCCGCCGTTATATCGGAAGCGGTTGATTTCAATGGTGTAAACCTCAGCCACTCCCTTTTTTACAAGCGCCGAGAGGATTGCCGGCGACACCTGCGCACGCTCCAGCAGTTTATCTTTGGGTACATCGCGGTTGTCGGGGGTGGTGTGGCGGAGCATATCTATCAGCGCCAGCAGCAGGGTCTGCTGCTTTCCGGCGCTTCCGGCGCGCGCAAACGCTTCGGCTTCAGTGATGCCCGGTGCCAGCCTGACGCAGCTTTGCTTTTTCGCAACATAGCGTTCCACGAGCTTCTCGGCGATGATGAGCACACCGCGGCTGATGAGCCGGTTTACGGTGGTGGCTGTGCCTCGCCGGTCGAGCCGGCTTATGATTTCGGCTACAGAGAGGCGATCTTTCTCTTTGGAGGCAAGCTGGTAAATCTCGTTTTCGAGGTCGTTCTTCAGCGGAAATTCGTTGAAATCGAAGTCGGGATTCAGTTCCACAAAGGTCTCCGACTCCACTTTCAACCCCGACGGCACTCCGGCTTTGTAGACGTCGCCCACGGCGCAGAGGTAGTAGTCGGCCACCCATTGCCACAGTTTGAGCTGCGGATTGCGCACAATCGGCGCGGTGTCGAGAATCATCGCCACTTCCTTGATTTCCATTCCCTCGGGAGGGGTGAGGGGCAGACCCACCACTATCCCGGTGTAGAATTTCTTCCGACCGAAGGGCACGATTACACGGAATCCCACGCCGACAGGCTCGCTGAGCAGTTCGGCGGGTATGCTGTAGGTAAATGTGGCCGGGAGGGGAAGCGGCAGAATCACCTCGACATATTTTGCGGGCATAGTGAATAATATGTTCTTAGTTCTTAGATCTTAGATTTTAGAGGCTGGAGGTTGGAGGTCTAAGGTCAGTCGGGGATGGGGAGGGTGAGGCCGTCGTAAGCAAAGTGCACGGTGGAGGTGAAGGAGCCGGAGGATTCGGCTTGCAATGCTTCCACTTTTTCCTGAAGCTTGCGCTCAACCTCGGCGTGGAGGCCTACATCGTGACTGAGATGGGTGAGGAATGCCTGACGGGGATTAATGCGGCGGATAATCTCCAGCGCCTCGTCGACTGTCTGATGCGAGATGTGCGGTTTGAAACGCAATGCGTTTATTATTAGTGTGTCAACGCCTTTCAATGCCTCGACGGTGCGGTCGGGAATGGTTTTGGCGTCGGTGATATATCCCAAGGCGCCGATGCGGAAACCGAGCATTTCAAGGATGTAGTGGTTGACGCGCAGCGGGAGAATATCGATACCCTCAAATGTGAAAGGCTCGAAGGCATTAATCTCGTGCAGGATGATGCGGGGAGCGCCCGGATATGGGTGACTTCCGAGGCTGTATGGCATCCTGATTTTCAGGTCGCGGGCCACATCTGCCTGGCAGTAAATGGGGAATTTATATTCGGGGTCATCCTTCCGGTAGGTGTATGGACGGAGGTCGTCAACGCCACCCACGTGGTCGTAGTGCTGGTGCGTGGCCAGCATAGTGTCGATACGGTCGTCGGGCGAGCGGCGGCCGAAGCGCAGCATTTGTGCGTGAAAGTCGGGGCCGCAGTCGATGAGAATACGGCGCCCTTTCACCTCCAACATTGCAGAGGCGCGCATACGCCGGTCGAGCGGGTCGGTGGAGCGGCATACCTCACAGCCGCATCGCAGCTGAGGCACTCCCGATGATGTTCCTGAACCAAGGATAGTGAGTAGCACGGTATCTTAGTTGCGGCTATCGTATAAGCCGTTTGAATATATTACGGCTTTAGCGTAAGCCAGGTGGGTAGATTATTGTTTGAAACGGGTGAGCAGACCATCTTCAAAAATGAGATAGATGCCCGAGGGGTAGCCCCAGCGCTCGTAGATGAGCGACCGGTCGTGGGTGCGGTCCACCTCTTTGGGTGCGCCGAGGGCCAGGCGCGCTTCCTGCATCGTCATTCCGGCGGTTACGCGGCCACGGCGAATCAGTTCCCAGTTGGCATCGGTAATCTGCGGATAGTCGGCGCGCGGGTCGTTGAGGAGGAAAAGCGATGCGAAACCACGCAGTTGCGGTGTGTCGTCGTCGACTGTGGCCGCCATCGGGAGGGTGCCCCGCTCGCCATCTTTCTCCAGCGATGTGAAAAATACGCGGAAGCAGTAGTTCTCATCGCCGGGAAGCAGGGAATCAATCCTCACTTTCAGGAATTTACGGCCGTGGATGTCTTTGCCGTCGGAGGTGAGCCAGCGGTCGGTGCGGGTATATAGTTGACGACCTCGCAGCAGGGTGTCGGCAGCGGCTACCGCCTGCATGTCAACAAGAAACGGCGCGTGAAACGAGGTGCGCTCCCTCAGGGTCTGTTCATCGGCCTGTGGGCGATAGAGGAGAGAGTCGCCGGGGACCGACGGGCGCGTGAAAATCAGTTCGGCTGTGGTGCCACCCACGATAGATGGCACGCTGCGCACCCCCTGATAGCAGAGAATGTCGCCGGTGGAAACGTCGCGGGCGTCGGGGTGCATCGGCAGGTAGGTGAGGTCCGCTTTGGCATCGGTCACTAAAAACAGATTGCCCGGCGTCCAGTCGGCAAATGTGGGGGCGCTGATTCTCGATGCGAGGCGCTCTTCGTCGGAGACGGTAATCTGCTCGCGCCGCACATCCTTGTAGGAAATCTTCGGGGTGGACTCTATGCCGGTGAAGCAGCTTTGCAGCAGGGCAGGCAACAGCACGGCCGGAAGGATTCTGCGGAGAATCTTTCCAGAGCGCGGGATGCGGATTTTGCTGCCGGAGCTGCTCATCTGTAGACGTTTAGCTGATATCGTGGAGCGGTTTGGATTCGCGGATTATTTGCACCCTTTGGGGGTTATGCCAAGGTTGTGGAAGATGAATGAATAAAGGTCGGTGTATTCATCAATAACCTTAGCAATCGGTTTGCCGGCGCCGTGCCCGGCCTTGGAGTCGATGCGGATAAGTTTAGGCGCATCGCCGGTGTTTGCCTGCTGGAGAGTGGCGGCATATTTAAAGGAGTGGGCGGGCACCACGCGGTCGTCGTGGTCGGCTGTGGTGACAAGAATGGCCGGGTAGGGCGTGCCGTCATTGCGGATAGTGTGGAGCGGCGAATAGTCGAGCAGATAGCGAGCCATTTCGGGCGAGTCGGCCGAAGTGCCGTAGTCAGAAGCCCAGTTCCAGCCGATGGTAAAGAGGTGATAGCGCATCATATCCATCACACCCACACGGGGAATGGCCACCTTGAACAGGTCGGGACGCATATTTACCACGGCGCCAACAAGCAGGCCGCCGTTGCTGCCGCCCTCTATTACGATATAGTCGGGAGAGGTCCAGCCCTCTTTAATCATATATTCGGCTGCGGCGATGAAGTCGTTGAAAACATTGAGTTTCTTCATCTTGGTGCCGGCTTCGTGCCATTGTTCGCCATATTCCGAGCCGCCGCGCAGGTTGGTCTGGGCGTAGATACCGCCGTTCTCAAGCCATACCAGTCGGTTGGCCGAGAATGAGGGGGTGAGCGAAATGTTGAAGCCGCCGTAACCATAGAGGTAGACCGGGTTGGTGCCGTCG
The DNA here is from genome assembly GCA_004557825.1 of Bacteroidales bacterium. Taxonomy (GTDB): domain Bacteria; phylum Bacteroidota; class Bacteroidia; order Bacteroidales; family Muribaculaceae; genus UBA7173. The sequence continues at coordinate 21,706 of SFFL01000023.1, read as the reverse complement.
CGCTTCAGATCCTTGCGGTAGGTGAGGAACATAGGCACGCGGGTGCCGTCGGCCGAGGTGTAGAACACCTGCTCGGTGGTATAGTCGTCGGGATTGAATCCCTTGATTTCAGGCTGGAAGAGAAGCTCGCTGCGGTCGGTATCGAGATCGTAGGTGTATACGGCAGCGGGGTAGAGGAAGGATGTGAAGGAATAGAAAGCATCGGGATAGTCGCGCGATACGGCTAAGCCGACCGACCCGAAGGTGGGAAGCTTGATGTCGCGTATCTTCTTGCCGGATAGGGTGTAGAGGGCAGGATGGTCGGATGCGTCTTTCTCGTAGTAAACCAGGATGCGGTCGCCATAGATTATCTGCGAACCGGTGAGAACGGCATCCTCCGGCTGAGCGATGAGGTCAATCCAGTTTTCGTGAGCGGGAGCCGACAAGGGCACCTTCACCACGCGGTTGCGTGGCGCGCCGTAGGAGGTCTGCATAATTATGGTGTCGCCGATAATGTCGAGCACGCCGTTTTCATAGTCCTGCGACGGTTCGATAACGATCCACTGCGATGTAGGGTTGGAAAGATCCTTTACCATCAGACCGTTGCCGAAACCTTGGCCGCCGGTAGAGATGATGGCATAACGCTCGTCGCGTGTGAGGCCGATTTCGTGGAAATGCAGCGGATTGGCAGGGTCGCTGTAGAAGAGCACATCTTCCTGCTGGGGAGTGCCTAAGGTGTGGAAGTAGATGTTGTGGTTCTCGTTGGCGTTGGAAAATTCCTTACCTGCTTCGGGTCGCGGATAAGCGCTGTAGAAGAAGCCCGGACGGCCATCGAGCCCTTTCTTGCTCCACTCGGCACCGGTGAATTTGGCCCATTCGATATGATCGGGCAGAGGTTTGAGTGTGGCTGCGTCGAGCACATATATTTCTGTCCAGTCGCTGCCGCTGCGTGAAATGGTGTAGGCGATGTATTTGCCGTCGTTCGACATCGACACACCTGTAAGCGCTACGGTGCCGTCGTCGCTGAGTTTGTTGGGGTCGAGCACTACCTCGGCGGGGGCGCCGATTTTATCCATACGGTAGAGCACCGACTGATTGGAAAGGCCGTCGTTGCGATACTGGTAATATTTGCCATCTTTCCAGCGGAAAGGGGTGCCGTTCTTTGCGTAATTGTTGTTGCTCTCAATCTGTTTGCGCAGACATTCACGGAAAGGGATGCGGCTGAGGTAATCGTTGGTTAGAGCATTCTCGACCTGCACCCAGCTGAGTGTTTCGGCGGCGGTGTCGTTTTCGAGCGGTCGGTAAGGGTCGGGCACCTCAATGCCGAAATAATTGTCGACGGTGCCGTCGGTAGGTGCCAGCGGATATTTTGTGGCAGCGTTTGTGCCGGTAGTTGTAGCTATTGCCATTGTAATAAGAACCGGGAAGAGTCCGGCTGATATTGTTGCTGTCATTATGCTGAAATTGTGCGATTTAACTTTGGCGTGAATGTGGCTGGAAAGAAGCCTGTGTTTGACTTCTCAGTGGCGCGAATGACGCTGTTCGGCTTTCTGCAGCCAGCGGTAAAGCAGAATTATGCAGATGAGCACTACTCCCGAGCCGCCATAGTAGAGCAGCGGGGAGGTAAGCCCTGCGCAATAGTCGTCCCACCCCAAAATGAGCATCACTATCAGTTCGATGAGCAGAAGTGTGGTGACGATTATCGACCAGCGGATTCGGCGTTTATTCTTTTGTGGCATCTTTCTTCGGTTTGCGGGGAGAGCGGCTTTTGGCAGGCTTGGCAGCTTTAGCTTCTTTAGCAGGCTTAGCTTCTTTAGCTAATTTAGCAGGCTTAGCTGCTTTAGCTGACTTAGCTGCTTTAGCTACTTTAGCTGACTTAGCGGGCTTGGCAGGCTTTTCGGCTTTTGCGGGCTTTGCTTTAGATTTTTTTGGCTTGGCAGGTTTTGTAGGGGCCGGTTGCTCGGGCTGAGCGGCGGCTTCGGCTTTGGGCTTGCGCTGCCGGCGCGGACGTGGAGGCAGTGCCTTCATCGTGACGCCGTTGAGAGCGGGAGGCTCAGCTATTACGGAGGCTTCGACGTGAGAGACATCCTCCTCATCGTGGTGCTTCAGCGGGGTGTGTATGCCTACCGAACTTTGGAGCATTATGGCCGTTTCGTCGTCGATTACGTATGGGCACTCGGCCGGGTTGAATCGGCCGGCCAAGAGATGGTTGTAGATTTCCACGCAGGCCCAGGCGTCGATGGCAGCATAGCTCTGCTGCGAGAGTGTGAGCGTAGGCGCTTCCCAGTTGGTGAGCCGCTGATTCTTCGAGATGCGGCGGTTGAACACAAGCGCGTAGATTTTCTGCAGACTGTTGTCGGCAATCTCGTAGCTTTTCACAAAGGTCTGCAGCTCAACGAATCCCTGCGGAGTGAATTCCTGCAGCTTTGCCAAGGAGTGAAAGTCATCTTTGAGTGACAGCCCGATTTTCTGAATATCGGGGTTTTCAAGCACCGACATCACTCCGTCGAGGCTGCCAATCATTTTCAGTCGGAACAGAAAGCACTCCTCGGGAGTGGAAATCTGCATCAGCGAAACCTTGTAATGGCGGTTCTTCTGGAAACTGGGACGTGTCTCGGTGTCAAAGCCGAGTTGTTTCTGTTTGAGCAGATATTTCACTGCATCGCGGGCTTTGGCGGCAGAGTCTATCAGAATCACACGGCCGGGGTAATGCACCTCGGGGAGTGTGTGGATTGTATCTTTGGAGATTCCTAACATATTCTTGGAGGAATTATTCGAGGGTTATGGGGGCAAAGCAGTCGGGCCGGTTGAAATCGGGCTTCTCGGAGTGAATGGGCGCCCAGGAGAGGAAGTGGGGCTGCGAGGTGGCGGAGGCGCACTTGTTGAAATTGCCGCGGATTTCTATGGGCTTGCCGTTATACTCAAGGCCGAGGAGGCTGATGGGGATAGCCACGGTGACGCTCCAGATGAAGGAGCCTTCACATTCCTGGAAGGGGCGGGTTCCTACCGAGGCCCATACGCCTATGCCGGCCAGTTCATCTGGGGAGAGGAAAGTGGCGCCCTCCGGGTCGTGTTTCCTCGCCATTATGGTGCCGATGCAGTTGAAGCAGAAACTGTGATATGTGGAGGCATCCTCGCCGCCGTCGGAAGCGAAAAATTCTACGCAGGAGTCTTCATACACCGGCGAATTGGGGGTATAGTTCACGGCGCGCAGATAGTTGCACCGCACGAGGAAGTCGAGGTAAATCTTTTTTCCGGAATGAGCCATCGACACTACCGTGAGAGGGCGGTAGGGAAACAGCTCGGGCCAGTTGAGCGATTCAACCGACAGTCTTGTTCCGGCCTCTTCAAGTATACCGGCCACTTCGCTGAGATGGCAATCTTCGAGTTGGGGGGCGTAAGGGAGAGAGGCTGAAAGGGATGCAGACATATTCGGTTGCTGGTAAAATTAATTGTTTGGTTCAGGCTGATTGGTAGAGAGCGAGATAGTGAGTAAGGCCGTTGTAAAGGCCATAGAGAGCCATAATCGTGAGGATGGTGGCGATTATGCGGTTGAAAATCCACAGCGATCGCATATTGAAATGGCTTCGCACCTTGTTGACAAAGAAGGTGATGAGCCACCACCACAGAAGCGCTCCGGCAAAGATTGCGGCGTAGCCCACGATATAATGGTAATAACGGAATTCGGGAAGAATGAAATTGAACCGCGCGAACAGGCCGATGATGAAGAAGAGTATCAGCGGGTTGGCGAAGGTGAAGAGGAAGCCGGTGACGAAATCCTTCCAGAAACTGTTGGGAGTGTTTTCCGGTTTCTTCAATTCCAGGGTGGGATTCTTGCGGAAAAGGTAAAAGGCGAAGGCTATGAGCACCAGCGAGCCGAGAATCTGCAGCAGGATTTCGTTGGCCATAATGAAGTCGGTGACAAACGAAAGTCCCAGGCCGGTGAGCAGCGAATAGGTGAGGTCGCTGAGGGCTGCACCCACGCCGGTGAAGAATGCCGGCCGCCTCCCTTTGTTGAGTGTGCGCTGAATCACAAGCATACCAATCGGACCCATCGGCGCCGAAACGAAGATGCCGATGAGCAGACCGCTGTATAATATTGTGAATAGCGTTTCCATCTAACTTGCAAAGTTAGCTATTTTTTTCGATACCACGTGTACTGCTTGCGGCAAAAAATAGGCAAAAATAAGTGCGGCACCCCGATTATTTCGGCATGCCGCAGATATTTGAGTGGAATTTGTCGGCTGTGATTAAAAATGAGCCGGTTTTGTGATTGCCGAAGCTCCGTTTATTTCGGGCGGACAACTATCGGGAAGGAGTAGGTGTCGGGTCCGGCGGGAAGCTGGCTCTCATCTTCTACCACAATCACATTGAAGCTCATAGCGCCAAAGCAGATCGGGTAGTCGACTACGTAGACCGGCATAGTGGCGGTGATGACGTGGCGGCCTAGGGGGAGGTCAGTGGTGTTGACCTCAATTCCGTAAGGAGCGGCTACCGAGACTGCCAGAGGCAGACCGTCGAGCGAGTAGGTCACTACGCCCAGAGCGGCATCCTTGCCTGTCTTGTTCACCAGATTGATGGCATCGATCTGGAATGTTTCGCCGCTGGTCACATACACTTCGTTGTCGGCGACAACTGCGCCGGAAACCTGTGCCGTGATATTCACGTCGGGAATGTTGTCATCATCGTCGCACGAGCTGACAAAGAGTGCTGCAGGTAAAAGAAGCAGCATGTAAAAGAACTTTTTCATTATATTCTGAATTTTGGTTATTTGTATATTGTTTAGTTGCTGAATACGAGGTCGTTGTCCTTCACGTCGATTACAATCGGGCGAGAGCGGTCGACGGTCTGGGCCAGGATGTCTTTCGACAGGCGGTTGAGCACCAGACGGTGAATAACTCGCTTTACGGGACGGGCGCCGAACTCGGGGTCGTAGCCTTCCTCTGCCAGGAAGTGGAGTGCAGCGGGGGTAACTTCCAGCTGGATGCCGTTGGTGGCCAGCATCTTGCGGATGCTCTTAACCTGCAGACCAACGATCTCTTCGATTTCGTTCTCGTTGAGAGGCGTGAACATAATCGTTTCGTCGATACGGTTGAGGAATTCCGGGCGGATGGTCTGCTTGAGCATATCAATGACCTGAGCCTTGGTCTTCTCAATCACTTCGTCGCGGTTCTCGGGAGTGAGGGTGGCGAAGTTGTCGCGGATAACCGACGAACCCATATTTGAGGTCATAATGATGATGGTGTTCTTGAAGTTGACCATACGACCCTTGTTGTCGGTCAGACGGCCGTCGTCGAGCACCTGAAGCAGGATGTTGAACACATCGGGGTGAGCCTTCTCGATTTCATCGAAGAGCACCACAGAATAGGGTTTGCGGCGCACTGCCTCGGTGAGCTGGCCACCTTCGTCGTAGCCGACGTATCCCGGAGGCGCTCCCACCAGTCGGCTCACGGCGTGCTTCTCCTGATACTCCGACATATCGATACGGGTCATCATATTCTCGTCGTCGAAGAGGTATTCGGCCAGAGCCTTTGCCAGCTCGGTCTTGCCCACACCGGTGGTACCAAGGAAGATGAACGAACCGATAGGACGGCGGGGGTCGTTAAGCCCGGCGCGTGAGCGGCGCACGGCATCGGCGATGGCGCGGATGGCTTCGTCCTGGCCTACTACACGATGGTGAAGCTCCTCTTCGAGGTGAAGAAGTTTCTCCTTCTCGCTCTGTACCATCTTGTTGACAGGTATTCCGGTCCAACGCGATACTACATCGGCGATATCTTCCGAGTCGACTTCCTCCTTAATCAGCGCTTTCTCGCCCTGCATGGATTTGAGAGCCTCCTGAATGTCGGTGTTCTCTTTCTCCTTCTGCTGGATGCGAGAGTAGCGGATCTCAGCCACCTTGGCGTAGTCGCCCTCGCGCTCGGCGCGGTCGGCCTCGAAGTTGAGCTGCTCGATGTCGATTTTGTTCTGCTGAATCTTGTTGATAAGGTCTTTCTCGGCCTTCCATTTGGCGGTGTATTCCTTTTCCTCCTCGCGCATACGGGCAAGATCCTTATCGATTTCCTTAACCTTCTCCTTGTCGCCTTCGCGCTTGATGGCCTCGCGCTCGATTTCCTTCTGGGCAATCATACGCGAAATCTCATCAATCGACTGCGGCACGGAGTCCATCTCCAGACGCAGCTTCGAAGCAGCCTCGTCGATAAGGTCGATGGCCTTGTCGGGGAGGAAACGGTCGGTGATGTATCGCTCCGAGAGGGTGACGGCGGCGATAATCGCCTCATCGCGGATACGCACCTTGTGGTGGTTCTCATAGCGCTCTTTCAGACCGCGGAGAATGGCAATGGCCGAGGTCTCATCAGGCTCGTTGACCATAACCTTCTGGAAACGACGTTCCAGAGCCTTATCCTTCTCGAAGTATTTCTGATATTCATCCAGTGTAGTGGCGCCGATGGAGCGGAGCTCTCCACGGGCCAGTGCTGGCTTGAGGATGTTGGCGGCGTCCATAGCGCCTTCACCCTTGCCGGCACCCACCAAGGTATGGATTTCGTCGATGAAGAGGATGATTTCTCCGTCGCTCTGAGTCACCTCATTCACGATGGCCTTCAGGCGTTCCTCAAACTCGCCTTTGTATTTGGCACCTGCCACCAGCGCGCCCATATCGAGCGAGAAAATCTGCTTTGTGCGCAGATTCTCGGGCACGTCGCCGCGCACGATGCGCTGAGCCAGACCTTCGGCGATGGCTGTTTTACCGGTACCCGGCTCACCGATGAGCATAGGATTGTTCTTGGTGCGTCGTGAAAGAATCTGCAGTACGCGACGGATTTCGTCGTCGCGGCCGATAACCGGGTCGAGTTTGCCGGCACGGGCGCGCTCGTTGAGATTGATGGCGTATTTATTGAGCGAGTTGTAAGTCTCCTCGGCGCTCTGATCGGTCGCTTTCTTGCCCTTGCGCAACTCGTCGACGGCGGCCTCCATTTCCTTGGATGACAGACCGGCATCTTTCAGAATTGTCGATGCGGGGGAGCTGATTTCAAAGAGCGCCAGGAGAATAGCCTCGAGAGTAACATACTCGTCGCCGCGTTTCTTGGCAATGTCGAGCGAACGCTGGAGCACATCGTTGCTGGTGCGGCTCAGGTAGGGTTCGCCGCCCGACACTTTCGGCAGGCTGTTGATTTCCGAGTCGACCATCGAAGATACCTGTGCCTGGTTGGCACCGACCTTCTGGAAGATAAACTTCACAAGCGACTCACCCTCAAGCATTACGGCCTTAAGAAGGTGGACAGGCTCGATTTGCTGCTGTCCGGCGCCTCGAGTAAGCTCAAGCGCCTTCTGAATGGCCTCTTGCGATTTAATAGTGAAACTGTTGAAATTCATATATCGTATATCTTGAATATTTTTGCTTTCTTATATCTTTTTAAACAAACTCCGTGCCAAATAGTTGAGTTGGCGGCTATGTAATCTTTGTCGGCATTGTCGCCTTTGTAAAATCCGACGTGAAAATTCGCTGCAATTATGCGAAAAAATAGCTGCATCGCTATGAGGAATCTCGCAAAAAATCATTAACTTTGCAGCTTGAAACTGTCGGCGGCACACGCCTCCCGGCGGCTTTCGCTCCCAGTGGCAGGCACACCCCCTCTCCGTGGCAGCTGCCGGGCACAAATGGCAGACATCAATTCAATATAATGGCAGACATCAGAAAAATCAAGACGGCGCTGATATCCGTCTTTCACAAGGACGGTCTCGACGAAATCTTGAGCTTGCTCAACAAATCGGGCGTAAAATTCCTTTCCACCGGCGGTACACGCGACTTTATCGTAAAACAGGGCTATGAATGTGAGGCTGTGGAAGACCTTACCGGTTATCCCTCCATTCTTGGCGGACGTGTAAAAACCCTTCATCCGAAGGTGTTCGGCGGCATCCTCAGCCGTCGCGACAATGAGTCGGACCGCACTCAGGTTGAGAAATATCAGATTCCCGACATCGACCTGGTAATAGTAGACCTCTATCCCTTCAGCCAGACAGTGGCATCCGGAGCGTCGCAGGCCGATATTATCGAGAAAATCGACATAGGCGGCATCTCGCTGATTCGCGGCGCCGCCAAGAACTTCAACGATGTGGTGATTGTGGCTTCCAAGAACCAGTATGAACCTCTGCGCCGGATGCTTGTCCGCCAGGGTGCAGCCGAGTCGACACTGGCCGACCGCCTGTTCTTCGCCAAGGAGGCATTTGCAGTAAGTTCGGCTTACGATTCAGCCATTTTTACCTACTTCGATTCGCTTTCCGAGAATCCTTCCGGTCTGCGTGTCGCCATCGACGGAGCCAAACCGATGCGCTACGGCGAGAATCCCCATCAGAAGGGATGGTTCTTCGGCGACTTCGATAAGCTTTTCGAGCAGCTTCACGGTAAGGAAATCTCCTATAATAATCTGCTTGACATCGACGCAGCAGTCAATCTCATCGCAGAGTTTGATGAACCCACCTTCGCCATTCTCAAGCACAACAATGCCTGCGGTGTGGCCTCGCGCGACACTATCCTGCAGGCCTGGACCGACGCTCTGGCCGGCGACCCCGTTTCGGCTTTCGGCGGCGTGCTGATCTCCAACCGCGAAATCGACGGCGCTACCGCCGAGGAGATGAACAAGATCTTCTTTGAGGTGGCTATCGCTCCTTCGTTTACCCCCGATGCTCTCGGCATCCTTGAAACAAAGAAAAACCGTATACTCCTGCGCCAGAAAGAGCCGCTTTGCGCTCCCATCCAGTTCCGCTCCATCCTCAACGGTGCACTTGTGCAGGAGCGCGACCTCAAGCGCGAGACTCCCGAGGATCTGCGCCAGGTGACCGTTCGTCCTGTCGATGCCGACAAGGTGGCCGACCTGCTTTTCGCCAACAAGCTGGTGAAGCATTGCAAGAGCAATGCTATCGTGCTGGCCAAGAACCGTCAGCTATGCGCTGCCGGTGTAGGGCAGACCTCACGTGTCGACGCACTGAAGCAGGCAATCGAGAAGGCTCACAATTTCGGCTTCGACCTGAATGGCGCTGTGATGGCTTCCGATGCATTCTTCCCCTTTGCCGACTGTGTGGAGATTGCACACCAGGCAGGAGTTGACACTGTGATTCAGCCCGGCGGCTCTATCCGCGACAATGATTCAGTGAAATACTGCGACGACAACGGCATAGCAATGGTGATGACCGGCTTCCGCCACTTCCGTCACTAATCGGCCTATGTCGCTATCCTTCCGGATTAACGCTGATGAAAAATTTACCCGTCAATAACTAACACTACTAATAATATTGCGCGCGGGCATACGCACGCGTGTAGCAAAAACCTCCCCGAAATTAATTATGGGCTTCTTTTCTCTCACAAAAGAAATCGCTATTGACCTGGGCACGGCCAATACCGTGATTATCCATAACGATAAAATCGTAATCGACGAGCCTTCGATTGTGGCTCTCGACCGACGCACCGACAAGCTTATAGCCGTAGGTAAGGAAGCGCAGCTGATGCAAGGCAAGGAGCCGGAAGGCATCCGCACAGTGCGCCCTCTGCGTAAGGGCGTGATCGCTGACTTCAACGCCGCCGAACTGATGATTCGCGGCCTGGTGAAAAAGGCTTCCTCGAAAAACAACTGGTTCTCCCCCTCGCTGCGTATGGTGGTGGGCATCCCCTCCGGTTCGACCGAAGTGGAAATCCGCGCCGTGCGCGACTCCTCGGAGCATGCCAACGGCCGCGACGTTTATATGATTTACGAACCTATGGCTGCAGCCCTGGGTATCGGCCTCGACGTTGAGGCTCCCGAAGGCAATATGATTGTGGATATAGGCGGCGGCACCACCGAAATCGCTGTGATTTCGCTGGGCGGCATCGTCTCCAACAAATCTATTCAGATTGCCGGCGACGACCTCACCGAGGATATTATGAACCACATGCGCCGGGCACACAACGTGAAGGTGGGCGAGCGCACTGCCGAGCTTATCAAGATGAATGTAGGCTCCGCGCTTACCGAACTGGAGAATCCGCCTGAGGATTATGTGGTTCACGGCCCCAACCAGATGACGGCTCTGCCTATGGAGATTCCTGTTTCCTATCAAGAAATCTCGCACTGCATCGAGAAGTCAATCTCAAAAATCGAGGCTGCCGTGCTGGCCGCTCTTGAGCAGACTCCTCCCGAACTTTACGCCGACATCGTGCGCAACGGTATCTGGCTGGCCGGTGGCGGCGCCCTGCTCCGCGGTCTCGACAAGCGTCTGACCGACAAGATGGGCATCCCCTTCCACGTGGCCGAAGACCCGCTGCTCTCCGTGGCCAAGGGTACAGGCGTGGCTCTGAAGAACATACACAATTTCTCGTTCCTCATCAAGTAAGCAAAGATTCCACTTCTTTAATCTTTAATCTGCCGCAGTGCGCAATCTGCTGAATTTTCTGCTGAAATATAGCTCGTGGTTCGTGTTCGCGTTCTACGTGGTGCTTTCGTGTACCTTGCTGTTTCAGCGCAATCCCTACCAGCACCATGTGTTTCTCACTTCTGCAGGGGTGGTGGCCTCCGGTATCAACCAGATGTCGAGCAATGTCACCGGCTATTTCGCGCTGCGTGGCATCAACGACGACCTGCAGCGCCAGACCGCACAGCTGCAGAAGGAGGTGCTCGATCTCCGTGCCCAGGTGCGCCGCTATCGCGAGTTGCAGCTTCAGGATTCCCTCCGCACCATCGACTCGGTGAGCACATTTAATTTCATCATTGCCAACGCGATAAGCAATTCCATCTCCCGTCCGTACAACTATATCACGCTCAACAAGGGAAGCCTCGACGGCATCCGCCCGGAAATGGGTGTGATGGACCAGAACGGTGTGGTGGGCGTGGTGAATGTGGTGTCCGACCATTATTCGCGCGTGATTTCGATGCTCAACCCCAATTTCCGCCTCAGCTGCAAGCTGCGCGGCACCGAGACTCCCGGCTCGCTTGTATGGGACGGTATCGACCCCACGAGGGCGATGCTTGAGGAGCTGCCGAAGCAGACCCGCTTCCACAAGGGAGATACGGTGGTAACTTCCGGATTCTCTTCGGTTTTCCCGGAGGGAATACCTGTGGGAGTTGTGGAATATCGTGCCCGTGGCAACGACGACAATTTCTTCACCTTGCGTGTGCGGCTGCTTTCCGACTTCACTTCGCTCTCTACCGTTAAGGTAATCTCGAATACAGCTCTGGCAGAGATTCGCTCCGTAGAGACCGACCCCGAAACGTCGTCGGGTAATTAATAGATAATCAATATTTAAACTCACTGACGTGGCCAAAGAAATAATCAGATTCCTGATTCTGTTTGTGGTGCTCACTGTGGCACAGGCTGTGGTGTTCAATCACCTCTGCCTGTTCAATGTGGCCGTGCCGCTGGTGTTTATATATTTCATTATCAAGCTGCCGGTGAATCTGTCGGTCAACTGGACTATGACGGTGTCGTTTCTGCTTGGCCTCACGGTGGACATTTTCTCCAATACCCAGGGCGTCAACGCTCTGGCCTGCACAGTGCTTGCCGCTGTGCGTCTGCCCTTGCTTCGCCTCTATTTCCCCCGCGAGGATGATATGGCCAATCCCGATCCGTCGCTGCAGACTCTCGGCCCTGGAGTGTATATGAAGTATCTGGTGACAATGGTCACTGCCTACTGCACGCTCTTCTTCCTGATTGAGGCATTTACCTTCCATCTGTGGCTGCTGATGCTTGCACGCATCGTGGCATCCTCGCTGTTGACTTTCGTGATTCTGCTTGCTTTTGACTCCATTACAGCCAAAATTCGCTGATGCGTAAAGATTACCGATTAGAGAAACGCAAATATGTGGTCGGCGGTTTTATCGTCGTCATTGCCTGCATATATCTGTTCCGGCTCTTTTCGCTTCAGATTTCCGACGACAAATACAAGGCTTACGCCGACAACAACGCTTTTCTGCGCAAAACCGTATATCCCTCGCGCGGACTGATTTACGATCGCAACGACTCGCTGGTGGTGTTCAATCAGCCTGCCTATGATGTGATGATGATTCCGCGCGATGTGCACGACCTCGACACGGCCGACTTCTGCAACACGTTGCGTATCACCCCCGATGAGCTGCAAGCCCGTCTGAAAAAGCTGCGCAAATCGCCCGGATATTCCTCCTATACGCCGCAGACCCTGCTGACCCATCTTTCGGCTCACGATTACGGCCGTCTGCAGGAGAAACTTTACCGCTATCCCGGATTTTATATCCAGAAAAGAATCCTCCGACAATATACGCATCATACTGCCGGCAATGTGCTGGGCAACATCCGCGAGGTGTCGCAGGCCGATATTGAGCGTGACCCCTATTATGAGTCGGGCGACTATATGGGCGACCTGGGTGTGGAGCGCAGCTACGACCACCATTTGCGCGGTGTGAAGGGTAAGGAGATTCTTATTCGCGATGTGAACGGCCGCATCCGAGGGCGTTACGACAACGGCAGCCACGACATCGCTCCCGTGTCGGGCCGCAATCTCAAACTGAGCCTCGACATCGGCTTGCAGAACTATGCCGAGTCGCTGATGGTGAATAAAATCGGTGCCGTTGTGGCCATTGAGCCTTCCACCGGCGAGATTCTAGCGATGGTGTCGTCGCCGACCTACGACCCCTCTACTCTTATCGGCCGAGAGCGTGGAAAGGGGTATCGTGCGCTGGTCAACAATCCCTACAAACCGTTGTTCGACCGTGCGCTGCAGGGCGCCTATCCTCCCGGTTCCACCTTCAAGCCCTCGCAGGGTCTGATATTCCTGCAGGAGGGAGTGGTGACGCTCGGTACACAGTATCCTTGCTATCACGGATTTATCAACGGCGGCCTGCGCGTGGGTTGTCACGGCCATGCATCGCCTATCGCGCTAAAGCCCGCCCTGCAGACCTCCTGCAATGCCTATTTTTGCTGGGGGTTCAAAGCTATGGTCGATAACAAGCGCAGCAAATATGGCTCCTCGGCCGCAGCCTTCGAGGTGTGGAAGAAGCATCTTGTGTCGCTCGGCTATGGTTATAAGCTCGGCGTGGACCTTCCGCACGAAGGGCGCGGCTTTATCCCCAACGAAAAGTTCTACAATAAAATCTATGGCGAAGGGCACTGGAGCGCTAACACGATTATCTCCGTTTCTATCGGTCAGGGCGAAATCCTGGCCACTCCGCTGCAGATTGCCAACCTTTCCGCCACAATAGCCAACCGCGGCTGGTTCATCACGCCGCACGTGGTGAAGGAAATACAGGACACGGTGCTCCCTGTCGAATACCGCACCCGCCGGATTCCCACCATCGACGCTCACTGGTTTAACGACGTGGCCGACGGTATGAGAATGTCGGTCACGGGCGGTACCTGCCGTATGGCCAATCTCCCTGACATAGAGGTGTGCGGCAAGACCGGCACTGCTCAGAATCCCCACGGCAAGGACCACTCGGCCTTCATCGGTTTTGCGCCGTATCACAATCCGAAAATCGCCGTGTGCGTGTATGTGGAGAATGGCGGCTGGGGCGCATCCTACGGAGTGCCTATCGGGTCGCTTGTGATGGAGAAATACCTCAAGGGTAGCATCGCTCCCGAGCGCAAATATCTTGAGCAGCGTATGCTTGAGGCCAATACAAAGATATATAGCGGCACAGCCAAGATATATGGCAGCGGCAAATCGGCTGGCAAAGGCTCCGACGGCAAGAAGCAGGCCGCAGGTTCCACTTCCGCCGGAACGGGTAAGGCGGGGGATAAGGGCCACTCACGCGGCAATAATTTCCTGCAAGGTGCTCCGGCGGGGAATATGCCGCTTCCTGAGCCACAGACCCTGGCGCCGATGCCGCTTGTAGTTTTATCATCCAAAAATCAGTTATGTCCTTTACCGCAAGAGATTACCGCCGCACAGGCCAAACAAGCACACTGAGCCACATCGACTGGTTCACTGTGATGCTTTACTTCCTGCTGGTTTTCGCGGGGGTGATGAGCATCTATGCGGCCAGCTATGATTTCGACCAGGCATCAATCTTTTCCTTCGATGAGTTTTCCGGCAAGCAAATCCGCTGGATCGGGCTGTCGGTAGTGCTGGGTGCGGTGCTCCTGTTGATTGATGCGCGTATGTATGAAACATATGCCTACCCGATATATTTCGCGATGATATTGCTGCTGATAGTCACAATATTCATCGCCCCCGATACAAAAGGCTCCCGCTCCTGGCTGGTGTTCGGCCCGATGAGCCTGCAGCCAGCCGAGTTTACCAAGTTCGCTACGGCGCTGGCACTTGCCAAACTGTTTTCATCATACAATTTCAACCTCAACGCATCCTCCGGCAACTATGTCAGGGCTTTGGCAATAATCTTTGTGCCGGTGCTGCTGATTATCTGCCAGAAAGAAACCGGGTCGGCGCTGGTGTATCTGTCGCTCTTCTTCGTGCTTTACCGCGAAGGTATGAGTTGGCTGGTGCTGTTTGGCGCACTGCTGGCGGTAGTGATCTTCGTGGTGTCGATAAAATTCACCTCGATGGGTCTGCTCGGAATGCCGGTAGGCGAATTTGCCGTGATGGTGGGCATTATGTGCCTGATGGTGGGAATGCTCGCCTTCTATGTGCGCCGCTTTGAAGTGGCCCGAAATGTGCTGCTTTGGTTCCTCGGCACCGCTGTGCTGGAAATCGTGCTGTCAAGTTTCTCGGTGGCCATCCCGGGCTATGTGTTCTTCCTGTCGGTGCTTGGCGTGGCACTGGCCTACTGCCTGTTTGAGATGCTGCGCATCGAGCGTAAGAAGATGTGTATGACCGTGCTCACCGTATTCCTCTCGGTGTCGTTCCTTTTCTCGGTGCAGGTGGCGTTTGACCATCTTATGCCTCATCAGCAGAAACGAATCCTGGTGTCGCTTGGTATGGTCGATGACCCCCGTGGCGACGGCTATAACGTAAACCAGGCTAAAATCGCCATCGGTTCGGGTGGCGCCACCGGCAAAGGATTCCTCAAAGGCACACAGACCAAACTGAAATATGTGCCTGAGCAGCATACCGACTTTATCTTCTGCACCATCGGCGAGGAGGAAGGCTTTGTAGGCACGTCGGCTGTGATTCTGCTTTTCCTGATTCTGATACTCAGAGTTATATCGCTGGCCGAGCGCCAGCCCACCACCTTTGGCCGCGTCTATGGCTACTGTGTGGCATCGTATCTGATCTTCCATTTTTGCATCAATATAGGTATGGTGATAGGGGTGTGCCCTGTCATCGGCATCCCCTTGCCGCTGTTCAGCTACGGCGGGTCGTCGCTGTGGGGCTTCACAATCCTGCTGGCTATTCTGCTACGCATCGATTCCGCCCGCTCCTCGCACCTCGCCTGATAAGCCCAATTAGCCGAATTAGCCCAATTAGCCGAATTAGCCGAATTAGACCAATTGGATAGCTAAAGTTTGCCGCAGTTTGCAATTTTGGAGGAATAGGAAAATTTTGTAACTTTGCACCGTTATGGAAAAGAATATTGCAGGCAACCCCACCGACGCACCTAAATACCGTTTAGGCGTGGCTCTGAGCGGGGGAGGAGCGCGCGGGTTCGCACATATCGGCGTGCTTCAGGCTCTCAACGAAGCCGGCCTTGTGCCTGATATCATAGCCGGCGTATCGGCCGGTTCGGTCGCCGCAGTGCTTTATGCCTCCGGAATGCCGTTGCAGGAAATTATCCCCATATTCCAGAAATCCAAATTCTCCGACTTCACCCGGCTCGCACTCCGCGATGGCGGTGGTCTGTTTAATCTCGCCGGGATGAAGAAATTCATCGTGAAGCATGCCGGGGTAGATCGTCTGGAGCAACTTCCGCTTCCCACGATTGTGGGTGCTACCGACTTCGACAGCGGATGCCCGCACGCCTTTACCGAGGGGCCGCTGGGCGATATAGTGTGCGCGTCCTGCTCAATTCCCATCGTGTTCCAGCCGGTGAAAATCGGCAATGTGCATTATGTCGACGGCGGTGTGATCCGCAATCTTCCTGCCTGGACTCTGCGCGACAAGTGCCAGACACTCATCGGAGTTAACTGCTCGCCGCTGCCTTCGCACCGCTATCGTAAATCGATTCTCGATGTGGCCCTGCGCAGCTACAATCTTATGTCGAAAACCAATCAGAATACCGATATGGCTATGTGCGACCTTGTGATCAAGACCCCCGACATCGCCACATATCAGGTGTTTAATCTCAAAGATATACAGAAAGTTTATCTCAGCGGTTATGCCGCCGCCCACCGGGCTATCAAGGAATGGAAAGGTACGCCTGATTTGCCCTGAAAATCAAAGCTATGCAAGAAATATCCACTGCCGCCAAAAATGCCGTTGCCAAGCCGGTGATCTATCAGATGTTGCCACGTCTGTTTGCCAATACCTGCGACCACTGTGTGCCCGACGGAGATATTACGCAGAACGGTTGCGGCAAACTCAACGACATCACACCTCGCGTGCTCGACTCCTTAAAGCAGCTTGGTGTCACCCACGTGTGGTACACCGGCGTGATTGAGCATGCCCACGCCACCGATTATTCTGCTTACGGAATCACTCCCGACGACCCCCACGTGGTGAAGGGAAAGGCCGGTTCGCCTTATGCCATAAGCGATTATTATGATATTGACCCCGACGTTGCGGTAAGTGTGCCCGACAGGATGGCTGAATTCGAGGCCCTCATCAAGCGCACCCACGATGCCGGGATGCAGGTGCTTCTCGACTTCGTGCCCAACCATGTGGCGCGCCGCTATCACTCTGATGCTGCTCCCGCGGGCATTGAGGATTTCGGTCAGGGCGACGATACAACCTGCTTCTTTACTCCCCGCAATAATTTCTACTATATTCCCCGTCAGCTGTTTCAGCCCTCAATCGATATAGGTTCGTATATTGAATTTCCGGCGAAAGCTTCGGGCAACGACTGCTTTACCGCCTTCCCCGGTCCGAATGACTGGTATGAGACGGTGAAACTCAACTACGGCGTGGATTATGGCGACGGCTCGCGGCATTTCTCGCCCGTGCCGCCGGTATGGTTCAAGATGCTGCATATCCTGCGCTACTGGGCGTCGAAAGGTATCGACGGTTTCCGCTGCGATATGGTGTTTATGGTGCCGGTGGAGTTCTGGGAATGGGCTATACCTCAGGTAAAGGAGCGCTATCCCAATCTGATTTTCATCGCTGAAATCTACGACGTGAACCGCTACCGCGAATTTATCGAACGGGGAAAATTCGACTATCTTTACGATAAGGTAAACCTGTACGATACATTGCGCGCCGTGCAGTGCTCGCGCCATTCCGCTGCCACCATCACCGACTGCTGGCAGAGAGTCGACGGGATAGGATCGCATATGCTCAACTTCCTTGAGAATCATGACGAGCAGCGCTTTGCCTCCGAGCAGTATGCCGGCGACGCCACCCGCGTGCTTCCCTCGCTGGTGGTAAGTTCGATGATGTCGATCGGTCCGTTTATGATTTACGCCGGACAGGAAGTTGGAGAGAAGGCCGAGGATGCCGAGGGCTTCTCCGGTCACGACGGCCGTACCACTATCTTCGACTACTGGTCGATTCCTTCGCTGCGCCGCTGGCTCAACGGCGGTAAGGCCGACGGCGGCAAACTCGCTCCGGTGGAGAAGGACCTTCGTGCGCTCTACGCACACATTTTAGGCCTTCTCAACTCTGAAAAAGCCATCAGTCAGGGCGAGTTTTTCGACCTGATGTATGTCAATTTCTCCAATCCTGAATTCAATCCTCACCGCCATTATGCTTTCCTGCGCCGCTATCAGGATGAGGTGATTCTCGTTGCAGTAAACTTCTCTGACGTAGCCGGCGAACTTGCCGTGAATATCCCGCCTCTGGCGCTGGGAATGTACGGCATCCGCGAAGGTCAGCGGGAGGCTACAGAGCTGATTTCCGGCCGCAAGATGAAGGTGAATGTATCCTCCGCCACCCCCTTCCGCACGCCTATAGCTCCCTGGGGTGCCGTGGCCTGGAAATTCTCGGCTTCGCAGCTGAGCCGCTCCGCTGCAAAAACGGCGCGAAAAAGCTCCAAGAAATAGCCCGAAACATTTGCCCGTGCGCTAAATAATGTCTAACTTTGCACTACCGTTTCCAATTCATATCTCAACCAATGAATTCAAATCTACCGCCTATTAAGGTATTTGCAGGTACAAAGAGCCGCTATATGGCCGAAGAAATCTGCCACGACCTCGGAATCGAACTCGGTAAGATGAACATCCTCCATTTCGCCGACGGAGAATTTGAAGTGTCATACGAAGAATCGATTCGCGGATGCGAGGTTTATCTCGTGCAGTCGACATTCCCCAACTGCGACAATCTTATGGAGCTTCTGCTGATGATCGACGCTGCAAAGCGTGCATCGGCCAAGAGCGTCATCGCTGTAATCCCTTACTTCGGCTGGGCGCGCCAGGACCGCAAGGACAAACCCCGTGTGTCAATCGCCGCCAAGCTTGTCAGCGACCTGCTCGTGGCTGCCGGTGTGGACCGTGTGATCACAATGGACCTGCACGCCGACCAGATTCAGGGCTTCTTTAATGTACCGGTTGATCACCTGTATGCATCCACCGTGTTCCTGCCCTACATCAAGCAGCTCAACCTGCCCGACCTGGTGATTGCAACCCCCGACGTAGGCGGTGCAAAACGCGCCAACAATTACGCTAAATATCTCAATGTGCCTCTGGTGCTCTGTCACAAGCAGCGTGCCAAAGCCAATGTGGTGGCAAAAATGACCGTCATCGGCGATGTCAAGGGCAAGAATGTAATTCTTATCGACGATATGGTCGACACTGCCGGCACCATCACCAAAGCTGCCGACCTTATGCTGGCCGAAGGTGCCAAGTCGGTTCGCGCCCTGGCTTCCCACGCCATTATGAGCGACCCCGCCACCGAGCGCATCGAGCACTGCGGCCTCGTGGAGATGATCTTTACCAACTCCGTGCCTCTGCGTCGCGAATGCTCCAAAGCCACCGTGCTGAGCGTGGCCAAGATGTTTGCCGACACTATCCGCCGCGTTCACAATAACGAGTCAATCTCCTCGCAGTATCTCATCTAATTGTCACTGAAGAGTCAATCTCCTCGCAGTATCTCATCTGATTGTCACTGAAAAATCGTTTCGACATAAGAATTAGTGTGCTTGTGGCCGTCCTTGTGGCGGCCATAGGCATTGCTATTCCTGCCTATGGCAAGATGCCGCAGCTTGCTCCCTCCTATGCCTGGAAGCTGTTGCCCCCTCTGGGCCTGCGTGAGGATGCCACGATTGACACTCTTTACATCGATTATTCTCTGCGGTTTGTGCCGCAGACCGTAAGCCCGGCCTACGCCACCACCGGCAATTATGGCGGCGAGGGCTACAACCTACTCTATTTCCAGCGCAAGCCCATCAGCGACTTTATGTTTGTAGACCCGGTGGCTCACTGGCTTCCCTCTGAGGATAAGATTCGTTACTACAATACCCGTATTCCGATGACGCTGCTGGGCTATACATTCGGCGGCGGCAAGGAAAATGGTCAGGATGACCTCTCGCTCATCTTTTCGGGCAATGCCAACAAGCGCACACAGGTGGGCGCAATGCTGCATTATCCCTATTCAAAGGGTATGTACTCCAACCAGGCCACCAAGAATTTCTCCTGGGGGCTGTCCGCTTCCTATATGGGTGAAAGGGTTGAGGCACAGACATATATATATTCCTATACTTTTTCGGCGCTCGACAACGGCGGTATCACCGACGACCGCTACATCACCGACCCGGCGGAAGTGCAGGGCGGTCAGACTTCCGTGGAGGCGAAGCAGATTCCCACAAATCTCAACGCTACGCAGAACGACCTGAAGGGCACGGAGTTTTATGCTAATGCCCGTTACAAATTGGGCTACTATGAGGAGGAAAAGGTCAACGACACCACGGTGGTAAAGCACCTTGTGCCTGTTACTTCCATTATCTGGACAATGAAATACCGGCAGGCGTCAAGGACTTTCAAGTCGATGAACACCACGGAAAATCTTGATTTCTGGGAGAATACCTACTTCAATCCTATCAATTCCGAAGATACTCAGGATTTCTGGAGCCTGCGCAATACCCTTGGAATTTCGCTGCTCGAGGGCTTCAACAAATATGCCAAAGCCGGTCTTTCGGTGTTCGCAACTCACGAAATCCGCGATTATAAGATGGCTGCCGGAATGCCCGACCCGGCAAAACTCACTGAGGAACTTACAGGCCGCCTAACACCCTCGCCGGTTGCTTCACCTTCGATGCACGATAAGGAGAATCTCCTGTGGGTCGGTGCGCAGCTTACCAAACAGAAGGGGCGCATCATCAACTATGATGTCACCGGCGAACTTGGCTTAGTGGGAGAGGCTGCAGGAGAGATTAAAGTTGACGGCCGGATTACCACACGTATTCCGCTGTTTGGCGACACGGTGAATGTGGCTGCATTTGGTAAATTCACCAACCTCTCGGCGCCATATTATATGCGCCATCTCGTGAGCAACCATTTTATCTGGGACAACGACTTCTCCAAGACCCGCACATATCGCGCAGGGGGCGAGATTGCCATCCCCTGGACACGTACACGCCTCAGTGCCGGGGTGGAGAATGTGGAGAATGCGCTCTATTTCGACGCCAACTCTATGGCGCGTCAGCACGGCGGCAATGTGCAGGTATTCTCGGCAACCCTCAGCCAGGATCTCCGCGCCGGTTGCTTCAACTGGGAAAACCGGATTACATATCAGAAATCTTCCAACGAGTCGATTATCCCGCTGCCTCAGCTCACAGTCTACTCCAATATGTATGTGCTCTTCCGCATAGCCACACTGCGCATACAGTGCGGCGTTGACTGCAACTATTTCACCCGCTACCGTCCGATTACCTATCAGCCTGCCACAATGCAGTTTATCAACACCGACGGCAAGTGGATCGGCAATTATCCCTTCGTGAATCTCTACATCAACTGCCGCCTCTCCAAGACGCGCTTCTTCCTGATGATGAGCCACATCAACCAGGGTATGACCGGCACCAACTACTTCTCGATGCCTCATTACCCGATGAATCCCCGCCGCTTCCAGCTCGGCCTCTCCATCGACTTCGCCAATTAATTTTTGCGCGCGAAATATATTTTTTCTGGCCAACAAAATTCTCTCGCAAATTAATTTCTTTGGCCAACTAAATTCTCTCGCAAATTAATTTCTTTGGCCAACTAAATTCTCTCGCGAATTATTATGTATTGATTATTAGAGATATAGCTTGGCGGGCGGAAGCTGAAAGTTACTAAAGAAAGCTAAAGATGAAAGAAGTGGCGCAAAAATGTGGCGGAAAATTTGGCTGTTTCAGAAAAAGTGCTTACCTTTGCACTGTTGAAAGAGATTTCGACACACTGATGGCGATTTAGTGTAGTGGCCTAGCACGCCACCCTCTCACGGTGGAGACCAGGGTTCGATTCCCTGATTCGCTACTAAGGACTACCAGCACGGTAGTCCTTTTTTTGTTAGAAGCTGTATCTAAATGGCCATCGACGTATTAGTTTGTAGGGACGCACCCCAGGTGCGTCCGTCGCACAATTGAATATTAGCTATTTAATCGGACGCACCTGGGGTGCGTCCCTACAAGTTGATACGTTAATTGAAGATATGACACAGTCTTTTTTTGTTAACCGGACTCTGTTGCGTCCCGCGAAAATGATCGTGCTCTCTGCGGTTTGGGCGGGGCGGACATTTAGTAGAATGAAAGTTTTCTTAAAAATGGGAAGC
>SFFL01000005.1 GCA_004557825.1 Bacteroidales bacterium | reverse complement strand
GATAAAGAAGTTCTGGGGAACTTCTGAGAATGCCGTCAGAATACAAATATACTGTGCCATAATCACTTACTGTCTTGTGGCGATAATGCAGCACGACATGAAGCTGGAGCGATCCGTATACGAGGTTCTACAGATTTTCGGAATCTCCCTGACCGACAAGACTCCTCTGCGGGACTTGTTCGACAAAAAGAATATCAACGATGTCAATGATCTCTATGGTTCCAATGAACCGAATTTGTTTAATTATTTAGAACCGTCCATTTTTAGTGGACAGTAATGAATTTACGTATCAAATTGTAGGGACGCACCCCAGGTGCGTCCTTTTAATTTACTGGTATTCAATGTGTATGGCGGACGTACCTTGGGTGCATCCCTACAAGTTGGTGCCATTTACGTAAATTTGACACACACTCCCTTTACTTATTTTACGGTTAATCCTCGGAATAGTGGCGGAGTACGCGGCGGTAGGAATTGAATATTTTTGATTTCGACACGAAGCCCACATACTTGCCCTCGTCGTCGACAACGGGGAGATTCCAGGCGCCGGTATCATCGAAAGTCTTCATCACAGTTTCCATCGTATCGGTGGTGTGAAGGCGTGTGCTGGCCGCAGTCATAAACCGGCTCACGTGCAGCCGCTTGTAGAGGTCGGGGCGGAACATAATGTTGCGGATATCATCGAGATAAACCACACCTATCAAGCGGTTGTCGTCGTTGATAACCGGAAACAAATTACGGTTTGACTTCGATATCGTATCCACCATCTGCCGCAGATTCATATCCGGTGTGACAGTGAGGAAGTCGGTCTCAATCACCGAATTCATTTTAAGCAGTGTGAGCACCGCCTTATCCTTGTGGTGAGTGAGCAGCTCGCCGCGACGTGCCAGTCGCATCGTATAGATTGAGTATGGTTCAAAAATCTTGATTGTGCCATAGGAGAGCGTAGACACAATTAGCAGCGGCAGGAACAATTCATAACCACCGGTCATCTCTGCCGTGAGGAAGATGCCCATCAGCGGCGCATGCATCACACCCGACATCACCCCGGCCATTCCCATCAGCGCGAAATTCTTTACCGACAGTTCCATACCGAAGCCGAGATGATTGATCAGAAACGCGAAGAAGAATCCGGTCATACATCCCACATACAGCGAGGGGGCGAATGTGCCGCCCACACCGCCGCCGCCATTGGTCGCGGAGGTGGCAAACCCTTTCAGGGCGATAATCATACCTATGTAGAGGATAATGAACCATACATTATTGCGGTCGCCATAGAATATCGAACCATCGACAATCGACCCGGGGTCGCCATTGAGCAGAGAATTGATTGACCCGTAGCCTTCGCCATAGAGCGGCGGAAAAAGGAACACGAGCGAGGCGAGAATTGTGCCGCCCACCAGTGTGCGCTGCCACTGCTTATGCAAGTATTTGCGGAAAAAGTTTTCCATCAGATTCATCACCCTCGTGAAATAGAGCGAGATAAGTCCGCAGAAAACGCCCAGCGCCACGAAGAAGGGCACTCGCTCCATTACAAAGGGCTCGCTCTGCACGAAGAAGAATTCCAGGTCGTAGCCAGTGAAGATATACGCAATCGAAGCGGCAGTGATCGACGCTATCAGCAGAGGCATTACCGTCACCGTGGTTAGGTCGAGCATCAGCACCTCCAGGGTGAAAAGCATTCCGGCAATTGGAGCCTTGAAAATGCCGGCGATACCGGCAGCCGCGCCGCATCCCACCAGAATCATAAGCACCCTTGGCGACAGACGGAAAGCCTGACCGAGATTCGACCCAATGGCAGCGCCGGTAAATACAATCGGGCCTTCGGCTCCGACCGATCCGCCAAAGCCGATGGTTATCGACGAGGCCACCACCGAAGTGTACATATTGTGCGGCTTCAGTCGGCTCTTGTTCTGCGAAATAGAATAGAGCACGCGGGTAACACCGTGCGATATGTTGTCTTTCACCACATACCGCACATACCACATAGCCAGCAGAATACCTATCACAGGATAGATGATGTAAAGATAATTGCCGGTCTCTACAGTCACGAAGCCGGTGAGCGAAGAGCTTATGTAATGAATAAGCCATTTCAGCACCATCGCGGCGAGGCCGGCCAATATGCCAACCACCAGCGACAGCATTATCACCAGCGACTTCTCCTTTATATGTTTCTCTCGCCAGGCAAGCATTTTCATCCACCAGGAGTGGACGGGAGCCTGCAATCTACCGGGCAGATATGGATCACGCATTGATTCTTACGTTGTACCTATTAACAAACACTTTCACTCCTCTATCACACACCTCTGCCGGTCAGCACGGTATTGACCGTATGCAGCAGAATCTTCATATCGGTCATCAGCGAAATATTCTCAAGGTAGATCAGATCGAAGCGCGAGCGCTCTATCATCTCATCCACGGTCGAGGCATATCCGTGTTTCACCATACCCCAGGATGTAAGCCCGGGGCGCACCTGATGCAAAAGGGAATAATATGGAGCTTTTTGTAAAATCTTACTGATAAAATATTCACGTTCGGGACGCGGCCCTACAAGCGACATCTCGCCGCAGAGCACATTCCAGAACTGCGGCAACTCATCGAGGCGGTATTTCCGCAGGAACCGGCCGCACTTGGTCACTCGCTCATCGCCCTCCGCCGACAGACGTGGTCCTTCGGCTTCAGCCTCCGGAATCATCGTGCGGAACTTGATTATCCGGAATGGCTTTTTATGAAATCCGATACGCTCCTGGCGATAGAACACCGGCCCCTTGGAGTCGAGGCGTATCCACGCCGCCAGAATCAGCATCAGCGGAGAAAGCGCCAGCAATGCAATCGCTGAGACCATCACATCGCCGGTGCGCTTGAGGTTTCGGGTATATTCCGGAATATGCGCCGAGAAGATATCGACAAGCGGTTCGCCTGCAATATCTCCCACGCGGTTCATACGGCTCACAAGCTGGAGCGATTTAGGCGACAGGAAGATAGGAATGTCAAGCGGATAAAGCTTATTGAGAGTCTCCGAGAGATTCTCCATAGCTCCGCTCTCCTCGGTAAGAATAATTCCTTGTATATTCTGCCGCTCTACGGCAGCCGCAAGATTATCTATCGGATATACCGGGAGGGAATCGTAGCGTTTAAACAGTTTATGCTCCTCATCGGGTGCTTCGGCATCGATATAAGCCACTACCCTATTGCCACGGCTGCGGTAGCGCTCCAACCGTCGGCGCAGCTCGCGCGATTCGGCATTGACGCCGATGATAGCAAACCGCTGTGACACATCGCCGCGGTTCACGATTCTGCGCCCAAGCAAAGTGATGATCAGTCGGCCAGCATATACCACCCCGAAGAGCAGCAGAAACAGCAGAAGAAGCAGCATAAAGTTGCTGAGCCGGTCGGGAATGGGATCGTTGAACAGCGCCATCAGGTAGATAGCCACCGAACCGATTATCGCCGTGGAAGCCGTGACAAGGAAGTCATCCACGCGCGAGCGGAACAGCGGCCGGTTGTAATAGCCCGACAGGGCATACAGCGCCATCATCATCAGCGGGAAGAATATCTGACCCATATACACAGGCCTGACCTCGTAATACGACCGGAACGTACTGAACCCGCCGATAGCTTCTATCTGGTGATAGCGAAACACATTGAACAGCAGCCACGCCAGCGAGGTGGCCAGGAAATCTGTGGTCACATATCTGAGCCGTTGCCGTTGTTCGAGAGTCACTTTAAATCTAATTATTCAGTTGCTGTAAATCCGCGTGTTATGGACGCAGAATCTTAAACTCGCCCGAGCCAGAGAGGCGCATCACTGTGGAGGGAGCCGACTTGGAGAGGTCGTCGCGGCGGTAGTTCACCACATAGTCAACCCCATCAAGAATTTCAGCGGAAATTTCGGGGAAGGTGGCTGCTGCAGGCTCGCCGGAAATATTGGCCGAAGTTGACACAAGCGGCCTTCCCAACTCCCGGCACAGCGCATTGGAGAACAGCTCCCGGGTGACGCGGATGCCGATGCTACCTTCCGGGCCAAGCAGGTCTGGAGCAAGCCCCACCCCTTTGTCATATACAATGGTCAGCGGCTTCTCAGCATATTCAATCAGTTGAAATGCCACCTCGGGCATATCCTCCACATAGGCGGCGGCTTCGTCGGCGTCAGCCACAAGTACAATCATTGCCTTATGGTCGGGACGATGCTTCAGCGCAAACACACGGGCTACGGCCTCGGCATTGGTGGAATCGCACCCAATCCCCCACACCGTGTCGGTGGGGTAGAGAATCACGCCTCCGCGACGAAGCACCTTCGCCGCCTCTCGCACATCGGCGACCACTGCCTCAGGCAGATTCTGCCGCCGCTTTCTTGCTTTATCAGATCGTATTTCGGGCTTATCAG
Organism: Bacteroidales bacterium; assembly: GCA_004557825.1. Classification (GTDB taxonomy): domain Bacteria; phylum Bacteroidota; class Bacteroidia; order Bacteroidales; family Muribaculaceae; genus UBA7173. The sequence goes on along the minus strand of SFFL01000005.1, from coordinate 103,341 downwards.
GCTGTTTTCCGGTCAAATTTTGCTGCTGCTTCATAAAACAAAAATGTATGCCTGCAAGCCTTCAACTTGCAAACATACAAAGTTAGCAGTTTTCGCCGAAATGCCAAAATCGGCGTTATATATTCGTAATTGAAATGTTACGTTTCAAGGTCTTTCAAGGCGCTTCGATGCCTTTAGAGGCGTTTCAAGTGCTTTTGACCTGTTTAGCGTACTACATATTTGCGGCCGCCGAAGATATACAGACCGGCAGGCAGCTGATTCAGCTCGGCAGCGTCAGCAACAGTGGCCACGCGGATACCCTGAGCGTTGTAAACGGCTGCAGGACCTACATTCTTCTCAGCAACAGCGACATTCCCGATACCGGCATCTTTGGTCACATCGATATATTCGCCATAAACAGTACGCATAAAAGGCATTGACTCACCATCCTGCACCATTGACTCAATGACCTCTGTGGGATTGCCTTTCTCATCATAAGTATAATCGTATGTCGGGCCATATTCCGTTTCATAAGGTTCCTCCCCGAAATCCTGCTCCTTGGTAATTTCACTGGTTACATTTCCGTGATCATCAATCATAACAGTCACAGTCTCGATATAAGTGGGTGAGGCACTGTAATGATTTTCGCCATCAAGATACGAAATATAGGTCATACGCAGACTGCCATTTACATCAATCACTTCATTCTTAAGTGTTTCAGCATCATCGCCATCGACAAACTGATTATGGAAAACATAATCACTGTTTGTACCGATATATTCTATTACATATTTGCCGTCTAACTCGTCCTCATAATAGATATCGGCACTCTTCAAACGGTTTTCGCCGCTCACGTAATCAGTGAGATCAGAAGATGTCAGCTGGCCGTTGGTAGTTTCCCATACGATATTCTTATAAGAAACACCTTCCTGTATATACCATTTTATGGGATTGGTCTCATTTGCGTAAGGGGTCATAGCATTGGCCTTACCATCTGTGCCATACGTCCATACGGTGCGGTAGCCGGGCACCATTTCGCCATTCAACGGCATCGATGATATGATTTCGATGATATTGCCGTCGCCGTTACGGGTCACTTCATTGGTCTGACAACGATAATTCTCCACCCATGCAGAATTATCGGCTTCCCAGTTATAACCCATACGGGATGTGAAGTAGTCTTTTATAACTTCATCCCAGCTAAATATAGTTTTTTCTTCGGGAATCCACTCGTCGCTATCATCCTTTATAAATGATTCCTCGGTGAGAAGCATATTATTATCATTATAAGTCGAAATCTTGCGATCCTCTCCGTCCTCACCTGAGCCAAGTTCTTCAAGTATATTGCCTTTGGTATCGTATTTGTAAGACACCTAGCCAACTTCCATCCAATCATCCTCATACATATAATCTGTCTGACTTACCGGACGCCAGATGGGATCGACAGCAGGAGCGCGGCGCTCGATTTTGCGCGAGGGTTTTGCCACTTTTGCTTTCTTTACACGAGCAAGCGGTGCTGCTTCCATAGCAGATACTACTGTTAGAAGCGCAAGAGATGCAATGTAGAATTTTTTCATTTGAATTTACTTTAAAGTGAATAATATAATGGTTTAAAAATATCTTGAAATGCACAGTGTTTTGGAATAGGTCAGTTATAATTCCGGTCTATTCCGAGGATTCAGCGTGTCACCCTCTCGGTAAGTATGCCGTGGCGATAGGCGTAAAGCAGCCGTGTAAGTTCCTCGATCTGCCCCTGCAGTTCGCGCCCCTTGTCGGTATCGCGCACGCGCTGGCGGTGGTTCGATAGCTCCACAATCTGCGTGGTGCCCTTGATATCGGCAGAGGTGGAGATGGCCTCCTCGGTGGAGGTAAACGGCTCATGCTGCACAAGCTGCAGTCCACGCGAATGATACACGAGCGTGTATCCGGCAATACCGGTAGTGTTGTGGTATGCCTTGGCAAAACCGCCGTCGATTACCAGCAGCAAGCCATCGGCACGCACAGGGCACTCCCCTTTTCCCACTCTCACCGGCACATGTCCGTTGATGATGTGGCGGTGCTCACCCTCCACACCGAAAGCATCGAGTATCATATTGCACACCTCAGGCTTGTCGCGCAGTGTGTAATATGCTCCTTTATCTTCTTTATGTGTGGAAGTGTCTGCGATGAAATAGCGCTCGAAGGTGGTCATCTTCGTCTTGTCGAACAGCGGCGAATCAGGTCCGCACCACAGGTACCAGAAGTAGTCAATGGCAAAATCCTTGTCGTCGGCCGGGGTATCGTCGTTAAAGGCGGCACGCATCGTCATACCTATACGATGCAGCAGTTCGCGACCCTTGTAGCGGCGGCCATCGCGGATTTCCACCTCCTTCAGCGTGCCGTCGAAATTCATCGGCACAGAAGCGTGGAACAGCAGGTTGGAGTTGATGATTGTATACAGGCAACCGTGCGAAAGCATCAGGTCGACGTGGCGGCGCAGTTTGTCACTGACAAGGAAAGAGTGGCGCAAGCGTTTCACCAGCGAAGCTTCTTCATCGGTCAGTCGGTAGGGATCATCCGGGTCAATGGTAGGGAACAGTGTGTCGGTCAGGGGATATGTCATGCCTTCGATTTCTACAGTTCCTTTCGTGTAGTCGACTTTGTTGAGCAATTTGCGCTCAGCCATTCCCCACTGCGGACGTTTATCGATGAGGGCGCCCTCAAGTTTAAACTGGATTATGGCAATCGCCTTGTGCATCTTTGCCCAGATGCTGCGTGTCTTCTCGTCGACTTCCTCGTTGGCAGCGATTTTAGGCATAAACACACTGCAGGGGTCGTCGGCATAAGCATCCATAGCGAATGTGGCCAGCGGCACAAGGTTTATGCCGTAGCCATCCTCAAGCGTGGCCATATTGCCATAGCGGAGCGCTATGCGAAGCACATTGGCTATGCAGCAGGTGTTGCCTGCAGCCGCCCCGAGCCAAAGAGCATCGTGGTTGCCCCACTGCATATCAAACCGCTCATAGGTCATCAGTCGGTCCATAATGATATGCGCGCCGGGGCCGCGGTCATACACATCGCCCAGGATGTGCAGCCAGTCGATGCTGAGTTTCTGTATCACATGCGAGATAGCTATGATGAAGGCATCGGCCTGACCGGTGGAAATAATCGTCTCGATGATACGGGAATAATATTTCTGTTTGTCGCGGTCGTCGTGCTCTTCGTGGAGCAATTCCTCGATGATATAGGCAAACTCTCTCGGCAGAGCCTTGCGCACTTTCGAGCGGGTATATTTCGATGAAACCGACCGACACACACGCACCAGGCGGTGAAGGGTCACATTATAGAAATCGTCCATATCCTCTTCGCTCTCCTTCAGTTCCTCAAGTTTTCGCTCGGGATAGTAAACCAAAGTGCAAAGCTGGCGGATATCCTCCTCGCGCATCGATGTTGCGTAGATTTCATTGACTTTACGGCGGATATTGCCCGAAGCATTGCGCACGATGTGGTCGAACGCCTCATACTCGCCGTGAATATCGGCAATAAAGTGCTCTGTGCCTTTCGGCAAATTGAGGATTGCCTCAAGATTGATGATTTCAGTGGAAGCGGCGCTTACGGTCGGGAAAGTCTGACTCAAAAGTTCAAGCACCCGCCGATCGGATGAAAAGTCATTGCGCTGGATGGAGGATGCCGGATTATTTACCATTTGGACTATTCTTTATAAAGATTCGTCAAAGTTACGAATTTATTTTAATTTTCAAGCAAAATGACCCCACATCATCCGCAAAACTGCGCAATAGCACCTATGAGAAGGCCGTGTTTACCGACTGGGCAATGGGTTGTTTTAGCCCGGCTTTACCGACAGGGAGATGGGATGTAGTGCTGGTGAGCCGTACATTCGTGGAGTGTATGGTCGACAATAAGGTGACGTGTGGCCATCCCGGCTATAACACTCATTTCGTGCGAAACGAGCAAAATAGTGGAGTGGCGGGCGTAGTCGGCAAGTATTTCATACAGCCGCGATTCAAACTGCTTGTCGATGTAGCTCAGCGGTTCGTCGAGAATCAGCACGGACGGCTGCGACACGATGGCACGCCCAAGAAGCGCACGCTGCAGTTGGCCTCCCGAAAGGGTGCCGATGGTCTGAAGCCGGCGGCTGCTGAGTTGCACCTCATCCAAAACTGCCTCGATGCGTTCGGCTCGGTCCTGCTTGCTCATCCCTTTCAGCGGGAGAAGCCCCGACTCTATCACCTCCTCTACCGTAATGGGGAAATGTGAGTCGATCATATTCTTCTGCGGCAGATAGCCCACATACAGCCGGTCGGCAATCCGACCATCAGTGCCGAAATATTCCACGGTGCCGCGGGATGGGGCGATAAGTTTCAGGATTATGCGCAGGAGCGTGGTTTTACCGCCGCCGTTCGGACCGGTTATCGCCACAAACTCGCCGTAATTCACCGTTGCGTGGATATCGGAAAGTATTGTCTTTGATTCGGCGATATAGCTTACATCTTTAAGCCGGATAAGGGGCGAAGTGTTCTGTGTCATTTCTGCGGTAATTTTGAAGCGGAAGCGATTGCATCGGCAGCCTGCAGCAGCGTAGATTCAATCTCGGGAGAAAGTGTGGATATATCCACCGGTTTAAGTCCTAAAGCCTCATCCACCATTTGTGCCTGACGGCTATCAAGCTCTTTCTGCGAGAAAAAGCAAACTGCGTTTTCGCTGCGGGCACTCTTGAGGAGGTTGGTCAGCCCGGAGATGGAACTTTCTTTATGCTCCTGCCCTACGGCAATCTGGCGCAAGCCATAATCGCGGGCGAAATAGCTCAGCGATGGATGCCACACCAGGAAAGCCTTCCCTTTGGCCGGTGCAAGTCGGGAGGCAATCACACTGTCCAATGAATCGAGCCTGCTTTCTGTAGCAGCAAACCTTTCTGCAAAATATGCGCTGTCGGCAGGGAGCGCAGAAATCAGCGCACGTGCGGCGGTACGGGCCATTACCCGTGCATTGCGAAGCGACATCCATATATGGGGGTCGGCCTCGTCATGGCCGTGAGTGCCCATCAGCAAATGCAGTGAGTCGGAAAGCGAAGCAACTTTAATATCTGGATTCGACGAAGCTACAGACTTCACCACTTTCGATTCAAAGGGGAGCAACCCCGTTGAGAATATCACATCGGCATCCGCAGCATCGCGAAGTTGCTGCATTGTGGGGTCAAACGATTCTGGTTCGGCCGACTGCGGCAGAAGGCATTTCACATCCACTATGTCGCCACCAATGGCATCAGCAAAATATTGCAGCGGCGGCACTGTCACCATCACCACCGGACGGTCGGCATCGCGCGTATCTGCGGATTTGCGGCCACAGGAAGCAAGCGCGAATAGCGCCATAATTCCAAAGACAGTGGTTTTGAATATCTTGTTCATTCTATATTAAAATCGGGGCGGTTATACACCACAGTGTGAAGCGTCTTCGCTATTTCGGCAGGATTGTCGACCGGTTCAGATACCATCAGCATTAAGTCGACAGGAGACAACTCAGGAGTATATCCCGGCTGTACATACTTAAAATCGGTAAGTGCCTGCATACCGCAGCGCTGATAGAAACCAACCCGCCGGCGGGCAAATTCCGATTCCTCAGGCAATTCCACCTCCAGCACAAGCGGCAAAACGGCGCCATCTTTTTCCGACTGCGCCATCTCAATTACCCGGCGCACTACTGCCTCGCCGTAACCGCCGCCGCGCGACTCCGGAAATATAGCTAAATGCTCGCAATAAAGAGCTTGCGGAAGTCGCCAAAGAGTAATAAATCCAATATTTTTTGTTTTATGTTGTAAAACATAAAAACTAAATTCGGTATCTTTGCTATTAATCCGTTGCTCTATATCAGCCCACGGGCGCTGCTCTTCCACTGGGAAAGAAGAATGATACAACTCCTTAATTTCCAAAGGAATATCCGTTGCCGTCACTGTTTTCCGTAGTTCAATCTGCATAGACTGGATGTTTGTTTTGAAATACAAAAATACCAATTATTTTTGAAATTCCGACTATCAGGCATATTGATTATTAAGTTTTTAACCAATTAAATTTGCTATTTAAAATGTTTATTACTAACTTTGTTGCACTAAATAGTGGAAAGATGTAAGTTGTTTTCATATTTGATTTATAATTCTACGCTTTCTACTCTACAGAAGATTGTTATAATTAAAACCAATTATACCATGGCACGAATGCAAATTGATAAGCTCGACACCAAAATTCTGCAGATGATGGTGGACAATGGCCGCAAACCTTTTTTGGAAATCGCCCGCGAGTGCGGTGTCAGCGGCGCCGCTATCCATCAGCGCATAGCCAAACTTCAGGCTACAAACATTCTTGAGGGGTCACGCGCGCTGATTAAACCCACCACTTTGGGCTACGACACTTGTGCCTTCGTAGGAATTTATCTGAAAGAGGCTGCTTCGTTCGACGACATCATCGACAAACTCAAAACCGTGCCTGAGGTTACTGAAGTTCACTTCACAACCGGCAGCTACGACCTGCTTGTAAAAATGTATGCCCGCGACAACGAGCATTTGCTCCATCTTATTCACGACAAGCTTCAGCCGATGGGCCTTATGCGCACCGAAACTATCGTTTCGTTCCGCGAAGTGTTCTCGCGCGCCCTCCCCGTAGAAGCAAAAGATTAAATCACCGGCAGCGCATAACCTATTTTACCGGCAGCGAATAGCCATCAGCAAAGCCGTAGGTAATTTCCAAAGATACCGTACGCCCTCCAGCAGAAAGTTGGAGGCGATACCGTTTTGCCTATAAGCACGGCGGTGCTCCTTGAAAATGCGGCGGTGAGATCCCATCCCCGAAGAGGATGCTCCTCCGGTGCGCATCGTCACAAAGTCGACCGGCAGATACCTGCAATTGATTCTATGCTTAAATATAAAACGCAGGAGCAATTCAAAGTCGCCGGCCACGCTATACGAGGGGTCATAACTACCATACTGCTCGTAAAGCGTCTTCCGACAATAAAAAGATGGATGAGCAGGCATAAACCCCATACGCATCTGCCAGCGCCGGAACCGACGTGAACTATATCGACGTATCGGCCGTGTCAAATCGGAAGGATGCACATAATGCACATCGCCATAAACAGCATCTACCCCATTTGAGATATTTGCCGCATCTGTAGCATCTGCGGCATTTATGGCATTTGGAGCATTTATGGCACTTGCCCCATCTTGGGCAAACGCTCCGGCCACTTTGCTTAAAATGTCAGGCGACGTAAAGAAGTCATCGGCATTGAGCGCGCCAACTATCTCACCCTTGGCCATCGCAATCCCCTTGTTTATGGCATCGTAAATACCTTTGTCGGCCTCGGAAGTCCAAACCAGCCGTTTGCCGGCTGTTTCGTAGGCCGGGAGGTATTTTGTGAGCAATTCCACTGTGCCGTCAGTGCTTCCGCCATCCACCACGATATGCTCTACATTGGTATAGTCCTGCCCGAGAACGCTGCGAAGCGTATCTTCAAGCGTAGCTGCAGAGTTGCAGGCCGCAGTAATGACAGATATTACCGGTCCAGTAGATTTCATTTGGCTATTCGGGGTTCATAAGGTTCTGCAGATTTCATTGGGTTCAGCCGTTAACACTCTGTTCAGCAATTTCATCTTTTTCGGATGGCTCGACCACAAAATCGGCCATCGGATTGGTGCACAGCCAAAACACCGGGAACATCAGTGAGCCTCCAAAGAGTATCCAGCCGGAGCAGGTGGCAACAATAAGCAAAAATCCAAGGAAGCAGACTTGAAGCAACACTTCAAATGGCACAGTATTATTGCCTGTTCTACCGAAATATCGCTCAAACAACGGCTTATCACCTCGCACCTTATCCACCATAAACAGCAGGAAGGTAATCAGGCCCAATAATCCCAGATTACTGAGTATGAGCAGATACCCCGACCCGGGTTCATATCCGCCATTATTGATATTCACATTAAGCCGTTCGCGAAGCGTGACAGCAGTTTTGGAGGCTTCAAAGGTATTGACAGTAACTGCAGTATCGGCAGCGTGTGGCATAACAAATTCCGTATCGAGAACTATCACACCCTGGTCGATGTCATTCCACACCGCCAATGCCGGAAGCGATTCGGCATGCTGCGCAAATCCGACACCCAGCCAGGGTGCAGATTCAAATTCCGCCATACGGTCGTGCCATAATGCCTTACGGGAATTATAAAAACTGCCATAGGTATAATTGCGCTGCGTTTTCACAACTATTGTCCTATAGGCATACGGAGAAAATATCGCTAAAAATACAATAGCACAGACAATTACCACCGGTTTCTTAATCCACTGCTTTACCGTGGCGATATTCTGATATATCAGGAACAGTATAACCACAATCAGCGACAATAGTACAATTCGTGAATGGAGTTTGGCAATATACACTATTAGAAGAGCCGCAAGAACAAGCAATGCAATCTTCAGGCGGCGGCCCTTTATATACCGAATGGAGCACAGAATCGCAATTAGCGGGAAAGAGAAAACCGTAGTCAGGTAAACAAACTGCAACCGGCTTTTCCAATAACTCATCATCCAGGGGTTATCATCGGCCATCGACTCGCTGAAAATATCGGCAAACGCGCACACAAGTTCCAGGAAGAAGTCCACTCCGAAGCAAACCACAAGCGTCAGAAGCAGAAATCGCCGAATATCTATCAGTCTTGGCGTCCTCACTAACGGAGAATAGCAAAGCATCCCGGCAATGAACAGTGCAAACCGGCCGCTGCGTTTAATGAAATCGGGATAAGGATGCAGAGCAAAACTCAGCACGGCCACACCCACAAACAGCCACAACCATTTATTGAATCGCCATTCTTTCACACTACTTCCACACAATCCTGCGACAAACAGCATCACCGAAAGCAGAAGCAGCGCCACGGAACTGCCGGGGAAACTATAGCCGTCGACAAGTCGGATGGCAACCACACCGCTCAGCAACCAGCAAAGCGTCTTGATATGCCAGGGTAAATTGCTTTGCAGTGCGGCAAAAGGTTGTGTAAATTTCTTAATCATCGTGAATGGCAGTGCTGACTTATATGAATGGTTATGATTCCGTAAATTGTTGATTGTTTACTTTTCGGCAGAAATAAGCTGATTGAGCGAAGGATTTACCGAATCGAGAGTAGCAATGAAAGCCTCGATATATGCGTCGGCGATAGTGTTATGCCCCTTCCGGCGCATCTCAGCCTCGCGCACTCTTACATCCACAAGCACCTGCTCCATCAGTATTGTGTCAGGGGCATTCTGCTCGCTGAGCACGAGGGCCTGCTCTCGGCCATAATGTGCCGCCGCTTCGCAATCGGCTTTCTCGTTGGCATCAGAGGATGTGCAAGAGCACCCTGTTGTCGCCAAGACGAACGAGATGAGAATACCTGAAAGAATCAGTAAGCGGAAAAAATATCTGAGAATGGAATTAATCATAGCTATTATTTTTCAGTCGGCGCCATTGAGAAGCGCTTCGAGATGCTGGCGCGTTTCCTCCATAATCCACAGCGGAGTAGAAGTGGCACCGCAAATACCTACCGAGATGTCGCCCTCGGGAAACCATTCCGGCCGAATCTGCGACGGGTTGGCTATCAGATGCGTATTGGCGTTTTCCTCCAGGCAATGGCCATAGAGCACTCGGCCGTTGGAACTTTTCTCACCTGCCACGAAGACAATCACATCGTGATTCCGGGCGAAATTCTTCAGAAGAGCCACACGGTTGGAAACGCGCCGGCAGATTGTATCATACTGCTCGAATTTCACACCGGGATGCAACCGCTGCTGTATCAGTCGGGCTATTTCCTGAAATCCTGCGATAGACTTTGTGGTCTGGCTGTATAGCGCAACCGGCTTCGACGGGTCAATCTTATCCAGATCATCCGGACCTTCCACCACAATGGCATTACCTTCGGTCTGACCTACCAGGCCATTCACTTCGGCGTGGCCGTTCTTACCATATATAATAATCTGCGGACGATTCTCCGGAGCCACACTGTAGGAAGCCTTGATGCGCTGCTGCAGCCGAAGCACCACCGGACAGGTGGCATCGATAATCTCAATATTGTTGGCCTTGGCCGCGCTGTAGGTGGATGGCGGTTCGCCATGGGCGCGCAGAAGCAGCTTCACATCGTGGAGCCGCGATATATCTTCGTGCGAAATGATTTTCAGTCCCTTGCGTTCAAGTCGGCCCACCTCGTCGCTGTTATGCACGATATCGCCCAGACAGTAGAGCAACCCCGACCGATTGATTTCTTCCTCGGCTTTCTGAATGGCCGTGGTCACACCGAAGCAGAAGCCGGAGCTGGAATCGATTTCTATTTTTGCCATATTTAGCGGTGAATTCGGCGGTAAATATCTTATAAAACTCAGGCCATTATTGTCCTGCTTTCTTAAGCGCTTCGCGATAGCGGGCAAGTAGCCAGGCATTCTGCTCGTCGATAGTCATTTCCGAGTTATCCAGGTCTATGGCATCATCGGCACGGCGCAGCGGACTTTCCTTGCGGGTCTGGTCGATATGGTCGCGATGCACCACATTTGCCAGCACCTCCTCAAAATTTGTGGCCTGCCCTTTCTGCAACAATTCGTTCAACCGGCGTTTGGCGCGGGTCTCAGCCGATGCAGTCATAAATATCTTAAGTTCAGCATCAGGGAAAACGGTGGTACCGATATCGCGGCCATCCATCACAATTCCTTTTTCACGGCCATATTCTTGCTGCATAGCCACGAGTGCATGCCTTACTTCAGGGATTGCCGCTACAGGCGACACATTCTGCGACACATCCATCCGCCGGATTGCATCCTCCACATCGCGGCCATTAAGGGTGGTGTGCTGGGTGCCATCTGGCTGCAAACTGAATCCGATTTTTATTTCGGGAAGTTTTCCCACAAGTGCTTTTTCATCCACGCTGCCGTCAGCTCCGATAAGTTTATGCTCCATTGCATACAGCGTGACGGCGCGATACATAGCGCCGGTATCGACGTAGTGGTATCCTATCTCCTTGGCCAAAGCCTTGGCAATAGTGCTTTTGCCTGTAGATGAAAATCCGTCGATTGCGATTATGATTGACATTGACTTTATAGTAATTATAATATGTATGTGTTATATAAAGAGGATTTGCTCATTAGGCTTAGCGTCTGAGCAAATCCTGAAGATTCATATTGAGGTTGAACATCAGCGTGGTAGCGCCGGAATGCGGCTGACCAAAACCTATGGAGAAAGCAAAATGCTTTACGTTCATACCGGCAGCCAGCGAGAATCCGCTGATAAATGAGCGGCGATATGTGCTCATATCGGTGCGCGTCTTGTAATTATAACCCAGTGTGACCCAGAAGCGGTCGGAGGGCACGAAGTCTACACCAAAAACTATATGCCGGAACAGGTTCGACCCGAAGCTTTCTTTCTTTTCAAACGGCTCGGAGGAGGTGCCGTCGCCCGAATCATAGTAGGGCAACTTCCATTTGGTAAGATTCCACAAGGTCACCGACACTCGCAGAGGCACTCCGGAAAAACCTTTCGTGGCACCGAGGCGCACATCGATGGGCAAACGGTCGTAGTTTTCGTGGAATTTCTTCAGCTGGCCGCCCAGATTAGCCACAACGGCCGAGAACGACCAGTCGGTGTCCGGGTCAAACCAGTTGATACCTAAATCGATAGCCACTGCGAATGCGGAATATGCCTCATAGCTGCTATAAAGCATCTTCAACGAGATACCGCCGCGCAGACGGTCGGTAATATCATAGGAATACGACCCGGAGAAGCTTACATCCTTGGGCGAAAACGTGCCGTTTATTACACCATTCTCATCGGCCGCCTTGATTTCGCCGTAACCGAAATAACGGATACCGGCAGCCCAGGCGCCGCGCTCTCCGGCTGCACGCGCATATTTTACTCCAGCAAAGTTTGAGTTGCCCAGATAGCGCATATAGTCGACAAGCACCTGATTCGACATCTCCACGCCTAAAAGGCCGGGGTTCTGGTCGGCTGTCGACAGTTCATCCTCGACTGTGGAAATATTCACACCGCCCATACCATAAATCCTGGCCGAGGAGGTGACATTCAAGTAATTATATGCCGAAGAGCCATCCTGCGCCATAGCAGAAAAGCCCGGGAAAAGCAAACATAAAGCCGCTGCAAGCCGCATAGCACACGACCTGCACCGACGATTCTGACGGATTCTCATCTTGTGAAACATCTAATCCTATAACGGTGGAATCGGCTTAATATTATCCTATATTTTCTTTGAATTTTCGCTTACGGAATTTTCTCGCTCTATCTACAAAGTATTCCACAAAATATTTCACAAATTTTTCTGTCTCCTTCGCAAGAATTTTCTGTAGTTTTTTCTGCAAAAAAATTTGCAACGACGCGAAATTTATTCGTACCTTTGCACGGTGATTTTTCTCAGTATGAATTCTAAGAAACCAGATTGTATCTCACCGAACGGAGGCGGCGGTTTGCTCCGCTTCACAAAAATGCACGGCATCGGCAACGACTACGTGTACATCAATTGCCTCCACGGTTCACCCTCCCCCCTTCCTGAACTTTCCCGCTTTCTCAGCGACCGCCACAAAGGCATCGGCGGCGACGGCATCATCCTCATCTGCCCCTCCTCCATCGCCGACTTCAAAATGCGCATCTTCAACGCCGACGGCTCCGAAGCGCGCATGTGCGGCAACGGCTCCCGTTGCGTTGCCAAATATGTCTTCGACTTCGGCCTCACCGACAAAACCAATATAACGCTCGAAACTCTTTCGGGCGTTAAATATATTAGTATGTCGCTTGGCGAAGATGGCCTGGTGGATGCAGCCACTGTGGATATGGGCGCTCCCGTGCTCACTCCCGCCGAGATCCCAGTGGTGGCCGATGAAAATTTCGGTATTGCCGTTAAGATTGGCGACGAAGAGCTGACGGTCAACGCCATCTCAATGGGCAACCCCCACGGCGTAGTTTTCGTCGACGACCTTGACACTGTAGATGTGTATGGACTCGGCCGCCAGTTGGAGGTCCACCCTATGTGGCCCGACCGGGCAAATATCGAGTTCGCCCAGATTCTCAACCCTAAAGAAATACGTATGCGTGTGTGGGAACGCGGTTCCGGCGAAACCCAGGCCTGCGGCACAGGCGCCTGCGCCACAGCCGTGGCAGCAATGCTTTCCGGTCTGGCCGACCGTAGCGGCGTGGCAGTGCATCTGCTCGGCGGCGACCTGCGCATATCGCTTGACGAGAAAACCGGCCATGTGATGATGACCGGCCCGGCCACCACCGTCTTCACAGGCGAAATCCTCCTTCCGCCGATGTATCAGTGCGAAAAGAGCTGACCGCCGCTGCATCCCCTCCGCTAAGATTACGAATAACTCATATTTCAAGCATACACAATGTTTACAATCAACGATAATTTCCGACTTCTTCCTGAAAACTACCTGTTTTCAGAAGTGGCCCGTAGAATCAATGCCTTCAAAGCCGCTCACCCCGAAGCCGACGTGATAAGGATGGGTATCGGCGACGTAACTCTCCCCCTCTGCCCTGCTGCCATCGAGGCAATGCACAAGGCAGTCGACGACGAGGGCAATGCCGACACATTCCACGGCTACGGACCGGAGCAGGGCTATCCTTTCCTGCGCGACGCCATAGCTCTCCACGACTACAATGAGCGCGGTATCGACATCCGATCGGATGAAATCTTCATCTCCGACGGAGCCAAGAGCGATACCGGCAACTTTGGCGACATTCTCGGTCCTGACAACATTGTGGCCGTCACCGACCCGGTTTATCCTGTATATGTCGACACCAACGTAATGTCGGGCCGCGCCGGCAGTCTGCTCGGCGATATGTGGTCAGACATTGTGTATCTGCCCGTGACGGCTGAAAACGGTTTCGTGCCGCAGATACCTGAAGGCGTGGTGCCCGACGTGATTTATCTGTGCTATCCCAACAACCCCACCGGTACTACCCTTACACGCGCTCAGCTGAAAGTATGGGTCAACTATGCCCTGGAGCACGGTTCGCTCATCCTCTTCGACTCAGCCTACGAAGCCTTCATCCGCGAAGATGATGTGCCCCATTCGATTTACGAAATCGAAGGTGCAAAGAAGTGCGCTGTAGAATTCCGCAGTTTCTCCAAGACAGCCGGATTCACCGGCGTGCGCTGCGGCTACACCGTGGTGCCTCACACCGTGATGGGGCGCGACGAGGATGGCAAGGAAGTGGGCCTCAACCACCTGTGGAATCGCAGGCAGTGCACCAAATTCAACGGCGCATCCTATGTGTCGCAGCGCGGTGCCGAAGCGGTCTACACGCCTCAGGGTCAGCAGCAAATCAAAGCTGCCGTAGACTATTACCTCAACAATGCTAAAGTTATGCTCGAAGGGCTTGCAAAGGCCGGGCTTGAGGTATTCGGCGGCAAAAACGCACCTTACGTCTGGATTAAATGCCCCGACGGCATGACATCCTGGGAGTTCTTCGATATGCTCCTGGAGAAATGCAATGTGGCAGGCACTCCCGGCTCAGGCTTCGGCCCCGCAGGTGAGGGATATTTCCGTCTCACGGCATTCAACACTTTAGAGAATACAATAGAGGCAGTCAGAAGGATTACCAATACCAAATAATTTCATTCCATATTTTATGTCCTTACTTCGATTTAAAGCGGTAAAGGAAGCATCCGACCGCAAAGCTGTCCCGGTGAAAATGCCGACAGAACGTCCTGAAAAATATTATGGAGAAGCGGTATTCAACCGACAAAAAATGTTTGAATACCTTCCGAAGGACACTTACGCCCAACTGGTTGACGCCATCGACAACAAGCGCCCCATTTCACGACAGTTGGCCGACAGTGTTGCGGCAGGAATGAAGCAATGGGCTATTGAAAACGGCGCCCGCCACTACACCCACTGGTTTCACCCTCTTACCGGCGGTACAGCTGAAAAGCACGATTCCTTTATCGAGCACGACGGCCGTGGCGGTGTCGTGGAGGAATTCACCGGCAAACTCCTCGTTCAGCAGGAGCCCGATGCCTCCAGCTTCCCCAACGGCGGCATCCGCAACACCTTCGAGGCACGCGGCTATTCAGCCTGGGATATTTCCTCGCCGGTATTCATCCTCAATCACACTCTCTGCATCCCCACAATCTTCATATCTTACACGGGTGAGTCGCTCGACTTCAAGACCCCTCTGCTGCGCGCCCTCAATGCAGTAGACAAAGCAGGCGCTGAGGTAGCCCGCTACTTCGACAAAGATGTGAAGCACGTAATCAGCTACCTCGGCTGGGAACAAGAGTACTTCCTTGTGGATGAGGCGCTCTACAACGACCGCCCCGACCTGGTGATGACCGGCCGCACCCTTATGGGTCACGAATCGGCAAAGAATCAGCAGCTTGAAGATCATTATTTCGGCGCCATTCCCTCACGAGTTGAGGCATTTATGCTCGACCTCGAAATCGAGTGCCACCGTCTGGGCATCCCCGCGCACACCCGCCACAACGAAGTTGCCCCCAATCAGTTTGAGCTGGCCCCGATTTTCGAGGAAACAAACCTCGCCAACGACCACAACCTGCTGCTGATGGGCCTGATGTCGGAAGTGGCAAAGCGTCATAATTTCCGCGTGCTCCTTCACGAGAAACCCTTCAACGGCATCAACGGTTCGGGCAAGCACAACAACTGGAGTCTCGGCACCGATACCGGCACCCTGCTTTTCGCTCCGGGCAAGACTCCCCGTGAGAATCTCCGCTTCATCACCTTCATCGCCAATGTAATGGCAGCCGTGCACCGTCATAACGGTCTGCTGAAAGCGTCCATCGCATCGGCCACCAATGCCCACCGTCTCGGAGCCAACGAAGCACCTCCTGCCATCATCTCGATTTTCACCGGCACACAGTTGGCTCAGATTTTCGAGCGTCTGGAGAAAAGCACCGAAGACGAACTTATCCAGTTTGAGGGCAAAGAGGGTCTTACCGTGGGTGTTTCCCAGATTCCCGAAATTCTCCTCGACAACACCGACCGCAACCGCACATCGCCGTTCGCGTTTACCGGCAACAGGTTTGAATTCCGTGCCGTAGGTTCGTCGGCCAACTGCGCTTCGGCAATGATTGCCCTGAATGCAGCCGTGGCTGAGCAGCTGGCTGAATTCAAGCAGCGTGTCGACCGCCGCGTTGAGCGCGAGGAATCGCTCTATCACGCTATCCTTGAGGAAGCAAAAGAGCTGATTATCAAATCCAAGCCGATTCACTTCGACGGCAACGGCTACTCCGACGAATGGAAAGAGGAAGCAGCCCGCCGCGGTCTCGACTGCGAGACTTCCGTGCCGAAGATTTTCGACGCTTATCTCGCTCCGGCATCCGTGGAGATGTTCAAGAGCACCGGCGTGTTCAACGACCTTGAGCTGCGCGCCCGCAACGAGGTGAAATGGGAAACCTACACCAAGAAGGTACAGATTGAATCGCGCGTACTCGGCGACCTGGCTATCAACCATATCGTGCCCGTGGCTATCCGCTACCAGTCGATTCTCATTGACAATGTGGCCAAACTGCAGTCGGTATTCCCCGCTGAAAAAGCTGCCGACCTTTCTGCCGATGACACTTACGCCATCACAAAGCTTTCCGAGCACCTCTCCGCAATCCGCCAGGGTGTAAAGGATATGACCAACGAGCGCAAGAAAGCCAACCGCATAGAATCGGAGCGCGAAAAAGCCATTGCCTATCACGATAATGTGCTGCCGAAGATGGAAGATATCCGCTACCACATCGACAAGCTCGAACTTATGGTCGACAACGAGATGTGGCCTCTGCCCAAATATCGCGAAATGCTCTTTATCCGCTAAGGATCAAAGAGCTTTATCCGCCAAGGATTTATGCTCTTTATCCGCTAAGGATACCTTCCTATATTATTGACTCTTACGAACCTCTATAATCACAATCCTCTATGGAGCAACTCAAGCATGAGTGCGGCGTAGCTATGATAAGGCTGCGCAAACCTCTGAGCTACTACAAAGAAAAGTACGGTACCTATGCCTGGGCCATCAATAAGCTCTATCTCCTTATGGAGAAGCAGCACAATCGCGGCCAGGAAGGTGCCGGTGTGGGGGTTGTGAAGCTAAATGCCGTTCCCGGACACGAATATGTGTTCCGGGAACGCGCCGTAGGGTCGGGTGCCATCACCGAGATTTTCTCGAAGATAATGCCCAACTTCGAGCCGGCTGTGCTCGAAGAACTTACCGACAACGACATTGCCTCTTTCTCCCCCTTCATCGGAGAAATCTATATGGGGCACCTGCGCTACTCCACCACCGGGAAACGGGGTATCAGCTATGTGCACCCCTTCCTGCGGCGCAACAACTGGCGGTCGCGCAATCTGCTTATGTGCGGCAACTTCAATATGACCAATGTCGACGAGTTGTTCAGCACCATAGTGCAGCGCGGCCAGCATCCGCGGTTGTATTCCGATACAATCGTTCTGCTGGAGCAGCTCGGCTACTACTTGGACAAGGAAAATCACCGGCTCTACCGCGAATATCGCGACAACCTGGAAGACCCTGCCCTGGGTATCGCCATTGAGGACCATCTCGACATACGATCCATACTCTCGCAGGCCGCTCCCGCTTGGGATGGCGGCTATGTCATCTGCGGCGCCACCGGCTCCGGCGATATGTTTGTACTGCGCGACCCGCACGGCATCCGTCCGGCTTTCTATTACATCGACGAGGAGGTTGTGGTGGTAGCGTCGGAACGCCCGGTAATACAGACAGTTATGAATGTGCGCCGGGCCGCCGTAAACGAGCTGGATCCCGGCTCCGCCATCATCGTAAAGAAGGATGGCGACATCGACGTAACCGACATTCTCGGTCAGGCTGAGAACAAGCGCTGCTCCTTTGAGCGTATCTATTTCTCGCGCGGAAGCGACGCCGAAATATACCGTGAACGCAAAGAACTTGGCCGCGCCGTGGTGCCGGAGGTGATGAAGGCCATCGGCGGAGATCTGCCTCACTCGGTATTCTCCTTTATCCCCAATACCGCCGAGGTAGCTTTCATCGGTATGGTAGAAGGGCTTGAAAACCAGCTGAACAAACTTAAGACGTTCCGCATAACCGAGCTGAATCAGCGCGGCACTCTCACCCCCGACACCGTAAAGCAGGTGATGGATATGAAGTTGCGCGTGGAGAAGGTTGCCATCAAGGACATCAAGCTCCGCACATTCATCGCTGAAGGGCAGTCGCGCAACGACCTTGCGGCGCACGTATATGACGTAACTTACGGCTGTGTCAACAACGACATAGACAACCTGGTTGTTATCGACGATTCCATTGTGCGCGGCACCACGCTGCGTCAGTCGATTCTTGCGATGCTCGACCGCCTGCACCCGCGCAAGATAGTAGTAGTCTCCTCATCGCCCCAGGTGCGTTACCCCGACTATTACGGCATTGATATGTCGCGTATGGAGGAGTTTGCCGCATTCCGCGCCGCTGTGGAACTGCTTATCGACTGGGGGATGGTGGATGTGCTTCACGACACATACCGCCGGTGCCTGGAGCAGAGAGAACTGCCGGCAGCACAGCAGGTCAACTGCGTCAAGGCGATATATGCTCCATTCTCCGATGCCGACATATCCCGGAAAATGGCTGAGATGCTGACTCCTGCCGGCACAAAGGCCGAGGTAGAGATAGTATATCAGACCTTAGCCGGACTTCACAGCGCCGTGCGCACTTGCCCCGGCGACTGGTATTTCTCAGGCGACTATCCCACTCCCGGAGGCACCCGGCTGGTCAACATCGCCTACATCAACTATTACGAAGGTACATTCCTGAAATATCACAGCTGAGAATATCTCTGATGATTTTTCTCTCTCAGGCTTAAAACCACACAGCTGAATTTACTTCTGAAATATCTTTAATCGATTATAACTTTCTTTTAACATGACATCTATCGGATCTCTGATGACCCCCTCGGGCACAAAAGCCCTGCTTCTGGGCAGTGGCGAACTTGGTAAAGAAGTGGCTCTCGAACTCCAGCGCCTTGGCGTGGAGGTTGTGGCTTGCGACAAGTATCCCAACGCCCCGGCTATGCAGGTGGCCCACCGCTGCCATGTGTTCAATATGCTCGACCCAGAAAAACTTCGCGAGGTGATCGAGGAAGAAAAACCCGACCACATTATCCCGGAGGTTGAAGCTATCGCCACCCCCGTGCTGGTTGATCTTGAGAAGAAGGGCTACAATATCACCCCTACTGCCAAGGCCGCATGGCTTACGATGAACCGCGAAGGAATCCGCCGTCTGGCTGCCGAAGAGTTGGGTCTGCCCACATCGCCTTACCGTTTCGCCAACAACCGCGAGGAATTCCTGGCTGCTGTAAAAGAAATCGGTATCCCCTGCGTAGTGAAGCCGGTAATGTCATCGTCGGGCCACGGCCAGTCAATCATCAAGAGCGAAGCCGACATTGAAGCCGCCTGGAAGGAAGCTCAGGAGGGCGGCCGCGCCGGTGCCGGTCGTGTCATAGTAGAAGGCTTCGTGAAGTTCGACTATGAAATCACCCTGCTTACCGTGCGCTCCATCACCGGCACCACTTTCTGCGAGCCAATCGGCCATATCCAGGTCAACGGCGACTACCGCGAATCGTGGCAGCCGCAGCCTATGAGCGAGCAGGCTTTGGCTGAAGCACGCGACATCGCCCGCAAAATCACCGACGCCCTCGGCGGTTACGGCATCTTCGGCGTAGAACTGTTCATCAAAGACAATCACGCCATCTTCAGCGAAGTATCCCCCCGTCCGCACGACACCGGTATGGTGACAATGATTTCGCAGGACCTGAGCGAGTTTGCCCTCCACGCTCGCGCATTGATGGAGCTGCCCGTTCCCGGCATACGTTTCTACGGCTCAAGCTGCTCCCGCGCTATTGTAGTGGAAGGCGACACGAAAGAAGTTGTGTTTGAGAACCTCGACCAGGTACTTGCCGAACCGGGCACACAGATCCGCATCTTCGGCAAACCGGAAATCCACGGACACCGCCGTATGGGCGTCATCCTGTCCACCGCCCCCACCCTCGAGGAAGCCCGCGCCAAAGCCCTCCGCGCCCACAACGCCCTCCGCGTCGTCGTAAAATAACCGGGACACCGATAATTAGTAACAAATTTATAAGGACGCACAGCTCGAAAGGTTGTGCGTCCTTAATTATAATTGACTCGTAAAGTTAGGCTTCATTCGCCTAAAAACACTACGAAATATTTGTTCTTAAATGCTGCGGGGGATTAGGCGAGGATGATTTTCTCGATGGCGGCGACATCTTCCTGAAGCTGCTTCTCGTAGGGAAGGCGCTCCTCAATGTTTTTGCAACCGTGGATTACGGTGGCATAGTTGCGCGACAGATGTGCACCGATGCTCGTGAGCGACATCTTGGCATATTTCTTGGCCATATACATTACCATCTGACGTGCGTCCGATACCTCGCGTTTGCGCGTTTTGGCAAAAATCATATCCACGTCAATCTTGTAGTGCTGAGCCACACCCTGCGCAATCATCTCGAAATTCACGGCATTGTTGCGCTTATGCAGCTTCACGATGTTGCTCATAACAAGGCGCGCCAGATCGACCGACACCTCGCGGTTGAGGACGGTCGCATAAGCTAAAAGCGACACTACTGTACCCTCAAGTTCGCGGACATTGTTGGTGACATTCTCGGCGATATAGTCAATCACATCCTGCGACAGCGACAGACCTTCCTGCTCCGACTTCTGCTGGAGCACCATACGCCTCAGCGCCAGGTCGGGCTTCTCCAGCTCTACGGTCATGCCCCAGTTGAAGCGCGATATAAGCCTTTCGGCCATACCCTTGAGCTGTGTAGGGCGGCAGTCGCTGGTGAGGATTATCTGCTTCTGATTAAGATGCAGATGGTTGAAAATATAGAAAAATGTATTCTGAGTCTTTTCCTTATCTACCAGCTCCTGAATGTCGTCTATGATAAGAGTGTCGATGCTCTGATAGAAGTTGATGAACTCATTCACTTTACCATTGCGGGAAGCCACGGTGTACTGGCTCTCAAACAGACGGGCGCTCAGATAAAGCACACGCGCCGAGGGATTGTGCTCCTTGATCTTGATGCCGATAGCCTGCACAAGGTGGGTTTTACCCACGCCTGTAGAGCCGAACACAAACAAGGGATTGAACGTCTTCAGCGAAGGGTCATTGGCGATCGACTCACCTATCGCACGCGCGATTTTGTTAGATGCGCTGCTGCAATAGTTCTCGAAAGTGTTGCGCGGATTCAGCTGGGGGTCGACGGTAGAAGATACGGCGGTCTGGAACATCCCTTTCCCCTGACGACTGAGAGCAGGCGAAGAGGCCAGACCCCGTTCGGTGATTTCCGTGTCGGGGCTACCGTTTACTTCAAGATACTTATAATAGAGTTTTACATTCTCGCCGAAAATATGGCGCAGCGCCGGAGCGATGAGTGAAAGATAGGTCGATTCAAGGTGCTCCTTATAGAACGCCGAGCGGACAACAAGCGTGAGCTTGTCGTCGACAAAGCTGTCGGGCACAATAGGCTCGAACCAGGCGCGAAATTGCTCTGCCGGGAGATTGTCTCGAAAAATTGCCAGACACTCTTCCCAGAGCTGTTGTAAACTCTTTTGCATTGTGGATTCAGTCGTGTATCTTTACCTATGCGGTAATTTTTCAGCTACAAATTTCGCAATAATTTTCTTCAATTGCAATTAAAATTTTGCCCGGAATTACTTGCTAAAATACATAGCATTGTATTTCAACAGTTTACAACACAATTAAAGTATCACTCTAATATAAAATAATTATATCGTATATTATCAACGCTTTACAAATATCGTAATATCTTTGTGTTTTCCCGACTATGTTTCCATAACAGTCACAACCCTATTACTTTACTACCATTTTAACATTTCGACAAAAAAAGATGCTATTCAGAATCATTCCGAATAGCATCTTTGCAATATTTTCATCACGGTATTCCGGTAAGGATGACTTTATTCGCGTCGATTATCCTCATTTCCGGGCCGGAAATTACTGCATCAGTCGCGCAGCTCCATCTTGTGGAGCGTAAAGAGCGGCTTGCCGTCGACATCGCTGAGCACTATCTCATCGGCGCCGACTTTGCGGGCCGTTTCAACCGATTCAAGAGCGAGCAGAAATTCCGTCTCGCGCGAATCGGGAGCGCACATCATGCGGGTTGTTGCCAACCCGATAATCTGCAGCGACTCCTTCTTATCCGGGTCGATGAAAAGCGAACCATTGAAGATATTGCACCCGGTAGTGCCATGAATCTTCAAGCCGTCGGTATCAAAAGTCATCGTGGCATCATCATCCTGCACCAGCGGTGTGCCGTTAAGCTCGGTCACCTTCCAGGCGCCATTAAGGAAATCCATATTATGCCGACGGAGAACCATCACCACACGGCCCGACTTATCCTTCAGGTCGAGGAATGTAATAGGCTTTTCCTGACACACATCGTAGGCCACAACATCGTTCAGCGCAAGATTGATCACATACTGGAAGCTGTCATCCTGACACATCTTCATTGTGGAAATCATATTGTCGAATTTCAACGCGCGGTTATCGCCAAACTGCAGGTCGCCGTTGATGTAGTTGCAACCATTGTTGCCATAGAAGCGACCCGAAGCCAGGTCGAGTGTGATATAGGGGCGCTCTTCTCCGGTAACTTTCTCATTGCGCACCGAGTAGATTGTCCACTCCCCTGCCGGAGTGAAATCGGCCTGCACAGCAGCGGCATCGGCCTGTGCCTTATCCTGCTTCACCGTTTCAGCCTTAGCAGCAGTAGCAGCGGCAGCAGAGCCATCAAGCGCTACCTTCTCGCGGTCGGAGACGGCAACCTGGGCATTGTTCTTATCTTTTTTCTTCTTATTTTTCTTTTTGTCGGAATTCTTAGGCTTGGCGTAAGATTTCTCCGACTTCTTCTTTATTACCTTCGGACCTGCCGGCTCCTGCCCGGCTCCGGGCTGAGAGGCTACCACTACTTTGCGGCCGTCGGCCAAAGTGACTACACGCCCCTCCTGCGAGGTGCCTCCATTCTGTTGAAACAGGCTGCAACTTGCCAGCATAGCGGCTCCGGCAGCCGAAAGCATAAAGATTTTCAGTGTATTTATTGTACTCATAATTCTAATTTTTAATTGACAAATCGGTTCTTTCTTCACATTACTTCTACAAAGCTAACAAATTTTACCCGATTTTGACGCATCGGATATCAAATTATTTATTAACTTTGCGATAAATTCACAGTTAACCCGCATAATTAATAGTAAACCACACACAACTGACATAAAACCCATTTACCTATAAATATCATGCAAAAAAAAATCCAAACTATCTTTAAGGAGAAATTCGGCAAAGAAGGCACTCTCTATGCTTCCGCCGGTCGTATCAACCTCATCGGCGAGCACACCGACTATAACGGCGGCTTCGTGTTCCCCGGCGCCATCGACAAAGAAATCATGGCGGAGATTGCCCCCAACGGCACCGAGACTGTGCGCGTATTCTCCATCGACATAAACGAATATGTGGAATTCGGTCTGAACGAAGAAGATGCACCCTCCCAGCAGTGGGCACGCTACATATTCGGCATCTGCCGCGAAATCATCAAGCGTGGCGGCAAAGTTCACGGATTCGACGCCGTGTTCGCCGGCAATGTGCCTCTGGGCGCCGGCCTCAGCTCCTCAGCTGCTCTTGAAAGCTGCTTCGCTTTCGCTCTGAACGACCTCTTCAACGGCAACACCATCGACAAATTCGATCTCGCCCGCATCGGCCAGTCTACCGAGCACAACTACTGCGGTGTGAACTGCGGCATTATGGACCAGTTCGCATCGGTTTTCGGCAAGAAAGACAACCTTATGCGCCTCGACTGCCGCTCGATGGAGTTTGAATACTTCCCCTTCAAGGCCGACGGCTACCAGCTCGTGCTGCTCGACTCCAAGGTAAAACACGCACTGGTTGACTCTCCCTACAACAAGCGCCGCCAGAGCTGCGAACGTGTGGCCAAACTGCTTGGCGTGAAGACCCTCCGCGACGCTACTATGGAGATGCTCAACGAGCACCGCTCGGATATGACCGCCGAGGATTACTTCCGCGCTAAATATGTAATCGCGGAGAAGCAGCGCGTGCTCGACGTGTGCGACGCTCTCGTGAAAGGTGACCTCGAGACCGTAGGTAAGAAGATGTACGAAACTCACGAAGGTCTGTCGAAGGACTATGAGGTGAGCTGCGTAGAACTTGATTACCTCAACGACATCGCCAAGGAATGTGGCGTGACCGGTTCGCGCATTATGGGCGGCGGCTTCGGCGGCTGCACCATCAACCTGGTTCGCAACAATCTCTACGATAAATTCATCGAAACAGCCAAGAGAAAATTCGCCGAGAAATACGGTCACGAACCCGTAGTGATTCCCGTAGTGATTTCCGACGGCGCTCACAAAGTTGAAGCATAATTCTACAACATACATATCATCTCAGAAATGCAACCTACACTTTTTGTTCTCGCTGCCGGTATGGGCAGCCGTTACGGCGGTCTCAAGCAGCTCGATTCTCTCGGCCCCAACGGCGAGACCATTATGGACTATTCTATCTACGATGCCCTCCAGGCCGGTTTCGGCAAGGTGGTTTTCGTGATTCGCAAGGACTTTGAAAAGGATTTCCGCGAAAAGATTCTCTCGAAATATGAAGGACACGTGCCTGTGGAAGTAGTGTTCCAGGCTACCGACAAGCTCCCCGAAGGCTACACTTGCCCGGCCGACCGCACCAAACCCTGGGGCACAAACCACGCCCTGCTTATGGGTAAGGATGTGATCAAAGAGCCCTTCGCCGTAATCAACGCCGACGACTTCTATGGCCGCGACGCTTTCCGCGTTATCGCCGAGGAGCTGCAGAAGCCCCACGACCACAAGGGCGACTACTGTATGGTTGGCTTCCGCGTAGGCAACACTATGACCGAGAACGGCTCCGTAGCCCGTGGCGTCTGCACCACTTCCGACGGCAAGCTCACCGGCGTAGTTGAGCGCACCGCTATTTCATACGCTCCCGACGGCCGCATCGTCTTCACCGACGAGAATGGCGTAGAGCAGACCCTCGACCCGATGACTCCCGTATCGATGAACCTCTGGGGCTTCACCCCCGACTATTTCGATTACTCAGAGCGCGAATTCCGTCGTTTTCTCGACAAGGACCTCAATACCCCTAAGGCTGAGTTCTTCATTCCCCTCTGCATCGACACCCTCATCAACAACGGCGAAGCCACTGTGAAGGTGCTCGACACCGACTCCCGCTGGTTTGGCGTAACCTACGCCGCCGACCGTCCCGGTGTTGTAGCTAAGTTTGCCGAGCTGCATAACAACGGCACTTATCCCAAGAAACTCTTTTAATCATATTCCAAATATGAAGCCTTCAATTCTTGTTACTGGCGGCACCGGCTACATAGGCTCACACACCGTGGTTGAGCTGCAGAAAGCCGGCTACCCCGTAGTCATAATTGACAACCTCTCCAACTCCAACCGCGAGGTGCTCGACGGCATCGAACGCATCACCGGCATCCGCCCCGAATTCGTTGAAGCCGACTGCACCGACATCACCGCGCTGAAGATTCTGTTCGACACTTATCCCGGCATCAAGGGCATCATCAACTTCGCTGCCTCCAAAGCTGTGGGCGAGTCGATGCAGAAACCGCTCCTCTACTATCGCAACAACCTCAACACCCTTATGAATCTGCTCGATATGATGGGCAAATATGATGTGAAAGGCATCGTATTCTCATCGTCGTGCACCGTTTACGGCGAACCCGACGTAAACCCCGTCACCGAGCAGTCGCCTATCAAGAAGGCCACTTCGCCTTACGGCAACACGAAGCAGATTTCCGAGGAAATCATCACCGATGTTATCAACGCCGGTGCCAATTTCAAGAGTGTACTGCTCCGCTACTTCAATCCCGTAGGCGCTCATCCCTCATCGGAAATCGGCGAGCTGCCCAACGGTGTGCCGCAGAACCTTGTGCCCTTCCTCACCCAGACGGCTATGGGCATCCGCAAGGAGCTGAGCGTCTTCGGCGACGACTACAACACTCCCGACGGCTCCTGCATCCGCGACTATATTGACGTAGTTGACCTTGCAAAGGCCCACGTGATCGCCGTAGAGCGTATGCTGGAAGATAAGTCCGACGAGAAGATTGAAATCTTCAACCTCGGTACCGGCAACGGTATGAGCGTGCTCGGTCTGATCGACGCCTTCGAGAAAGCAACCGGTGTGAAGGTGCCTCACAAGATTGCTCCCCGTCGCGCCGGCGATATCGAGAAGGTATGGGCCGACCCCTCCTACGCCAATAATGTGCTTGGCTGGAAGGCCGATACTCCTATCGAGGAGACTATGCGCAACGCATGGGCCTGGCAGTGCCGCCTGCGCGAACGTGGCATAATGTAATTCACACAATCCCTATTTATAATTTGCGGGGGCAGAAATGCCCCCGCATAATATTACCAATGCACCAGAGCAATAATCACATCGCACAATCCGCTCCCGAACGAGATAAAAATTGGTCACCTATAGGCGTGTTCGACTCCGGCTATGGCGGCCTGACCATTCTGCGGGAAATGCAGAAACTTCTGCCTCAGTACGACTATCTCTACTTAGGCGACAATGCCCGCGCACCTTACGGCACACGTTCGTTCGACATTGTTTACCGATTCACGCTGCAGGCCGTGGAGGAGCTGTTTCGTCGCGGATGCAAACTCGTGATTCTTGCCTGCAACACTGCATCGGCAAAAGCTCTCCGCTCTATTCAGCAAAACGATTTACCGCGCATCGACCCGTCGCGGCGCGTGCTCGGCGTGATTCGGCCCACCGTGGAGCAGCTCGGCACACTCACACGCAGCAACCACGTGGGCCTGTTCGCCACTCCCGGCACAGTGCGCTCCAATTCTTACGCCCTTGAGGTGGCTAAACTTTTCCCCAGGATGGAACTCACCGGCCACGCTTGCCCTATGTGGGTGCCATTGGTTGAAAACAACGAGGCCGACAAACCGGGCGCCGACTATTTCGTAAGCCAGGATGTGAAAGCGCTGATGAAGGCCGACCCGGCAATCGACACCGTAATCCTCGGCTGCACTCATTACCCTCTTCTCTACCCCAAAATCCGCGCCTGCCTGCCGCCAGATGTGCGGCTGATTGCGCAGGGCGAAATCGTGGCCAAGTCGCTCACCGATTATCTGCACCGTCATCCCGAGATGGAATCGAGGCTTTCCCGTTCCGAGCATCAGGGTCATACGGAATATCTCACTACAGAGCAGGCCGAACCCTTCGCCCGGATGGCCTCGCTCTTCCTGCATACCGACATCGAAGCCACACAGATCACTCTCTCCTGACCGCTTCTCATTCTCTCCTCAGCGCTTCCCGCCATACATTTTTCACAGCATCCTCTGCTTCTCCATTTATCCAATCATTTCACCTTCGCTTTATGAAAATCGAAATCTGCAAAATCGCAGTCACATTGTTCGCCGCTACGATTATGGTATTCACCGGCAATGCTGCACAAAGAACTTTGCATCGCTACTCCGGCAATTACAAAGGAGGCACTGCCACCTATACTTTCTACGAGGATGAAAACGAGAACCGTGTACTTCACGGCGCCTATAGTTATAATAATGGCTCTTACAACGAGAAAGGAGTTTACAAGAACGGCGTGCGGGATGGTGTGTGGCACATTCTAAAGGAAGGATATTCCGGCGACCAGTTCTTTATGACCGTTCCTTTCGCCGACGGAAAGGTCAACGGCACCGTTATCTGCGCCTACAAAGCCGGCGCTCAGCCCGCTAAAGAGATGCGGTTTAATGTGAGCAACAATCACATCATATCATACCGCGGTCTGGCCGACTACGATTATGCCCACGGCGGCTGGGTTCCTGTACCAATCAAAGGCTCATTCGACGGTTACGGCTATCCGCACGGCTCCTGGGATTACAACTATGAGGAATATGGCGAAAAGCACAACATCCACGAGGAATATTATCACGGTCTGTTTGTAAAAGGGCGCGACAAGAATCTCGCCACCGGAGAAATCCGGCGATTCAGCACAGGCTATGACAGCATCGACCCTGAAAAATATGTAGACTTAGCCGGCAACGGCCCGCAGGAAGTCCTGCAGGTTGTTGCCAAAGGATACGAGCAGAACCTGGTCGACACACCGATGTATGATTATGCCACACGTCTCCCCAAAAAAGTCTATGATTATCTTAAGAATTTTATCGGCGACGACGTGATTGACGATTATGTGAAATGTTCCCCCTATCGCCGCATTGAATCCGGCAACCGCGCAGTTACATCAACATCTCTTCGCAAATCATTAGATTAATCAGCATCATATCGTTCTAATGCATACAACGAGGAAATTATCTTCGATGATACAATGTCTTCAACAGCACGTAAAAAAACCAGAAGAAATATTTACTGCTGTTGAGCAGATGCCATCATTCCCCGGTGGCGAATCTGCGTTACTGAAATACATCGATGAACACATACAGTACCCCGCTATGTGTGCAGAAAACAACATCCAAGGACGAGTCGTTGTTAAATTCGTAGTTCGCAAGGATGGCAGTGTTGGCGATGTGATTGTAATTCGCGGCAAAGAGCCCGACCTTGACAAGGAAGCAGTTCGTGTCACAAAGTCACTACCCAGATTCACACCCGGCAAAATGAATGGACGTGCCGTAAACGTCTACTACACATTGCCCATCTCCTTCAAGCTAAAATCATAAGCCAAATCTTAAGCGCACGATAGCAGATTCTCCCTCCGGCCGCGCCCGGATGGCCAAATGTATCGCGGCCGCGCCCGGATGGCAATATGTATCGCACCCCTACCGTCTGATAAACAACGTATTAAATGGGGTAATTGGCAATTTGGTTGAATTGGCCGGAAATGGGGTTTGCCGGAATTACTGTTTGACGAGAGTCATTACATTGATGGAGGTGAGGTCTTCCCACTCGCCATTGACGTCGCCCCAGTGGTATGTGTAAACAGCAGTGTTGCCGCTGATTACAAATTGACCCTGCATGAAATCGTCGGGAATCCCTTCGCCAAGAATGATGGTGAGGTTATTGCCATTGACTGCCCAGGTGGCATATGTCCAGTCATTTAAAGGCAAGAAAGCCAATGTGCCGTTTTTCTGGAATGTAACTACCGTACCTACTGTGCCGTTATCGTCGCCGTCGGGGTCAACATCCGATGTAACAACCCAGCTTGTTCCGGCGAGATTATCAGCTGAAAGTTCATCGTCGTCATCGCCGCAGGCAGCGACTGTGAATGAAAGAACGGTTAAGAGCAGAATACCAAAATATTTGATTGCGTATTTCATCGTAAATCCTTAATATAAACTATTATCCAAAAAGAATCCCGCGAGATAGCTCGCGAGATTCTTCCCTTTGTTAATTAAATGTCGGCGAAAATTATTCGTCGGCGTTCTTCTCTGCGTATTCTTTGAGGAGCTTCTCCTGAACATCGCCGGGGGTGAGTTCGTAGCCGGCGAACTTCATCGTGAAGGAGGAGCGGCCACCGGTGATTGAGCTGAGAGCAGTGCTGTAGCTCGACATCTCTTTCAGAGGCACCTTGGCCTGAATCTTCTCGAAGCCGTTGTCGGAGGACATACCCATAATTATGGCGCGGCGTCCCTGGAGGTCGCTCATCACATCGCCCATCACATCGCCGGGAACCATTACCTCTACATCGTAGATAGGCTCAAGCACCTTAGGATTGGCGTTGCGGAAAGCTTCGGAGAAGGCGTTGCGGGCAGCCAGACGGAAGGAGATTTCATTGGAGTCAACCGGATGCATCTTGCCGTCGTAGATGCAGACGCGCACGTCGCGAGCATACGAACCTGTAAGCGGGCCCTGCTCCATACGGTCCATCAGACCCTTAACGATAGCGGGGATGAAGCGGGTGTCGATGGCGCCGCCAACGATACAGTTGTGCACCACGAGCTTGCCGCCCCATTGCAGAGGAATTTCCTGAGTGTCGCGAACGCTCATCTTGTATTCCTGGTTGCCAAAACGATAAGTATCGGGCACGGGCGAACCTTCTACATAAGGCTCTACAATCAGATGCACTTCGCCAAACTGACCTGCGCCACCCGACTGTTTCTTGTGGCGGTAATCGGCGCGGGCTGCCTTGGTGATTGTCTCGCGATAAGGAATCTTCGGCTCCTCAAAGATGATGGGGAGTTTGTCGTTGTTCTCAACGCGCCATTTCAGTGTGCGCAGGTGGAATTCGCCCTGGCCCTTGAGGAGAAGCTGCTTCAGCTCCTTCGACTGCTCGATAACCCATGTGGGATCCTCCTCGTGCATACGGGTAAGGATACCGGCAAGTTTCTCGGCATCGCTTTCGGTGACGGGGCGCACGGCGCGGATATACTTCGGCTCGGGATAGCGGATATAATCGAATGCGATATCCACACCCTTCTCATCAAGAGTATTGCCGGTGCGTACATCTTTCAGTTTCACTGTAGCGCCGATATCGCCGGCACACAGCTTGTCGACCTGTGTCCTGATCTGACCGCATACGCAGAAGAGCTGGGCAAGACGTTCCTTGCCGCCGCGGGTGACATTGTCGAGGTCCAGACCGGCGGTAAGTGTGCCCGACATCACCTTGAAGTACTGCACTTCACCGATGTGGGGTTCAACCGTGGTTTTGAAGATAAAGATTGAGAGCGGACCGTTGCTGTCGGGCTTCACCTCGTCGCCGGCGGTGTCGACCGGAGCAGGCATATCATTGACGAAAGGCACCACATTGCCAAGGAATTCCATCATACGACGCACACCCATATCCTTTGCTGCGCTCACGCAGAACACCGGATAGATCGAGCGGTCGATGAGGCCCTTGCGGATACCTTCACGCATTTCGTCTTCGGTAAGATGACCCTGGTCGAAGAATTTCTCCATCAGAGTCTCGTCGTTCTCGGCGGCTGCTTCCACCAGTGCCTGATGGAGCTCCTGAGCCTTCTCCTTTTCGGAGTCGGGAATATCCTCGATAGTGGGCACGCCGCCGTCGGGGCCCCACGAGTATTTCTTCATCAGCAGTACGTCGATCATAGCATTGAAGCCGGGGCCACATGTAAGAGGATACTGGATGGTCACGACCTTCGAGCCAAAATGCTCGCGCATCTGCTCAATCACATTATCGAAGTCGGCCTTTTCGCCATCGAGCTGATTCATAGCGAAAATCACGGGCTTCTTCAGAGCGGCGGTAGTACGGAAAATATTCTGCGTACCTACCTCCACACCGTACTGGGCGTTTACTACAATCACACCGGTATCGGTAACATTGAGCGCCGTAATGGCGTTGCCTACGAAATCGTCGGCTCCCGGGCAGTCAATCACATTGAGTTTCTTATTCAGAAATTCAGCATAAAACACTGTCGAGAAAACTGAATAGCCGTATTCTTTTTCCACGGGGAAATAATCGGATACGGTGTTCTTGCCGTCGATTGTGCCACGACGTTTTATTACCCCACACTCGTAGAGCATGGCTTCAGCGAGTGTGGTTTTTCCCGAGCCCTTGCTACCGAGCAAGGAGATGTTTTTAATTTCGTTTGTCTGGTAAACCTTCATAGTCAGGTATATTTAAGGTAAATATTTATCGCCCTAAATTTAGAAAGAATTCTCCGGCTGGCAATAAATATTTTTATGTTTGACAACACATTTATGTTAATTTATGCCATATTGCCCGATATTTTGTGATACGGAGAGTTTTTTGTAACTTTGCACGCTAATTTTCCCGATAGAATTATGAAGCTGAAGTGTCTGCCCGTAATACCCACACGCAATCTTGTGCTCTTCCCCGATGTCACACTTATTATAGCTCTTGTAAGAGATTCATCAAGAGCCGTGGCTACTTATGCGCTGGAGCATAACCAGAGCGTAGGTCTTGTATGTCAGCTCGACCCCTCCCAGGAGAATCCTGCCGGAGCTGCCGACCTGGCCAAATTTGGTGTATTCGTGGAGGTGCTTCAGGTATTCGAGCTTCCCGACAATAATAAATCGGCTCTCGTTCGCGCCATTTCGCGTTTCAAGGTGAAGGGCGACGCCGAGGAAAGCTCGCCGGTGGAGAATGCCCTCGCTCTGAGCGTGTCGCACGTAAAGGAGCTTCCGGCTACCGACGAGGCGCGTCTGTCCACAATGGCCGACATCATCCGCAACAGTATGTCGGAACTGGGCACAAAAACCGATTCCGACCGCATAAAAGGTATTGGGCTGGAACATCTGACCAACCCGGAAGAAATCGTCAACACCGTGGCTACCCACCTGCCTATGCCGCAGGATGAGAAAATAGATCTGCTTGCGATTTCCCGCATCGACAAGCGCGCACATGCTCTGCTGAAACAACTCGACTCGCAGCTTCAGCAGGCCGCTATGGCTCAGGACATCATCGAACGCGCCCGCACGGAAATCTCCGAGGAGCAGCGCGAGATGTTTCTGCGCCGTCAGATTGAGGTAATGCAGCAGGACCTTTACGGCGATCTCGACGATATTTCAAAACTGAGCAAGAAAGCCGAGGAAATAAAGCTTTCGGGCGAAGCGCTCGACGCTTTCAACAAGGGGCTGGCTCAGCTTGGCCGCATTTCCCCGTCAGCACCAGATTACTCTGTGATGTACAATTTCCTCACCACACTGCTGGATCTGCCATGGAATGTCACCTCTCCCCTCTCAACCTCGCTGCCCGATGCCGCTGATATTCTCAACCACGATCACTACGGTATGAAGAAGGTGAAGGAGAGAATCCTGGAGCAGGTGGCCGTGTCGATGGCAAACCCGGAGGGGAAAGCCCCTATTCTCTGCCTGGTTGGCGCTCCCGGTGTAGGCAAGACCTCACTTGGGAAGTCGGTGGCCAAGGCTCTTGGCCGCAAATACCAGCGCGTGTCGCTCGGCGGCGTGGCCGATGAGGCCGAAATCCGCGGACACCGTCGCACCTACATAGGCGCTATGCCGGGCAGAATCATCGACGCCATCCGCAAGGCCGGCACCTCGAATCCGCTTCTGCTGCTTGATGAAATCGACAAACTTTCACGCGACATAAAGGGCGACCCTTCGGCGGCTTTGCTTGAAGTGCTCGACCCCGAACAGAACTGTCATTTCCACGACAACTTCATTGACACGGATTTCGACCTGTCGAAGGTGCTCTTCATTGCCACGGCCAACACGCTCGACACCATTCCCCGCCCGCTACTCGACCGTATGGAGGTGGTGGACGTGCCCGGCTATCTGATTGAAGAGAAAATCGAGATAGCCACGCGTCATCTCATCCACCGCGTAATCGAGGAAGTAGGGCTTGCCGATGACAACCTCACCCTTTCGCCGGAGGCCATTACCGCCATTATCGAAGGATACACTTCGGAGAGCGGTGTGCGTCAGCTGGAAAAGGCGCTTTCCTCGCTTGCAAGAAAGGTGCTCGTAAAGAAGCTTTCGGGCGAAAAATACACCACTAATATAAAGGACGCTGCTACTGTAACCGAGATTCTTGGTCCGGCAATCTACAATCCCCAGCGCTATGAGGCTCCCGGCACTCCAGGCGTAGTTACCGGCCTGGCGTGGACAGCCCATGGCGGCGAAATCCTATTTGTGGAATCGTCGCTCAACAAGGGGAAAGGTGAAAAACTCACCCTAACCGGGAACCTCGGCGATGTAATGAAGGAATCGGCTACCATCGCCTTCCAGTATGTGCGCAGCCACGCCGACCAGCTCGGCATCGACGCAAATCTGTTCACCGACTACAACCTGCACATCCACGTGCCGGAAGGCGCGGTGCCCAAAGATGGTCCGTCGGCAGGTATCACTATGGCCACCTCTATCGCATCAACGTTTACACAGAGAAAAGTGCGTCCGCGTCTGGCTATGACCGGCGAAATCACACTTCGCGGGCGTGTGCTTCCCGTTGGCGGCATCAAGGAAAAGATTCTGGCGGCCAAACGTGCGGGAATCACTGATATAATAATGTGTGAGGAAAACCGCCGCGACATCGACCAGATTGAGCCGTCGTATCTCTCCGGGCTTCATTTCCAGTACGTCACCAACGCCTCCGACGTCCTCTCCGCCGCCCTGCAGTAAAAGCCTTATAAACTATCAAGGCCCGGCTGCCGCTTTCACGGTGCCGGGCCTTATTTATTGCTTCAACCGAAATGCCGAGCTTGCTTTAATCAGCCGGCGGGCTCTCGGTATGGAAGGTATTATCGGGATTATTTATCGCCTTTGATGGCTGCGATGCCGGGGAGAACTTTGCCCTCGATGGCCTCAAGGAGAGCACCACCACCGGTGGATACATAGCTTACATCGTTGGCCAGACCGAACTTGTTGACACAAGCTACGGAGTCGCCGCCGCCTACGAGCGAGAACGCGCCCTTGTTGGTGGCTTCAACGATGGCTTCAGCGATAGCGCGTGAACCTGCAGTGAAGTTATCGAACTCAAACACGCCGGCGGGACCGTTCCACAGGATAGTCTTGGCGTCTTTGATTACATTGGCAAACTGCTTGCGGGTCTCAGGACCTGCATCGAGGCCTTCCCAGCCTTCGGGGATATCCATTACGGAGCAAATCTGAGTGTGGGCGTCGTTGCTGAAAGCGTCGGCTGCAACGCAGTCGGTACCGAGCACGAGGTTTACGCCTTTCTCTTTTGCTTTCTTCATAATGTCGCGGGCAAGATCAAGCTTGTCAAGCTCGCAGATAGAGTTGCCTACATTGCCGCCCTGTGCTTTGGCGAAAGTATAGGTCATACCGCCGCAGAGAATAAGGTTATCTACCTTGTCCATAAGGTTCTCGATGATACCGATCTTGGTGGAAACTTTCGAACCACCCATAATAGCGGTGAAGGGGCGCTTGATATCGCTCAGGATTTTGTCAACGGCGTGTACTTCCTTCTCCATAAGGTAGCCGAGCATCTTATCTTCGGGTTTGAAGTAGTCGGCGATAACGGCTGTGGAAGCGTGTTTGCGGTGAGCTGTGCCGAATGCGTCGTTTACGTAAACATCGGCATAGGAGGCGAGTTTCTTGGCAAATGCTTTCTGAAGCTCTTTCATTTCCTTCTTGGCTGCATCATAACCGGGGTCGGTCTTCTCGATGCCTACGGGCTTGCCTTCTTCCTCGGGGTGGAAGCGGAGGTTCTCAAGCAGGAGCACTTCACCGGGCTTGAGGGCAGCTGCCATCTCGGAAGCGTCGGCGCAGTCGGGAGCGAATTTCACGTCGCGACCAAGTGCTTTTGCCACTACATCCTTAATCTGGAGGAGCGACATCTTGGGGTTAACTTTACCTTTGGGTTTACCCATATGCGACATAATGATGAGGCTACCGCCCTTCTCGAGGATAGCTTTCAGAGTGGGCAGTGCGCCACGGATACGGGTATCGTCGGTCACATGGCCGTTCTCATCCAGAGGCACATTGAAGTCAACGCGAACGATGGCTTTTTTGCCTGCGAAATTGTAATCGTCAATTTTCATGATTGTGTATATATATTTGGGTTTTCTAACGTCGGATTATATCGTCGGAGTTTTCCGGCAACAAAAATAACAATTTAGCGCGAGATGTCGAAACGCCACGCGTTAAATTTTACTATAAAGCTTCAGATAACCATCCATTTCTTCGGCCAGCGCTTTTGCAGCGGCGGCGGCAGCGTCGGCATAGTCCTCGCCATTGGAGGCGTAGATGATGCCGCGCGAAGAATTTACGATGATGCCGCAGTCGGGGGTCATACCATAGCGGCAAACTGCCTCCAGGCTTCCACCCTGTGCACCCACGCCGGGTACAAGCAGGAAACTGCCGGGGGCGCAACGGCGGATGTCGGTAAACATTTCGCCGCGTGTGGCTCCCACCACATACATCATTTCATCGGTCGATGCCCAGGTCTGCGACTGCTCAATCACTTTCTCAAAGAGTCGGCGGCCGTCGCTGTCGGTTGTGAGCTGGAAATCCATTGAGCCGGGATTGGATGTGAGCGCGAGCAGAATCACCCACTTTCCGGGGAAGCCAAGGAAGGGTTTCACACTGTCGCTGCCCATATATGGTGCCACCGTGATAGCATCAGCGCCCAGATCCTCGAAGAATGCACGGGCATACATTGCCGATGTATTGCCTATATCGCCGCGCTTGGCGTCGGCTATCACGAAATGCTCCGGATGATTGCTCTTGATATAAGCGATTGTATCGGCAAGCGCACGCCAGCCATCAGCGCCGAAGGCCTCATAGAATGCGGCATTAGGTTTGTAGGCCACGCAGTAGGGAGCTGTGGCGTCGACGATAGCCTTATTGAACTGCATAAGTGCTTCGTAAGCATTCCCTTTTGCGCTTTCCAGCACACAGGCAGGCATCTTGCGCAGGTCGGAGTCGAGCCCCACACAGAGGAAATTCCTCTTTGCAGCAATCTGCTTCACTAATTCTTCTCTTGTCATACATGTATGTAGATGTGTCGGAGCGAATGCAGCAGACATTTCCCCTCCGACAGATGAATAGATTTACAAATTCGTTTCTTTCAGTTTCTCCGCATTCTCGGCAATGGTGAGCTGGTCGATACAGTCCTGGATATCGCCGTCGAGAAACGCCGGGAGGTTATATATTGTATAGTTGATGCGATGATCGGTGATGCGTCCCTGCGGGAAATTATATGTACGGATCTTGGCCGAACGGTCGCCGGTACTTACCAGGGTTTTGCGCCGCGAGGCTATGTCATCGACATATTTCTGATGCTCGCGGTCATATATATATGTGCGGAGGCGGCTCAGTGCGCGCTCTTTATTCTTGGGCTGGTCGCGGGTCTCGGTACACTCAATGAGGATTTCGTCGGTCTGACCGGTCACGGGGTTGTGCCACATATAGCGCAAGCGCACACCCGATTCCACCTTATTTACATTCTGTCCACCGGCACCGCCGCTGCGGAATGTCTCCCATTTGATTTCACCTTCGTTGATTTCCACATCGAAAGCCTCCGCCTCGGGGAGCACGGCCACAGTGGCTGCCGAGGTATGCACACGGCCCTGTGTCTCGGTTGCCGGTACACGCTGCACGCGATGCACACCGCTCTCATATTTCAATGTGCCGTAGACATTATCTCCGGTCACGGCAAAAACTATTTCCTTGAATCCTCCGGCGGTGCCTTCCGAAAAACTTGTCACCGACACCTGCCATCCCTTCGATTCGCAATAACGGGAATACATTTTAAACAGGTCGCCGGCAAAGAGGGCGGCCTCATCGCCACCTGTACCGCCGCGAATTTCTACAATGGCATTGCGGGCATCTTCCGGGTCAGCCGGAATCAGCATAATTTTGATTTCCTCCTCAAGCTTTGGAAGCGCAGCCGTAGCCTCGTCGAGCTGTTCACGAGCCATCGCGCGCATTTCGCTGTCATTCTCTGTTTCCAGAATCTGCCGTGCTTCCTGCTCATTGTCGAGCAACTGCCGGTAGCGACGTGTGGCTGCCGTAAGACTTTCCAGGCTCTTATATTCTTTGTTCAGACGCACATAACGCTTCATATCGGCAATTACAGCCGGATCGGTTATCAGCGTCGAAACTTCCTCAAATCGCGATTCTATGCCGTCGAGACGGCTCAGTAATGTGTTTTCTGCCATGCAATCAACAGAGCTGAATTATTCTGCGAAGTTACAAAAAATTCAGCAATTCCCCTACTCCGCCCCCCACTTTTTCATCCACCCCACCAAATTCCATACTCGAGTGCAATGGCAAGAGAAACATAGGAGAACGCAATGCGTCGACATCTCATTGGAAATCCGGCCCGCACTTTCCGTTGACATATATTTATGTCGCCAGTTTAATGCTTTGCGTCGAAAATACCCAATATTCACCGCAAATTTGCGGCGAATATCTATTATTATCGCAGTAAAAGGTTGCTTAAAATTGAATTCCTGACAAAAATCAATCGCATGAAATAAAATGATTGAGGGCTTTGCGCGAGACAGTGCCAAGGCTTTCGGGACGGACGCGGCTGTTGCCGTCGAGGGGTACAAGCTGCTGCTCTCGCAGCTCACGCCGGAACTGGGTAAATATCCGGAAGCGCTCAGCGCATTGGGCGACTGCATACAGACCACCAGCAAGCTAATGGGCGGAGACGGCGTGGCGGCTGCGCATGTGCTTATCACGGGCGGCGAAAACACCAAACCGCAAATTTGCGGTGAATATTGAAGCTAAAGTATGCAAAAAATGCTCTGTAGTGGATAAAAAAGTACTGATTTTATCCAGTACAGTGTTTTTATTGGATAAAATCGGGAATTTTAATGCAAAAAGTATGGATTGGAACCAGGGGGCGGCAAGCGGTTAGGCAGGGGGTGCTGCGTGGTGAAAGGAGGCGGCATTTTTCTCACAAAAAATGTTAAGGGAGAGGTGCGGGCACTTTGAACAGTAGTTATTTTATAGTAATTTTGTATCGGAAGAAATTGCTATGGAAAGTAATTGCGACAACAAGTTTAAACACATCGAAGTAATCGCCCGACTGTTCCGCCAATGCTGTCGGCAAGCCCCCGCAATGCTTGAACGCATACCCGGTGCAGGCTCAGGCCGTCAGTACTTTCTGCTGGCCGACAATGAGGGGCGCAAGCTGATTGCCACTGTGGGCGAATCCATGCAGGAAAACATCGCCTTCATCTCGCTTTCGCGTATGTTCGCAGAAAAGGGTATAGATTTTATGCCCCGGATTCTGGCAACGTCGCCCGACAATATGATTTACCTGCAGACCTACGCCGGCAACCGGTCGCTCTATGAACAGCTTGCCCCATCGCGGCAGCACGGCGAATACACAGCGGCCGACACGCTCCTGCTGGAAGAAGCTATGGTTAAGGCCGCCCGGATGCACTGCGCCGGTGCAGATGATTTCGATTTCACCAAGTGCTATCCCTCGGAATGTTTCGACTACCGGCTTGTGCGCTGGGATATGAATTATTTCAAATACTGTTTCCTACGCATTCTTGGTGAGGAATTCAACGAGTCGACACTTCAGGAGGATTTCGACCGCCTGGAGCAGAGAATTATGCAGGACAGCGACCGCTGGACCGACTTTATGCACCGCGACTTCCAGAGCCGTAACATTATGCTTGACGGCAACGGGCCGGACACGAAAATGTATGTCATCGACTTTCAGGGGGGCCGACGCGGTCCGGGGGTCTACGACGTGGCTTCATTCCTCTGGCAGGCGAAAGCAAAATATCCCCAGCCGCTCCGCAACCACCTTATAGACCGTTATATAGAGGAGAGGTGCAAGATTCAGCCCACATTCTGTGCCGACAATTTCCGCCAATCACTCCCCTATTTCGTGCTTATGCGCACCCTGCAGGTGCTGGGTGCATACGGCTACCGCGGACTTATCGAGAAGAAAAAGCACTTCATCGAGTCGCTACCATTTGGCGTAGACAACCTCTACCAGCTATTCTACGACCGCGACCTGC
Organism: Bacteroidales bacterium; assembly: GCA_004557825.1. GTDB lineage: Bacteria > Bacteroidota > Bacteroidia > Bacteroidales > Muribaculaceae > UBA7173. The sequence continues at coordinate 63,925 of SFFL01000005.1, read as the reverse complement.
CCGACACATTCCGGGTTCTCGAGGAGGAGCTACCCACGCTCGCAGCTCTTGCAGAGAAAGTGGCGCAGCGCCACGGCTCCCGCGCCACCAATGCCGACCGCGATGCCCACACTGTTACCGTCGACGAGACAACGCCACTTACGGTATCCGTAACCAGCTTCTCTTATAAAAAAGGAATCCCCACCGACCCCTCCGGCAATGGCGGCGGATTTGTATTCGACTGCCGCGCTACGCACAATCCGGGGAGATATGCCCCCTTCAAGCATCTCACCGGGCGCGACAAACCGGTGCGCGATTTCCTTGAAGCCGATGGCGAAATCCTCCCATTTATCGCCAAGTGCGAAAAGATTGTTGACGCATCGGTGGAGCGCTACATCCAGCGCGGATTCACCTCGCTGAGTGTTTGCTTCGGATGCACCGGCGGGCAGCACCGCTCGGTCTACTCGGCGGAAGCGCTCGCCCGGCACATCAGTAATAAATATGGTGTGAAGGTGCAACTGTGCCACCGCGAACAGGGCATTTCCGAAACACTCCCGGCACGCCGCTGCACCGTAGTGTTCGATTCATGGCTCCGCGACCCGCAGAAACCTCTCATCATCCCCGAAGAAGGCGGCGAGAAAAATTAACCGGCACCTACATCGTAATATTCTAATCGGCTACTACATCGTAATATTCTAATCGGCTACTACAGCGTAATATTCTAATCGGCTACTCCTGTATATGAAAGCAATGATTTTTGCAGCCGGATTTGGCACCCGCCTTAAGCCCTTTACCCTCCACCACCCGAAAGCTCTCGTCCCGGTGGACGGCAAACCTATGCTCCGCAGGGTAATCGAAAACATTGCGGCAGCGGGTGTTACGGAGATTGTGGTGAATGTGCATCATTTTGCCGACCAGATAGAGAACTATCTTGCCGAGAACCATAATTTCGGCCTCGACATACGCATCAGCGACGAGCGCGCACTGCTGCTCGACACAGGCGGAGGCCTCCTGAAAGCGGCGGATATACTGAAAAGTATGGGCCGCCCCTACGACCCGATACTGCTGCATAACGCCGACATTCTCACCGACCTGCCGTTGGCGCAGATGTGCCGATACCACGAGCAATCTGGCGCCGACGCTACCCTGCTCTGCAGCCACCGCGAATCTTCGCGCACACTATGGTTCGACAGCGCCGAAAGCACCCTGCGCGGATGGCAGAATCGCTCCACCGGAGAATACCGCCCCGCCACCTTCACCCCATCAGCCTCCGACGACGCCACGCCATTTGATGGCATTCACATCATTAATCCCGCCATCTTAGACCTTCTCGAGAAATACAATGGCGGAGCCGATGCCAAGCCATTCTCCATCATTCCGTTTTACCTCTCGGTGCTCGGCAAAGCTAAGATTCGCCGTTTCCTTCTACCGGAGGGGTGCCAATGGTTCGACGTCGGTTCTTCAGAAAAACTCCAGGCCGCCGAAGCGGCTCTCAACCATTAATTTCAACACATTTCATCGATAAATCACAACCGGCTTCCGACCTTAAGCCGCATCTCTCCTGACCTGATGAATCCGCCCCAAAGGCAATATATCGCTATCGACCTGAAGAGCTTCTACGCTTCGGTGGAATGTGTCGAGCGCGGACTTAACCCGCTCGATGCCTGCCTTGTCGTGGCCGATGAAACGCGCACCGACAAGACGATCTGTCTGGCTGTTTCCCCGGCGCTAAAAGCCTACGGCGTGCCCGGCCGCCCGCGCCTGTTCGAGGTAATCCAGCGTCTGCGGGAGGTCAACCGCCATCGCGGTTACCGGGGCACATCCACTTCAGGAAGCGAACTGGCAGAGCGTCCCGACCTGGCCGTGGGCTATCTGGTGGCACCCCCGAGAATGCAGCTGTATGTCGACTATTCCACACGCATCTTCGGCATATATCTGCGCTACATTGCCGAGGAAGATATCCACGTATATTCCATCGACGAGGTTATCATCGACGCAACTGCCTACCTTGGCACATATAAGATGTCGGCCCACGACCTCGCTATGAAAATGATTCGCGAAGTACTGGCAGAAACCGGCATCACCGCCACAGCCGGAATTGGCACGAATATGTATCTGTGCAAGGTGGCTATGGATATTGTGGCAAAGAAAATGCCGCCCGACAAAGATGGCGTGCGCATAGCAGAACTCGACGAAATGAGTTACCGCCGCAAGTTATGGACACATTTCCCGCTCACAGATTTCTGGCGCACCGGCCGCGGCATTGCCCGCCGACTTCAGGCAGCCGGACTGCTCACGATGGGTGATATTGCCCGCGCCTCGCTGGCCCACGAAGACTGGTTTTACTCGGAATTCGGCGTGAATGCGGAGCTGATAATCGACCACGCCTGGGGATGGGAACCGGTGACAATGGATAAAATCAAGGCTTACCGACCCGAGACGCACTCAATCTCCAGCGGGCAAGTACTCTCCTGTGCCTATACGTTTGAGAAAGCGCTGGTGGTGGCTATGGAGATGGCCGGAAATGTGGCACTGGAACTTGTAGAAAAAGGGCTGGTCACCGACCAGATTACCCTCACTCTCGGCTACGACATAGAGAATCTTACCAACCCCGAAATCCGCAGCAAATACCACGGGCGTGTATCTGTCGACCATTACGGACGACAGGTGCCCTACCACTCACACGGTACTTCCAATTTCCCGCAATACACATCGTCATCGCGACTGCTCACCGATTATGTGGAGCAGCTGTTCCGGCGCATAGCCAACCCCATCCTGCTTGTCCGCCGAATCACCATCTCCATCAACCGGCTCATCCCGAAAGAAAAAGTTGCGGTGCAGCCCGAGTCGGTTCAGCTCGACCTCTTTACCGATTACGAAGCTAAAGCGCGCGAGGAAAAGAAGCAAGAGGAAACGCTCGACCGTGAAAACCGTCGGTTGAAAACTATCAACCGTCTTCGCCAGAAGTTTGGCAAAAACATAATCCTTTCCGGCCTGAACTTCGCCGAGGGTGCCACCCAGCGGGAGCGCAACGGCCAGATAGGTGGCCACAAAGCGTAATCTCCCATATCCACCAACGCACAGAAATCCCCGCATCGGCAAAGGAATAACAGTATCGACAAAAAGCAACTGCACAATGGACGACAATTTCCCTTACGAAGACATCGTGAATCTGCCTCACCCCGAGAGCAAGCGCCACCCGCGTATGTCGATGGAGGCGCGTGCCGCCCAGTTTGCCCCCTTCGCCGCGCTTTCGGGGCACGATGAAGCCATTGCCGAAACCGCAAGATGCACCACACCTCAAAGCGAGATGTCGGCCGATCAGCTGCAGGAACTTTCCCGCAAAATGAATTATGTATTGTCGCTGCCCCATCGCCCGGCCATTGAAATCACATTTTTCCAACCTGACCGACACAAACAGGGAGGTTCTTACATCACCGTAACCGGAAGCATCAAGAAGGTAGAGGAAGCTTACAACCTGCTGCATCTCACCGACGGCACTACAATCCCGCTCGACGCCATCTCCGATCTTTCCGGCACCATCTTCGCCGACTGCGAATAATAAAAGGTAAGCGGGAGCGTATCAAATTTAAGTAAACGGCACCCCTACAAATTGATACGTAGTTGGTCATTTTATCACTGCCTCCTACAAGTGAGTATCGTTTACTGCGTGGCGATATCCTGCACAATCAATCCCGCCATTGTAAGTCCGAAGATAGCTGTGATGTGGCAGAGCGAACCATTCGTCGCCACTTTATTATAAGTCATAGCCGTATCCCCTAAATCCCCTTCAGTAGCCCCGCGATTTGGCAATAGTTCCGGGGAATAGACGCAGCGGAATCGCCGTCGGGGCATATCGCCCGACTTGCGGAAACGACGTCTGAGCGCCGCAGCGAGCGGGCACCCCTGTACCTTCCAGAACTCAGCCACGGAAATTTTCGTTGGGTCGAGCTTCAATGCAGCGCCCATCGACGACAGCAACACCGGATGCTTTGCTGCAGTGGCCTGCCGTATCAGCAGCGCCTTTGCCGAAAGGGAGTCTATGGCATCGACAATGAAATCATAGCTTTCCAAATCAAATTCCTCAGCTGTCTGCTGATTATACTCCTTCTCCAGAGCCACAACATCGAGCCGCGGATTCACCGCCAACAGCATCTGCCGCATCGCCTCAACCTTCACCTCTCCTACGGTATCGACCGTAGCCTGGGCCTGACGGTTGATATTGCTTACAGCCACTTTGTCGGCATCGACAATGGTAAGATGACCTATGCCGGTGCGGGCCAGAGCCATAGCCGTCCAGCTGCCCACGCCGCCCACACCGAAGATTATCACCCGGGCCTGCTGCAGACGGCGCATCGCATCCTCGCCAAGAAGCAGCTCCGTGCGGTTAAATATCATAGAATTGTCAAACATACGGCAAAGTTACGAAAGATTTATCTTCCCACACTGCGTATTGTCGCGAAAAATTATTAACTTTGCACGTGATTAAAACGTATTGCAAAAATACAGTTAATTCACGATTATGCGCAGTCCACGTAAAGCCTATCTGCTTCTCGAAGACGGCACCCTCTATGAAGGGAAGTCCTTCGGCTATGAAGCACCTGCCGCCGGGGAAGTGGTGTTCAACACCGCTATGACCGGGTATCCCGAGAGCCTCACCGACCCATCTTATGAAGGCCAGATTCTTGTTACCACTTATCCTATCCTCGGGAATTACGGCGTGCCGCCCGAAACGGAGAAAGAAGATGTGAGCGAATATCTCGAAAGTTCCAAAATTCATTGCCGCGGCATCATCGCCCAGGATTACAGCTGGGAGCCGAGCCACTGGCTTTCCACCCGTTCGCTCGACCGCTGGCTCAACGACGAAAAAATCCCCGGCATCTATGGTATCGACACCCGCGCCCTCACTAAGCACCTTCGCGAAAAAGGCTCGATGCTCGGCAAAATCTATTTCGACAAACCTGACGAAGTGGAATTCTCCGACCCCAATACCGTCAACCTCATTGCGCAGGTCAGCTGCAAGGATGTAGAGATTCACGGTCAGGGAGAAAAAACCGTGGTGCTCGTCGACTGCGGCACAAAAAACAATATTATTCGATGCCTCACCCGCCGAGGAGTGAAAGTGGTGCGTGTCCCCTGGAACTACGACTTCACCACCATTCCTTACGACGGGCTTTTCATATCCAACGGCCCGGGCAACCCCGACTTCGCCGTGGCCACCGTGGAAAACATCCGCAAGGCCATGGAGATAGGCAAGCCCATCTGCGGTATATGTATGGGCAACCAGTTGCTGGCCAAGGCGGCCGGAGCCAAAACCTACAAACTGAAATATGGTCATCGCGGCCATAATCAGCCCGTAAGGCTCGAAGGCACCGACACATGCTACGTCACTTCGCAGAACCACGGTTTTGCCGTAGACCAAAGCACGCTCCCCTCCGACTGGGAACCGCTCTTCACCAATATGAACGACGGCACCAATGAAGGAATCCGCCACAAGGAGAAACCATTTTTCTCGGCGCAATTCCACCCGGAAGCATCGTCGGGTCCGCGCGACACAGAATTTATCTTCGACCGCTTCATAGAAATGCTTTGATTCCACAACAGAAATGACTTCAATCAACCCCAAAATAAAGAAAGTGCTCCTGCTCGGATCGGGCGCGCTTAAAATCGGCGAGGCCGGAGAATTTGACTACTCAGGCTCGCAGGCTCTCAAGGCTATGAAGGAGGAGGGCATCACCACGGTGCTCATCAACCCCAACATCGCCACGGTGCAAACCTCCGAAGGATTCGCCGACAAGATTTACTTCCTCCCGGTCACTCCCTATTTCGTAGAGAGAGTGATTGAAAAAGAGCGCCCCGATGGCATCCTGCTCAGCTTCGGCGGTCAGACCGCGCTGAACTGCGGCGTGGAATTATCGGACAACGGCGTGCTGGAGAAATATGATGTGCAGGTCCTCGGCACCCCGGTTCAGGCCATCAAGGATACCGAGGACCGCGAGCTTTTCGTAAAGAAGCTCGATGAAATCGACGTCAAGACTATCAAGAGTCAGGCTGTGGAGAACACGGCCGACGCGCTTGAGGCTGCCGAAAAGCTCGGCTACCCCGTGATTGTTCGCGCCGCATACGCATTGGGCGGTCTCGGCAGCGGTTTCTGCGATACCCCCGAACAGCTTGTGGCTCTTACCGAAAAGGCTTTCTCATTCTCGCCCCAGGTGCTTGTGGAGAAGTCGCTCAAAGGATGGAAAGAAGTGGAATATGAAGTAGTGCGCGACCGGTTCGACAACTGCATCACGGTCTGCAATATGGAAAACTTCGACCCGCTGGGCATTCACACCGGCGAATCAATCGTGGTTGCACCCTCGCAGACCCTTTCCAATGATGACTATCATTTCCTGCGCGAACTTGCCATCAAGATTATCCGCCACGTGGGTATCGTGGGCGAGTGCAACGTGCAGTATGCCTACGATCCCGACTCGATGGACTACCGCGTAATTGAGGTAAATGCCCGTCTGAGCCGTTCGTCGGCATTAGCTTCAAAAGCCACCGGTTATCCGCTGGCATTCGTCGCTGCCAAACTCGGCCTCGGCTACGGTCTGTTCGACCTCAAGAACTCCGTAACCCGCAGCACATCGGCGTTCTTTGAACCTGCGCTCGACTATATCGTCTGCAAGATTCCGCGCTGGGACCTTGGTAAATTCCACGGCGTGCGCCGCGAAATCGGCTCCTCTATGAAGTCGGTCGGCGAAGTTATGGCCATCGGCCGTACCTTTGAGGAGGTGATTCAGAAAGGCCTGCGTATGATTGGCCAGGGTATGCACGGCTTCGTGGGCAACCGCGACCTGAAAATCGACGATATCGACAAAGCATTAGCCGAACCTACCGACAAGCGTATTTTCGTGGTAGCCAAAGCATTCCGCGAAGGCTACTCCGTAGATAAAATCCATCAGCTCACTAAGATTGACCGCTGGTTCCTGCAAAAGCTGCACAACATCTTCACCACCAACGAGGAACTGCGCTGCTTCGACAACATCGCCGACCTGCCCGCTCCGCTGCTCAAAGTAGCCAAGGAGCAGGGATTCAGCGACTTCCAGATTGCGCGAGCAGTCCTGAAAGAGAAGCTCGATGTCACCGGCGCCGACAATCTTCTTGTCAGGGCTTTGCGCAAGCAGTACGGCATCCTGCCGGTAGTAAAGCAGATTGATACTCTTGCTGCAGAATACCCCGCACAGACCAACTATCTGTATCTCACATACAACGGCACAGTCAACGATGTGCAGTACACCGGCGACCACCGCTCGGTGGTGGTGCTCGGTTCGGGCGCCTACCGCATCGGCTCATCGGTGGAATTCGACTGGTGCTCGGTGAATGCACTGATGACCGTCAAGAAGGAGGGCTATCGTTCGGTAATGATCAACTACAACCCCGAGACGGTATCCACCGACTATGATATGTGCGACCGACTCTATTTCGACGAACTCACATTTGAGCGCGTTATGGACATCCTGGAGATGGAATCGCCCTACGGCGTGATTCTCTCGGTGGGCGGTCAGATCCCCAACAATCTTGCCACACGTCTCGACGAGGCCGGTATCAACATCCTCGGTACCGATGCGAAATCTATCGACAATGCCGAAGACCGCCACAAATTCTCCGCTATGCTCGACAGCATCGATGTGGACCAGCCCCGCTGGCGAGAGCTTACCAGCTTTGCCGACATCGACGAGTTTATCGAAGAGGTAGGTTTCCCGGTGCTCGTCCGCCCCAGCTACGTGCTTTCAGGCGCTGCGATGAATGTTTGCTACAATGAAGAGGAGCTGCACCGCTTCCTCAAGCTGGCCGCCAATGTGTCGAAAGTACATCCGGTGGTTGTGACGCAGTTTATCCAGAATGCCAAGGAAATAGAGATGGATGCCGTGGCTCAGAACGGCGAAATCAAGGCATACGCCATCTCCGAACATATCGAATATGCCGGTGTTCACTCAGGCGACGCCACCATCCAGTTTCCGCCGCAGAAGCTCTATGTGGAGACGATGCGCCGCATCAAAAAGATATCAACCCGCATCGCCAAGGCGCTCAACATTTCCGGTCCGTTCAACATCCAGTATCTGGCCAAGAACAACGACATCAAGGTGATTGAATGCAATCTGCGTGCATCGCGCAGCTTCCCGTTCGTATCGAAAGTCATCAAGTTCAACTTCATTGATATGGCCACGAAGGTGATGCTCGGGAAGCCTGTCGACAAGCCCAACAAGAGCCTGTTCGACCTCGACTACGTAGGCATCAAGGCATCGCAGTTCAGCTTCTCACGCCTTCAGGGCGCCGACCCCGTGCTGGGTGTGGATATGGCATCGACCGGCGAAGTTGGCTGTATCGGCGACGACACCTCCGAAGCAATCCTCAAATCAATGCTTTCTGTCGGCTACAAGATTCCTAAGAAAGCAGTGCTCCTCTCCACCGGCACTCCGCGTCAGAAAGCCGATATGCTCGACGCCGCACATCAGCTGCATAACCACGGCTACATAATCTACGCCACTGAGGGCACCTGCCGTTTCCTCCACGAGAACGGCATCCCGGCCATCCGTGCTTACTGGCCCTCCGAACAGGAAAGCAAACCTCAGGTGCTCCAGTTGCTCCACGAAAAGAAAATCGACCTGGTAGTAAACCTGCCGAAGAATATGTCGTCGACCGAGCTATCCAACGGCTACCGCATCCGTCGTGCGGCCATCGACCTGAACATTCCTCTGCTGACCAACGCCCGCTTGGCCACCGCTTTCATCGACGCCTTCACCACCCTCTCCCCCGCCGATATCCAGATCAAATCCTGGGACGAATACAAATAATTCCCTCAGCTCCTATACACACAATATAGATAGTGTACAATTTTAGCGGCACTCCAAAAGTCAGAACTAAAACTTTTAGAGTGCCGCCAAATTTTACACAGCCACATACGGTTCAGCCTAATCGCGGCTGCATAGAATTTTACTCCCGAAGAGCGGCGCGGTAGTCGTGGAGGAAGCGCAGGAGTACGTGTACACCTATTACTAGGCCAACAATGCCGCCGGCACAAATACCATATACAAAATAGATGTTGGCCTGCATAACATAAGCCAGAGCTGCGCACCAGAATATTACGATGGGGAGCACAATTACAACCCAGCGCAGATGGATTTTACGGCAATTCAGAATACGCCTCATCACCTCCGTTACCGACATCAAGGATGGGTCGATGGCACGGATGCTCAAGGAGAGATAATGGTCCACAATGGAGCCTACGCCAAGCAATATAGCGTAGCTGGCTAAAAGCCAAACAGATGTAACCCCTTCGTTGTAAAGTATCATCGGCCCGAGAATCATAAATATAAGCGAAAATATTCTGATTCTATTGTACTTATGGCTCAGACGCTGGAGGTAAGTTTTGCGGCTGTCATCAGGCACTGCTCCCGAGCCGGGTGTGATACTGTGGCGCGCTGACTGCCAGTTTGCTTTCATTTCTTCGATTTCCATATTTTTACTATTTGATATTCCCGGCCATTGCAACAAGGCGGTCTTTAGCTCTTTTAAGGCGGGAAGCCACGGCATTGCGGCTCATTCCCACCACGGCTGCGATTTCTTCATACGGCTTATCATCGAGCCACATCATCAGCACTGCCTTGTCGAGCGATGGCAACCGATTAATCAGGTTATACATAAGCTCATAGCGCTCGATATCCTCTGCAGAGGAATCATCGAAAAGCTCGTGATAAAACTCGGCATACACTTCTGTTTGTGTATCTTTCCTCGACTCTTTGCGTTGATAGCTTATGCAGGAGTTTAGTGCAACTCGGTATACCCAAGTGGATAAACTGCTGTCTTCGCGAAAATTATCTATGCCTCGCCATATATTGAGAAATGCTTCCTGCCTGAGGTCTTCAAATTCCTCCTTTGTTTTGGCAAACGAAAGGCAGATGCTTGCCACAAGTTTGTCCTGATTATGGACAATGTCCATAAACCTGCTTTCTGCCTTACGGCGCCTCGATGAATCCAATCCCGCTATCGCCATAAGTCGGTAGGCAAGCAACCGGCAGCGGAGCCAGAAAGGCAGTTATGCTGATATCATAGATGTATTCATTGCAAGAAAACTGTTTTATCTCATTAGACGAGGCGACAACCAGATAGTGTCAATTCTGAACAAAATTTTAGGGACACACCTTGGTGCGCCCCTAAAGAATAAATTCGATTTGCTACCCGGAAAGTAGCATATTAATTGTTTGACCGGTTACTTATCGGTTTTCTCGAAGAGGTGGGAGTAGCGGGCGAGAAGCACATTGAAGCGAGAGTCGCTGCGCAGAGGTGCGATAGAGACGCGGCCATAATCGGCTGCGGTAAGCTCATACAGGTTGCCATAGCCCAGCTGAAGCGCTTTCTCAAGTGTGGAGAAGGCGCGGTCGTTGTCGCCACAGTTGGCATAAAGGCAAGCTACCATATAGCTCAGATAACCATCGGTATCACGATAGTCGCGGAGAAGGTCATCGCCCCATTTCACTGCCGCATCCTTGTCGCCTGAATAGAGTAATGCAAATCCGCGATATGTAGAAATAGCTGTGAGAGGCTTTGCAGTTTTCTCACCGGCAGCCACAGGATTGGAAGGATCAGCCTCGGCAGGCTCCGTCATACCCACCACGCGATTATAAAGATTGCGGGCAGCATCGGTCTGCTTCATACCGTCGTTGAGCACCCAGGCACGATAAATATAGTTGCGCATCACATCGGGCTGATCGATAATCAGACCGCCGAAAAGCTCATTGGCGGCATCATATTCACCGGCACCAAAGTCGATAATGCCACGCCAGTCGGTGTCGCGGGCCGAAAGCTGCCCCTTGGAAGTGGCCTCCTTAAGCGCGTCTTCGGCAAATTCCATACGGTTCTGAGCGTAGTAAATCCGAGCCTTGGTAACATAAAACTCCGGATTCTTGCCGCCATCCATCGAAATGGCATTGTCCACGCTGTTCATAGCATCGGGGTATTTGCAGAGGGCCAGCTGGCACTGCGCTATGGAATTATACAGACCGGCATACTCATACATTCCATCGTCGATCAGCTTCTGATAATCAGCCAGCGCCGAGAGGAAGTGATCGTGAGCCTGAGCTATAAAACCACGGATATAATAAAGCATACCCTGACGGGGAGCATAGGTAATCGATGTGCTCAAACCGGAAATCACTGCCGGGTAATCCTCATTGGCAATATCTATAAGTTCCTGGAATGCGCGGGTGTTATTGTCGATGGAGATAGCCATAAGCAGATCCTGCACGGCGCCGGTATTGTTGTTGAGCATCCGGCGAACCGAGGCACGGCGGATATATACATCGCTGTCGGATGGCATAAGTTCTACGGCATCATCCATAAACTCCGAAGCCAGACCGAGATTATTCTCCTTCACGGCCACACGGGCCAGACCGGTCAAAGCCTCCGGGCTGCGGGGGTTGATAGCACGCATACGGGTGTAATCAGCTTTGGCTGCGCTGTAGTCGCCAAGCTCATATTCCTCATTGGCCTTCTGATAAAGAGCCATAAAAGAAGTGGGGTCGAGTGCCAGCGCGGAAGAAAAATCACTGAGTGCCTCGCGATGCTTGTCGGTCATCTGATAGATTTCCGCACGGAGCATATACGACAGAAAACGCAGGTCACGGTCGTTCTCCGTGGTCAGTTGCAAAGCCTTGTCGACATCCGAGAGCGCCCTGAGATACTGGTTGAACTTGTAATACTCGTTGGCGCGACGATAATACAGGTCGGGATCGTTGGGGTTCGCGGCAATTTCCGATGTATAGACCTCAAACATAGCCTGGGTCATCGGGTTGTTAATCGAATTCTGCTGGGCAAAACCCGGAATCGAGGTGAGTGTGACGGCAGAAATTACAGCCGTGATGAATTTATTCATATTCAGATATTTATTCGAGTAAAAAGGCTCAATGCCTATCGGGAGCACTTGCTCCCATCAACGGCATTATAAACACTTCAGCGACCTATTTGGTTGACAGCCATCCGCAAAACGGTGAGCTTCTCCAGCAATGCGGGCAGCAGGTCGAGGCGCAGCATATTGGCACCGTCGCTCTTTGCCACGGCGGGATTCTGATGTGTTTCGATAAACAGACCGTCGGCTCCTACAGCAATGCCGGCGCGGGCCACAGTCTCAATCAGCTCAGGCCGACCGCCGGTTACGCCCGACGTCTGATTGGGCTGCTGCAGCGAGTGGGTGACATCGAGAATCACAGGACAACCGTTGGCCTGCATCACCGGGATACCTCGGTAATCCACGATAAGATCCTGATAACCGAAAGTAGTGCCGCGTTCGGTAATGGCCACAGCCGGATTGCCTGCCTCGCGCACCTTTTCTACGGCGTGCTTCATAGCCTCGGGCGAGAGGAACTGCCCTTTCTTGATATTAACCATTTTACCGGTCTTTGCGGCAGCCACAAGCAGTGTGGTCTGGCGGCAGAGAAATGCCGGAATCTGGAGCATATCCACATATTCTGCAGCCATTGCGGCCTCCGGCTCGGTGTGAATGTCGGTGACTGTAGGGATATTGAAGGTCTCGCCCACCTTGCGGAGAATGCGCAGAGCCTCCTCATCGCCTATGCCGGTAAACGAGTGAAGGCTCGAACGGTTGGCCTTGCGGTAGCTTCCCTTAAACACATAAGGGATATTGAGGCGCGAAGTAACCTCCACTGCCTTTTCCGCAATCTCAAGAGCCATTTTTTCTCCTTCGATAACACAGGGACCTGCAAGCAGGAAGAAATTTCCTGTAGCCGAAGAGGCGAGATATTCAGGAAGATTTACGTTCATATATTCTGTTTTATATGGAAAGTCTGAAGAGCGGTAAGAGCCGCCGTCTCGGTGCGCAACCTGGCATCGCCGAGCGATACGGGCATATATCCTTTCTTTAGGGCATATTCAATTTCAGCCGGAGAGAAATCCCCCTCCGGACCAATGAGTATCACAGCATCGGAGCCGGGGATGTATTCCTTGGTGAGCAACCGGCGTTCTCCATCGTCGGTGCAGTAGGCGATAAATTTCTGAGCGAAATGGCTGTAGCGGTCAATCACCTGCGCAATCGGCGTCATCGGCTCAATCTGAGGCATCGCCGCCTTGAGGCTCTGCTTCATAGCCGACACAGCCGTTTTCTCCAGGCGCTCGCACTTGATGTCCTTGCGCTCGGAATAGCGGCAGAGCATCGGCACAAATTCGTCAAGCCCAACCTCTGTAGCCTTTTCCACGAGCCACTCCATCCGGTCCATCATCTTCGTTGGAGCCACACAGAGCACAAGCCTGCCCTTCCAATAGGGCTCTATCTCGCGGCGGCTCACAATCTCCACCAAAGCGTGGCGAGGGTTGGCGTCCACAAGCTTCACTTCGTATAAGACACCTTTGCCATCGACTACCTCAAGGAGATCGCCCGGCTTATGCCGGAGCACACGCACACAGTGGCCCGATTCGATTTCGGGCATCACCGGGCTATCCTCTATGTCGGGGCAATAGAAGCGAATCATATATTATCGTTGACAGGTGCTTCCTCAGCTTTATCAACAGCTTTCACACCTTCCACATCATCTTTAGGAGCTTTGAAGATGAAGCAGAAAAGCACGAATACTACCAGCGCGTAGGCAGCGAAGATAAGCCAAGCCTCGTGCCAGCCCTCAAGCGTCTGGATAGGATTGGTATTGGCAGGAGTAAACACGAGTTTGTTCATCACGAATTCTCCGGCGATAAATGTGCCGAGCGAAGCGCCAACTCCATTGGTCATCATCATAAACAGACCCTGAGCCGAGGAGCGGAGCTTCGGATCGGTCTGACGGTCGACGTAGATACCGCCCGAAACATTGAAGAAGTCGAAGGCCACGCCATAGACGATGCAGCTCAGTATCAGGAACAGTACACCGGGCATATTGGTGTCGCCTATGCCGAAGAATCCAAACCGGAGCACCCAGGCAAACATTGCCGTCATCATCACGCCTTTTATGCCGAAGCGTTTCAGGCAGTAAGGAATAAGCAGGATACAGAGCGCCTCGGAGCACTGCGACAGGGAAATCAGTGCCGTGGGGTTGCTGGCAAACCAGCCGTTGGCAAAGCCGGCTGCATATTCGGGAATGGCGCTGAACTGTTCGATGAACAGAGTGCCATAGCCATTGGTAATCTGGAGCGACACGCCAAGCAGAAGCGAGAAGATGAAGAAGATAGCCATCTTTTTGCTCTTGAACAGCTTGAAGGCATCAAGCCCGAGCGCCTGCACAAGTGTGCTTTTCTTACCGCGATTCACGGGGCAGTGAGGCATCGTAAGAGCATATCCGGCAATCAGCAGCGAGAATACGGCCGAGGTCAGGAACTGCGTGTAGCTCATCTGAATGGTGGTACCACCGATATAAATAAAGTTGATCAGCAGCTCGGCTACAATAAAGCCGACCGTGCCGAACACTCGGATTGGCGGGAAATCTTTCACAGTGTCGAGTCCGCCCTTTTCCAGCGCATTGAACATCACGGAGTTGCTCAGTCCGATAGTGGGCATATAGAATGCCACCGCAATCGTGTAAAGGGTGAACAGCGGTCCGAACTGCACAATTCCCGAAAGTTGCTCTGTCGACATACTCAACCAGTCGGCCGGAAGTACCGACATAGCATAGACGCCGGCAGCGCACATAAACAGGCCGGATATGAGGTGACAGAGCGAGAGGGTGCGTTGCGCAGGTATCCAGCGGTCAGCCACGATGCCCACAGCGGCAGGCATTATCAGCGACACAAGGCCCTGCACCATATAGAATAGATAAATCTTGTCGCCAAGGCCTACCTTGCCGAGGAACATACTCAGCGACACCAGATAAGAACCCCAGACAGCAAATTCCAGGAAAGTGAGAACCGACAGGCGTACTTTCAGATTTCTCATCAGTGTATTTTTGTAAGATTAGTATTCCGTGAAAGAGGTAAAACAGGTAATTTCCCTGATTATTTTCAGGAGGATATGCTTGTTGTGATGGCAAAATTACGAAAAAAATTCTGTGCCGCCGCCAAAATCCCCGACAATTTCAGTATTTAATTGTTATCTTTGTAGCAAAACGTCATATTATGTCTGCCAATTCCCGCCCATACACATTCGACCGGGTGGTGCGTCTGCTCATAGGGTGCGCCATCTTCGCTTTTGCAATCTGGATTATCGACCTCCTGAAAGATGTGCTCCTCCCCTTCTGCGTGGCCTGCCTGATAGCCTACCTGTTTGAGCCGTTTGTGCAGTTCAACCGCTCGCTGCTCCATCTGAAAGGAAGAATCGTGGCTATTTTCGTCACACTCTTCGAGGCCACACTGTTTTTCGGCATAATGCTCTATTTCTGCGTGCCGTCAATCATTGAGGAGATGCATCAGATGGCCGCCATAATGAAAAAGTATGCCTCGACCGACGTCTCGGTGGAATATATGCCTGCCTGGGTGCAGGAACTTCTGCGCAAGAATATAGATTTTGAAAGCATTGCCTCAAAGCTAATGAAGCAGGACTTCCAGAGTCTGCTCAACAAGGGGATGACCGTGCTTCAGGGCGGCCTGCACGTGATACTCAGCATAGTTGCCTGGCTTATCGTCTTCCTCTATGTTATATTTATTATGCTTGACTACGACCGTCTGATGACCGGATTCAAGCTACTCGTGCCTCCCCGATTCCGCCCTATGGCCTACAAGATTGGCAATGACATCAAGGATTCGATGAATCACTATTTTCGAGGTCAGGCGCTCATAGCCTGTTTTGTGGCCGTCATTTACTGCGTGGGCTTTTCGCTGTGCGGCCTGCCGCTGGCTATTGTGCTGGGGCTGGGCACCTCCGTGCTGTTTATGATTCCCTACTGCCAGTATCTCTCCATCATTCCGGTGACTCTGCTCTGTCTGGTAGGCGCTGCCGACGGCGACGTGAACTTCTGGACACAATGGTGGGAATGTATGGCGGTGTTCGCCACTGTGCAGATTGTTGCCGACCTCATCCTCACTCCCCGCATTATGGGTAAGGCTATGGGGCTTAACCCGGCCATTATCCTGCTGAGCCTCTCCATCTGGGGCACACTGTTCGGACTGATAGGAATGATTATTGCCCTGCCGCTCACCACTCTGCTCCTCTCCTACTACGAGCAATACGTGATTCTGCGCAACAATCATGAGCCGCCGGCCAAGCGCACAAAAGAAGCTGAAGAACTTAAAGAGATGTCGGAACTTTAAACGGAATCAAATCCAAATTTATCGAGAAAAATATGCAGATATTTGCAGTATAAAAATTAATTCGTAAATTTGCAGTAAAGATTTTGCAACACAAATCGACTACAACATATCAATTTTTAATAACACACAACAACTTTTATTCGCTATGAAGAAAAAATTTATATGCACCGTTTGTGGCTATGTTCACGAAGGTGACGAGGCTCCCGAAAAGTGCCCCCTCTGCGGCGCTCCCCGCAGCAAATTCAAAGAAATGACTCCCGAAGTGGCCCTTCAGTTCGTAACCGAGCACGAAGTTGGCGTTGCCAAAGGCACCAGCGAGGAAATGATCAAAGACCTCAACGCTCACTTTATGGGTGAATGCACCGAAGTGGGTATGTATCTGGCGATGTCGCGCCAGGCCGACCGCGAAGGTTATCCCGAAATCGCCGACGCTTTCAAGCGCTACGCTTGGGAAGAAGCTGAGCACGCTTCCAAGTTTGCCGAGCTCCTTGGCGATGTAGTTTGGGACACCAAGACCAACCTTGAGAAGCGTATGCACGCCGAAGCCGGCGCCAACGCCGACAAGATGCGCATCGCTGCCAACGCCAAGAAGGCCAACCTCGACGCCATCCACGACACCGTTCACGAAATGGCTAAGGACGAAGCTCGTCACGGCCGCGGTTTCGCCGGTCTGTACGCCCGCTATTTCGGCGACAAGAAATAATTCCACCGAGAATTACAACTACGAGGTAGCTATATCAAAATAGCCACCGATGTATCAATCTGTAGGGACGCACCCCAGGTGCGTCCGCCAAACACGCTGAATGTTAGCTGTTTAAGCGGACGCACTTGGGGTGCATCTCTTCAAATTGATGTGTTATATGAAGTTTTGACACCGCTTCTTCCTCTTTTAATTGATTTTGCGCCGCTGTGAATTGATATGAGCCTCATCTTTTAGATTTTTTTGCACAAACGCAACCAAAGGAGTAAATTTGTAGTCTAATAATTATACAAACACTTTAATAATTATACAAACACTTTTACTAAATCAGCACTATGGCAGACAACAATTACTCCGGCCAGTACGGCCAGCAAGGTTATCAGCAAAACAATCAGCAGGGCTACCAGCAATACAATCAGCAGCAAGGCTATCAGCAGGGCTACCAGCAACAGGGCTATCAGAGCAACTATCAGCAGTATCCGCCCTACACTGAATACTCGCAGAATAATGCCTTCAACTACGGTCCGTCGGGAAAATCCCGCGGCGTATACGCTATTCTCGCCCTGATTCTCGGTTCAATCGGCCTGCATTATTTCTATATCAATAAAGCAGGAGCCGGTATACTGACAATTCTTCTGGTAATAGTAACTTGCGGTTTCTGGGCAATCATACCGTTAATCCAGGGCATCCTGGCCATCTGGACCCTTACCAATGAGGAATTTGAATATCGCTTCGCCTCGTCGCCCTCGTTCTTCCCCTTCTTCTGACATTTATACCCCATTATAAACGACGGCGCCGAACCTCGCTATGAGATTCGGCGCCACTGTTTTATCCGTCAGTTACAATGAACCGGCTTTTATCTGAATTGCAGCAGATTACATATTCATACCGCCATCGACCTGGATAACCTGACCGGTGACATACGACGACATATCCGATGCGAGGAAGGTGGCGACATTGGCGATATCCTCTACCTGACCTGCGCGGCGCAGAGGTATCTTCATAGCCCATTCCTTACGCACTTCGTCGGGAAGAGCGGCTGTCATAGCTGTTTCGATGAAACCGGGGGCGATGGCGTTGGCGCGGATGTTGCGCGAACCTACCTCCTGGGCAATCGACTTGGCCAGGGCAATCAGACCGGCCTTAGAAGCTGCATAATTGCACTGTCCGGCATTGCCGTGAACACCTACCACAGAAGCCATATTGATGATTGAACCATGCTTCTGACGGAGCATAATGGGGAGAACGGCGTGGATGAAGTTGAATGCGCTCTTGAGGTTGACTGCGATTACAGCATCCCACTGAGCTTCGGTCATACGCATCATCAGGCCATCTTTGGTGATACCGGCATTGTTGACAAGAATGTCGATTGAGCCGAAATCATTGTGAATCTGCTTCACTACCTCTTCGGTCTGAGCGAAGTCGGCAGCGTTGGAGGCATAGCCTTTGGCCTTAACACCGAGAGCAACGATTTCCTCCTCGGTCTTTTTGCCGTTTTCATCAATTACGAGGTCGGTGAATGCGATGTTGGCGCCTTCTTTGGCGAAACGCAGAGCAATCTGCTTGCCGATGCCACGGGCAGCACCGGTGATTAATGCGGTTTTTCCTTCGAGTAATTTCATAGGATTGATATGTGTGAGTTTTCTATTTAATTATAGCATAGCGTTGTCGGCCGACGGTGAAGCCGTCGATTCGCGGCGCTGTATGCCGTTAATAATAAATTCGATGATTTCCCGGCGCGCGGTAGTGCGGTCGGTACCGATTTCCTGAAAATTCAGTTCGAGATGTGGCGAATCGATGCACTGCAGTAGCACCATCACAAGGGCAAGAGCCCGGGATGCCTGCGCGGGAGAAAATTCTCCGGCATCACGCCCATTGGCGAGGATAGTGCGAAGGATTTCTATCTCCTTCTGCTCGGCTACACGGCGGGTGCGTTCGCTCCGGCGATAATCGAAGCGCATCAGCAGCAGCGGACGGCGCTCCGTTTCAGACGAACCATCCTGCTCGGCACTGATAGCCTGAAGGCGAATCTCGATGAATTTCTCAAGCTTTTCACTCCAGCTTATCTCCTCAGCCAGAATAGCTCTTTGACGGCTCACCATCTGGTCGCTCTCGCGCTCAATCACAGCCTGATGAATCTCGCGCTTGTTTTTGAAATAGGTGTAGAGAGTGCGGCGCCCGCGGTCGGAAGCGTTGGCAATATCGAGCATAGTAGTGTTCTCCACCCCTTTTCGGGCGAAGAGCTGCCGAGCTACCTCAATAAGTTTTTCGCGGGTTTTCAGTGCCATTACAGCCGCGAAGTTACGAATTAATTGCGACAAATCGGCCTATTTCTGCCAAAAAAGAATTATTTGCGCCCCGGAGATTATGTTTTATGGCTATTTGTTTGTTTTATCTGTAATAGTTTTGTATTTTCGTAAGCTGAAATGGTATACAGTAAACTTAAATCCCCGACATATCTTCTACGGGCGTGGCTGCCGGCGCTGCTCCTGTGCATCGCATCTGTCCCGCTCTGCACGGCGCAGGATGTCTCCGGCATAACATTTCCGAGAGACCATTCCGCCACCGTGGCTTATCTTATTAAAGACTTAGCTACAGGCGAAGTCACCGCCAGCCGCAACCCCGACAAGGCTATGATGCCGGCAAGCACTATGAAGTGCGTCACCACAGCTGCTGCAATGCTTGCCGGAGTGGACAAGGAGCGGATTCCTACCGATGTGGTGCTTCACGGCACCATCACAGACAGCATTCTTCACGGCGATCTCGTGATATATGGCGCGGGCGACCCGACCACCGACAGTTCGCAATTCCCCGAAGCGCCAGGATTAGTCTCCGAAATAGCTTACGCAGTAAAGAAGGCCGGAATCCGCACCATCGAGGGCCTGATAGTGGTTGATGATTCCCGTTTTCCCGACAACGGTCCCTGCGACCGCTGGGAGGTGACTGACCTGCGGCAGCCTTACGGGTGCGGCCTGTATTCGGTGAACTATCGCGACAACACCCACGGTTCGCGCTCGATGAGCGACCCGGAAGAATCTTTCGGCGAAGCACTCGAAAACAGGCTCAACAACCTCGGCATCACAGTGGATTGGAATGATTTCGACACGTCGGAACTTCCATCCTCGCTGCTCCTCACCCACAATTCGCCGCAGTGCGACAAGATTATGAGCAACCTTATGAAGCGCTCCGACAATCTCTTTGCCGAGGCGATTCTGCGCAGACTCGCACCGGGTCGCGGTCGCGACATCGCCATTGCCCGTGAGAAGCAGTTGCTCGAACAAGCCGGTATTGCCCTCGACATTGCCGACATTTACGATGGCTCGGGGCTGTCGCGCACCAACCGTCTGTCGGCCTCCACTCTCACCAATGTACTTTCCGCTATGGCCAAAAGCCCGAACGCCGAAAAATACACATCGTTCTTCCCGGTTGTAGGTCGGGAAGGCACCGTGAAGCAGCTACTTAACGATACTCCCCTTGAAGGGGAACTTGTGCTGAAAAGCGGTAGTGTGAAAGGCGTGCATTGCTATGCCGGCTACAAGCTCGACGACAACGGCAAACCCACCCATACGGTGGTGATTTTTGTAAACGATTTCTTTTGTAAGCGCGACCAGGTGCGCTCGGCTATAGCCGACTTCCTGCTCAATCAGTTTGACCCCAAAACTCCCGACAATAATGAATCCGACAATTGACAATATGCTCAGCCTCACGGCCGAGATTGCAGAAGAACTGCTGATGATCAAAGATGCAGGCGCCACTCGTGTGCCCGACTCGCTCAAGTTGAAAATCCTTTCTCTGGCCGAACTTGCCGCATCCTCCGACGATGCTCAGCCCGCGCAAGAGACCCCGACAGCCGTACCTGAACCGGAACCGGAAACGCCCATCGCCCCCGAACCGGAAGCTGAGGCCGAAGTTGAAGAAGAAGTAAGCGAAGCTGAGGAAGCCGAAAGCGCTGAGACAACGATTGCTCCGGCACCGAAAGCCGAGGCCGAAGTTGAGGAGGAAGAAAGCGAAGCAGAAGCAGAGGAAGCAAATGAAGCTGAAGCAGCAGAAAGGACAGCTGAGAATCCCAACACATCCGAAGTCTTCGACACCGTAGAAAATGCCGAAGTTGAAGAAGTTGCCGAATCTGCAGAATTTGAAGAGATAGCCGATTCCTATGAACCTGAATTTGTAGCAAAGTCAGGTATATCTGAGATGCCGGAAACTGCCGAGGTACCGGAAACTGCCGAGGTACCGGAAACTCAAGCAGAGACTACAGCTCAGCCAGTGTATGTAATCAATCCGGATCTACTCCGCAGAACATTCTCCATAAATGATGCATTCCTCTTCCGCAGAGAAATCTTTGAAGGGTCGCGCGATGCGTTCCACAATGCGCTCAACTACATTGCTACCCTTTCGACCGTACGTCAGCTGCAATGCTACCTCGTGGAGAATCTCGGACTGAATCTCAACGAATCACCCGGAAAGGATTTCTACGAGATTCTGCTACCATTCTTCCACGATTAATCGGCATAATACATCCTAATAAGGCTTCATACATCACTAAAAGGTTTCATACATCCCCATAAATAATGAATAATCAACCTAAATCAGCCGGCAAGCTATTCGTTGTTCCCACGCCCGTAGGCAATCTCTCGGATATGACGCCCCGCGCCATCGAGGTGCTTAAAAGCGCCGACCTTATTTTAGCCGAGGATACCCGCACGTCGGCCGTGGTGATGAAGCATTTCGGCATAACCACCCCGATGCTGTCGCACCACAAATTCAACGAGCACGACACCGCCGCACCGATGGTGGAGCGTATCGCCGGAGGTGAAACCGTGGCTCTCGTTTCCGATGCCGGCACTCCGGGGATTTCCGACCCGGGCTTTATGCTCGTGCGTGAATGCAGGATGAAAGGGATAAAAGTTGAGACACTTCCCGGCGCCACAGCTTTCGTGCCCGCGCTGGTCAACAGCGGCCTCCCCTGCGATAGGTTTGTCTTCGAGGGGTTTCTTCCGCAGAAAAAAGGACGCGCCACACGGTTGCAGCTACTGGCCGATGACGACCGCACATTCATTATCTACGAATCCCCCTTACGGCTGGTGCGCACACTTGCCGACCTGATGGAGTGCTGCGGGCCTGCCCGCGAGGCTTCCGTGTCACGCGAAATATCCAAGGTGCACAACACCACCGTCAACGGCACTCTGGCCGAGCTTCACGCTTTCTTCTCGGGAAACAATCCCAAAGGGGAAATCGTTATCATTGTGGCCGGCAAACGGCCCGACAAATCAGAGAAAAAGGTCCACCGCAACAAATACAAGGACCTGCCGGAGGAAGACTGACAAAATTTTATACAAAATATTTTGCAACCGGATATATTACACCCTGAATTTTCTCCGTTATATATAATAATGATTCTGAAATTACATATTGTTTTAAATATATCATTATGAAGATTTTAAAATCAGGCCTTCTGGCCATTGCCACAGTAGCTATGTTCTCGGCTTGCGGCAACAAATCAGCAAGCAGCGACGGTATGCCCACCACATCCGATTCTCTGCAGATAGCACTGGCCAACCAGGATTCCCTCCTGGCCATCCTCAACGACATCTCCGATGGTATGAATTCCATCAAGCAGATGGAAAATATGCTCAGCTCGGGTTCTGTCGGTGCCGAAACTCCCGATGAACGCGAGCAGATCCGTCAGGATATGATGCAGATTCAGCAGGCTCTGCAGCAGCGCCGTCAGCGTCTGGAAGAACTGGAAAAACAGCTTGCTTCAAGCAACCGCTCCAACGCCAATCTCAAACTTGCCATCAAGAATCTGAAAGCTCAGATTGAAGAACAGACCCGCGAGGTAGAGAGCCTCCGTGCTCAGCTCGCCGATGCCAACATCAAGATTGAGGGTCTGAACGAAACTGTAACCACCCTGGGCGAACAGAAAGACTCCATAACCAATGTAGCCAACGCAGAGGCTACTGCCCGCCAGGAAGCAGAGCGCCAGGCCACCGAGCTCAACAATGAGATGAACACCTGCTACTATGCCATCGGCACTAACAAGGAGCTTAAAAACCACCATCTGCTCGAATCGGGCTTCCTCCGCTCTACCAAAGTACTCCCCCAAAACTTCGACCAGAGCTACTTCACCAAGGGCGACAAGCGTGAGCTCCGCACCATCAACCTCCACTCAAAGAAGGCTAAGGTTATGACCAACCAGCCCGCCGACTCTTATGAGATTGTAGAAGGCGCCGATAAAGTGAAAATCCTCAAAATCACAAATCCCGCACGCTTCTGGAATCAGTCGAACTTCCTCGTAATCAAAATCGACTGATGTCTCTCACTTCAGCTCTTACTAAGTAACGTGCTACGGCTCTAAAGGCCCGTACACAACTTAAGAAATCGACATTAACGGCACCGCCGGAAACCGGACAATCCCGGATTCCGGCGGTGCTTGATTTTCTACAATGTGTTTCAAATTTAGCTATATTCTGTTGAGAGTTTTCCACACCAAAAACGCCGGTAACGCCACACATTGCAGCGATTATTTCTACTTTTTAAAGACATTTCAGCCACACCATTACAAACTGTAAGCAATCACCTATGTACTTAACAGTCATTCACATAGGTTAATTAATACAACGCGGATTTACTTATTTCTTTTTTACAAAAATATATATTAATTTTGCGGTTGAAAGGTCATTTACATATTTTTCATAATAGGTCGTATGGCCGAATATACTTTTTTACCACAAACCCAAAATCTTATTAGAAATGATCTCATCCCCAGTATCTACTTTGACCGAAGAATGTGGCATTAAGGTCCACATCGGTTCACTCATCGGCGAAGAGCTTAGGCGTCAGAGGCGTCCGGCATCCTGGCTTGCTCAGGAAATATGCTGCGACCGCACCAACGTTTACAAGATTCTTCGCAAAGATTCCATCGACACAGAGCTGCTATGCAGGATTTCCGTGGCGTTGTCTCACGATTTCTTCGCAGAATTCCAGCACGCATGCGGCTTTAGCAGGAATCGCCGTAACGACTAACCCTCCCCTCCCTTTGGGTTCGTTGGTCTTTGGCAAACACTAATAATCTTCATTCTCCGGCGCATCGCGCCGCGGGTAATGTTCAAAAGGCGCTATACGTCAGCCTCACGGCTGCGTATGGCGCTTTTTTGATTTATAGCCCCCCTGACTTCTCCGCTAATCCGCTTCTCCATTTCTCCGCTTCCTGGCTTCCTCACTTATCCACTTCCTCACTTCCCAGCCGCCCCACAATCTCCAGTACTCAAATAACGAAAACGCCCCGTACCTTCACAGGCGGGGGCGTTCCAAACAAAAATGGAAAATAATTAACAATTAATCTCTTTATCGAGTCATTAATGAATTATTAGCAAATCATTACATTGTCTTTACGCGGTTGAGGTTCTCCTCGTCGCCAAGCTTGTAGTAGATTGAGCGGAGAAGAGTGAGGCAGTCGGAAAGGCTTTCATCGATCTGGAAAGCTTTCTCCAGATAACCGGCAGCTTCGCGATACAGGGGGAATGTACGCTCCTGGCAGAACTTGACGTATTCAGCCTGCGAGATGTTTGCGCCTTCCTTCTGGTCGAGTTCGTCGGCCTCTACACAGAGCTTGTAAGCATACTGAAAGAGAGCGTTGGCATTCTTCTCGTCGAGGTCGATAGCCTTCTTGTAGAGGTCCTTTGCCTCAGCGCTCTTGCCCTGCTGGTCGTAGATGATACCCTTCAGGAAGTAAACCTGACCATTGTTGGGGTCTTTCTCCAGGAAGGGATCAAGCAGCTTCTCGGCAGAAGCATAATCCTTCTTGTCGAGATAGTAGTTGATCATCGTGCCCAGATAGCTGTTTTCGGGATACTTCTCGTAAGCAGTCTTGGCAATATCGGCAGCAAGTTCAAGATTCTTCAACTGAGTCGCGGAAGTGATGGCATAATCGTATGCCTCCTTCTTGTCGTAGCCAAGCTTAATAGCGTCCTGGAAGCTCTTGAGAGCGCCCTCTGCGTTGTTGCCAAGAGAGTATGCGCAACCGGTGTAGAACTTAAACATACCCACGATAGTGTCGGGCAGAGCCTTCAGGCCGGCCTTTTTCAGTGCAGGCTTCTGAGGAAGAGCAAAGAGAAGCTCCCACGACTCTGCAGCCTTGGGATAATCGTGCACGTCGTTGTAGAACCACATACCGGCCTGCTGAGTGAGGTCGTAGTTGGCCACCATCGTCTTCACGATATCCTTAGAATATTTGGTCTTGATTTTGCCCTTTGCATCAACTACAGAGTCGAGCGGGAGAGCTTTATCAAGATAGGAATAACCATCAAGTACGGCCTGGGCGCATACAGGAGCATTGATTTCATTGGTCACGCGCTGCATCACCATAGCATTGTTCACGAAATCGAGCGCTCCCTTACCGGCCACAAACCAGGTTTTGGCATCGGAAGCCGTTTCGGGGTTAGTCATGGCAGGAGCAAGCTTCTTGATTTCTTCGGGGTAGGATGCGGCATTGCTCTTAAGGGCGTGCTCGGCATCTTTCACTACCTGCATCTGTGCAGACATCGTGCCCACAGATATAAGGGCAAGAGCCAAAATGCTGATTTTTTTCATAATGAAGAAGTTTATTTAGTAAGGTGTTTTCTATTAATTTTCATCGGAATCATCCTCGGCGGCATCGGTGTCGTCGGTGTCGTCGGTGTCGTCGAAGATTTCATCTGAATCTTCGAGCGAGTTATCGGCGGGAGCGTCGAGCACCTCGGGATTTTCGATAGCCTCAACAGCTTCCTCCTCCGGGTCGGTGTCTACGGCACAAACCGAAGCGATTTCATCGCCGCGCTTTTCGAGGTTGATAATGCGAACGCCTTGAGTGGCTCGGCCCATCACTCGGATGTCGGTCATTCGGATACGCATCGTTATACCTGAGCGGTTGATGATCATCAGGTCGTTGTCATCGTTGACGCTCTTGATAGCCACGAGGCAACCGGTCTTTTCGGTGATATTCATTGTCTTCACACCCTTGCCGCCACGGTTGGTGATGCGGTAGCCATCCAGCTCCGAGCGCTTGCCGTAGCCGTTCTCCGAAACAACCATCACTGTGTGATTATCTCCGGGGTGCATACAAATCATACCGATTACCTCATCCTTGCCATCTTCGTCGAGACGCATACCGCGAACACCGGCGGCCACACGGCCCATAGTGCGCACTGCCGACTCGTTGAAGCGGATAGCGCGGCCGTTGCGGTTGGCCATCAGTATCTCGCAGTTGCCGTCGGTAAGCTCTACGCCAATCAGACGGTCCTCGTCGCGGAGCACAATGGCCTTCTTGCCCTTGATGTTGATGTGGGCATATTCGCTGAGCGACGTCTTCTTGATCTGACCGAGACGGGTAGCGAATACCAGGTTGTGCGACGATGTGAATTCGGCGTCGTCGAGATTCTTGATCTTGATGAAAGCATTTACAGAATCGTCGGCCTCGATATTGAGCAGATTCTGAATAGCGCGACCCTTGGTGTTCTTGGCGCCTTCGGGCAGCTCATATACCTTCATCTTATATACCATTCCCTTCTGAGTGAAGAAGAGCAGATTATTGTGCATCGAAGCCGGGTAGATGTATTCGATGAAATCCTCCTCGCGGGTGTTGGAGCCACGCGAACCTACGCCGCCGCGGTTCTGCGCACGGAATTCCGACAGCGGTGTGCGCTTGATATAGCCCATGTGTGAGATGGTGATAATCATCTCATCGTCGGCATAGAAGTCTTCGGCATTGAATTCGCCGGCGGCATATTCGATGGTGGTGCGGCGCGGGTCGCCATACTTTGAGGCGATTTCCAGCAGTTCGTCGCGGATAACGCCGCGGCATACACTGTCGTCGCTGAGGATAAGTTCAAGACGGGCAATCAGCTGCTCTACCTCCTCATACTGGGCGTGAAGCTTGTCCTGCTCCAGTCCGGTGAGCTGACGCAGACGCATATCCACGATAGCCTGGGTCTGCGCATCGGTCAGGCCGAAGCGCTCGGTGAGGGTTGCGCGGGCGGCATCGGCATTCTCAGCGTGGCGGATAATCTGAATTACCTCCTCGATGTTGTCGCAGGCGATAATCAAGCCTTCCAGAATGTGGGCACGCTCCTGAGCCTTGCGAAGCTCAAATTTAGTGCGGCGGATCACCACCTCATGGCGATGGTCGACAAACGCAGCGATAATGTCGCGCAGGTTGAGCAGACGCGGACGGCCGTTGACCAGGGCAACATTGTTGACCGAGAAGGCCGACTGCATCGGGGTCATCTTGAAGAGCTTGTTGAGCACCACATTGGCGTTGGCATCCTGACGGAGCTTGATGACGATGCGCATACCCTTATAGTCGCTCTCATCGTTCAGGTCGGCAATGCCTTCGAGCTTCTTCTCGTTGACAAGTTCAGCGATATATTTGATAAGTTCGGCCTTGTTTACGCCGTAAGGAATTTCGTGTACGATAATCTGCTCGTGCTCCTTCTCCTGCTCGATATCGGCTTTAGCGCGGATGATGATGCGGCCGCGACCGGTCTCGTAGGCTTCCTTCACACCGGCTGTGCCGAAGATGATACCGCCGGTGGGGAAATCGGGAGCGGGGATATATTTCATCAGCTCCGGCACGGTGATGTCGGGGTTCTCCAGATATGCGATACAGCCGTTGATCGACTCCACAAGGTTGTGGGTGGGCATATTGGTGGCCATACCCACGGCGATACCGGTGGCGCCGTTGACAAGCAGGTTGGGGAATCGGGTGGGAAGCACCAGCGGCTCCTGACGGGAGTTATCGTAGGTAGGCTGGAAGTCTACGGTTTCGCTTTCGATATCGCGAAGCATCTCCTCGCCCATCTTCTCCAGACGGATTTCGGTGTAACGCATAGCCGCAGGGCCGTCGCCGTCGATTGATCCGAAGTTGCCGTGGCCGTCGACCAGCTTTTCGCGCATTGCCCACCACTGGGCCATACGCACGATAGTGCCGTAAATCGAGGAGTCGCCATGGGGGTGATACTTACCCATAACCTCACCTACGGCGTTGGCGGCTTTCTTATAGGCTTTATCGGAATTGTTGCCCATTTCGTTCATACCGAACAGCACACGACGGTGCACGGGCTTGAGGCCGTCGCGCACATCGGGCAGGGCTCGCGATACAATCACCGACATCGAATAGTCGATGTAGGCCGACTTCATTTCATTTTCAATATCAATCTTGATAATGCGGTCTTCTTCGAGCATAATTATATTAATACATTCTTACTTTTTAGCTTTGACGTAATGAAGGCGTCCCGGTTTAACCCGTCTCGGTAGGCCGAGGGGTGCATGAAGCACACAGGACTCCCTAAAAATCTTACAAAGATAGTAATTTTTTAACGATTATCCGCTATTTTCCTCAAAGAATATTTCCATTATTTATTTCAATTGAGGTATTTGAGAACTATTTGTGAGGTATTTTGGCGGAGGTGCTCCGTTTTCCAAAAATAATACTTAACTTTACGCCGAAAGTATGATCGTATTCGACAACATAATTTTTTCGCTGCAACGCGCCGGAGGCATTTCGGCGATGTGGCAGAATGTCCTCTCCGAGGCCGACAAACTCGGCGTGGAGTATTGCACTTTGGAATATCCGCAAGCCGGAGAGAACATTTTCCGAAGGGCGCTGTCGCTGCGCTCCGGCTCCGCCGAGCAGCGTACGTTCCGTATGTCGAAGACCATAGAGCAGATGCTCGATGTGCCGTTCAGGCAGATGCATTTGCCATTTATTTTCCACTCTTCATATTACCGCACCTGCAGCCACCCCAAGGCGCTGAATATCACCACTGTTCACGATTTCATTTATGAGCGCCGCATCTCGCACGTGGGGCTGGCCGAACGGATACGTATCAAGCTGAACCATCGTGCCATCCGCCGCAGCCGGCAAATAATCTGCGTGAGCGAAAACACACGCCGCGATCTGCTGCATTTCCTCCCCGACATCGACCCCAAAAAAGTGTCGGTGATTTACAATGGCGTGTCCGACGAATTCCATCCCCTCCTCGACAAAATCAGCGAACTTAGCGATTGCATCCTCTTTGTCGGCGGCCGGCAGGATTATAAGAATTTCGGGTTTGCCATTCAGGTGGCCAAAGCCACCGAACTAAAGCTGCTGATTTGCGGCAATGAGCTGACAGATAAAGAGAAAAGCCTCCTCGAATCGGAATTAGGCGCCGACGGCTACTCATTCAGCCTGCGTCCCGACAACAAGATGCTCAACCGCTTCTACAATTCCGTGCGTTGCCTCATCTACCCTTCAGAATATGAAGGGTTCGGTATTCCCATTATCGAAGCGCAGAAAGCCGGGTGCCCGGTGATAGCGCTCAACGCCTCCTCTGTGCCCGAAATCATCGACACCCAAGGGAAGTATCCTATGCTTGCGAGCGCCAACATCAACAGCGCCATCGACCTCATTGACCGATTTGGTGAACAGGAATACCGCGAGGAAATCGTGGCACGCGGCCTGAAAAACGCCACCCGGTTTTCCTGGCGTTTCGCCGGACTTCAGTACGCGCTGCTCTACAGCAACCTCCTCCACCCCGAGCCTCAGGAATAGAGCGCAAAGAGTCAATTTGTAGGAACGCACCCCAGATGCATCCGTTGTATACGCTGATTATCAATCTTTTAAGCGGACGCACCTGGGGTGCGTCCCTACGAGTTAATACGTTAATTTAAGTTTTGACACAGCGTCCGCTTTTGAATCAGCGCTTCCAGAAGCGAGGAGTAAAAATCAAAAGCACAGTAAAGATTTCCAGACGGCCGGTGAGCATCATCAGCGACAGAATCCATTTGCCGCCGTCAGAAACAGAGGTATACAACCCTCCGTTTGGCGAAATCGACGAATCAAGTCCGGAATTGCTCACGCAAGCAAATGCCGCAAAGGCCGAGTCGCGCAGGCTGCCGCCGCATAGTGTGAGCAGAAGCGCACCGTCCACTATCACCATCACATACAGGGCTATGAATACCAGCACTTTGTTGATTACATCGGTGGGGATTATCTGATGATTGACCTCCACGGGCAAGATACGGTTGGGATAAATGCAGCGGGTAAGCTCATTGTGTGAATTTTTAAACAGCACCAGCACTCGGTCGAGTTTTGCGCCGCCAGATGTCGACCCGGCGCAAGCGCCCACCAGCATCATAAGCACCAACACTCCCAGCGGGAAGGCGCCCCAACTGTTGATACCGCTCACGGCATAACCGGTAGATGAGATGGTCGACACTACCTGAAAGAGCGGATTCACCGTATAGTTTTCCACGCTGTGCTCTACCGCCGGATTCAGAATCAGCGAGATGTCAATCACCACAAACATCACCAGGCACACCGCCACATAGAGGCGGAACACTTCATTGTGCCACACCGACCGGAAATGACCTGTGCTCGCACGGAAAATCAGCGCGAAATTCACACCGCCGATAAACATAAATACCGTGGTGACTATCTTGACATATAACGAGTTATACCTTTCAAGCACCTCACCGCGCGTGGAGAAGCCGCCGGTCGACATGGTGGAGAAGGCGTGGCAAAGGCTGTCGAAGCAGTTCATCGGTCCTACAACGTACAGGATAAAAAGCAGCACTGTTAGCAGGAAATACACAAGCCATAGACGCTTGGCTGTGGAACTTACCCTGGGACGGAGCTTTTCGTGAGTGATTCCCGTAACCTCGGCATTGAACATCTGCATTCCTCCCGAGGAGTTGAGCATCGGGAGCACAGCCAAGGTGAACAGGATAATACCCATACCGCCAAGCCACTGCATCAGCGACCTCCACAAGTGGATACCGTAGGGCAGTGATTCCGTGTCGGCAAAGGTAGATACGCCGGTGGTGGTGAAGCCCGACATTGCCTCGAAAAATGCGTCGGTAAATGTGGCCGCATTCTCTACTGCCATAAACGGTATCGTACCGAACAGCGAGAACACCACCCACACCAGGGCCGTGAGCAGGAAGCCTTCGCGTTTGCCCATATCATAGCGGTGAGGCTTCACGCAGAATGTGGCAAACAGCCCTACTCCGAGTGTAATCAGTATTGCAGTGACAAAGGGCATTATCGGCTCGCGGTAAATTGCAGAAGCCAGCAGAGGAAAGCCCATAAATATGGCCTCAATCAGCAAAAGCCAGCCAAGAACCCTGACCAGCATCTTCCAGTTGACTATCGAGACCCTGCGCAACATTGATTAGACCCTATGAAACATTAATTATAGAAAATATTTTTCCACTTTGTGAATGAAGCCCGAGAGGCAGAACACCACCACATGGTCGCCGGGCTGAATCTGTGTGCGGCCGGTTACAAGCATACCCTTGCCGTCGCGAATCAGGCCGGCCAGAGTCATCTCGTGGATAAGCTTCAGATTCATCACAGGCGCCTTGGTAATCTTGGAACCTTCGCGCGCCTCAAGTTCGGCCACCTCGGCATCGGCCAGCGCCATCACCTTGCCGGAGTTTGCATCCTGAGCAAGAAGGAGCTGGAAGATACGGCTCGACGCCAACAATTTCTTGTTGATGACAGTACCGATATTCAAGCCTTCGGCTTCCGAGATAAACTGAATGTTCTCCACCTCGGCCACGGTCTTGTGTACACCGAATTCCTTAGCCGTAAGGCAGGCAAGGATATTGGTCTCGGAATGGTCGGTCAGCGCCACAAAAGCATCCATATCCGATATACCTTCTTCGCGCAGAGTATCGTTGTTGCGGGCATCACCGTGGATGATTTTCACCTTACAGCCTGAAAGCTGTTCGGGCAACGACCGGCACAGGTCGATGTCCTCATCCATAATGGTCAGCGAGAACTGATCACGGGCTTCGTGGGCGAGGCGCACAGCTATGCGGCTGCCTCCCATTATCATCACATTGCGCACCTTGTAATCCTTCTTGCCGCAAACATCACGGATTTCGTCGGCGAAGGGGCGCGTGGTGCAGAAATATAGGATGTCGTCGGGACGGATTGTGTCGTCGCCTCGCGGTATAATCGTTTCGTGATTGCGCTTAATGGCAGCCACGTGATAGTTGTGCTGCGAGAATGTGATTTCGCGCAACTGCTTCCCTTCGATAGCAGCGCCACGCTCCACACGCACACCCACCAGGATAAGCTCACCCTGATGCAGTTCAAACCAGTTGCGTGCCCAGGGGCGTTTCAGCGCCTGGCATATTTCCTGCGCGGCAAGATACTCGGGGTAAATAAGGTTATCTACGCCTATATCCTCAAATACCTCCCGGTTATGCGGGTCGAGATGCCCCCAGTTGTCGATGCGCGCCACAGTCTTGCGGGCGCCGAGGCTTTTCGCCACAGCACAGGCTATGAGATTGGTATTCTCGTAGGGTGTGACGGCAATGAAAAGGTCGCATTCGGCGTCTACACCTGCCCTTCTCAAATCGGCAAACGATGTAGGGCTGCCCACTGTCGTCATAAGATTATAATTGGCATCGAGCGGCATTAGTTTCTTCCTGTCGCTGTCGAGCACAATAATATCCTGCTCCTCACGCGAAAGAAGTTTTGCCAGATGAGAGCCTACTTCGCCGGCTCCGGCTATTACAATCTTCATTGCTGTACGGAGATTAATTGTTTTACGGCGATTTCAGCCACCGAAGCGGCATCCATTCCGCATAGCTTGCGCAGCTGGGCTATAGTGCCCTGGGCCACAAACTCGTCGGGCACGCCGATGCGGGTAACGCTCGTGTCGGCAAAACCGTTGCCGGTAAGCCATTCGGCCACAGCCGAACCAAGGCCACCTACAGTTGTGCCATCCTCAAGGGTTATCACAGGCACATGCTTTTCTGCCACTTCTCGCATAATCTCCTCGTCGAGAGGCTTGAGGAATGTCATAGAATAATGTGCGGCGCTTATACCTTTTTCGCGCAGAAGCTTTACAGCCTCCGCAGCCTCGGAAGCAATCGGACCGATAGTGATAATGGCCAGGTCGTGACCGTCGGAGAGGCGCTCGCCCTTGCCGAAAACCACCTTGTCTGTAGTTTCATCCCCCTCCTCGCCGCTGCCGCGGGGATAGCGGATGGCCATAGGGCCGTCGTAGGCCGCAGCCATCTGCATCAGCGATTTCAGCTGGGCATAATTGCGCGGCGAAGCCACGGTGAGATTCGGCACAGCACGAAGGTAGGCCAGGTCAAATAAACCGTGATGCGTCACACCATCCTCGCCTACCAGACCGGCGCGGTCGATGCAGAATGTCACAGGCAGTCGCTGGATTGCCACATCGTGGATTATCTGGTCGTAAGCGCGCTGCAGGAATGAGGAATAGATTGCCACAAACGGATGCAAACCCTCTTTGGCAAGACCGCCGGCAAAGGTTACGGCGTGGCCTTCGGAAATACCCACATCGAACACTCTCTCCGGCAGCTCTTTCTGCATCACGGAGATTGATGTACCAGTAGGCATAGCGGCTGTGATGCCCACAATCCGCTTGTCCTCCCGTGCCAGCCGGAGAAGTTCCTCGCCGAAAACATCCTGGAATTTAAGTTTGCCCGAGCAAGCGGCACGTTTGCCGGTAGCAGCATCGAATTTGCCGGGAGCATGCCAGGTGATGGGGTCTTTCTCAGCAGGAGCATACCCCTTACCCTTTATTGTCTTTATATGCAGGATTTTCGGACCCGTCATATCCTTGATATCATTCAGCACACGGATAAGGCCGTTTACATCGTGCCCGTCGACCGGACCGAAATATCTGATATTCAAGCCCTCGAAGATATTCTGCTCATGAGTGAGGAATGCCTTCAGCGAATTGTTGAGACGCATAATCGAGCCGCGGCTCCGGTCGCTCACCAGATGCAACTTTCGAAGCACCTTATACAGCCCGTAGCGGATGTTATTGTATCCGCGCGACGTGGTAATCTGTGCAAGATAGCTGTGCAGAGCGCCCACATTAGCGTCGATCGACATATTGTTGTCGTTGAGGATAATCAGCAGATTATTAGGCGTATTCGCGGCATTGTTCAACCCCTCGAAGGCCAGGCCGCCCGATATGGATGCATCCCCTATCACCGCCACCACATGGCGCAGCGGGTCATCACCCTGCAGCTGAGTGGCCACAGCCATACCCAGCGCAGCCGAGATGGAGTTGGAAGCGTGACCGGCCATAAAGGTGTCGTATTCGCTCTCATCAGGATTCGGGAAACCGCTCAGGCCGTTCAGGCATCGGTTTGTGGCAAAGGAGTCGCGACGCCCCGTAAGGAGCTTATGACCGTAAGCCTGATGCCCAACATCCCACACGATGCGGTCGTAAGGTGTATTGAATACATAATGCAAGGCCACCGTAAGCTCTACGGCGCCCATACTCGAAGCAAAATGCCCCGGGTTGACCGAAAGCGACTCTATAAGCTTCCGGCGAATATCATCGCACACCGCCGGCAGCTTATCCTGCGGCAGACGGCGCAAGTCGTATGGTGAATCAATGCGGCTTAAAAGCGGGAGTTCATTCCCCTTTGCTGTTTCGCTGCTTGTCATTCCTGATATATTTCTTATACAGAGGCACAAACACTATTATGCCGGATGCTATGATCGGAAACAGAGTCATAAGATTCAGAGGCGTATCCAAAGCCACCATCCTCACTATCAGGATAGCGCAAACTCCGGCCCATAACAGCCCTATGATCACGAATCTTATTACGACCGAACCTTTCATTACACTGAGTGTTTGCAATCCATTCACGCAAAGTTAATCATTTCTCTACACTCCGCCAAATCTATCCGCCATATACAGGTTTTAACGCGACAGATATGCTTAGGATTATCAATATTATATGGTGGACAAGGGGTGAGATTACAAAAATAATTGTAACTTTGCAGGGTAGACGTAATGTCACTTTTATACGAAAACATTTCTATCCTATCCGATAATATTCTTGTCTGATATAATTCTTGTCTGATATATGGAAAAGCGCATAATAGAATGTGTCCCGAATTTCAGCGAGGGACGCGACCCCGTGGTTATCAAGGCCATCACCGATGCTATCACCCTCGACGGTAAGGACGAAAATATAAAGCTGCTCGACGTTGATCCCGGAGAGGCTACAAACCGTACTGTAGTGACTTTCGTGGGCACTCCCGAGGCGGTGACCGAGGCCGCTTTCCGCGGCATAAAAAAGGCTGCCGAACTGATTGATATGAGCAAGCACCACGGCGCTCACCCACGTATGGGCGCCACGGATGTGTGTCCGCTCGTGCCGGTGGCCGGCGTAACCCTTGAGGAATGTGCCGAGATGGCGCGTCAACTTGGCGAGCGCGTGGCCCGGGAACTGCGCATCCCTGTCTATGCCTATGAGGCGTCGGCTCTGCGCCCCGGCCGCAAGAATCTGGCCGTTTGCCGCAAAGGGGAATATGAAGGGCTGGCCGAAAGGCTTGGCGGAGAGGATGGCGCCGACTTCGGCGACCGCGCTTTCGATGCCGACATTGCCCGTACAGGTGCAAGCGCTATCGGTGCGCGCGACTTCCTGATTGCCGTGAATTTCAACCTGAACACCACCTCCACACGTCGCGCCAACGCTATTGCATTCGATGTACGCGAAAAAGGTCGCCCAAAACGCGAAGGAGGGAAACCCAACGGCAAACCGCTTAAGGATGCCGATGGCAAAACAATTATGATTCCCGGTACGCTCAAAGGCACTAAGGCGCTCGGATGGTATATCGATGAATATGGCATAGCACAGGTGTCGATGAACATCACCGACTCCAAGACCACTCCCCTGCACGCGGCTTTCGACGAAGTAAGCCGTGCCGCCCGCGAGCGCGGTATACGTGTTACCGGTACTGAAATCGTGGGCGTGGTGCCCAAAAGCGCACTCATCGAAGCAGGCAAACACTACCTCACCCTGCAGCAGCGTTCGCTCGGTATTCCGGAAAAGGAGATTATCCGTATTGCCGTTAAGTCGATGGGGCTTGACGAACTGAAGCCGTTCGACCCGTCGGAAAAGGTTATCGAATATATGATTGCCGCCGACTCTAAAGAGACTCACCGGCTTGCCTCGAGGTCGCTGACCGATTTTGCCGATGAGACGGCATCGGAATCACCTGCTCCCGGCGGAGGCAGTATCTCGGCATATATGGGTGCTTTGGGCGCAGCTCTCGGCGCAATGGTAGCCAACCTCTCGGCACATAAACCGGGATGGGACGACCAGTGGAAAATGTTCTCCGACTACGCCGAAAAGGGTCGCTCGATCCTCGACCGCCTGATGGCGCTTGTGGATGAAGATACTGCCGCCTTCAACCGCATTATGGCTGCAATCGGTATGCCCAAGGCCACCGACCAGGAGAAGGAGCTGCGTGCCCAGGCTCTGGAAGAGGCCACAATCTACGCCGCTCAGGTGCCTCTGCGCACAATGCAGACCGCCTATGAAGCCTTCGACGTGCTCGAAGCAATGGCCCGCGAAGGCAACCCCAACTCCATCAGTGATGTAGGCGTGGGTGCGCTGGCCATCCGCTCGGCCATTCTCGGCGCACAGCTCAACGTCCGCATCAACGCTTCCGGCATCAAAAACCGCGAAACAGCCCAGGAACTTACGGAAGCCGCCGAGGAAATCGCGGCCTACGCAGCTTCACGCGAAGATGCAATCCTCAACATCGTAAACGAAGTGATTGACTGATCCATCAGTCTCTATCCCGATAAATAATCTATCCACCCTGCAACCATCATTATGACACACGAAGAATTTGTCAAAGACATAACCGGCGGCATTCCAAATCCGCTCCCCGAACCCCGTCCATACGACACTTCGGTAAACCACGCTCCGCGCCGCAAGGATATCCTCACCCCCGAGCAGAAAAAGCTGGCCCTGAAGAATGCCCTGCGCTATTTTCCCAAAGAGCTGCACGCCGAACTCGCACCAGAGTTTGCCCGCGAACTGAAGGATTACGGACGTATATATATGTATCGTCTGCGCCCCCACTACCCTATGTATGCCCGTCCGATAAGCGAATATCCCGCTAAATCGCGCCAGGCAGCGGCCATAATGATGATGATTCAGAACAATCTCGATCCGGCCGTAGCGCAGCATCCCCACGAACTTATCATCTATGGCGGCAACGGCGCCGTGTTTCAGAACTGGGCACAGTATCGCCTCACTATGAAATACCTTTCGGAAATGACCGACGAGCAGACCCTGGTAATGTACTCGGGGCATCCGCTGGGTCTTTTCCCCTCACATCCCGGAGCACCCCGCGTGGTGGTAACCAACGGTATGGTGATACCCAACTACTCCAAGCCCGACGACTGGGAACGCTTCAACGCTATGGGCGTATCGCAGTACGGCCAGATGACCGCCGGATCATATATGTATATCGGACCGCAGGGCATCGTTCACGGCACAACAATCACCGTGCTCAACGCCGGGCGCAACCATCTGCCCGAAGGTGAGACATCGCTGGGCGGCATGCTCTTCGTCACCGCCGGTCTGGGCGGTATGTCGGGCGCACAACCCAAAGCCGGAAACATCTCCGGCGTAGTGAGCGTAACCGCTGAAATCAATCCCGCCGCGGTGGAAAAACGCCGTTCACAGGGTTGGGTCGACGAGGTTCACACCGACCTCGACGAACTTATTCCCCGCATCCGCCAGGCCGTCGCCGACAAAGAGGTTGTGTCGATGGCTTACCAGGGCAACATTGTCGACCTCTGGGAGCGTCTGGCCGATGAGGGCATAAAAGTAAACCTCGGCAGCGACCAGACCTCGCTCCACAATCCGTGGGCAGGCGGCTACTATCCCGTGGGGTATACTTACGAGGAATCGCAGCGTATGATGGCCGATGAGCCGGAGCGCTTCCGCGAGGCCGTGCGCGAATCGCTGCGCCGTCAGGTAGCGGCCATCAACCGCCTGGCCGACAAGGGTATGTACTTCTTCGACTACGGCAACGCCTTCCTGCTGGAAAGCTCGCGCGCCGGTGCCGACATCCTGAAAGCCGACGGCACTTTCCGCTATCCCTCTTATGTGCAGGATATTATGGGTCCGAAATTCTTCGACTACGGCTTCGGTCCCTTCCGCTGGGTTTGCTCGTCGGGCGACCCCGCCGACCTGGCCAAGACCGACCGTCTCGCCGGTGATGTGCTGGAAGATATGCTTGCCACAGCCCCCGAAGATATCCGCGCACAGCTCGCCGACAACCTCCACTGGATTCGCCAAGCCGGCCGCAACCACCTCGTTGTGGGTTCGCAGGCACGTATCCTGTATGCCGATGCCGAAGGCCGCACCCGCATAGCGCTGGCCTTCAACGATGCCATTCGCCGCGGTGAAATCTCCGCGCCTATCGTGCTCGGCCGCGACCATCACGACGTCTCCGGCACCGATTCTCCCTATCGCGAAACATCCAACATCACCGACGGCTCACAGTTTACCGCCGATATGGCAGTGCAGAATGTCATAGGCGACTCCTTCCGAGGCGCCACCTGGGTTTCGATCCACAACGGCGGCGGTGTAGGCTGGGGCGAAGTCATCAACGGCGGTTTCGGTATGGTAATCGACGGCAGCGAAGAAGCCGACAAGCGCATCCGTGAAATGCTTTTCTGGGATGTAAACAATGGCATAGCCCGTCGGTCCTGGGCCCGCAACAAGGGTGCCTACGATGCCATCCGCCGCGAGATGGAGCGCACGCCCCAGCTTCGCGTCACCATCCCCAACTTCGCCGATGACGATGTAATCGATTCGGCACTCGCCGGCGTTAACTAACGCCGACAGCTCCGGTCTGCCAACATCAATAAGGAAACTTCAATCCGAAAACACTTTTTCTGTCAATTCAATATTCAGCCACTTTCCCAAATGGAATCCGACCATAAAAACGTACACAAAATCAGCGCCGACCTCCTCACCGTGGAGCGCGTAGGCGAAATCCTTGCAGGCAACTACCGTCTTGAACTCAGCGACGATGCCATAAGCCGTATAACCCGCTGCCGGGAATTTCTCGACAAGAAAATGGCCACCGCCAAAGAGCCAATTTACGGAATCACAACCGGTTTCGGGTCGCTCTGCAATATCTCCATCGACTCCGACCAGCTCTCACAACTGCAGAAAAATCTGGTAATGAGTCACTCCTGCGGCATAGGAGATGAGGTTTCGGAAGAGGTGGTGCGCCTGATGCTGCTGCTGAAAGCCCAATCGCTCAGCTATGGCAATTCCGGCGTGCAGCTCATCACCGTGCAGCGCCTGCTCGATTTCTTCAACGAAGGGGTTTACCCGATTGTCTACGCACAGGGCTCGCTTGGCGCTTCGGGCGACCTGGCGCCTCTCGCCCACCTTTCGCTGCCGCTGATCGGTCTTGGCGAAGTGCGTTATAAAGGTCAGAAATATCCCGCATCGGAAATCCTTGACAAGTTTGGGTGGAAACCCATCACGCTCAAATCGAAAGAGGGTCTGGCTCTGCTCAACGGCACCCAGTTTATGAGCGCCCACGGTGTGGCAGCCCTGCTGAAAGCCGAACGCCTGCTGCGTCAGGCCGATATCATAGGCGCTATGTCGCTCGAAGCCTTCGACGGCCGCATTGAGCCGTTTGGCAAAGAAGTGAATGAGGTGCGCAACCATCCCGGCCAGATCGACACAGCGGCAGAATACCGCCGTCTGCTTGCCGGTAGCAAGCTCATCCTCCGCCACAAGACCCACGTGCAGGATCCCTATTCCTTCCGCTGCATTCCGCAGATCCACGGCGCTTGCAAAGACACATATTACTTCGTGCTCGAAAAGCTTCAGGAGGAAATCAACGCCCCCACCGACAATCCCACCATCTTCCCCGAGGAGGATATCATTGTTTCCGCAGGCAACTTCCACGGCGAACCTATAGCAATGCCGATGGATTTCCTGGCTGTGGCTCTCTGCGAACTGTCGAACATCTCCGAGCGTCGTATCTATAAGCTAATTTCCGGCACACGCGGGCTACCATCATTCCTGGTGGCCAAACCGGGTCTGAACAGCGGTTTTATGATTCCGCAATACACCGCCGCGTCGATTGTAAGTCAGTCGAAGGGGCTGTGCTGGCCCAACAGTGTAGACTCCATTCCCTCGTCGCAGGGTCAGGAAGACCACGTATCTATGGGCGCCAATGCTGCCACCAAGCTTCTGAAGGTAGTCGACAATACCGAGCGTGTGCTGGCAATCGAACTGTTCAACGCCGCCCAGGCGCTTGACTTCCGAGGCGCCGATGAAACGTCCGAGCCAATCCGCAATCTACACGACCAGTACCGCAAGGATGTGCCGTTTGTCGACGTTGATTGCTTTATGCACCCCTGGATAGAGAAATCGGTGGAATTCCTCCGTGCCCACTGACAAACCTTCAATTATGAAATCGCTTCTGATTAAAAATATCGGCACTCTCGCGAGTGCCTACAGCCGTGCGCCCCGGATGCTTTGCGGCCGGCAGATGAATGAAGTGCCGATGCTTACCGACGCCTGGCTTGCCATCGACGGCGAGCGCATCAGCGACTTCGGCACAATGGATAGCTGCCCCGACGAAGCAGGATTCCGGCAGGTTATCGACGCCTCCCGGAGCTGGGTACTTCCCTGCTTCTGCGACTCGCACACACATCTGGTTTATGCCGGAAGCCGTGAAGGAGAATTCCGCGACAAGATTGCCGGGCTATCATATGAGGAAATTGCCCGCCGAGGAGGTGGCATCCTCAATTCTGCCGACCTGCTCAACGACACTTCCGAAGAAGAGTTGCTGAACACGGCTGCCCGGCGTCTGCGCCAGTGCGCCGCCTCCGGCACCGGAGCCATCGACATCAAAAGCGGTTACGGCCTCACCTATGAGGGTGAGTTGAAAATGCTGCGCGTAATCCGTCGGCTCAAACAGATGTTTCCGATGATTGCCATTCGCGCCAACTTCCTTGGTGCGCACGCCGTAGGGCGCGCATTCAACGGCAATCAGAAGGGGTACGTGGATATGCTGGTTGACCAGCTGCTCCCGCAGGTGGCCGAGGAGCAACTCGCCGATTTCGTTGATGTTTTCTGCGACAAAGGATTCTTCACCACCGAGGAGACCGACCACATCCTCAAGGCGGCAGCGAAGTATGGCATCCGCGGGAAAATCCACGCTAATGAGTTGGACGTTTCCGGCGGAGTGCAGGTTGGTGTGGCCAACGGCTGCCTGTCGGTCGACCATCTCGAGCGGATGACCGACGCTGAAATAGCCTGCCTTGCCTCCACTCTATCTGGCGGAAAACACACCACGATTCCCACGATGCTTCCGGGAGCCTCTTTCTTCCTGGGCATACCCTTCGGGAAAGCCCGCGAAGCTGTCGATGCCGGATTGCCGCTGGCACTCGCCTCCGACTATAATCCGGGTTCTTCACCTTCAGGGTCAATGCGGTTTGTATGGTCGCTGGGGTGCATCAAGATGCGTCTCACTCCCGAAGAAGCGTTCAATGCCATCACCGTCAACGCGACAGCAGCACTCGGCCTGGAGGATGAATATGGCGCAATCTTCCCCGGCGCAGCGGCATCGGTAATTCTTACCGAACCGATTCCCTCGCTGGCCTATCTGCCATACGCCTACACCGAGCCGCTTATCAAACGCGTGATTCTGCGCGGCACATCACTTTGCTAATCCGCCGGCTACCGACACATCGGCCACTACCTGCGGCCTGCGGTATTCCTGCACGGGCAACTCGCCGTGAAGCGCTCCCAAAGCATTGAGAGCCATAGCCTCCAGTTCATCCTCCCCGGGGTAGATGTGCACCGGAGCGATAAACGACACACGGTCGACAAGGCGCTCCATCACATACTCCGAATGGGCTATGCCTCCGGTGAGAAGGATAGCATCGACATGCCCGCGGAGCACCGGAGTGAGTGCGCCTATGCTTTTGGCTATCTGATAAATCATAGCGTCGAGAACAAGCCGGGCGTGCTCGTCGCCGTGGGCAATTCTGCGCTCCACCTCCTGCACATCGATTGTGCCGAGATGCGCTGCAAGTCCGGCTTTACCACTGATGCGGCGCTTCAGCTGGTCCTTGGTATATTTGCCTGAAAAACAAAGGTCGATAAGCGCGCCTGACGGGAGTGTGCCGGCACGTTCCGGCGAGAACGGGCCCTCGCCATCGAAAGCGTTGTTGACGTCGACGCAGCGGCCAAGGTGGTGCGCTCCTACTGAAATGCCTCCGCCAAGATGCGCTATAATCAGATCCATCTCCTCATATTTCTTCGGAGCATCGGGATGCGTGGCGGAGTAGTCGGCGGCAAACCGGCGCCCGATAGCACGCTGATTCAGCGCGTGCCAGGTGGTGATTCGCGGAAGATGCGGCGATCCGGAGATATGGCAAACTTCGTCCATCTCATCCACAATGCCGGGGTCGGCCATAAATGCACGCGCGCCGGGGATAAGCGACGCAATATCGCGGGCAATTAGGCTGCCCAGATTGCAGGCGTGGTCGCGAGGGCAACTGTAAAGCGCCTTCACCATCTCCTCGTTCACCTCATAGACGCCACCGGGAATCGGTTCGGTAAGACCGCCGCGACCTATCACGGCATCGAAATCCAAAGATATATTATTATCAGCCAACGCTTTGAGCACAAGCTCGCGACGATATTCCATCTGGTAGATTACACGCTTGAAGCGCGAAAGCTCCTCCACAGAGTGGCGGATGGTGTGACGCATAATTGGCTTATCGTTGTCAAAAACGGCGATTTTAGTAGATGTGGAACCGGGGTTAATGGCTAAGATTTTCATTGATAACAAACAGCATTTAATCTTCTCAGATTCAACCGGCTTGTGATAACTCAGATTACAGAGCCGGCGCAAACTCAGCGAGCCGAAATCATCGACGCCAGAGCAAGGGAAAAATACTTATTGGAGGCGCTGTCGGCTCGCGAGGGGAGCACAACCGGCACAGAGGTGCCAAGCAGCGCACCGGCCATTTCGACCTCCACGAAATACGACATCGTCTTATAGAACGTATTAGCCGACTCGATATTCGGGAAAAGCAGAAGGTCGGCATGGCCTGCTACAGGCGAAGTGATGCCCTTCACCTTAGCAGAATGAAGATCGAAAGCAGTCTTCACATCCATCGGTCCACCAACAGTCACCCGGCCATATTCTCCGGCCTGAGCACGGCCAACCATAGTCTGATAGTCAACCGAGTTGGGGAATTTCGGATTTACCTTTTCAGTGAAATGAATCAACGCCACCTTCGGGTTTTCGATGCCAAAACGGCGGAGCACCTCAGCATCAAGCATCAGGATTTTCTCGCGCTGCTCCAGTGTGGGATAAGGAATCACAGCAACGTCGGAATAGAAAATCAGGCGGTCAAGGCCGGGGATTTCACTCACAGTAATATGTGTGAGAAGATTGCCCGGAGGAAGTATGCCGTTCTGCTTATCGAGCACAGCGTGGAGAAGCGTATCGGTGCCGATAAGCCCCTTCATCAGAATGTCGGCCTTTCCCTCGCGGGCAAGAGCTACGGCCGTAGCGGCAGCATCCTTGTCGGAAGCCGCATCTACAATTTCCACACTGTCGGGAAACTTGGCAGCGATATGCGTAGCATCGATTTTTCCCTTTTCACCCACCAGCACAGCCTTAATCAAGCCATCGGCAAGTGCCTCAAACACAGCCTCACACGTATCGGTGTCGTATGGGCAGACCACCGCAACTTTAGGCTTTGACGCCATAAGCGAAAGATGGTCGGTAAGCTGACTGAATGATTTAATCGTGGTCATAAATGGCTAAATATTAAATTCGATGCATACTGAGAAATGCTCTCGGCACACTGTCAGGATAATATGTACAGTGCAAATATAGTAAATAATTTATTATAAATAGCAGAATTGCAGAAAATTTTTGTTAAAAAATTAAGTGATATTTTATAACAATTTTGCCATTTTGTAAGCTGATTAAAACTTTCAATTACACTCATTTCTTTAATTACAAATTCTACTTACACAAAACAAAGCACTTCGGCCCATAAACTGCACATTCTTCATTGAAATGTGCAATAATTAAAATCAATTTCTTGCTTGACATTTAAAAAAAAGCATTATCTTTGTGAAT
The DNA here is from genome assembly GCA_004557825.1 of Bacteroidales bacterium. Lineage (GTDB taxonomy): Bacteria > Bacteroidota > Bacteroidia > Bacteroidales > Muribaculaceae > UBA7173. Next base: position 20,042 of record SFFL01000005.1, on the reverse strand, counting down.
CCAATCAAAAAACACACTCTTCTTATTTTACTTCTTACCTGAAATGAGCAAACCTTATGTAGTAGGTATCGATATAGGTGGCACAAACACCGTGTTCGGTATCGTAGACGCCAGAGGCGTGGTTATTGCAAGCTCTTCTATCAAGACTCGCAAGCACAGCAACATCAACGACTACATCGACGAACTTCACACTGAGCTTACCAAGCTGATTGAAGCCAACGACGCCGTCGACAAAATTCACGGCATCGGAATCGGTGCTCCTAACGCCAACTATTATACCGGCACAATCGAGAACCATGTGAACCTCCCCTGGCCTCCTCCAATTCCACTGGCACAGCTTGTCAGCGAGAAATTCGGTGTGCCCGTATCGATCACCAACGACGCCAACGCAGCTGCCATCGGTGAAATGACCTACGGTGTGGCCCGCGGTTTGAAAGACTTCATTATGATTACCCTCGGCACCGGCGTAGGCTCGGGCATCGTAATCAACGGTCAGCTCGTCTATGGACACGACGGTTTTGCCGGTGAGCTGGGCCACGTAATCGTGAAGCCCAACAATGGCCGTCTCTGCGGCTGCGGTCGCAGCGGCTGCCTTGAGGCATACTGCTCGGCTACCGGTGTAGCTCGCACAGCTGTTGAATTCCTCGAAGCTCGCTCTACCGAACCCTCGCTCCTGCGTAATATGGCTCTCGAAGACATTACTTCAAAGGATGTTTACGACGCAGCAATTGCCGGCGACAAGCTTGCCAAGGACGTATTTGACTACACCGGCAAGATTCTCGGCGAAGCTTTGGCCAACTTCACAGTATTCTCCGCACCGGAGGCATTCGTGCTCTTCGGCGGCCTGGCAAAGAGCGGCGACCTGCTGCTGAAGCCTCTCCGCGAAGCTATGGAAAAGAATATGATTGCCATCTGGAAAGGCAAAGTGAAAGTGCTGTTCAGCGAACTCAAAGAGGCCGATGCCGCCGTGCTTGGTGCATCAGCTCTCGGCTGGGAAGCAAAGCAGCCCGTCACCCCCTCTGCAATCCCGGTATCTCCCGTAGCCTCCGCTCCCAAAGCTTAAAACCTGTGGGACTCAGCCTCCTAAAATAAAGCCTTAGGGAATAACTGAAGAAGCCTTAGGAGGCAAACCTCCTCAAACAAAAAAAAATACGACAAGCGCTGTGCCCATCACCGGACACAGCGCTTGCCATATAGCATTCAGGATATTTTGCGAGACAGCGATCCGCGAGCCTATTGCAGAATGGCGCCTGATGGATTTTTATTTTCATCAAGCCATTCGCGCACCGACTGCACAAACGGAATCTCATACAGGAAAATCCAGGAGCTGTCGGGGGTACGCGCCGATAGATGATGGTGGTGATTCATATCAAAGATATATCCATTTGGCTGCACCATAAAGCGGGTTTCGCTATAAATCTTTTCGTATTCCCGGCGCATAGCGTCGAAGTCATCGCACACCTTTTTCAGGTTATCCATGGCGCCCGCTTTGCCCATATCTGCATTCTCCAAAGCCAGGAGTATTTTAGCCGGATAATTGAACAGTTCATTGCACTGGCCATAAACATCGAGCGTATAACGGTGGCGCAGCGCATTATCGCGGGCATAGCTGATTTTTTCCTTAATCAGGTCGTAGCGCTGAACCTGCACACGTGCGGAGTCGAGCAGCAACTTATTCTCACGGCTCCATTGGCCGGGGTTCTCCTTGTCGGGCAATCCGAGAAGCTTATATCCCCACACCTGATATGCGGGGTTACGCCTTCCCTCCACCGCCAAAGCCTTGTCGAAGAAATATGCCGACCGCTCAAGCAAATCTATAAAATCTATGCCATTGGCCGGAAGGCCGAATTCACGCTGAGAATATACCGATTTAAATTTATCTTTGCTTCGCGTATAAGGATTCCAACCATATTCACCCAGGGCGGCAAACCCGCGCGCTACGGTTTCCCAGTGCGGTGAGCCATCCTCCCAGTTGGTTGCAAATATTCCTTCCAGCTTATTATCGGCGACCAGACGGCAGAACGCTTTAATATTCTGAATATTCGACTCGCGCCGCGGTATAAACACATCTATGCCCTGATTGGCTGAAGTGGCCGCAAACACCGGCACTCCATTCCGGCCATACCAGTCGAGCAATTTGATGTGCGCCGGAGCGGTTGGATCATCATAATTCCAGCGCATAAACACACAACTGTCGGGAAAGAGCTTTACAGCCTCATCAAGCCCGTCTTCTTTCCAATGCTTCACAGCCTCCTCCGGCGACTTCGGTTCATTCACTAAATCCCACACTCCGGCTTGCTTCAGCGCCATATCATCCCAGAATACAGGCTTACGGTGATGCTCCAAAGCGAATCCGCACACCTTTTCAAGCCATTGCATCTGCAATTCAAAAGGCGACTTTCCGGTAGCCTTGCACCGCTGGTCGATACCGATAGCCGTAATCTCGTCACCGCCCACATGCAGCAGTTTGCCGTAGGGCATTGCCTCAAGCGCATCGCGATAGAGGTCGAACTGCAGGCGGTATGTATCGGGATTGGAGGGGCAGAACTCCCAGTCGCTCAACGGATTCTCGCGAAGTTCCCAATGGTTTTTCAGGATATATGAAGCATGGCCAAGCCCCTGAATCAACGGTTCGATGGCTATGTGGCGGTCGCGGGCATAGCGGCTCAACGCCTGCATTTCCTGCTTGGAGATAGCATTCGGCGAAGAACATTCCGGATGACTTTCATATTGCAACTTATCGTCGACCTCCCATATTATCGTATTCACCTTATAACCGGCCAACCGGTCGATAAGGTCATAATAATATTTCATTCGGTCGAGATGGTGCTTGGTGTCGAAATGCACAGCACGCATCGCTATAGCCGGAGAGTCGGTGATGGTCATCGCCGGCAGCTTTTTTCCTGTCTCGCGAGCACGTGTCATCAGCTGATTAAGCGTGACACAGCCATAAAACAGACCTGCATCCCCGGTGGCTTCAACGCTTACCGAACGAGGTGTAATCTTCAACACATAACCCTCATCCGAAGGGATGTTGGCGCAACTGTCAACTGTCAGTTTCACACCTATCCCCTTCCGCTTTGCGTGCGGCAGACGATCGAGTTCGCCGTAAAGAACAGGGATGTCGGTATCGGAAGCGTCAATGTAGGTGATATCCGACGGAGAAAGCTCTCCGCCGGTAAGTTCTATTTTCTGAGGAGCAGGTATGATCGCCCAGTCATCAGCAACAGAAGCCGATGCAGATAGCGCGAAAAGTGCCAGGAAGATGGCAAAGAGATGTTTCATTCAGCGGTAAAAGTTAGAGTTTCAACACGCTGGCAGTCAGGGCCAATCATCAGTTGAAATTCGCCGGGTTCATATACATATTCGAGATCGGCATTGTAGAACTTAAGATCCTCCTCGGTCAGGAGGAAAGTCACATCGCGGCTTTCTCCCGGCTTAAGTGTCACGCGGCTGAAATGCTTCAGCTCCTGTACAGGCCGACAAAACGAGGCATAGCGGTCGCGCAGGTAGAGCTGGACCACCTCCGTTCCTCCCCGCTTACCGGTATTGGTGACTTTCACAGTAGCCTCGATAGCGCCACCCTTCGGCATCTTGTCGGACGACAGTTTAACAGGGTCGTAGCTGAATGTGGTGTAAGTCAGACCGTAACCAAATGGATAGAGCGGCGAGGTGCGCTCGTCAATCCAGTTGCTCTGATACAGATTAAAAACATCATCTTCAGGGTCGGGGCGGCTGGTGGGCAGATGGTTATAATATAAAGGCATCTGGCCTACAGTGCGCGGGAAAGTGGTAGTAAGGCGTCCCTGGGGTGCTTTATCTCCATAGAGAACATCGGCGATGGCATCACCTGCCTCCGAACCACCATACCATACATTCAGGATTGCGGGCACATATTCCTTCTCCCAGCAGAGCGAAACGGGGCGACCGCCAAACAGAAGAAGCACCACCGGTTTGCCGGTCGCTACCATCGCTTCAAGCAGTTGCTTCTGAGCATCAGGCATATTAAGGTCGGTGCGGCAGGCCGATTCGCCCGACATATCGGCCGATTCGCCAAGACAAGCCACAATCACATCGGCATCGGCGGCTGCTGCAAGTGCATCGGCCAACATTGCCTTGTCATCACCACGGGGAATCAGCCCTTTGCACACTGCATTCTGCTTTTTCTCATCGAAATATATATTGCAGCCCTGAGCATAAACAATCAGATTAGAATCAGTGGCAGCGTCGCGCAGACCGTCGAGCACCGACCGATGGCGATCTTTTGTAGAACTGGTAAAGCTCCAGGTGCCGGCCATTTGATTACGGGCGTGAGCCATAGGCCCTACCAGCGCAATCTTCGCATTCTTCTTCAAAGGAAGCAGACTGTTATCGTTTTTCATCAGCACAAATGTCTTCGCGGCAACATCTCTGGCCACCTTCCGGTGCTCTGCCGAGAAAAGCTTGCCGGAAGAAGCGTCGGAGACGTCGCAACGGCTGTAAGGATCTTCAAAAAGCCCGAGACTAACCTTTGCATTAAGGATACGGCGCACGGCATTGTCGATCATATCCATCGTCACCTCTCCATCTTCGAGCGCGCCTTTGAGTCGCTCAAGATATGCGTGACTCACCATATCCATATCCACACCGGCGCGGAGTGCAAGTACGGCGCCTGTGCGACGCGGGCCTATGCCCAGGGCGTTCATCTCCCCTATTGAATAATAGTCGGTGACAATCAAACCTTTAAATCCCCATCTGTTTCTGAGCACATCGGTCAGAAGCCAGCGGTTGCCTGTGGCGGGCACACCGTCGATGATGTTGAACGACGGCATCAGACTGCCCACACCGGCATCCACCGCAGCTTTATACGGAGCGAAATATGCATTGAACATATTCCAGCGGCTCATATCCACCACATTATAGTCGCGACCCGATTCGGTAGCGCCATAGCAGGCGAAATGCTTTACGCACGCCATAATGTTTTCCGGATTATCAAGCGCGCCCCCCTGATACCCCCTTACGTAAGCCTTCGCCATAAGCGAACCCAGATATGGGTCTTCGCCGTTGCCCTCTGCGATACGGCCCCAGCGGGCATCGTGGGCGATGTCGACCATTGGGCTGAAGGTCCAGTTAACACCGCCGGCAGCTGCCTCAATGGCAGATATGCGGGCCACATTCTCCACAAGCGTAGTATCCCAGCTACACGACAGTGCCAGTGGAATCGGGAAAATCGTCTCGTAGCCGTGAATCACATCGGCGCCCACCAGCAGAGGGATACCCAGACGCGACTCCTCTACGGCAATGCGCTGCAATTCCTTTACCTTGCCGACACCCTTGATGTTAAACACGCCGCCCACCTGTCCGCGGCGAATCATCTCCTTAGTGTCGCCATTCTGCACATTGCCCGTGACGATGTCGTGACCGGCCGGGAGGTTGAGCTGTCCCAGCTTTTCCTCCAACGTCATACACCCGATGAGTGAATCTACAAAAGCGCTTCTGTCTGAGATTGTCGCGGCAGATGCCTGCCACAACAACCCCGACAAAAGGCTTACACTTAAAACAACCTTATTTACACTATTAAAAATCATATTAGTTTTCATATTTTGAAATCTTGTCCCTGTAATATTTTTCTAAATCAGTCCATTTATAGAAGCATCCGTCGGCTACAGGCTTCACCGGCAAAGTGGCGTCGTGCTCATTCAGAAGCACTCTCACAAGCACATCATCGCCACCCGGCTTTCCATAGAACACCAGCTGGATGTTGCAGGCCATCGGGAAATAGCGATAGTCGGCCCACTGCTTTTCCAGGTTGTCGATGTCGGAGGTGGAATATCCCGCGCCGTCAAGCTCCATCAGCACAGCCACCGGAAGCACCACGCTTTCATGGCCAAAACGCAGTTTGGCTCCGTGGCGATGCTGCTTCACAGCCGATGCGCCATCGTCGAGAATATCTTTCAGCAAATTCACCTGCGTGAAAGGCATATCTCCGCCGGTGACAGGCGAATTGCCCGCCTTCATATACCATTCGCCATTGTTCACCTTCCAAAGGTCATAAAGCTCCTCGTCGGTGAAAATGTCGAGAATCTCAAGCAACGGATCATTATGGCTCTGCATATTGGCAGCCACAAAGAAGATATCCCACATTTTCTCATGAGTGTCAGGGATGTTGCGCTGAATCCAAAGAGTGTCGGAGATAAGCTCGCGGAGCATCCGGGTGCCGTTGAGCGCAGCCTTGCGCGATGCATACACCTTCTTTATATCGGCGGCATACTTCTTCTCCATCTCCGAAGCAAGCGGCCAGTTGTTCATATATATAATGTCGGCCTTGCTCCCGTCGTGGTCTATTTTCAAGGAAGGATTGCACGACTGCAGTTCCAGGCATTCGGCCATCATCGACATTATGCACCTCACCACATCTGTAGAACGGGCAGTGATGTGAGCCGTGTCGGAGAAAACCTCCGGGAAATTCTCATACATCCGTCGGGCTATGCCTCTGTGCTGCCTCGCTCCTAGCGGAGTAAGTTCGCCCAGACGGTTTTCCGACATTTTCCAGATTCTTTTCAGCGCGCCGAGCACCTGTTCACCCTTCGCGGTAAGCACTCCCGCACTGTCGGCCTTCATCAGAGGCGCTGCCGCACGAGCATACTCTCCATCCCACATATGAAAGCGGGAGCCATGCCGAGCATAGGTACTTATATAAAAAGGTGTGTACCCTTCCGGCGCATTCACCGGTGCGACATCGGCCGGTGCTCCGGGATAAGCGCGGAAATTCGCGCAAGCCAGTGAGCGGTCGGAGGCAATCTCCTCGCGCGGCTCGGCACTATGGCACAAACACAAAAAGCCCGCAAATGTAAAGAAAGAGGATAGAAATAAGGTTTTAAACATTTGCTACTATGTATGGTATCTGAAGGCTAAGACCCGTAAAACGTCAGTCACAGACACTTTTGGATTAAGGTCGCAGACAATATTGGTTAACGGTCATATACCTGTTTGGTTTAGTATATAGTCGCGTTTCACTCCGATTCCCCTAATCCAAATTAAAAATAAATTTGAAAAAATCTCAAAATATATTTAGGGATAACTTAATTTTGAGCGACTAATATCATCGCCAGCAAGAGAAACCAATAATGCCGACACCGGAAAACATAGAAATATTCACCGCCGCTTATCGACGATACTATGCACAATGCGTGCACTTCGCCCTGTCATACACCCACGACAAGTCGGAGGCTGAAGATATAGCGGCGGAGACAATGCTTACACTATGGCTGAAACTGAGCCACGGCGAAGAGGTGCGTCTGATGCTCCCATTCCTGATGAGCATCACCCGCAACAAGATTCTCCAATATTATCGAAATAAGCTCCACAAGATGAAAGCGGCAGAGGATATGCGCTCGAATATGTGCGCCGAAATGGAAATGAGAATCAACTCGCTTATGGAGTGCAATCCTTATCAGATATATTTCACCGACATCTCGGAAATCCTCGAAGAGTCGCTCAAGGAGATGTCGCCCCAGACTCGCGAAATCTTCAAAATGAGCCGCGAGCACGCTATGAGCAACAGCGAGATTGCAAAAGCGATGAATGTGGGAATCAAAAGCGTGGAATATCACATCACGCGGGCACTCAAGAAGATACGCCGCAATCTCGACGACTACAAGCACTAAACCTCCATCATAACCCCCAAAAAATTCTTAAAAAAATCCGGATCATTTAGGGTTCACCCCTCCGGCTGCAACTTATATACACGAGACGATGAACAACGATTTGCTTCTCAAATATGTCAAAGGCGAAACCACCGAGGCGGAAGATGCCCAGGTGTACAAATGGATTGAAGCAACGCCGCAGAACCGACGCGACTTCGACCAATTACAGCGTGTCTACCAGGCTATCCTCTGTCAAGAAATCCCGGATCTGCACACTGAAAGCCGAAGCCACCGCAAGACCATAAGCTGGATTGCGGCCGCTGCGATTCTTCTCCTCGCCGTGCCCGCTCTGCTCTTGATGCTTCTGCGCCAATCCTCCTCTGAGCCGGCCAACCAGGTGGCCATTCGCGAAATCAATGTGCCCGCCGGCCAGCGGAGCCACATTATCCTCGACGACGGCACCTCCGTATGGGTCAACTCCAACTCCACCCTGATTTGCTCGGCGGATATGGACGACAAGCAGCGGCACGTCACCATCAAAGGTGAAGCATATCTGGATGTCGCGCCCGACAAGGAGCACCCCTTCATCGTCAGCACCGGCAACCGCGATATTAAAGTGCTTGGCACCAAATTCGATGTCAAGACCGATTCTCAGGGCAAGAAACTTTATGTGAAGCTCTATTCGGGCAACATTGAGATCCACGACGGCTACACCCGGCAGTCGCACAAGGTATGCGCCGGACATCAGATTGAATTCAACAAAGAGCAAGTAATACTCTCTGAACTCACCGATAACAGCAACAGTCCCCTGTGGATTGACGGCATTTACAGATTCGACAACGCCACATTTGGCGAAATATTCCAGGACATAGCCCGCAACTACGACTTTACCCTTAAAATCAACGACCCCGCAGTGCTCAGTTGCAAAGCCACTTGCAAATTCCGTATGGAAGATGGCTTCCAGCACATTATCAACAGCCTGCAGCAGATACACGACTTCAGCGCAAGCTGGGACGACAACGACAGAATCCTTACAATCGAATGAAAAACATTCAATTATTATCACAATTATCTTAATATGAAGAAAGCCCTTGTTTTACTGGGTATGATGTTCTTCTTTATGGCCACCGCTTCGGCTGCCATTAGCGACAAAGTCTCCATCCATAAGGAAAACGTGCCGCTGAACACCATACTCAACGAAATCGAGCGACAAACGGGTATGCTGTTTGTCTACGATCAGAACGAGATTGACGTAAAGCGCCATGTCTCGGTCAAAGCCAACGGACAGAGCCTTACGAGTGTGCTCGACACACTTTTCGGCGACACATCCGTGAAATACAATGTCTCGGGCCGCAACATTATGCTTACGCGTGAAAAAAACGCCAAAGCGGCTGCGGCTTCCGACAAGAAAGCCAAGACGCAGAGAATCACCGGCACGGTTGTAGACAACAACAACGAGCCGGTGATTGGCGCCACGGTGCGTGTGGCCGGCACTAACACTGTAGCCATCACCGACATAGACGGCAATTACAGCATCGATGCACCCGAAGGCTCCACAATCGAGTTTTCTTACTTAGGCTGCAAGCCCGCCTCAGCAGTGGCTAAGCAAGGTCAGGGCAAAATCGACATCACAATGAAATAGGACTCCAACCTGCTCAACGAAGTTGTGGTTGTCGGCTACGGCACACAGAAGAAAGTGAACCTCACAGGGGCCGTATCAATGGTGGAGGGCGACGAACTCTCATCGCGCACCGCCAGCAATATGACTCAGCTCCTGCAAGGCGCCGTGCCCAATATGAACATACGTATGACCAACGGACGTCCCGGCGAGGGTGGCTCCATCAACATCCGCGGCGTGCAGACACTCTCCGGCTCGGCCGACGGTATGAATCCCCTCACCCTCATCGACGGCGTGGAAGGCGACATCAACACCGTTAACCCTGCCGACGTAGAGTCGATTTCCGTACTGAAAGATGCCTCCGCTGCTGCCGTTTACGGCGCACGTGCAGCCTTCGGTGTGATTCTGGTTACTACCAAGAAAGGCAACGACGGCCGCGCACACGTGAGCTACTCAGGCTCCTACAGCTTCAGCTCCCCCACCGTGAGCACCGACTTCGAGACCCGCGGCTACTATTCCGCAGCCATTAACGAGCTGTTCTGGTATAATCAGCGCGGCTACAACTACACCAACTACAACGAAGAAGACTGGTATGAGCTGTGGATTCGCCGCAACGACAAGACCGAGAATCCCGACCGCCCCTGGGTGATGGTGAAAGATGGCAAATACAAATATTACGCCAACACCAACTGGTATGATCACTTCTACAATCACACCCGCCCCACCTGGGACCACAACATCAGCATCAACGGCGGCACTGACAAAGTGAAATACTATCTCTCCGGCAACTACTACGAACAGGAAGGTATCCTTCGCCAGAACCCCGATAAATTCGCCAAGTACACTCTCCGCTCGAAAGTCGACATCAAGCTCGCCAAATTCCTCAGTCTGAGCAACAACACATCTTTCTATCACGATACATATAAATATATCGGCGTAGCAGGTGTGGGCGAAGCTATCGGCCTGCGCACCTACAACTGTCTGGCATCCGACGTGCCCCGCAACCCCGACGGCTCAATCGTGGCTGAATCCTCGGCACACCCCGGATATCCCCCTGCCCAGTATCTCAACGCTATCGACGAATACGGAAAACACCGCAACAGCGACCGCAAGCAGACCTTCCAGACCACATTCGAGGCAACCGTCTCCCCCATCAAGCAGCTCGATATCGTGGGCAATTACAGCTACTCCTCCACTGTAAAGCGCAATATGAACCGCGAGGTGAACGTGCCCTACTCCCAGACTCCCGGTGTGACCGAGACTCTCAAAGGCTGGCGCACCTACAACCAGCTCACCGAATACGATACCGACACTCACTACCACTCCTTCAACCTCTACGCCACATACTCGGAAATCTTCGCCAAGGCGCACAACCTGAAGGTGATGGCCGGTATAAACTACGAAACCCAGCACCGCGAGTACAAAACCATCATCCGCGACGGTCTCAGCTCCGACGACCTTGACGACTTCAACCTTGCCACCGGTGAGAACTTCTCCATCAAGGGCGGCCAGGATCAGTATAAGCTCTTCGGCTTCTTCTACCGCGTGAACTACGACTACCTCGGCCGTTATCTCCTTGAAGCCAGTGGCCGCTACGACGGTTCGTCGAGATTCAGCCCCGGACGCCGCTACGGTTTCTTCCCCTCATTCTCAGCCGGCTGGCGTGTGAGCGAAGAACCCTTCTTCGAGCCTCTCCGCACCGCAGTGAGCAACGCCAAAATCCGCTTCTCATACGGTAAGCTCGGCAACCAGGCCAATGTAGGCTACTATGATTATATCCAGACAATCGACACTCAGGGCCTGCTCGACTACATTATGGGCGACAACAACCGTCTGCCTCAGGCATCTGTCTCGGCTCCCAACTCCTCCGACCTCACCTGGGAAAAGGTTATCACAAAGAACATCGGTCTTGACCTGAGCTTCTTCAACAACCGACTCACCTTCGGGGGCGACTACTACTGGCGCGACACCAAGGATATGCTCTGCGCCGGGCGCGACCTACCCAGCGTTTACGGTGCATCTATCCCCACGATGAATGCCGCCGACCTGCGCACACAGGGCTGGGAACTCACTCTCGGATGGCGTGACAACTTCACCCTTGCAGGCCGCGACTTCGGCTACTCCATCACAGCATCTGTGGCCGACAACACCTCCAAGGTGCTCAAGTTCAACAACCCCACCAAAACCCTGGGCACTCCCTACGAGGGTATGAAGCTGGGTGAAATCTGGGGCTATGTCACCGACGGATTCTTCCTCAACGACGCTGATGCCGAATCCTACGGCGTAGACCAGACACTGGTCAACAGTATGATCAACACCACTCCCGTCGACCCGGGCGTACATGGCGGCGACCTGAAATTCGTCGACCTTGACGGCGACAATGTGATTCAGCCCACGCTGAGCGCCGACCGTCCACGCGACCAGAAAGTAATCGGCAACTCGCTCCCACGATACACCTACTCGATCCGCCTCACCGCCGACTACGCCGGCTTCGACTTCTCGATGATGTTTCAGGGCGTAGGCAGGCAGGACTGGTATCCCGGCGGCGAAACCAACCTCTACTGGGGTCCCTATGCACGCCCCTATCAGTCGTTCATACCGAAAGACTTTATGACCTACGTATGGACCGAGGATAACCCCAACGCCAAATTCCCCCGCCCCCGCGGCTATGTGGCAATGGGCAGCAACAAGGAGCTTTCGGTTGTCAACGACCGCTACCTCGAAAATGTGGCTTACTGCCGCCTGAAAAACCTCACCATCGGCTACACTCTGCCGAAGAAATGGCTCGAAAAAATCTATATGGAGAATATTCGCATCTATTTCAGCGGAGAAAACCTCTTCTGCATCTCACCGTTCAAAAACAAATACATCGACCCCGAACAGGCAGGCGCTCAGAACACCTGGCGCACCGGCAATACCAACCTCTTCTCGGTATACCCCAACAACCGCCAGTTCACTTTCGGTGTCAACATCACCTACTAATATCGCATGACTATGAAAACTACTATATTCAATAAAGCGGCGTCGATGCTTCTGGCTGCCTCCGCCCTCATATCCTGCGATGACACCCTGGATGTCACTCCCCAGGACAAGCTCACCCCTGAGACATTCTTCAAGGACGCTTCGCAGCTGGAAATGTACACCAACAAGTTCTACGGCAAAGCTTTCTACGCTCAGGACATCTATATGGATCCAGGCGATATCAACATTCCGCGTGAACTTGATAACGCCATCTCCTGCCAGCGCTACGTCACCGAGACCAGCTCGCACTGGAACTGGGAGCGTCTGCGCGACATCAACTTCTTCCTTGAGAATTCAGGCAACTGCCCAGATGTGACAGTGCGTGAAAAGTACGACGGCATCGCCCGATTTTTCCGCGCATTCTTCTATCTGAAGAAGCTGCAGTTCTTCGGCGATGTGCCCTGGTATGACACAGCACTCGGCTCCGATTCGCCCGAGCTTTACAAAGCACGCGACCCCCGCGAGCTGGTGATTCAGAACATCCTCGCCGACCTCGACTATGCCGCTGCCCATCTCACCTCCGAGCGCACCACCTACTCCATCAACCGCTGGACAGCGCTGGCTCTAAAATCGCGCGCCTGCCTCTTTGAGGGCACATTCCGCAAATATCACGGAATCGCCGACTGGCAGAAATACCTCAAGGCCTGCGCCGAAGCTTCCGATGCCATTATGAAAGAGGGTGGCTACACCATCTACAACCAGGGCACACAGCCCTACGCCGAGATGTTCCGCTCCATCAATGCCACCGCGCAGGAATATATTCTCGCCATCCACTATGATATGGGCACCAAAATCTGGCACGACGCCAACAAGTATGTCTACTTCCCCGGAAATGCCAACCACGGCGCCACAGCCCGTCTGGCCAAAATCTATCTTATGAAAGATGGCAGCCGATTCACCGACCGCACCGATTGGCAGACTCTACAGCTTAAGTATGAGGTGAAGGACCGCGATCCGCGTATGTCGCAGACCCTCTGGGCTCCCGGCTACACACATGGCGGCGAGCGCACCGTGCCCGACCTTACCCTTACCCGTCTGGGTTACCAGCAGACCAAGTTCATCGTCAACGACAAGAACGCCGACACCAACGGCAGCGATGTTGACCTTCCCGTATTCCGCTACGCCGAAGTGCTGCTGAACTTTGCCGAGGCAAAAGCCGAGCTGGGCACTATCACACAGGACGACATCGACCGCTCGATCAAGCTGCTCCGCAACCGTGTGAATATGCCCAACCTGAAACTCGCCGATGCAAACAGTAATCCCGATGCTATCCTTGAGACTCCCGAATATGGCTACCCCAATGTCGACAAGGGCGCAAACAAGGGCGTGATTCTCGAAATCCGCCGCGAGCGCACCATTGAGCTGGCTTTTGAGGGTCTGCGTTACAACGACCTGATGCGCTGGAAAGAGGGCGCTGCAATCAACCAGCCCTTCCGTGGCATCTACATCCCCGGCCCTGGCGAATATGACCTCGACGGCGACGGCACAAACGATGTATTCGTCTCCGACGGCTCCGGCTCCTCAACCCTCTCCACCGTGCTGAAAATCGGCGACAACGTTTACCTCGAACACGGCACCTGGGGCAACATCATCACCCACGAAACTATCGTGCGCAACTGGAATGAGGAGCGCGATTACTTCTACTACATTCCCTCCAAAGACCGAATCCTCAACCCTCAGCTCACACAGAATCCCGGCTGGAACGACGGCCTCGGCATCTGAAAATAACCTCAAAAATTCTAACTGATGAAAAAACTGATTTGCAATATACTTCTGCTGAGTGCAATGGCAGGCGGATTTGCATCTTGCAGCGACGACGCCGACAACAGCTGGTGGGATGACATCTTTGCCCAGAAATACAATCAGCAACTGAAATGGAATCCCGACTCGCTGGCGCTCACAAGAGCCACCTGGGATGAAAACGACCTCGACTGCGGTGCCAAGATGGCATCCACATCCCTGCAGATGTGGGGCGTGCAGCAGTCGCTGCGCAAGCTCACCTACAGCCAGTCGCTCTTTATGACTCACATTGCCGCCAACGACAATGACGCCACCCTCGACCGCGTCACCGACGAGGACGCCTCATTCGCCGTAAACGGCTTTGAGCCTGATCTTCTCGTAATCGACGGCAAGGTTATCACCGAAAAGAGCGCAGCCTCCGACGGCAGCGCAGCCTTTGTAATAGCTTCCGACGCTACCGGCGAAATATGCGATGTGATAGCAAGCGCCCCGCAGTTCTACAGCATTATGAAAGAGCGCTACACCACCATCCTTGCCGGCGGCACACATCTGGTAACCCAGGGGGCAGTGCTCCCGCAGGCCGACAGCCAGCGCACTGCTCACACCATCATAGGCAAGACGCGCAATGGCGAACTCGTGATGCTCTTCATCGATAAGGATGCATCAGCCGCCGGCGCCACTCTCGCCGAAGCGGCCCTCATCGCTCAGGTGCAGGGTATGACCGAGGCTATGACTCTCACCGACAACACCGCCCTCTGGCTCAAGGAGAAAAACGAGCAGGCTGTCAAGGCTGCCAAGACCGTAATCTACGGTGTATTCAACACACCTTTTGCTTCCGGCGAAGGCACCGAGGACTCTCCCTATGTAATAAAGCTCCCCCGGCATATCAACAATATGCTATCAGTGCTCTCACCCGAGCATCCTGTCTACTTCGAACTGGGCGCCGACATCGACATGTCCTCCATCGAAGGATGGGTGCCCCTGAACCAGGCCGACCCATTCGACTGCGCCATCTATTTCGACGGCAAAGGATACACCATCAGCAATTTCCACTGCGACTACAAGAACTATCCCTCTTTCTTCGGCGTGCTCTACGGCGAATGCCGCAATGTGAAATTCCATAAGCCGGTAATCACCAACACATCCAATTCGGCATGCGGCGTGGTCGGCGGCTATATCGGCACCGTGGGCAAGCCCGGCCTGGTAGAGCAGGTAGCCATCACCGAAGGCAATCTCTCCACCGGCGTGCAGTACACCCCGAAGATGGGTGGTGTGGCAGGATATGCCTGCGAGGGCACCGTCCGCAACACCTACGCCGACGTCACACTCGTTTGCCAGAAAGCGCAGTGGAATGTAGGCTGCGGCGGCATCATCGGCCAGTTTAAAGCCAACGCCACCGTAGAATATTGCTACGCCACCGGCTCGATCGACGCCATCAAGTACAACACTGTGGGCGGTATCTGGGGCTATGCCGACAACAATCTCGGCTGGACGCTCCGCAACAATATCGGCTGGATGTCGTCGCTCACCGGTGCTTGGGCCAGCAACCGTGTAGGCGGCCGTACAAAATACGACTCCGGCAATACCCTCGGCACCAACTACGGACGCCGCGACTGCGTGCTCACTCTCTTTGAGAACGACAACCCCTCTCCTGCTTATACAGAAGCTTATAAAGGACGTGTGGGCGACCAGTCGATTGAAGGAACTCTTTCCGACAATATCATTGACGCTGCAAAGGCACTTGGCTGGGACGAAACCATCTGGGATCTCTCCGGCACTATGCCTAAGCTCCGTTGGGAATAATCATTAACATTCAAAATAAATATTACCATTTATGAAAACACTTAAAATCTTTACCATTGCTGCATTAGCATCACTCGCTTTGCCTCAGGCAATCGCCGCTCAGGAAACCGCTCCTGAAACCGTGCAGGTCGGTATCACCGAATACCCCATTTCGGGCGAAGGCACCGAAACAAGCCCTTACGTGCTCGAGAACCGCAATCATATGCGCAATATGAAGAGCCTTCTCAAAAAGGACGAAACAGTATATTTCATCCTCGGCAACGACATCGATATGCAAGGCATTGTATGGGAACCACTCAACAACGCGAATCACGCCATCAAAAACTTGTACTGCTATAATCAACATTATGCCAGCTTCTTCGGCGTGCTCTACGGCGAATGCAAAAATGTGCGCTTTATCAATCCACGCATATACAGCGAAAAATCCGGACTGTCGCACATAGGTGTGGTCGGCGGCTATATCGGCACAAACAATAAGCCCGGCACAGTTGATCACGTATCTGTTGAAGACGGTTATATCTATGCATACTGGACCGACGGAATTCAGGTCGGTGGCCTCGCAGGATGCAGCAAGGGAGCTACAATCAACAACTGCTATGTGAATGCTACCGTTCATACACATCACACTAACAGCAACCAAAGTGTAGGTGGTGTTATAGGTACAGCCGACGGTGATATGAATACGATCACCAACTGCTTTGTGAAAGGTGAAATCAAGCACACCAAAACCAACGACCTTCGTACCGGTGGCATCGTAGGTATATGCTGGAATGGCGCCCTTAAAGTTGACAAATGCATTGCCTGGCATTCGAAATTAGCCGGAAAATTCACATCCAATGCAATCAGTTCAGGCAAGGCAGGTGATAATGTCACCAACTATTGCAACGCTGCAACCGAATACAATCTTACCACCAGCGCAAGCGACGGCTGCCCTGACGCTAACAAGCCCAGCTGGAAAGAGTCCGTTCACGGCACCGAAACCACCAACGCCATCTCCGCTGCTAAAACTCTCGGATGGGATGAAACAGTCTGGGATCTTTCCGGACAGGAACCCATTCTCCGTTGGGAATAATTTTTTAATTCGCTTTTAATGAAGATTATGAATCTTTTCAAAACCGGCATACTTGCCAGTGCCACCCTCCTGGCGGTTGTGGCGTGTGGAAGCGACTTTGAGCCCCACCGCCCGCAACTCCCTGCCAACGGCTCCGGCACTGAAACTCCTGGCAATCCCGGCCAGCAGGTCGAAAAGGTCACTACCCTCCTCGACAAAACCGGTTGGCAGGAAAACGCAATCGCCGATGGTCTGGTGTACTATCACTATGAAGGCAGCGAGCCTATCTCCGGTTCGCCCCAGATTATCAACGTTCTCGAACTTGACCTCACCAATAAAGCTTACGGCCTGGAGCTGCGCTGCAACACCTCCGGCATCAAATGCTCTGACGCTCTCCGCACCACTCCCAATGCTGTGGCATCGGTCAATGCTGCCTACGAGCACGAAGCTGTGTATCTGAAAACCAACAATTTCAAGATTTCCGAAGTAACACTTCCCTCTGACCATCTGCGTTTTTGGAAACACGAAGGTGCCATCTTCTGGTCAAACACCACCGACCTCGGTATGATTTTCGCCGGCAAGAACAATGCCGACGCTATCGTCACCTATAAAAACGACAAGCACAAGAATCTTGTGGCAAGCGCACCTATGCTCATCGACAACGGTGAAGCCGTAGGCCTCACATTCGTAGATCCTTCCCTCACCTGGGATGATTTCAAGAATATGGATCCCGAAGACTACCGTCGCCATCAGGGTGTAAGGCATCCGCGCACCGCTGTTGCTCTCACCGAAGACCGCGACCTGCTGCTCATCACCGTCGACGGCCGCTGGCCCGGCAAGGCTGAAGGTATGAACGCCCGCGAGCTTACAGAATTCCTTGTTCACTATTTCAATCCCCTCTATGCGCTCAATATGGATGGCGGTGGCTCTACCACTATGTGCATCAAAGGTCTTGGCGACCCCACAACACATGTGATGAACTATCCCACCGACAACGAGGTGTTCGACCACGATGGAGAGCGCCCTGTCAACTCCCATTTTGTAATTACAAAAAAATAATTCCCAAACACAGTCGAATCTATGAAAAAGATTAATACCATCATACTCACCGCACTTATCGGTACAGCTTCGGCAAGCGCACAGTATGCGCTCCCGGCCGGCGGCTTCTACCGTGGTTGGATTGCCGGTGCAGGCAATTTCGGCAAGGCCCTGAAAGGCACAGAAATTCTTATCCCCTCGGGGGCTGAAATGGTGTGGCTTGCCGACGATATCAAAAATGCCGACGGCTCTGTCGTTGACGACGCTTCCGCCTACCAATGGAGCTACTCCACCTATGAGAACGGTTGGAAAACCGTGACCATCCAGGGACAGAAGCTCACCACTCCTGCCATCCTTTCCTCCTATGATTCGTTTGACGCTCCTTCACTCAATGGCGTGAAGATGGCCGACAAGGTGCGCAATGCCGGCGACTCGCACGTAAGCGAATTCGCCGTGCAGTACTCCCCCGCCGATATGAACAAGGCTCAGGCCGGTATTACCGGCGACGGCAGCTATGAACTCGTATATCAGCCTTCGCTCTCGCTCCCCAACGATTTCTATTATCAGCCCGCAAGCGCCAACCAGGCTACATTCAAGCCCGCTGCTTTAGGCTTCGTCATCAACCAGCCCACCGCCCCTTACGGCGTGAAAGGCATCGTCTGGACAGGCCGCTTCGACGGCTACGGCTCCGGCGGCAATCTCCAGAGCCTTAACGGCCACATCTACCGCATCAAAGAAGACAATACCCTCGGCGATGAAATAGCTTCCTGCAAAGTTGGCCGCGAGGATCTCAAGACCTTTGTAGATGAAAAGGGCTATGCTACAATTCCTATGTATTTCCCCGGCGGTTATGTCAACATCACCGAAAAGGTGGCCGTAATGATCGATGGCTTCTGGAACTCCCAGGCCGTGACAGGCGCCGTGCTGTCGAGCGACCCCTCTATGAAAATCAGCTCCAATGCCGTTTATCTGGCAAACGGCAAACTCTGCTACTGGAAGGATATCCGCCTCAACGGCACCCGTGACAACAACTGGCTGGCTCCCGACCTCTATCTCCACAGCTACACCGTGGGCCTGCTCCTCCAGAATGAAGTAATCGTAACTCCTGAGGAAACTCAAAAACTCGAAACTCACTTCGAGCTTACTGGCGGCACAAAAGAGATTGAGCTTACTCCGAGCATCGACCTCAAGAACACCGGCCTGACCAACAGCAACGAATGGTTCACCGTAACAATCGGCGACCGCGACGCTGCCACCAAGAAGCAGAAAATCACAATTACAGCCAACGAGTATGCTGCTGAAACACCCGCATCGCGAGCCAGCAACTACCAGACCCGCTCGGGCAAGTTCACCATCACCGCTCCAGGCAATGTCACAACCTTCACTGTAGAGCAGGGCAATGTGCCTACCGGCCTTGAAACCGTCACCGCCGACATTCCTGTTTCCAGCGAATACTTTGACCTATACGGCCGTAAGCTCAGCAGCAAACCCGAATCGGGTCTGTGCATCCGCCGCGACACCTTCGCCAACGGCACTTCCAAGGCTGTAAAAGTCATCGTTCGATAATCCTGTCGAAATAGCTTTTCATTTCTTGATTTAACGCGAAGAGGGTGTGTCAAAATCTGTATTCTGCGGCTTTTTGATACACCCTCCTCATATTTCAGACATCGGCTTCCCCGATTTTATCAGGCAACTCTGCCCCCGATTTTATCTGGCAACTCTCTCCCCGATATTTGAAATTAATTTAAGCTATATGAGAATACTGAAATCCTTTACCTTCGCAGCGATAGCGCTTCTGTCATTGCCTCAGGCTATGGCGGCCTCCACAGCGAGTGAAGTGGCTCAAATCGGCATTACCGACTTCACACCTACAGGTCGCGGCACCAAGCAAAGCCCCTACGTGCTTAAGCACCGCAATCATCTGCGCAATATGAAGAGCCTTCTCAAAGAGGGTGAAACCACATACTTCATTCTTGCCAACGACATAGATATGCGAGGCATCGATTGGGAGCCGCTCAATGTCGATGCGCCCTTCAACCGTCGCATTGTTTTCGACGGCAAGAATCACGCCATCAAAAACTTGTACTGCTATAATCAACATTATGCCAGCTTCTTCGGCGTGCTCTACGGCGAATGCAAAAATGTG
>SFFL01000022.1 GCA_004557825.1 Bacteroidales bacterium | reverse complement strand
GAGAAAGTTGCTCTCCGCTAATACTTCCGTATCCCCATAGATGGCAGGCGCCGATGGCGCCTCCATCTCCAATAGGGCCGCAGTGCCCATCCCACATAAATAAACGCAATGTCAATCGATTTGGCATTGCGTTTTTTATGGCCGAGGAATGGCGCCGCTGCATCTGAGCGGCATTTTATTGGAATTTATTGCTGTCCTCAATTTTTATCGGACAGCAATATTTAAAAAACTATTGTCGATTAAATCAAAAATGCGGTATAGCACTCTGAAATAATGGGAAACTTTTGTGGAATTATTATCATAAAAATTGATGTAAGTGTTGATTGCTATATCTATTGCATTTCCGGCTTTGAAGCTCCTGTATATGGCTTGGAAGTTGTCCATAAAGAATTTACGGCCTCCCATTGAATCTAACACGGATTCGTAAAGGTTGAGCATGTGGAAGAAGAGGTCGTTGAACTGCTGAACCGTGGTTACGTATTGATTTTTAGTAAATTCAACGCGCTGCCGACGGAGTGTTTCTATCAGAAGGAATACTCCGGCCAGGGAGAACAGGCCGCCGCAAAGGCCACCGAGCAGGTCGCCGAGGTTGCCCAGGTCTTCGTTGGTGATGTATTTGCCTGAATCTACGTGGCTTTTAAAGAAGATATCACCAAAGGTGTACCATCCGAACATACCTATGCCGAATGCAGTGATAACTACGCCCACTTGCATCCAGAGATTCCAGCTTTTCCAGCGCGCGTAAATATGTTTCTTTGCCCAGTTTTTCGCTTTCTGCGCTATAGATTTATTGGGTTTAAATGCGAAATGCGAAATGACAGGAGCACAGGAGGAACAGGAGCCGGTAGGCTGTAGGGGCGCGATTTTTCGCGCCCGCCCCGGATGGCGCAAACGCAGTGAGGCTACGCAATGCGGCCGCGATGTATCGCGCCCCTACCGCCGGTAGAGTTCTTATATGGCAAGGGAATCTTTGTGGAGCAGGAAATCGTAGATGCCGATAATGAGGTAACCTTTGGCGTTGCGGTAAGGCATAATATTTCTGCCGACTATCAATACTTTCTTGAACGAATCGTCAATGCGGTTAAACGATTCGGTCTCCTGTGCCATTTTTGCATCATCCGGGATGTCGAGAGCCGACTGGATATAATATCGGATGTCGCCTTGGTTGGCCACGAAATCTATTTCGTATTGCACTCTTTTTGCCGTCCCGTTTTTGTCGCGGATATATGCTTCTACGCTACCCGAATCCACCTGAAATCCACGCATACGGAGTTCGTTGTAAATTACATTTTCCATCAGGTGTGTTTCTTCTATTTGGCGGAAATCGGTAAAGGCATTTCTTAAGCCCATATCGGAGAAATAGTATTTCGCGAGGGTATTGATATATTTTTTGCCTTTAATATTATACCTCAATGCTTTTTCAACCAAAAAGGCATCCTGGGCATAGCTGAGGTAGTTGGCTATTGTCTGGGAATAGATGGTGATGTTTTTAAGACTTTTAAATGTGTTGGAGAGTTTCGTGGGATTGCAAGGCGCACCTATCGACGATGCGATTATTTTAAGCAGTTCTTCAAATTCTTCCGAGTTGCGGATATTGTTGCGTTCGAGAATGTCGCGCAGATATACAGTTGTGTCTAATTGGCTTAGATATTCGCGTTTGGCCTGTGTGCCATTTATAGATAATATTTGTGGCAGGCCTCCAAAAGTATAATATTCACGGTAGGCATCGCTTTTGTCGCCTCCTGTGGCGCTGTAATATTCGGCGAAACTCAGCGGAAACATATGAATCTCCTGTCCTCTGCCGCGAAATTCGGTGGCAATATCTTTTGACAGGAATTTTGAATTGCTCCCGGTGACGTATACGTCAAGCCTCTCGTTGTGGAGCAAACTGTTGAGCACACCTACAAAATCTTCTACCAGCTGAATTTCATCAAGCAGAATGTAATATTTTGCATTACCGGTGGTGAGGGAATCGAGATGATCAAGCAGCGCATCCGGGTCGCGCAAGGGGGCGTTTTTCCTGTCGTCAAGCGGAATGTGAATGATATGGTCGCGCGCCACACCCTCGTTCTCCAGATAATCTCTGAATAGTTTTGACAGCAGGAAAGATTTGCCGCATCGGCGTATTCCGGTCACGATTTTAATAAGCCCGTTGCCTTGAGCATCGATGAGTTGCTTAAGATAATGGTCGCGTTGGATAATCATTGTAGAATAAATTTTTGTTGCATGCAACAGTTTTTTACGCTACAAAGGTAGGGATGTTTTTGGCTTTTGCAAAATTCTGCAATAAAAAAGTGTTGCATGCAACACTTTTTTATTGTAGAACCGCATTTTTCGGGGGGCATCCGGGGGGCCATTCGGTGGGGGCCATCCGGGGCCGCGCGAAAAATCGCGCCCCTACAGTTCACCTGTCTTTATGTTTTTCTGTCTAATATAATCCTGGCTTTCTGTCTAAAGTAAACTTGGCTTTCTGTCTAATGAGAGTCTGTCTTTTTGTCGGGGAGCTGGTCGGCGGAGCGGAAGAGGCGGGAGAGGTAGCGCTCGTTGAAGCGCTGGAAGAGTTCCCAGAAGTTGGGGACAAAGAGGGTGCCGATGATGGCGTTGACGGCCATGCCGAAGACTACGGCGGAGCCGAGGCTGATGCGGGAGGCGGCGCCGGCGCCGGTGGCGAAGAGCATAGGCATCACGCCGAAGACGAAGGCGAGTGCCGTCATCATAATCGGTCGGAAACGCACCATACCACCTTTATAGGCGGCCTCGGCGATGGGAATCCCCTATTTTAAAATGAGGAAAAGTTGCAAAATCCCCGATTTTAAAATGGGAAAAAGTTGCAAAATCCCCGATTTGTGAATGATTGGGAATTTTTAAAGCGCTATATGGTGGGGGAGCAGTTGCAGATTACGCGGAAATGACGTAATTTTGTATCGACAATGGAAAGGAAATCTATCATAGACAGAGAAACGGTGCAGCGCATCATCGACACGGCCAATATCGTGGAGGTGGTGCAGGACTTCGTGAGCCTCCGCCGGCGCGGCGCCAACTATATCGGTCTGTGTCCTTTCCACAACGAGCGCACTCCGTCGTTCTCGGTTTCGCCCGCCAAGGGTATCTGTAAATGCTTCAGCTGCGGTAAAGGGGGTAGCCCCGTCAACTTCATTATGGAGCATGAGCAGATGACCTACTGGGAGGCGTTGCGCTATCTGGCCCGTAAATACCATATCGAGGTTAAGGAGAAAGAACTTACCGAGGAGGAGCGAAGGGCACAGTCGGAGCGTCAGCTTCTGCTGTCGGTCAATGAGATGGCGATGAAGCACTTCGAGGACCGGATGGCAAACACCGATGAGGGGCGCGATGTGGGCCTGAGCTATTTCCGTCACCGTGGTATCAGCGATGCGGCCATAGCGCGTTTCCATCTTGGATTCTCGCTGGAGAAGCGCGACGATCTGGCACAGGCGGCGCTGAAAGCGGGTTATTCCAAGGAATCGCTTGTAAAGACGGGGCTTTGCTTCGCCACGGAGAATGGCGAGCTGCGCGACCGTTTCCGCGGACGTGTGATTTACCCCGTGTTCACCATCTCAGGTAAAGTAGTGGCCTTCGGCGGCCGTATTCTCACCAACGACAAGAAGCTTGCCAAATATGTCAACTCGCCCGAGAGCGAGATCTACTCCAAGCGGCGCGAGCTGTACGGTCTCTACCAGGCCAAACAGTCGATAGTGCGCAAGAACAGGTGTATCCTTGTGGAGGGTTATATGGATGTAATTTCGATGAGCCAGCGCGGCATTGAGAATGTCGTGGCGTCGTCGGGCACATCGCTCACCGATGACCAGGTGCGCCTGATTCACCGGTTCACTCCCAATGTTACGGTTATTTACGACTCCGACCCGGCCGGCATAAAGGCGTCGCTGCGCGGCATCGACCTGCTGCTGGCCGAGGGGCTTGATATAAAGGTGTGTCTGCTGCCCGACGGCGATGACCCCGACTCATTCGCCCAGGCGCACACAACAGAGGAAATCGAAAGCTATCTGGCCGCGCACGAAGTTGACTTTATCCGATTTAAAACCGACATTCTGCTGAAGGATGCCGGCAACGATCCTATAGCCGTGGCGCGCGTGGTGGCCGATATCGTGCGGTCGATTTCTGTTATTCCCGACGAAATCACGCGCAATGTTTATATCGGCGAGTGCTCGCGGCGGTTCAATATGGACGACGAATTGCTCACCCGGCAGGTGGCGCTGGCGCGCACCAAGCGGCTGGAACAGCTGGCCGACGAGAAGCGCCGCGAGGATGCCCGCCGCAGCCTGGGCAATCTGGGCGCGGTCGCTCCGCAGAAATCGGAGGGCACGTCGCAGCCGACTGCCGGCGTGTCGCAGAGCGCATTGCCGGGCGGTGAACAGCCGGGAGCAGGCACAACAGCGCCTGCGCAGGCCGAAGGCCATCAGGAGAGTGCCGGACAGCAGCCGGGCGCTCCTGCCGCCGAAGCGCCGATAGATGAGGCGAATTACGCCGTGTATGTGGGAAAATCGGGCAGCTCGCACCGCGCGAAAATCGTTGAGCCGCAGGAGCGGTCGTTGTTGCGGCTGGTGCTCCGCTACGGGATGCTTGACCTCGGAGAGGATTACGGCACGTCGGAGACCGGACAACTGCTGAAGGTTATCGACTATGTGCGCGAGGACCTTGAGGAGGATGGCCTGTCGTTTGAGAATGCCGAATATGAGAAGATCTACCGCCTGGCGCTGGAGTATCGCGATGAGCACTGGGACGAGGATTTCGCAGCCTACACCGTGCAGGCGCAGGCCGAACGTGAGGAGGCTATGCGCGCAGGGCTGGATGAAATTCGCCAGCAGGCGAAGAATCTCGATGAAATCCGTCAGCGCGAAGTGCTCCTGAAAGAGCGTGTCGAGGAGGATTATCGGAGAAAGCTGGTGCTGTTTGCGCGGAGTTTCTTCTCGCGTGAATTGCTGTCGCACCCCGACGATATGGTGCGCCGCGTATCGACCGAGCTTTGTGTCGACCGCTATCAGCTCAGCAAGATTTATTTCAAGAACAATACGAAGGTAGTGACGGATGTTGACCGGCTTGACGAACTGGTGCCGCGCGCTCTGCTGGAATTGAAATATGATATTGCGCGCTGCCATTTCAATGAACTGTCGCAGAAAATCAAGGATCTTCAGAATCGTTCCGCTGCATCCGCAGGAGACCCCTCGCTCTCTGCCGGAGCGGGCAGCCCATCCGGAGCGGGCGATACAGATACTTCCGCCGGCAAAGATGCCGCGATGGATGAAGATGCACGGATGGAAGAAATACTGAACCTGATGAAGGAGCAGACCCACTGGCAGAATTTCTGCAAAAAACTCGCCACCTCCATCGGTGAGCGTGTCTACGAGCCCCTCCGCTAACTGCCTCTCTTTCGCGCACGACCTTACCGGCACTCTTTCGCGCGACCTTACCGGCTAAATCGTATAAGACGTATACGAGTTATTTCTTATGCGTGCGTGGGAACTATAGTGTGAGCACCTTAGCTTTTTAGCGGGGTGGATGGTTAGCCGGGGTGGGGGTCAGCCGACGGTGAAGGTGAGGGCCGGGAGGGAGGCGGTGGAGCCGATGGCCCAGGGGAGGTTGGACTCGTCGAGGATGGAGGTGAAATGGCAGTAGGCGATGCCCATTTCGATGGCTGAGAAGCGGTTGTCGGTGGTGCAGGTGAATGCCACTTTTATTGTGCCGTCGGGGTTTTCGGTGACGGTGGCGCGCCAGGGTTGAGAATTGGATGATGAGGGCGCAAGCCTTACGGCTTTAAGCGCTTTTACTGTGGCGCACAGAATTCTTTGCGAGTCGCACGGTGTGGATGCCGTCGCTTCATCTCCATCGTGTGTTGGCGAAGTAGCCGA
This sequence comes from Bacteroidales bacterium, assembly GCA_004557825.1. Classification (GTDB taxonomy): domain Bacteria; phylum Bacteroidota; class Bacteroidia; order Bacteroidales; family Muribaculaceae; genus UBA7173. The sequence continues at coordinate 32,797 of SFFL01000022.1, read as the reverse complement.
TTCAGCATAGGAGGATGAAGCAGCCGATATAACAGAGGGGGCTGTGGCTGCGCTGACGGCGGTGTCGAGCAGCAGTGTGCTGGTGAAGGCTGAGTAGGGGAGCCGGGTGCTCAGCGAGGGGGAGATGGTGAAGAGGGAGTCGAATTTGCGGCGCTGGTCGGCGTGGACGATGCGGCGCATAAGGCGTTCCGACATACGCATACGTGTGGCTACGTGGCCTACGGGCACAACGATTTCCACAGTGCGGTCGCCGCACGGGCCGAGCGCCTGGGCAAAAGGACCCCGGTGGAAGGTGCCTCCGAGCCAGCACGTGCTCAGACCGAGGCGTGTGGCCTCAAGGATGGTCTGCTCAAGCATATATCCGGCTTGCACGTGGGCGGCTACGCCGCTGCCGACGGCCATAACCAGGAACTGACGTGCTCCTTTTATGAAGCCGTATGTTCCGAGTTGACCGTCGGCAGTGCCGTTGTCGGAGTTTATGATGCCCACAAACGGGATGTCTGCGTCGGGCAATAATGGACGGGAACCCCCGATAGCGTCGCGCAGACGCCCGAGGGTTATCCTGTCGAGACGCAGCCCGTTGAAAGTGCGGTGGGAGCGTCGGAGAGCTATGGCTTCGGTGAGAGTCACTTCAGCCCGTCGATGTATGTGCGAAGCTCTTCGGAAGGCTGAATCGAGTAGAAACGCTCGAACATCTTGCGTGCTTCGTCGATGTTTTTTTGGGTGATGTAGTAGTTGCCCAGACGGCCGAGAACCTGTACGTATATAGCCTTGCGGTTGGTGAGGTTTTCGGGATCGGCATCGAGGGCGGCCAGAGTAGCGAGGTCGGCCTGAGCTACGGCATCGTTGATTTCACCACCGTTGGCCACCAGGAGGATACGTGCGTTGTGGTTGAGCACCAGCGGGTGGTTGGTGGTGAGAGCCAGGGTGCGGTTGATGGCGGCGACAGCTTTGTCGGAAGCCTCTTTCCAGTCGGCTTCACCATCTTTCTGCTTGGCAGCAGCTACTGCATTCCAGCGCAGAGCCAGAGCGAGCAGGTCGTTGGGGTCGAGTTCGCCGGTCTGGAGGTCGATGTATTTCTGCATAGCATCGGCGGCATCCTGGAAGCGGAGTGCGCGGTTGTAGGCCGACGAAAGGTCTTTAAGCAGATATGATTTCTCGGGGTCAACCTTTACGGCGTTCTCAAACATTACCACCGACAGAGAGTCGTTGCCCATATCGGAGAGGAGTTCGCCATACTGGATGTAGTCCTGAGCGTTGAGTTTGGCTTTGGGGTTGGCCAGGAGCGTTTCGGCAGCAGCTACAGCGTTGGTGGTATCGCCCATCACTTTCTTGTTGTAGAATTTCATACGCTGCATGTGGTAGTTCTCGGGATCCTGACGGAGGATTTCGTCGGCGAGCTGATAGCTTTCGGGGTAGCGCTCGGCGAAGAAGAGAAGACCTACGAAGCGCTGCTTATCCTTCTGGAAGGAGTTGGGGTTCTTGATGTAATCCTCATACTGCTTTGCAGCGTTGGTGAGCTGGTTGGCGTCGTAGAGCTTTTCGGCAAGTTCGCGCTGTACCAGAGCTGATTCGGGCTGATAGGTAAGGAGCTCGCGCAGCTTGTCGATGGCGGCCTTTTCGTTTACCTTGAAGATTACGCGGGCATACTTCACGTAAGCCTCGGGGTGAGCATCCTGAGCGGTTTTTGAGTCGTGGTCGAAGGTAGCGGCCATTTCATACATACCGGCCGATTCGCCCACGTTTGTTCCGGCCAGACGGTCGCCTTCGAGGATGAAGGGAGCGGGAGCGGTCTTGAATTTCTTCTTGATGTCGGCAAGCCACTTCTCGATTTCCTTGTTGTAGGTCACGGGGTTGGCCTCGAAGTAGGCACGGGGAATTTCGGTGAGCACATCGGCATCCTTCTTGGCCAGGTCTTTGGCTTTCTTGAAGTAGTTCTCGGCGCCCTTGGCATCGTTGGCGCCCAGAGCGAGAGCCCCTAAGCCCACATAGTTGTAGCCGTTTTCGGGGTTGGCGGCGATACCCTTGTCGAACATAGCCTTAGCTTCGGCTTTGTCACCTGCCTTGAGGGCAATTCTGCCCAGATAGTAGTAGGCCGTAGCCTGGTCGGTGCCGGGCTGCGAAAGGGTGTTGGTAAGAATGATGGCAGCTTCTTCAGGCTGGTCGGCACGGAAGTATTCCACACCGTCGATATATCCCTCGGCAGCCGCGGAAAGTGAGCCGGCGAGGAGCAGCGAGAATAAGGTTTTGAATTTCATGTAGTTGGGTATTATTTAAAGCGTTATTACTAATTCCTGATAGTCATTCCAGCTCCACTTGCCTGCGGTGAACCAGAGCGGGGAGCACCCCGGTGGTCTGTATCAGTTTCTGTCCCTGGAAAGAGGTGACAAACGAGAAGAAGCCGTGGGCAAGAGTGCCGTTGGCGCCTGTGTTTACCATATATATTGAGCGGAACAGCGGATACTGGCCGTCGAAGATATAAGCCTGATAGGGCTTCACTGCCACAAGCGAATTGTTGCGGCGGATGGGGAGCACCTTCACGTCGCTGACGAAGTCGGTGGCGGTGGTGTCGTCGGCTTCAAGGGTTTTGGCCTTGTCGGCGGCGGAGAGGTTGGCGGTTTTTAGGTCGGTGGAAATCCAGCTTACACCCACCAGTCCCACGGCATTCTTGCGCTCCTTCACGGCGTCGAATACGCCCTGGATGGTGTTGGCGGAGAACACGTTGGCGGGAAAATTCTTGCCGTTCATAAGCGAGTCGCGCATATATTTCACGACGCTTGAACCGCTGTGGTCGAAAATCACCTGGATGTTGCCGAGTTTGGTGGGGCAAAGTTCATCCCAGCGGGTGACTTCGCCGGTGAGTACTTCGCCCAGCTCCTTGATGGAGAGATTCTCGATAGGATTCTCAGGGTTGACAATCACGGCTATGGCATCTACGGCAATCTTCTTGGTGTGCGCCAGGCGCTTGCGTCCTTTCAGATGTTCTATCTGGTCTTTCGTAAGCTCATGGCTGAGGACGGCCACGCGGGCATTGCCGTTGACGATAGAGTCGACGACGGCGTGCTCGTCGGTGTAATATGCCAGCACGGATGCGTAAGGATAGCAGAACTCGAATACCTCGATTTCGTCCTGCATAATGTTCTCGAAGGTGGCGTCGCATGCCATTACGAGGGTGCCGGAAGTGCTTCCGTTGCCTTCGGGTGCGGTGCGCTTGCCCCCCTTGGAGTTGCATCCCGGGAGGAGGGTGGTGAGCAGCATACCTGCCGCCATCAGCAGTGCTATGACCTTAAGTTTGTTCATCGTAGCGCAAAGATAACCAATTTTTCAAACTTAACGAAATTTTTTTCACGCCGAAGCGAATACCGGAGCAATTTAAGGTGTGCCCAGGGTGGCTTCGGAGTGAAAAAACGTAGGAAATAGGCGGTGTATCGGTGTGCTCTGTCACACCGGAGTGTCGTAGCCGCGGAACTGGCGGATGGCCCTCCAGATGCCGTAGAGAATGAATACCACGCCGCCTACCCAGCGCAGAACCTGCATAAGGCCGGGACCCCACTGGAAGTAGTTGAGCAGCAGCAATACGCCCATTCCCACATAAACTATAATCATTATTATTCCGAATATCGTCCGCATTACCGAAGGTATACCGCGGCGGCTCTCATCAGCTTGTGCCATAATTGTAAAGAGTTGAAGTGAAATATTTATAATTTAACACGCCGCGCCATTGAAAGTTTGCACCAAAGGGGCGAGTGTGGCGGGCAGGCCAAATATTTTAGTGTTTTTTACGTTATATATCTACATAACGAAAAAATCTTGGAAACATTATATATATGATACCACCATTAGCGGAGCGGCTCCGACCGCAGACCCTCGACCAATATATAGGCCAGGAGCACCTTGTGGCTCCCGGCGCAATCATCCGCCGGATGATAGATTCGGGCAACGTGAGCTCATTTATCCTGTGGGGTCCTCCCGGAGTAGGGAAGACCACCCTGGCGCGCATCATCGCCAACACCACCGAAAGTCCGTTCTACATTCTTTCGGCGGTAAATTCCGGCGTGAAGGAGGTGCGCGAGGTGATAGAGCGCTGCCGTGCCGACGCCCGCAGTATGTTCACCAAGGGGCGCCCGATTCTCTTCATCGACGAAATTCACCGGTTCAGCAAGTCGCAGCAGGATAGTCTGTTAGGCGCAGTTGAGGATGGCACGGTGACACTGATTGGCGCCACCACGGAGAATCCGTCGTTTGAGGTGATTCGTCCGCTTCTGTCGCGCGCGCAGGTCTACACACTGCGGCCGCTTGAGGCGCCGGAGCTGCAGCGCCTTCTTGACCACGCCCTTGCCGACGACGAGATTCTGAGCAAGCGCGATGTGCAGGTGAAGGAGACCACCGCCTTGTTTCGCTTTTCCGGAGGCGATGCCCGCAAACTGCTCAATATCCTCGACTTGCTCGATAAATCCACCCCGGCTGGGCAACCGATGGTAATCTCCGACGAGGTGATTACCCGTCAGCTTCAGGAAAATCCGGCGGCTTACGACAAGAAGGGTGAGATGCACTACGATATCATTTCGGCCTTCATCAAGAGCATCCGGGGTAGCGACCCTGATGCCGCCATCTATTGGCTGGCAAGGATGATAGCCGGAGGTGAGGATCCCGAGTTCATCGCCCGTCGATTAGTGATTGTGGCAGCCGAGGATATCGGTCTGGCCAACCCCAACGGGCTGCTGCTGGCCAACACCACCTACGATGTCATCCGCAAAATAGGTATGCCTGAGGGACGGATACCGCTGGCCGAATGTGTGGTGTATCTGGCCACATCGCCAAAGAGCAACTCGGCTTATAAGGCTATCGACGCCGCTCTGGCAGAAGTGCGCCGCAGTGGCGACCTGCCCGTGCCGCTGCATATTCGCAATGCACCTACCTCGCTTATGAAAGAGATGGGCTATGGCGCCGATTATAAATATGCTCACGATTACCCCGGCAATTTTGTGGTGCAGCAGTTTCGCCCCGACGCCATCCGCGATATGGTGTTTTGGCATCCCTGCTCCAACCCGGCCGAAGACCGTTCGGCAGCCCTCCAGGCGCAGCGCTGGGGCACCAACTACCGCAAACCCTAATCCCCTATGAATAAGCCAGTAGAATTTTAGACATAAAGACGGGAGGACATTAGACAGAAAGACATAAAAACATAAAGACAAATAGACCCAAAGACAGGAGAACATAAGCCTGTCTGAAGTAGGGGCGCGATTTTTCGCGCCCGCCCCGGATGGTCCTACGCGGGATACACCGACGTGGTGAAATCATCCTGGCGATTTTTCGCGTCCGCCGCCGGATGGTTCCGCGCTCAGATGACCCGCCGCCGGATGGCTCCCCGCAGAGGGATGGACAGAGGAGCCGGGATGCAGCTCCGCTTCAAAAATATGTTTTGACGGCGAAAAGATACTGATCGATGAATATGCGTTTAAAGGCAGCGATATTGTTTTGCTCGTAGAACATCAACATAGCTTTTTTATAATCAATGGAATCCACTGTGCGGAAGGATATCGGGCAATATCCGTAGGCGATGAGAATACCGTTGCTGACTATTCGGGCAGTGCGTTTGTTCCCGTCGGTAAACGCCTGAATATAGCTGAGTAAAACCAGTGAGAGGAGAGCCTTCTCAAAGATTTTATCTTTTCTGTTTATGAGTCTTACTGAATCTTCGAGAGCTTCGCGAATCTGAAATTCGTTGTCGAGTGGAGTATAATTTGTTCCCGTGATACCTACTCGGCGATGTCGGATATTTCTCTCTACGCCCAATTCCTTTGTTAAAAGTGAATGGATTTCCTCAATGCGTCCTACTGTTAAATCTTTAAGATAATCCGGCACATCGAGAATGAAATCGAGAGCATCCTTATGGTTAAGTAGCATAATAGCCTCTTCTTTTGTTTTGCCACTTGCCGTCTGTTTTTCCTTTAGCAACCTTTCTGTCTCCAGCAAAGAATATGTGTTTCCTTCAATCTGAGATGATTTCCATGAAAGGTCGATTCCGAGACGTTCCATTTCCTTGCGGTATTCTAAGTCAGACATTTCCGACAGATGTTTCCGGAAAAGTTGTTGAGCATCGTTAAGCCGATTCAACTCCTCAATAGTGAATAGGTCGACCTTTGGAAGAATTTCGTTGATAAGTTCAAAATTGAATGACTCCTGCACATGACGCTCGTCAACATCCTTGTCAAAATAAGTGTTGAGATTTAGCTCCATAGTGATATGAGCCTGTGGAGTGAGCCGATAGCGGGTTGCGGGACCGCGCCCAATAACTTCTATATAGTTTTTTGCGACAGCGTTGGCTATGAGCCTTTTTAGCGTAGCTTGACTTGGTGCATTTGACAATGCTGAGGCAATTTCGGCGCGTGAGGCCTCAGAATTGTAGTGAAGAAACTGGAGAATTTCGCTTTCGTGGGTCATAGCAGGAATGTTTATCGGCTCAAAATTACGAAAATTTAGTGGTAAATCGGCTCAATTTGAGCCGATTTTTGCTGTTTTAAAGATGTTTTTGAGCCGATTTCAAGATATAGATGAATTCTCTGTGCATAAAAACTGCAATGAATCCTTGGTGTGTAGAGGATGTATCAAACAAATAGAAGCGTCCAGGGTGCTGTCCTCCTGTTCTCCTGTCCTGTCTATATGTCTTTATGTTTTTATGTCTTTATGTCTTTATGTCTATTATCCGTATGTCTTTATAGCTTATAGATTGGGGAGGCGGAAGAGGCGGCGGGTGTTGGCGGAGGTGGTTTGCGCTACGATGGAGAGGGGCGTGGAGAGGGCGTCGGCCACGGCTTGCGCGATATAGGGGAGGTAGGCCGACTCGTTGCGGCGGCCGCGGTAAGGCGCCGGCGTGAGGTAGGGGGAGTCGGTTTCCAGCAGAATCCGATGAAGCCCGATTTCGGGCAGCTGGGCAGGGAGGGTGGAGTTTTTGAAGGTGACGATGCCGTTGATGCCGAAATAGAAATCGCCAACGGCACGGATTTTTTCTACATCCTCCAGGGTGCCTCCGAAACTGTGAAACACACCGGCGGGCACCTTGTCGAGACCCCGGAGCACTTCCAGCGTGGCGTCGAGACCGTCGCGGCAATGGATGATGATGGGGAGATTGTGCTTGAGCGCTATCCGGCACTGACGGTCGAACGCCTGCATCTGCCGGTCGCGGTTCTCCGGCTCCCAGTAGAGGTCGATGCCGATTTCCCCCACGGCGCAGTATAGCCCCGGATTCTCTTCAATTTCCCGCTCGATGATGTCGATGGCTCCGGCGGGGTCGTCGGTCAGTTCGGTGGGGTGTAGCCCCATTGCCATAGAAATTTTGCCGGGAAATTTTGCCGCCAGCGCCTTCATCGGCGCGATTTCGTCCAATGCGTTGGACGGAAACAGCAGATGCTCCACACCTGCATCGAGCGCGCGCTGCACCGCCTCCTCGCATCCCATAGGGGTTGGTTGCGGCGGAGGCACCACTACCCCCTTTTTCGGATGGCGGGGCCGCTCGGTGGTGAGGAAGTCGGTGGAATAGAGATGCGTGTGGCTGTCGATGAGCATAGGATCAGCGAAATTGGTTGATTTCAGGCATATAGTAGAATCCGGCATCGTGGAGCCGCGCGGTGAGGGAGGCAGCGTCGATGTCGAGTGCGTCGCACAATTCTTGCAGCGAGGAGAAGTCGTCGCGCAGCTTCATATTCACCCAGCACACGAGCATAAACGGGTCTTTGGGCAGGTCTTCCATAATTGTCAAGCTTATTTGGCGACAAAATTAGGGAATTTTCGCGGAAATTCATTAATTTTGTGGGATATAAGAATTAAATATGATTGACAAGGAAAAACTGACTGGACTGATTGAAGATGCAATCGCCGGATTATCATACGACGAAGGCCCGCAGGGGCTTTTCGCACCTGTGCGCTACACCCTCGAAGGGGGCGGCAAACGCCTGCGTCCGCTGTTGCTGCTGTCCACCTGTGAGGCTTTGGGCGGCGACCCCGACAAAGCAATCAGTCAGGCTGTGGGACTGGAGATGTTTCACAACTTCACGCTCCTCCACGACGATGTGATGGATAATGCCGAGGTGCGCCGCGGCCGTCCTACGGTGCATCGCCGGTGGAATCCGTCGGTGGCAATCCTGTCGGGCGACGCTATGCTCACAATGGCTACCGAACTTGTCTGCAAGGATTCCGGTGCGCATCTCCGGGAGGTTCTCGACCTGTTCAACCGTACGGCTATGGAGGTCTACGGCGGTCAGCAGCTCGATATGGAATTTGAAAACCGGCGCGATGTGTCGGTAAAGGAGTATGTGGAGATGATTCGCCTGAAGACATCGGTGCTCCTGGCCTGTGCCTGCAAGCTGGGCGCGATTATGGCCGGTGCCTCGGAGAAGGATGCCGACGCAATGTACAGCTACGGCGAGAAGCTTGGTCTGGCATTCCAGCTGCAGGACGACAACCTCGACACCTACGGCGACCCGGCTCTGTTCGGGAAGGAAATCGGTGGCGACATCATCAACGAGAAAAAGACCTGGCTCTGGATCAATGCCGCGCAGCGTGCGCCGCGCGAGCTGCAGCATATCCTCGACAAGAAGCTCACCGACTATCTCAAAATCCAGGAAGTGCGCTCTCTCTACGACAGCCTGGGGCTGAAAGAGGAAGCCGCTTCGCTTATCAAATCGTATGCCGAGCAGGCTGTGGAGGCTCTTGCCGGGGTGAATATGGCTCCCGACAGCCGCGAATTCTTCACCTCACTGGCTATGCGCTCGGCCGCCAGGAGCAACTGATCCCTGCATCACCCCCGATTCCCTTTTCCCTGCCGAATTACCCGATGGAGGACTATCTTTCGCAACTCAACCCTCAGCAGCGTGCCGCCGTGGAATATATCGACGGCCCGCAGCTTGTGATTGCGGGCGCCGGGTCGGGCAAGACCCGCGTGCTCACATATAAAATAGTGCATCTTCTTGCCAAGGAGTATGAGCCGTGGCGACTGATGGCGCTCACATTTACCAACAAGGCCGCCAACGAGATGCGCGAGCGCATCGAAAAGCTTGTGGGCGAAAAGGTGTCGAAAAAAATATGGATGGGCACCTTTCACTCGCTCTTCTCACGCATCCTGCGCGCCAATGCCGAAAAACTTGGTTTTAAGCCTTCGTTCACCATCTACGATTCCGACGACTCGCGTGCCCTGATCAAGTCGATTATCAAGGATATGAATCTCGACGACAAGGTATACAAGCCCTCGGTGGTGCAGAATGCTATATCTATGGCCAAAAATGCGCTGGTATCGCCGGAAATGTATCGCCAGGACCGCGACCTTATGGAGAACGACCGCCGCGGGCATCGCGGGCAGATTGTCGACATCTACACTACCTACCGCCACCGCTGCCATGTGGCCGGGGCGATGGACTTCGACGACCTGCTCTACTATACCAACGTGCTGTTCCGCGATTACCCCGAAGTGCGCCGTCACTACAGCGAGTTCTTCCGTTATGTGCTGGTCGATGAGTATCAGGATACGAATTTCGCCCAGCACTGCATAGTGTCGCAGCTGTGCGAAGGGTCGCGCAGTCTCACGATGGTGGGCGACGATGCACAGAGCATCTACTCCTTCCGTGGCGCCAATATCCGCAACATCCTAAATCTGAAGAAGGCTTACCCCGACCTGAAGATTTTCAAGCTGGAGCAGAACTACCGTTCCACGCAGAGCATCGTGGCCGCTGCCAATTCGCTTATCGACAAGAACTCCGAGCAGATACGCAAGGAGGTGTTCTCGAAAAATGCCACCGGCACCCCAATTGAGGTCTGCCGCTGCTACAGCGATTTCGACGAGGCGTCGGTTGTGGCCGACCGGATTGCCCGGCTTAAGGTGGCGCAACGCTCCAACTTCAATGATTTCGCCATCCTCTACCGCACCAACGCCCAAAGCCGCCGCTTTGAGGAATCGCTCCGCAAGCGCCGCATATCCTACCGCATATATGGCGGTCTGTCGTTCTATCAGCGCAAGGAGATCAAGGATGCCATAGCATATTTCCGCCTGTCGGTGAATCCCGACGATGATGAGGCACTGCGCCGTGTGATCAACTATCCGGCACGAGGCATTGGCGACACCACGCTGAAAAAACTTGTGCACGCTGCCATCGAGCGCGGTGTGAGCATCTGGAATGTGATATGCGACTCCGGGGATCTGAATGTAAATTCGGGCACGATGAAAAAGCTCGATGCATTCCGCGAGCTTATCGCCGGATTCAACAGCCTGAATCAGGAGGGTGCCGATGCGGCGCAGCTGGCCCGGGCGGTTTATTCCCGCACACGCATCCTGCTGGTGCTGATGACCGACAACACGCCCGAAAGTGTGTCGCAGCGCGAAAACCTTATGGAAATGCAGCGCAACGTGGAGGAGTTTGTGGCCGGTCGGCTTGAGGAGGACAACTCCGATGTGTCGATGACCGATTTTCTGGCAGAGGTGTCGCTGGCTACCGACCAGGATGAGAGCGACAAATCGAACGACCGCGTGACGCTGATGACTGTTCACGCCGCCAAAGGCCTGGAATTCCGCAATGTTATGATCGTGGGCGTGGAGGAGGAGCTGTTCCCCTCGGCTATGTCGTGCGATTCGCTGCAGGCCATCGAGGAGGAGCGCCGCCTGCTCTATGTGGCCATAACCCGCGCGATGGAGTTCTGTATGATTACCTATGCCGCCAACCGTTTCCGCAACGGGCAGACGGTGATTACACGCCCCTCGCGCTTCCTGGCCGATATCGACCGCAAATTCCTCCGGCCTGTGCAGGGCACCGACTACGAGGATGTGGACCACGGTGTGGACCCGCTGGCGCACTATCGCGAGTCGTATCACAGCAACAACGGGCTGGAGGAGTCGCGCCGCAAAGCGCAGGCGCGTGCCGCAAAGCTGGCAGCCCAGGTAGCAAAGAACAGCACGTCGGGCGGCGAGAATGAGTTTGTGATTCATAATGCCGACGAGCTGTGGGCCGGGATGAAGATTTTTCACGGGCGTTTCGGCACCGGCACAATCACTGATGTGCAGGATTCTGCGTCGGGAGCAAAAATCACCGTCACCTTCAAGAATGCCGATACTAAGGTGCTCCTGCTACGCTTCGCCCGGTTTAAAATATTGTCGTAACCGAAATCATAAGAGATGAAAACACCCTATTATATAGTGTATGAAAGCCGCCTGCGGCACAATCTCGACCTCATAACCTCGGTGGCTCGGGAGTCGGGTGCCCATATTATTATGGCTTTCAAGGCCAATGCCCTGTGGCGCACATTCGGCGTGATGCGCGAGTATAATGAAGGTTTCACAGCCTCGTCGCTTTATGAATTGCGCCTGGGCAATGAGGAGTTGCTGCAGCTTGGCCACAGCTATTGCCCGGCTTACACCGAGGAGACCATTCAGGAGTATCTGGAGGGCAGTTCGCATATCACGTTCAATTCGTTGAGCCAGTTTGAGCGCTTTATCCCGGAGGTGGTGAATTTCAACACATCGGGCGGGGGGCACAAGGTCACTGCCGGGCTGCGGGTGAATCCGCAATGCTCGGTGATAGAAACAGATATTTACAACCCCGCATTGCCGGGAAGCCGCTTCGGCGTCACTGCTGACAAGTTGGAGGCTTACATCGCCGGCGAGCGGAAAGGGGAGTGGCCTGAGGGGCTGGAGGGCTTTCATTTCCATCAGCTTTGCGAGTCGTCGAGCTACGACCTGGAAAAGGTGCTCACAGCATTTGAGGAGCAGTTTGGCTGCTATCTTACACATCTGAAGTGGGTGAATTTCGGCGGCGGCCACCTGATGACGCGCGAGGGCTACGACACGGCGCACCTGGTGAAGGTAATCCGCGGATTCCGCGAGCGTTATCCCTGGCTGGAGGTGATCCTGGAACCGGGAAGCGCGTTTACCTGGCGCACGGGCGACCTCATCACTTCCGTTGTGGATGTGGTGGAGAATCACGGCATACGCACCGCCATTATCGATGCGTCGTTTGCCTGTCACATGCCCGATACACTGGAGATGCCTTATCAGCCGGCCATTACCGAGAGCAATCCCGAGGGAGGGTTTGTCTACCGTCTTGGCGGCAATTCCTGCCTGAGCGGCGACTTTATGGGCGACTGGCATTTCGACCATCCTCTGCAGGAGGGTGAACAGCTTACGCTGGAAGATATGAATCACTATACCACGGTGAAAACCAATATGTTCAATGGTATTGCCCACCCGGCGATAATCTTTGAGCGCACCGACGGCAGCCGCAAACTGCTCCGGAAATTCGATTTCGACGACTATAAAAACCGTATGGACTGAACCGACTATGGAGGAGCATTTCTATTCTGTGATTGTGCCGGTTTACAACCGAGTGGAGGAGGTGGACGAGTTGCTCGCCAGCCTCGCGGCGCAGTCGGCGCGCAATTTCGAGGTGGTGATTGTGGAAGATGGCTCCACACAGCCCTGCCACGATACGGTGGAGAAATATGCTGCCGGCGGGCTGAATGTGCGCTATTTCTTTAAGGAAAATGAGGGGCGCTCAATTGCCCGGAATTATGGGCTGGAGCGTGCCGAAGGTGATTACTTTATTTTCGTCGATTCGGATTGCGTGATTCCGGCCGACTATTTTGAGAAACTTAACCGGATGATGGCGGAGGCGCCATACGATGCGTTTGGAGGCCCGGATGCCGCCGATGAGTCGTTCAGCACCACGCAGAAGGCCATAAACGTGGCTATGACTTCATTTCTCACCACCGGCGGAATACGCGGCGGTAAGGTGAGCCTGGAAAAATTTACTCCCCGCACATTCAATATGGGCTATTCACGGAAGGTCTACGAAACGGTGGGCGGTTTCCGCGAAATGTTCTCCGAGGATATAGATATGTCGACCCGTATCCGCCACGCCGGATTCTCCATCGGGCTTTATCCCGAGTTGCCGGTCTATCACAAACGCAGGGTGGATTTCCGGAAATTTTTCAGGCAGGTATATGTTTTCGGTATGTCGCGCATTACGCTCAAACTGCTTTACCCCGATTCGCTGAAGGCGGTGCATCTGCTTCCTGCACTGTTTGTGATAGGTGTGGTGGCGATGATAGTGCTGGCCATTGTGTGGTCGCCCTGGTGGCTGCTGCCGCTTGGAGTTTACCTGCTGGCCATCTTCATCTCGGCGCTGGTGTCGACAAAGTCGGCCGTAATTGCCTGTAAGGCTGTGCCGGCGTCGGTGATTCAGCTTGGCGGTTACGGGCTTGGATTTATCAGAGCATATTTCTGGAAAATCATCTGTCGGCGCGGCCGCAACGAGGCAGAGGAGATAGCCGTGCGAAAGGGCAGCAATGAAAAATTGTGATTGCTCCCGAATTAATTTGAAAACCAACACACACACTGATATAGATGTTCGTCGATATTGACAGTATACTGGATGCGGGTGGCGACAGCGCCGGAAATCCCCCGGAGCCGAAGCAATTCGAGCTGATGCCCGTGCCTGCCGACGAGGTTGAAAAGCCGACGGAGGATAAGTCTGCGGAGGATAAGTCTGCGGAGGATAAGTCTGCTGAGAAGGCTCCCGCTGAGGTTAAGCCAGCGGAGGAAACACCAGCAGAGGATTCTCCGGAAGAAAAGCCGAAGAAGCGCCGCGCGAAGACTGAGTCGCGGATCAAGAATATCGGCAGCGATGACCTCCCTCGCGAGAAGGCGTTTAAATATGGATTTAATGCACTGAGCGATGCCGAATTGCTGGCCATCCTGCTTGGGTCGGGAATCCCCGGGAAGTCGGTACTGGAGTTGGCGCAGGAGATTCTCAGCGACAACGACCGTCGGCTGGGTGTGCTGTCACGGCGTTCTATCCCCTGGCTGATGAAAAAATACAAGGGGATGGGGCAGGCGAAGGCCACGCTGCTGATGGCGGCAATGACAGTCGGCGCCCGCGCACAGGCCGATTTGCAGAAGGTAGATCCGCAGATTTCTTCATCGGCCGACGTCTACAATCTGATGCGCGACAAGCTCGAACGCGCCAATCATGAGGAGTTCTGGGTGCTTCATCTCAGCCGCGCCGGGCGTGTGCAGTCGGAAGAACTTATCAGCAAGGGCGGGCAGTTTCAGACCACCGTTGATGTGAAATTGATAGCCAAAAGCGTGATCGACCGACTGTCGTCGGCTGTGATTCTGTGCCACAACCATCCATCGGGCAATATGACACCCAGTGCGGCCGACGACCAGCTCACCCGCCGAATACAGGAGGTGTGCAAGATAGTGGATGTGCCGGTGCTCGACCATGTGATTGTCGGGCCCACAGGGTTTTACTCTTATCGCGATGAGGGAAAACTAAGGTAGATTCTGAATTTCAAAACTTAAGGTAGAAAAGATTATGAAACAGAACATTAAGAAAATATACGGCGTGATAGGTTTCCCGCTGATTCACTCATTTTCGGCCACATTTTTCAACCGGAAGTTTCAGGCTGAAAACACCGATGCGGAGTATCGCAATTTTGAATTGCCCGATATTGAGGCGCTCCCGGGAATCCTCACCGGGGAGTCGCGCCTGGCGGGATTGAATGTTACTATCCCCTACAAGGAGCAGGTGATTCAGTTTCTCGACGACCTTGACCCGCTGGCGGCACGTGCCGGCGCCGTGAATGTGATAAAAATCCTCCCGGGAAAGGGTGGAAAAGTGTCGCCGTTGTTCCGCCTTGTGGGGTACAACAGCGACGTGATGGGTTTCACCGATTCGATGCGTCCGCTGCTGAAGGAGGGGCACCGCCGCGCACTCGTGCTCGGCACGGGTGGCGCCTCGAAAGCAGTGTGCGTGGGCCTGGATATGCTCGGCGTGGAGGCCACGCTGGTGTCGCGCACAAAGCGCCGTGGCGTGCTTACCTACGGTGACCTCACTCCGGAGGTGATGGCCGACCATACCGTCATCGTCAATACCACACCGCTGGGGATGTACCCCAACGTCGACACTGCCCCCGACATCCCCTACGACCTCATCACCCCGCAGCATCTCTGCTACGATTTGCTGTATAACCCCGACGTCACCACCTTTATGCGCTATTCGCAGGCCCACGGCGCCACCGTGAAAAATGGTCTCGAAATGCTCCTCCTTCAGGCTTTCCGCTCCTGGGATATCTGGCAGCAGTAAACCTCTGCTCCTCGGAGATTATAATATCATTACGAAATAAATGCTTAAAACATAGCAAGATAAGCACTCGTGTTAAATTGAGATAAACGCTCTTTTAAAATTTGTGGAGGAAAATTGCGGAATCTCGATTGAAATTTGTAACTTTGCATCCGCAAGTCACCACTGCTGCCCGGATGGCGGAATCGGTAGACGCGACGGTCTCAAACACCGTTGGAGCAATCCATCCCGGTTCGAGCCCGGGTCCGGGTACACCAAGAGGACTCTTGAAAGAGAGTCCTCTTTTTTTCGTTGCAGCGTTGCCGGATGGATGGGAGGGAGGTCAGAGGTTGAGGTAGGTTTTGAGGGCGTCGACGTATTGGGCGAAGGCGTGGCGGCCGGTCTCGGTCACGCGGCAGGTAGTGCGGGGCTTCTTGCCGGCGAAGCCTTTTTCAATGTAGATGTATCCGGCGGTTGCGAGTTTGTCGAGCTGCACGCTGAGATTGCCTGAGGTGGATTCGGTTTTCTCTTTCAGGTATGAGAAGTCGGCTTCGTCAACATTCATCAGTATCGACATTACGGCCAACCGCAGTTGCGAATGTAGAAGAGGGTCGAGTTCTTTCATTTTTCGTTGCGCGCTTTAGCGTTGAGGATGTGTCCTGGGATTATCATCATACATACGAAAGCAGTGATGAATAGGGGAATCACCCAGTTGATCTGAAGCGCTATATTTCCGAAGAGGGAGGCCATAAGAATCAGCCCGGCGAGGATGCCAACCCAACCGCCGAAAATCATCGGTTTTTCTTTGATGACTATTCCCTGTATCGCCTCGGCGAATCCTACGCCTAACATTGCGAATACGATCATCATACCCCATACATCCTTTCCTGCAAACAGAAGAAACGCAAGGCAGATCAGCGTTGATGCTATCGCCATATATCCGACGGTGCTCCAGATGCCGTTGCTGATGTTGTCGACATAGGTTTTTATGCCGTCGGCAGCGCGTTGTTTACGTGCCATAATGGGGGTGGCTGTGCCACCGATTATCCATATAAGAAACCAAAGCCAGTTCCACATTACATTGTGTGTACACATTAAAAGCGACCATACAAGAATGGCCACAGCTACCGAAAGATAGCCCCAAAGGAGCATAATGTTGCCGTTGCCGAGTTGGCGGCGAACGTTTGACCGTGCAATCATTTCGGTAATGATTTCGAGGCTCTGAGCCTCGGTGATTTTCTTTTCTTCCATAATAGTATGATTAGTAAGTTTATAAAATAAACTATATTCTGCTGAAAAAAGGTGACGTGCACTTATCACCCATTATTCAGTTGCAAATGTATTCAGTTGCAAATGTAAGTAAGTTTATTTTATAAACCAAATTTCCCCGCAATTTTTTCAAAATATTTTCAGATATACAAGAAACTGTATAGCGGTTTGTTTAGAAAGGGGAGGGGTGAAAAAGTTTGGTACCTCTATTCAAAATACTTATATTTGCACTGTTTTGATTTTAACGGTTTTTCATTGGTGATATATTCATCTGGTGTTTAACGTTGGTTCAAAACATAAAGTGAATTCGTTTGCCGATTAGTCGGATAACGATGGATATAATAACCTCCTTTGATTCCGCCAACGGGTAAATAAAAGTGATTATGATTAAGACGAAAGCTGACTTAAAACATTATATAGAGGAAGATGGCAGGGCTGAGTTGAGGCATAGAGGCGTGATGCCGGAGGGGATGAAGGTCTATTTAAATCCCAGGTTGCTCTTTGTAAGGAATCTTCGGTATTACGAGTATTATGCTAATAAGGAGAAAAATCGGTCCTGACAAAGTTAAAGAAGGCGTTTCACTATTTCCTGCATAAGCACTTGTCGTACAAGCTGGGCTTTACCATCTATGCCAATCAGTTTGGCCCCGGACTTTTTATCGCGCATTACGGTACTATCGTTATCAATAAAGCCTCCCGCGTAGGAGCTAACTGCGTGCTGAATGTCTGTGTAAATATCGGGATGGGGGGCAGTGTGATTGGCGACAACTGCTATATAAGCCCCGGCGTGAAGATTGTTAAGCCGGTGCATATAGGCAACAATGTGGTAATCGGGGCAAATGCTGTTGTAAACAAGGATATCCCAGACAATACTATGGTTGCCGGCATTCCGGCAAAGCCTATAAAGCGCTACAACGAAGCCGCCTCGCATTGGGAGAAACTTTAGGCGCAGCCTCCCCGCCAACAGCGTGGCCGCGCCAACTTGTTACGATGAATTTCGCAGGTTCCCGGGAGAGCTTTTATGTCTCTTGCAGCAGGCAGGTCTAAAAGCAGCCGTGGGGGCTGCTTTTCTGCGGAAAGAGAGGGATTCTTTCTGCGCTGCGCTCCGAAAGCGCCGGGGGGGCGATGACGAACCCGGGGTTCTCATCCCTCTCTTTCTTATACGCAAAAAAGCTGTAAGTTGGTGACTTACAGCTTTCTGCGGAAAGAGAGGGATTCGAACCCCCGGAGGTGTGACCCTCAGCGGTTTTCAAGACCGTCGCAATCGACCACTCTGCCATCTTTCCAATTATAATATGTCTGCCTCCGCAATGCGGGGCGGGTTGCAGGGGCTTAATGCCGTCCTGCGGTGCAAACTTGGGCGTAAATGACGCGAAAATGATGCGCTTTTGCCGGTCTGCGGTGCAAACTTGGGCGTAAATAACGCGAAAATGATGCGTTTTTGCCGTTCTGCGGTGCAAAGGTAAGGAAAATTTCTGAGGCGTACAAGTGTTGCGGAAAAATTTCCGGACAAGTTTTTTGTTGCGGCGAACAATTGCGGGGGGTAGGGCGTATTTATTGTATCCGGTACTAATTTCCGTTTGTTTTATGCTTACTCTTTTTACTGATCCTTCTGTAACTTCTGTCGTAACTCACACGCCGTCGGATCTGGCGCGGCTGATGGGTATTGCCGACAATCACTATACTTATATCACTGAAATGGTGATGCATATTGTGGAGTGGATGCTGGGGCTTGTAGGCTTGCAGCACAATCCTACGGTGGCCACGGTGGTTTATGCCGCAGTGGTGTTTGCCATTGCCATTGGCATCGGTGTGGTGGTGAAGTGGATTGTGCTTGGGGTTGCCCGCAAGGTGGCCGAACATATTGATGGTGGGTTTTATAAAAGCCTGATAGCCAAACACGTGTTGTTGAAGACCTGCCGGGTGATTCCTGCGCTGGTGTTCCTTGGCTTGATTAAGGTGACGCTTCACTGGCGTACCGGGCTTGCTTCCACGCTTACTGAAATCACGCTTATCTATGTGGTGATTGTGGTGACGATGGCTATGTCGGCGCTCGTGATGGCAATCTGGGACCACGTCAACCGTATGGAGAATAAGCGGAGGCTTCCGCTGAAGGGATTGGCTCAGCTGGTGAAGGGTGTGCTGTGGATTATCGCGACTATAGTCATCGCGTCGATTCTGATTGACAAATCGCCGGTGTCGCTTCTGGCCGGACTGGGCGCATTCGCTGCCGTGCTTATGTTGATTTTCAAAGATTCGATTCTCGGCGTGGTGGCCGGTGTGCAGCTCTCTGAGGATGACAGCCTGCATGTGGGCGACTGGATAAAGGTGAACGGCACCGATGCCAACGGCCTTGTCACGGAGGTGAATCTCACCTCGGTAAAGGTGACGAACTGGGACAAGACCGTGACGAGTCTGCCTCCCTACAGCCTTGTCAGCGGCAGTTTTACCAACTACCGCAATATGCAGCAGAGCAATACGCGGCGCATCTGCCGCACCTTTATGATTGATGCAGACAGTGTGCTCCCCTGCACGCCCGAAATGCTCAAGCAGGTGGGTCGCGTGCCTTTTATGGATAAGTGGATTCCGGCCAAGCTGGCGCAACGTGCCGCCGGTAAGGAGGCCGACGTGCTCAACCCCGATGGGCTTGTCGACGGCACCATCGACACCAACCTGGGTCTCTTCCGCGCCTATATGAAAATGTGGCTCGACGCGTCGCAATACATTTCCCACAACGACGATTGCTTCGTCTGCACCCTCCAGCAGACTTCGGCCGGTATTCCGCTGCAAATCTACTGCTTCACCTCCACCTCGAAATGGTTCCCTTACGAAGGCATCCAGGACTTGGTGATGGAGCACGTGGCTGCGATGCTCCACTGCTTCCAGCTCTATGCCTTCGAGAACGCTTCGGGTCGCGACACCATCACCTCCGGCCTGTTGGGCAGCCCCAGCGCCAATATCGATAATATTTACGGAGTGCCGTATCCCTATTTCCAGTCGCCCGAAGCCCCCGACAGCCCTGCCTCCACGCGGCCTGCCGCGGCTACCACGCCGGCTACACCCTCAGCTCCTTCCGCACCTGCAGCGCCACAGGGCTGACGGCCTGACTACAGAAACAGCAAAGCGGGAGCCAATCGCCCGGAAGGGTGGCTGGCTCCCGCCTGTGTTGGGAAGGCAGTCCGGCTATAAGCCGGGTTATGTCGGCTCGAGGGTTTCGGCGCCCGAAGGCTCCGACCTGACGGGCCGGTTCGTCATTTATCTGTGCCGTGTGTTGCCACAACGGCTAATCGGAGGCGCAGCGCGCTCCAGTAGCAGTCTACCCTCCGGCAACGGGCGAGCAACCCTTAAATGCCGGTTTACTTGACCTTGCAACCCCTAAGACGTGCGGCATACCGGGTCGCACCGGTACCCGGTGGGCTCTTACCCCACCTTTTCACCCTTACCGGCTTCTCTGCTCCGTAGAGGGGAGGAGCCGGCGGTTGTTTTCTGTCACGTTGTCTCTGCGGTCGCCCACAGCTTTTCGTTAAAAAGTAAGGCGCTCTGTGTTGCCCGGACTTTCCTCAAGCGGCGTGCCGAAGCACCCGCCAGCGACGAACCGCCGAACTGCCATTTGTGTGCAAAATTACGATTTTTTATCGATACTTCCTCCATAATGGTGAAAAATTCGTATATTTGCAATTCAACACAACAAAAAATGAGACTCTCGGCATCGCAGCGTAAACTTATCGGCTCACTCTCCTCGGCACGTAAACGCCGGCAGGAGGGGCTGTTCGCAGCCGAGGGGCTCAGAACGTTGCGCGAGCTTCTGCCTTCGTTCAGGCTTCGCTGGCTTGTGGCCACCCAGGCCTGGCTCGACGAGAACGGTCGGGAGCTGGAGCTGCTCATTGGCGGCCATCCTGCCGACGATCTGCTTCTGATGGCTCACGCCGACGAGATGCAGCGCATCTCGTCGATGTCGACGCCGCAGGGCGTGATGGGCATCTTCGAGTTGCCCGCCCCTGTCGCTGCCGACGATATCCTGCAGCAGGAGGGCCGCGAACTGATGCTGGCTCTCGACCGTGTGCAGGACCCCGGCAATCTCGGCACCATCCTGCGTGTGGCCGACTGGTTCGGTATCCACACCGTGCTTGCCTCCGACGATACCGTGGATGTGTTCAGCCCCAAGGTGCTCCAGGCCACAATGGGTGCCCTGGCGAGAGTGAAAGTGGTGTATTGCCCGCTCTCTGCCACTCTGAGCGTTCTGGCGAATACGATGCCGGTTTATGGCACCTTCCTCGATGGCGACAATATCTATCAGGCGCAACTGAGTGCTGCCGGAGTGATAGTGATGGGCAACGAGGGCAACGGCATCTCGCCCGAAGTAGCTGCCGCAGTGCCCCGCCGGCTCCGCATCCCATCCTTCCCGGAGGGAGCTCCTGCGGTAGAGTCGCTGAATGTGGGCACTGCTGCTGCGGTGACTGTGGCTGAATTCCGCCGGCGCACCGCCGCGGAAATGTAATTTCGTGATTGTATGGCGAAACTGAAAGAAAAAAGTGTGTGGTTCTGCTCGGAGTGCGGTGCCGACTCCCCGAAATGGGAAGGGCGCTGCCCTGCTTGCGGCGCCTGGAACACTATGGTGGAGGAGAAGGTGAAAACTTCCTCGAAAAGCATAGCCAAATCGCCCCTGGGCCACACTCCCAAGTCTACACCCCTGAAGGTGTCGGAGATTGTCACATCCTCCGAGCCCCGTATCCATATGCCCTCCGAGGAGCTTAACCGCGTGCTCGGCGGGGGGCTTGTGCCCGGGTCGATGGTGCTTATCGGCGGCGAGCCCGGCATAGGCAAATCCACGCTGGTGCTTCAGAACATCCTGGCTATCAAGTCGCGCCGAATGCTCTATGTCTCCGGCGAGGAGTCGGCCACGCAGATCAGACTCCGTGCCGACCGCATCGGCCGTATGAGCGACAACTGCTATGTGGTGACCGAGACGTCGCTCGAAAACATCTTCACGCATATCGAGAAGGTGAAGCCTGAACTGCTTATCGTCGATTCCATCCAGACCATCGCATCCGACGAAATTGAGTCGTCGGCCGGGTCGGTGAGCCAGGTGCGCGAGTGCGCCGCCCGGTTGCTGCGCTACGCCAAGCAGACCGGTGTGCCGGTGCTGCTGATCGGGCACATCAACAAGGAAGGTTCGCTGGCCGGCCCGAAGGTGCTGGAGCACATCGTCGACGCCGTGCTGCAGTTTGAGGGCGACCGACAGTATATGTACCGCATCCTCCGCGCTGTGAAGAACCGCTTCGGCAACACGTCGGAACTGGGCATCTACGAGATGTGTCAGCGCGGTCTGCGCGAAGTCACCAACCCCTCGGAGATGCTAATGTCGCAGCACGAAGGGGAGCGCCTTTCCGGTTGCGCCATAGGTGTGACCATCGAGGGTGTGCGTCCCTTCCTGATTGAGGCACAGGCGCTTGTGAGCACCGCCGCCTACGGCACTCCGCAGCGCTCCGTCACCGGATTCGATTCCAAGCGTATGAATATGCTCCTGGCTGTCCTGGAAAAGCGTGTCGGTTTCAAGTTGGCTGCCAAGGATGTGTTTCTCAATATCGCCGGCGGCTTGAAAGTGGCCGATCCGGCGCTCGACTTAGCGGTGATTGCCGCCATCCTGTCGTCGAATGTCGATATGGTGATACCCTCCGGAGTGTGCCTTTCGGGCGAGGTAGGCCTCAGTGGCGAAATCCGCCCCGTCACCCGTATGGAGCAGCGCGTGCGCGAGGCTGAAAAGCTGGGAATGAAGCAGATACTTATTCCGCGCGGAGCGCTGAAAGGGGTAGATACCTCCAAGCTTGCCATCAAGGTTGTGGAGGTGAGCAAGGTGGAAGAGGCCTTCCGGCATCTGTTCGCCTGAAAAAAATTCGAGTAAGTGCAACCTTTTTATAGAAAGATTAGTCTAACACATATATATTATATTTTCGCAATATTGCAATGAAAAGAAACATTTCGCGACTCCTGTTAGCAATGCTCGGAGTCTTTGCGCTCTCGGTGCCTGTAAAGGCTCAGTCGCCGACCGATCCGCTTCCTATGGATAAGGAGGTGAGAATGGGTAAATTGCCCAACGGTCTTACTTATTATATCCGTCACAACGAAACCCCCAAAGGTCAGGCCGATTTCTATATCGCCCAGAAGGTGGGTTCGATTCTTGAGAACGACGACCAGCGCGGCCTTGCTCACTTCCTTGAGCATATGTGCTTCAACGGTACCAAGAATTTCCCCGGCAATGAAATCGTAAAATGGCTTGAGACAAAAGGCGTGAAGTTCGGTCAGAACCTCAATGCCTACACTGCTATTGACGAGACCGTCTACAACATCGCCAACGTCCCCACTGCCAATGTAGCCGTGCAGGATTCCTGTCTGCTCATTCTTCACGACTGGGCCGACGCGCTTCTGCTTGAGGATGCCGAAATCGACAAGGAGCGCGGTGTGATTCATGAGGAATGGCGCTCGCGCAATGTAGGCCAGATGCGCCTGCTGGAGCAGCTCCTCCCCACGATGTATCCCAATTCCAAGTATGGCTATCGCCTGCCTATCGGCACGATGGAGGTTGTCGACAACTTCCCCTACAAGGCGCTGCGCGACTATTATGAGTCGTGGTATCGTCCTGATCAGCAGGGTATCGTGGTAGTCGGCGACGTGGATGTCGACCGTATCGAGAACAAGATCAAGGAGATGTTCTCTTCCATCGAGATGCCGGCCAATGCTCCCGAGCGCAAGTATGAGGAGGTGCCCGACACCCCCGGCACCATCTTCGCCATCGGCAGCGATCCCGAGATGAATAACACCAATATCACGATTTACTTCAAGGCTGATGCTATGCCTCGCGAGATTCGCAATTCTATGGCATATCTCATTTCCGACTATGCCGAGGATATGATTACCTCGATGCTCAACAGTCGTCTGGAGGAAATCGGCAGCAAGCCCGACGCACCTTTCGCCGGTGCCGGTACATACTATGGCAACTATATGGTTTCCAATACGAAGGATGCTCTGGCCGGTGTGGTTATCGCCAAGGATAATGATGCCATCAAGGGTTTCAAGGCACTCTATCGCGAGCTGCTTCGTGCAAAGAAGGGTGGCTTCACCGCTACCGAGTACGACCGCGCCCGCAAGCAGTATCTCTCGGAGCTTGAAAAGCAGTTCAACAACCGCGAGAAGCAGGAGAATGATGAATATGTGCAGGAATATATCCGCAACTTCATCGACAACACTCCGGCCACCGGCATTGAGCTGAAATATCAGATTATGAATATGATGGCCAATCAGATTCCTGTCGATGTAATTAATCAGGGCTTCGCTCAGATGATTACCGACGACAATCGTGTGGTATCTGTGTTTATGCCTGCTAAGGAAGGCGTAAAGGTCCCCACCGAAGAGGAGATGAAGAAGGCTATGGCCGAAGTTGAGGCCGAAGATATCGAGGTATTTGTCGACCAGGTGAAGTCTGAGCCGCTGATTCCTGCGCTTCCCGCTCCCGGCAAGGTCGTTTCCGAGAAGGATCTTCCGCAATGGGGCGCCACAGAGTGGACCCTCTCCAACGGCGTGAAGGTCGTTGTGAAGAAGACCGACTTCAAGGCCGATGAAATCTGCTTCGATGCCCAGGCTCTCGTGGGCTACGACAAATATCCCGCCGACTATGATATCACCATTGCCGGCATCGGAGCCCTGCTGAACCAGTACAGCCTCGGCGACTATTCCTGGCAGGATATTCAGAAATATCTCCAGGGCAAGCAGTGCTCGCTGCAGTGGCAGTTCGGCGGTAATGTCAGCGACCTTGCAGGCACTACCACTCCCAAGGATCTGCCCACAATGATGGAGCTTATCTACAGCTTCTTCACTCAGTTCAACGTAACTAAGGATGATTTCGATGCTACCTCCAATTCTCTGAAGGGCGTGCTGGCCAACCAGGAAACCAATCCGCAGTATGTCTTCAGCCGCGACCTGATGAAGAGCCTCTACAACACCGATCGCCGTCAGCCTCTGAGTGTTGCCGTGCTTGAGGGCACCGACCTCGCCAAGGGTATGCAGATGGTTAAGGAGCTGTCAGCTAACGCTGCCGACTACACATTCTACTTCGTGGGCAACATTGACCTCGCACAGCTGCGCACTCTCTGCGAGCAGTATATCGCCACCCTTCCTGCCGAAGCCTCCAAGGCTGCCAATAAGCTCACATTCTATCCGCAGTATGATCTGAAGGCCGGCAATGGTGTCGACAACTACACCACCAATATGGAGAATCCGCAGACCTACGCCGCCGTGGTTGAGTTTGCCGAACTTCCCTATACCGCAAAAGACCGCGCCCTGGCTGATGCCGCAGGTCAGATTCTGACCCAGCGTCTGCTTAAGGAGGTTCGCGAGGACCGTGGCGCCGTTTATTCCATCTGGGCCAATGGTTCGATGGGCCGCAGCTCGAAAGCTAATGCCATCATCCAGTCGGTATTCCCGATGAAACCCGAGATGAAGCAGGAAGTGCTCGACATCATCGCCAAGGAGTTCAAGAATATGGAATCCAACGTCACCGCTGAAGAACTCGCCAAGGTTGTTGAGTTTGAGGTGAAGGACGCTACCGAGAACAAGGAAAAGAACGATGCGTGGATGAACGCAATGGCTGCCGCCGCCATCAATGGCGTCGACACCTTCAACGGCAACGTTGAACTCTTCAAGAGCCTTACTCCTAAAGATGTAATGGACTTTATGAAGAAAATCAACGCCGGCACATACCGTGTAATCATCCTCGATCCCGCCGCCAAATAATCCCACCTCAAGCACTCACTGAAAAGTGTTTGATACATTAGAAAATAAGCGTCTGATATTTTACAAATAAGCGCTTGATACTTTACAAACCCAGCGAGGCCGCCACCCGTTCACCGGGCAGCGGCCTCGCCTTCGTTATTCAAATACGTTATACGTCAACCAACCGTTACAATTGGCTGACCGAAGAAGGAGGAAAGCATTGCAAGAGTTGCAATCGTGAAGTTGTGCTGACCGCTCAGCCACTTAGTAATTTCGCTCGGTCGGCGACCGAGAGCATCAGCAAACTGCTTTTTAGATAAGCCGCGTTGACGCATAAGGGAGTCTATGCGGTCTGAGATTTCAAAAGAGAGGTCAACTTCTTTTTGAATATTCGCTGGAATCGGCCCAAGCATTTCTTCAAGAGTTCTCGATGTACGCTTCATATATCAAAAATATTGTCAGTTTCTATTGTCGATTCAGTTATGTTCACGTTACCGTTGGCAACTTCCTGTTTAAGAAGTCGCTCAAATTTTTGAAGGGTCATAACATATCCGTTGAGTAGTGGATCATCTTCGTAGCGCTGTGATTGTTTTACTCCTCCATTGCCTAATACGAGAATTTTATCGGATAGCCTAAGGCAGTACAGTCTTAATTTTGAGGTGGTTACCGGTAGGGCTACAACCGAATCATTCATTTGTCCTTCAGGTCGAAAGTATCTTTCCAATGCCCCGGTCTTAGCAATTCGGGTGATAAATGCCGCGATATGCGAGAAGTCTTCACTATACTCTGCATCTTCTCTGAATTTGGTAATGAATTTCTCAAATTCAGATTCAATGTCACGTAGAAATTGTAGCGTGTATAAAGTACAATTTTCGCCATCTTGGATAAGATAAAGCTCTACTTCGCGCATAGGATAATGTTTTGCTTTCGGAATTATAATGCAAAGATACGACAAATATTTCACTTAAAGATGAAATATAGAGGAAATATTATCGAACGCAGTGTATTTTTGTTTTTGTCTTTATTTTGTTTTTGTCTTTATTTAGTTTTTATCATTATCTTTAGGTATTGGCTTGTAAGTAACGAGTGATTGCTTCAAGGAAATAAGCATTTAATATTACATAAGCATCTGATATTTTACAAATAAGCGCTTGATACTTTACAAACCCAGCGAGGCCGCCACCCGTTCACCGGGCAGCGGCCTCGCCTTCGTTATTCAAATAGTGTCAGCTCAATTAGATTTGGATGCCGATACCCAATTCGATTTGTTTATACAATTTATTGGCTTTGTTTAACCATCCGAATTCAAATCCGGCATTCAGTAGCAATTTCCCGAACTTAAAAGTCAAGCCTGGGGTAACTGTGATGCCGCCATTGACTTTTGATTCGTCACCATAGTTGTATGTATATATGAAACCGCGCAATTTGGCTCCAACCATTAAATTCTTGCTTACTGGATATCCGTAGATGGGACCAAATTTGTACATTAATCCTCCATCGTCGACTATACCATAGTTGGCCATCATACCAATGCTTCCGCCAAAGCCGGTGTCTCCAAAGTAACCGTTGATGTTAAAGCCGTAATATCCCGTATCGAAATGTGATGGATCGGCTGAATATTCAATTAGAAAGTTGGAAAAATCAGAAGGCTTGATTGTGCTCTCATTTGTTACTTGCGCATATGCGCTGAGTGATGTGATGAAGATTGGCAGAAGCAATAATGCTTTTTTCATTGTGATGATTGGTGGCTTCTCCATTCCCAATGTCGACGGTTAGGTTGTTATACAAGAAAGCGTGGAATGATGTTCTGCTTATCTTAAAGGAGGCATCGCCAAACGCCTGACACGAAATAAACAGTCCACTCCCACGCTCTATCGGATATCTGTTTACCTTTTCGGGGTGTGGATATACGACAAGTATGAGCGTAATCAACTGCTTTTCCTTCGTGTTATGAAAAATTTGGTGAATTTCCTTTAAAGGATAAAGCAAGAAACGCTTTTATTAAAATATGTCTGCACAATCGCTGTGCGGTGTAAAGTTAAGAACAATATTTTGCAAGACAAAATAAATTTGAGGAGGGGGGGAGGTGGAATAATGAGGGGGAGAGGGCGGAAATTACAAAGATAAGTGGTAACTTTGCAGGTGAAAACGATATCGTATGCTGGATAAGAATGAATATATTTATGGCCTCAGAGCTGTAATTGAGGCGATTGAATCGGGCCGGGACATCGACAAGGTGCTTGTGCGCAAGGATTTGTCGGGCGACTTGGCCAGGGATTTTTTCGATGTAGCGCATCGTTATGGCGTTGTGCTTCAGCGTGTGCCGGCCGAACGCATCGACCGCATTACGCGCAGGAATCATCAGGGTGTGCTTGCCATCTTCTCGGCGGTGAGCTACAGTTCGCTCGACGTGCTTGTGCCGCAGCTTTACGAGGAGGGAAAGCTTCCGTTTGTGGTTCTGCTCGATGGGGTGACCGACGTGCGGAATTTCGGTGCTATTGCCCGTACCTGCGAGTGCGCCGGGGTGGATGCCATTGTGATTCCCGAGCGTGGCGGAGTGGGCGTGAATGCCGACGCAATGAAGACTTCGGCCGGGGCGCTGAATTATCTGCCTGTGTGTCGCGAGAAGTCGATTCTTGGCGCTGTTAAGTTTCTCAAGGATAATGGCTACAGCATAGTGAGCGCCACCGAAAAGGGTGCCCGCAACTACGCCGAGGGCGACTATACCGGGCCGGTGGCCGTGGTTATGGGCGCCGAGGATGTGGGCATTTCGCCGGAAATCCTCCGTCTGAGCGATACGTTGGCTGCCATCCCGCAGCTGGGCAATATCGGTTCACTGAATGTGTCGGTGGCTGCCGGCGTAATGATTTATGAGGTGGTGCGTCAGCGGTTGCAGACGTCCAGATATGAATGAAGTCAGGGCAGGCGTTAACGAAAAGATTATTTGATGCTGAAGAATAAGATACTTGCATTGCTGGGTGCCGCAATGATTGCTTGCAGCGCGGCTGCTGCCGAATCGGCCGAGGATGCCAAGGTAGCAGAGGCGGATTCGCTTTCGGCCTGGGCGAAATTCGAGCAGCGGCTGAATGCGCCCTGCAATCGTGTGCCGCAGATTCACGGCGTGTTTCGCGGCCGTTACGAAGGGGAGTGGGAAGATGGCTATGAATCGCGCTTTCAGGTGCGCAATATGCGTGTGCTCATGAAGGGCTACATTGTGCCGGAAATCGACTATTATGTGCGTGTCGACCTGAGCAACAAGGGGAGTTTCACTTTTCTCGACGCCTGGGCACGCTGGTATTTCAAGCCTGAGTGGGCGGTGAAATTCGGCCGGTTCAGGGTGCCGTTCGGTGTGGATATTTTCCGCGGCCCCGGCACATATATTTTTGCAAACCGGTCATTCCTGGCCAAGAATATGGCCAACCTGCGCGCAGTGGGTGTGCAGTTCTCGTATGTAGGTAAAAAAATACCGCTCACGGTGGATGTGGGTATGTTCAATTCCGCCACCGGAACCAACCAGGATGTATGGCAGAAGGAATTCGACTTTGCCGGGAAGGCCAGCTACCGGCTGGGCGAGTTCACCCTGTCGGGCAGCTTCCTGTCGATGTATCCCTATGGCGTGCGCCTCAATGTGGCCGACGGGTCGGTGGCGTGGCGCCGCGACCGCTTGCTGTTAGAGGCTGAATATCAGCATCTTCACTATTGCAAGAATGCATACCGCGATGTGAATGCCGCGGTGGCATTCGCCTCCTACGATGTGCCGGTGCGCTGGTATCCCTTCAATGTGCTGAATTTCCACGGCCGCTGGGATTATATGGGCAACCACTCCACCGGCAAACCCGACGACAATGGCGTGCTGCTGACAGACGACCCCGAACGGCAGCGTATGACCTTCGGCGCGTCGGTGCGCTGCAATGTGAAGAAGGTGAAGGCGGAGTTTATCCTTGATTTTGAGAAATATTTCTACCGTCACGGCGTAAGCGCACCCCGCGGCCTCGGCGACAAAATCTGTGCCGAAGTAGTGGTGTCGTTCTGATAGCGTTAGCTTTTGTGGGGAAGGTGGATGAGGAGCATACTGCACCTGGCGCAGTCGAAGTCGAGGCGGAAACGGTGCGCGTCGGACTGCAGGTAGAGCGGGGAGGGGAGTGATTTGCCGGCGGCCGTTTTCAGACAGCAGCCCATTTCGCGGCGCAGGCAGTAGCGTGTCTGCATTACGCGCGTGCCCTGCTCTTTGCTATGTATCCCTTTCGCTCCATACTCTTTTCTCTCTGTTTCGGCGGCGGAATCTTCGCCGGTCAGTTCTATGGCGCGGGGAATCCGGTCGGCTGTTGTGCCGGTAAGAGAGGCATAAAATCCGGCGGCGATATCGTTGGCGATATTGTCGTGGCGCGAGAGAACGTGCCCCTCAGGGAGCGCGATTTCAGCGGCCGGTTTGCCCGGTTTTTCGGTCTGTCGGGCAGCTTCGCGGGCCATTTCTAACAGCGTCACGGCCTCGCGACGCAGGCGCGACAGCGTGGAGGCCGGGATGAATGAGTCGCCGCAGCGGTCGTCGATGTCGGCCGCCGAGAAAATGGTGTCGCCAAGCTTTTCCAGCTCTTTGCGGCGTCGCTCCAGCTGAGGGGTACGGGCCTGCGGCCATTCAGTCTGCTCGGCGGCGGTGGCAAAGTGACCGTCGGCATCGGTGAGGGTGAGGCAAAGCTGGTCGTTGCGTTTTTCCAGGACAACGTCGACAGGGATTTTGCGCTGAGCCGTGCGACCTGCCAGCAGGTCGTTGCGGAGCTTGTCGGAGTTGCGGTAGAGGCGCGTGCCGGGCAGCGGGTTGGCATCGCCAAGCGGGTAGATGCGGTTGCCCTCGACGCGGTTTAGGCGGAAGCCCACAAATTCTCCGGAAGGGGAGTAGTAGCCCAGGCCGTCGCCGTTGCTCAGTGGTGCGTCGGCCCTGACAATGAGGGCGTTGCCCGCTTTGCGAAGCACCGTGGCCAAGGGCGTGCCAATCCATTTGGGCGACTTGAATGTGGCCAGCGTGCCGGCTGCAGGTTGCGGCTGGCGGAAGAAATAGTCGGTGAAGCCGCGGTTGAATCCTTGCGCCGGGTCAGGGTCGAATGTGAGCGACGAAAAGCCGGAGGATGCCCGGCGGTAGCGATCGGGATGCGCGGCGATAATCCGGTCAAGCTCCCGGCGGTAGGCTCCGGTGACATTCTTCACGTAGGCGGCATCCTTGAGGCGTCCCTCGATTTTGAGCGAGCAGACTCCGGCATCGAGTAGCTCTTCGAGGTGGCCGAGGCGGTTCATATCGCGGAGCGAGAGCAGATGCTTGCCGCGCACGAGTTTGTTGCCGTCGGCATCTTCGAGGTCGAATTTGAAGCGGCACACCTGGCAGCATTCGCCGCGGTTGGCGCTTCGGCCTGTGATTGCGTAACTTGCCTGGCAATCACCGCTGTAGCTCACGCAGAGAGCCCCGTGAACAAACACTTCAAGGTCGGCGCTCACGGTCTGGCGGATGGCGCGGATTTCATCAACGGTGAGCTCGCGGGCGAGCACAAGGCGGGTGAAGCCGCATTGCTCGAGAAAGCGAGCCTTCTGCGGTGTACGGATATCGCACTGCGTGGAAGCGTGGAGGGCGATAGGAGGTAGGGAGAGGCGTGTCAGCGCCAGGTCCTGCACGATGATGGCGTCTACCCCGGCGCGCCACAAATCCCAAACGAGCTCCTGTGCCCGCTTGAGCTCGTCGTTGTAGAGAATTGTATTGACAGTGACGTAGAGGCGTGCGCCGAAGCGGTGGGCATACCGGGCCACGGCCTCCACATCGGCCAGGGAGTTGCCGGCCTGTGCACGGGCACCGAACGCCGGACTGCCCATATACACTGCATCGGCGCCGTGGTCGATGGCGGCCATCGCGGTCGCGGCATCGCGCGCCGGTGCCAGCAGCTCTATATATCGCAGAGAATTTTTTTTCATAGCTTTTCAGACCTCAAAATTACACAAATTTTCGCACATACCCTATGTAAACTTTATTGTGTTGTGTAAAATGCTTAAAATTAGCATATTAGCAATTTTATTATAGGCTGTACCTCCATTTCCTCAAAATTTATTTTTGCGAAAACCTCCATTTTCTCACTTTTTATTTTTGCGGAAACCTCCAAATTCTCACTTTTTATTTTTGGAAAAACCTCCATTTTCTCACATTTTTATTGGAGGAGGGGGCGAATGTTGAGGGTGGGGCAACTTGTGGCGCTTTTGTTTTGTTAAATTAATAGTTAACTTTGCAATTGGATAGGAGTTAACGATGTAATAGATTTATTGATAGCGTAATGAAAAGAAATAGAGGTAATTATATGATATTGCTGCCCGCGGTGATGCTGGCTATGTTGCTGGGATCGTGGGTGGCCGACCCGCTGCTTGGCAGAGAGGGCTTTGAAGAGCGCACTGTGAATCAGGGCACCGACTATCAGGGGCCGGTGGTCAGCACAGTTGTGCGGCTGTTGCCCTCCGACGAGTCGGTAGCCTGTAAGCAAAGTCGTGGTACATTCCGCGGGGACTCTGCGGTTGCGGTGCCCCGTAGGGGTGTGCTGTATGTTCACGGCTACAATGATTACTTTTTTCAGGATTCGATGGGAATGGAGTTCTGCGATTCCGGTTATGCTTTTTATGCAGTGGACCTGCGGAGATATGGACGTTCATTGCGCCCCGGCCAACGGCGCTACGATGTGCGGAATCTCAACGAATACTTCCCCGACATTGATTCCGCAATAATGCAGATGCACCGCGACGGCGTAGAAGAAATTGCGCTGATGGGACACTCCACCGGCGGCCTCATTACGGCTCTTTATATGGCGGAGGCGCCGTCGCCCTACATTAGGGCGCTGATACTCAATAGTCCGTTTCTCGACTGGAATTTTACTGGCTTTTACCGCAAGGTGCTTATCCCTGCTGCAGCGTGGCTGGGCAGATGGCTGCCGAATGTTGAGATTTCGCAGGGCGACAACAGCATCTATGGCGAGTCGCTGCTGAAGGGCAAGCACGGCGAATGGCAGTTCGACACCACATTGAAACTCCTGCATCCGGCGCCGGTGACGCTGGGCTGGGTGCGCGCCATCAATCAAGGGCAGAAACTGCTGATGAAGGATGGCCGGAAGATAGCTGTACCCATTCTGCTGATGCACTCGCGCCGCTCGGTGCAGCTTGAGAAGTGGGACGACAAAGCGTTCAGCGGCGACCTGGTGCTGAATGTTGATTCCATCTCTTCGCGCGGACGTCGCCTCGGCCATGCCGGACTTACCGAGGCCACTGTCGACAGCGGCCTGCACGACCTCGTGCTTTCGCGCCCGCGCATCCGCCGCGCCGTCTATGCTACAATGTTCCGCTTCCTTCGCAAAACCCTGTAAATCCACACCCATTCTCCATTTTGAATTTTACGGATACAAGCTTTTTTGCCGTTTTAAATTTTACGTAGACAAGCATTTCCCCCGTTTTGAATTTTACGGAGACAAGCATTTTTGCTATTTTAAATTTTACGGAGACAAACTTTTTTATTACTTTTTATCGGACAGCAATAGATTAAATTATTGCTGTCCGATAAAAATTGAGGACAGCACAAAAGCATGGCTCAACTGCTGATCTACGGCGGTCGAGTCTGTTTTTATGATTTCCAAGCCCCTTCA
>SFFL01000021.1 GCA_004557825.1 Bacteroidales bacterium | reverse complement strand
CGCATTACGCTGTTAGCCGCATTATGCTGTTAGCGGAGGGTGAAGGGGAGGGTCTGGACGGCGGCGGAATTGGGGCCTACCATGGCCTCGAAGGCGCCGGGATCGCAGACATACTTCAGGTCGGCATCGTAGTATTTGAGCATGTCGGGGGTGATGTCGAAGGTCACCGTAGCGGTCTCACCCTTCTTCAGGTCGAGGCGGCGGAAGCCCTTAAGCTCCTTGACCGGACGGGCGATGCGGGCCACCGGGTCGCGCAGATAAAACTGCACGATTTCCGTGCCGTCGTAGTTGCCGGTGTTGGTCACGTCGACCGACAGGGTGATCTTGCCATCCATCGTAAGCTCGTTGGAACTGAGGGAGGGCTTGCCGTAAGCAAAAGTGGTGTAGCTCAGGCCGTAACCGAATGGATAGAGCGGATCGTTGCTTACGTCGATATAGTTGCTGCGGTAGATATTGAAATGCTCGGGGTCGGTGTCGGGGTGGCTCGGCGGGAGATGATTGTAGTACAGGGGAATCTGACCGATCATCTGCGGGAAAGTGGTGGTAAGCTTTGCCGAAGGCACCTTGTCGCCGAAAATTACGTCGCAGATAGCCTTGCCGGCCTCGCTGCCGCCAAACCAAACATTGAGGATGGCGGGAATGTTCTTCGACTCCCAGTCGAGCACGAGCGGACGGCCGGTGAAGAGCACTAACACCACAGGCTTGCCGGTAGCGGCGAGGTCCTTCAGCAGGTCGCGCTGAGCGTCGGGGATGGTGATGTCGGCGCGCGAAGCGGATTCGCCGCTCATACTCATAGTCTCACCCACTGCGGCCACAATCACGTCGGCCTTCTCAGCAGCTGCGAGCGCCTCGGTGCGGAGGGTCTCGTTGTCGCCGCGATGATAGATAGGATTCCAGCGGGTGGCATTCTCCTGCATCTTCTCATCGTAGTAGATGTTGCTGCCCTGTGCGTAAATTACCTCGGCACGGTCGCCGACCTCCTCACGCAGAGCTGAAAGCAGCGACTGATGGGTGTCGGGGCGGCAATTGGGTGCCCAGGTGCCGCACATCTGGTTACCGGCATCGGCCAGCGGACCAATCAGTGCAATCTTTCCTTTCTTGGCCAGGGGGAGCAGGGAACCCTCGTTGCGCAGCAGCACGAATGTCTCGGCGGCGATATCGCGGGCGGCGGCACGGTTGGCCGGAGTGTAGTCATCCTTGGCCACACGTTCGGGGCTGCCATAGAGATAGGGATTCTCAAAGAGGCCGAGCTTCTGCTTTGCCTCCAGCACGCGGCGGCAAGCCTTGTCGATCATCTCCTCAGTGATCAGGCCACGCTCCAGAGCGCCCTTGAGGTCCTTCAGGAAACGCGAGGTACACATATCCATATCGGTACCGGCCTTCAGAGTGTTGGCGGCAGCCTCACTCTCCTCGGCCACACCCATAGGTGTAAGTTCGCTGATTGAGCCGTAGTCGGTGACAATCATACCCTTGAAGCCCCAGTCGCGGCGGAGAATATCTTCGATAAGCCAGTGAGCGGCGGTGGCATGCTGACCGTTGACGAGATTAAACGATGTCATCAGCGACTCCACACCGGCATCCACAGCGGCGCGGTAGGGGGGCATATAATAGTTGAACATACGTTCGCGGCTCATATCCACGGTGTTGTAGTCGCGGCCACCCTCGGCGGCGCCATAGAGGGCGTAATGCTTCACGCAGGCCATCACGGTGGAGTCGGCCTTGAGGTTATCGCCCTGATAGCCGCGCACATAGGCGGCAGCCAATATGCAACCCAGGTAGGGGTCTTCGCCCGAACCCTCGGCGATACGGCCCCAGCGGGGGTCGCGGCAGATGTCGACCATCGGGCTATAGTTCCAGTTAATGCCGTCGGCCGTGGCTTCTTTGGCCGAAATACGGGCCATACGCTCCACAGCGTCACTGTCCCAGGAGCAGGAGAGCGCCAGGGGGATGGGGAATACGGTCTGGTAGCCGTGGATTACATCGGCGCCGGCCAGCAGAGGTATGCCCAGACGCGACTGCTCCACAGCGAGGTGCTGCAGGCGGCTGATATTGTCGATACCCTGTACATTAAGGAAAGCACCCAATTTGCCCTCCTTGATAAGGGGTTCGAGACGGGCGCCGGGCAGCTCGCCCGACACTACATCGTTGCCGGGAAGGAGATTGAGCTGGCCAATCTTCTCATCGAGGGTCATTTTCGACATCAGATTGTCGAGAAACTTCGCATCGTCAGCGGGGTTTGACTTTTTCGCGTAGCCGGAGCCGACGCCGGCGACAAGAGCCAGTGCCACGGCGGCAATACGCAAAGATTTGCACGTTTTCATTATGATAAGTTTTTAAGATAAAGATTGTCAGACGAATAGCAGCAAAATTTCAGCATATATCGCCTAAGGTTTGCAGCGTATTATCTGCTAAAGGCTTGCAACACGTGTTTTAGCTAAAGGCTTGCAACAGGTGTCTCAGCTAAAGGCTTGCAGCGGGTTTTCGATGCAGATTATCAGCTAAAGAGGCTGTGTCGCAATCTTTTATTACAACACAGCCTCTAAGTATGGAGTGCGCACCTTGTAGGGGCGCGATATATCGCGGCCGCGCCCGGATGGCCGGGCCCAGATGGCCGGAGAATAGGCGGACCGGCGTAGCTGACCTATCCGGATGGATGGCCGATTATTTCTTGGGTTCTTCCTTCTTGGCGTCGGCAGCCTTGTCGGCGGTCTTCTTGTAGCGGGCGTTGAGGCCTTCCACTACTTCGTTGGTTATGTCGAGAGCGGGGTTGAAATATTGGCCGGGGGAGTAAATCAGGATGGCGTCGTAGTGCTTGTCGCGGTTATAGTCGATCAGGAAGTTGTCGATGGAGTCGATGAATTCCTGCTGCTGGCGGAGCGCTTCCTGCTGTGCGCGGGCCTGGAGGCCGCCTACATAGTTCTCGGCAGCCTGCTGCTTGCGGTTGAGATCCTCCACGTCGGCCTTATAAGACGCCTCGGAGAGGTAGCCGTTGTTCTGGGCCTTCTGCTGGATGGAGCTGGCCATACGCTGCAGCTCGCCCTGACGCGAGGAGTAGGCGTTTTCCAGCTCGCGGGTGGCGCGCAGGTTGGTCTCGTTGTAAGTCTTTACGAGCAGATAGTTGGCCATCACAGTATCCATATTATAATAACGGATATTGGTGGTGGGAGCGAATTTTTCACCCTCGGCCTTTACGGTTTTGGCAGGAGCTGCAGCGGCGTCCTGTTTCTTTTCTTCCTTGTTGGAGCAGCTTGTCACGGAGATTGCCGCCGTGGCGAGAGCCAGGAGGGCGAAAACAAGTTTTTTCATTGGTGTGTAGTCGGTTAATATTTTTTGCGTTTATTTAAGCGAATCTGCTCGAGACGCCGCAATGCCCTGCGCCGCCGCTGCGGCAGCTCGTGCACGTGGCCCGAGGGAAACTCCCCGCCTTTGACAAAGAGGGCTTTCACCCCCATCAGCAGGAATGCCATCAGCAGCAGCGCTACTGCCGCAATGATGGTGACGAGTAGAGTTTTCATCGGTTTTGAGCCTAATTTGAGCGCAAATATAAGAAAGTTATACCAAATATTGCCCTATTTTCGATTTATTTTTGTAACTTAGCCGTATCAAAACCAACTTTTTAACAGAAATTTTAAATCACAAAGATATTTTAAAAGTTAAACTATGGAAGTAAAAGACCTTCAGCCCAAGGCTGTCTTTGAAATCTTCGACGCTATCACTAAAATTCCCCGCCCGTCGAAAAAAGAGGAGAAAATCCGCAAGTTCATCCTCGATTTCGCAAAAGAGCACAATATCGAAGCTGTTGCCGACAAAATCGGCAACGTGATCCTGCGCAAGCCCGCCACTCCCGGCTGCGAAAACGCCCCCACGGTCATTCTGCAAGGTCATATGGATATGGTGTGCGAGAGCGATCATCCCGGGTTCGACTTCGAGAACCGCGCCATCGAAACGGTGGTCGACGGTGAATGGGTGCGCGCAAAGGGCACTACCCTCGGCGCCGACAACGGCATCGGCGTGGCTGCCACGCTGGCCATCTTCACCGACGACAAGCTCAAGCACGGCCCGCTGGAAGCGCTCATCACCGTAGACGAGGAGACCGGTATGACCGGCGCCAACAACCTCGAAAAGGGTGAACTCAAGGGCAATATCCTCATCAACCTCGACTCGGAGGACGACGCTGAAATCTTCGTAGGTTGCGCCGGCGGCATCGACACCGTGGCCACCTTTAATTATAAGCGTTCCTTTGCGCCCGTGGATTTCCACTACTTCAACTTCGACGTGCGCGACGGTCTGGGAGGCCACTCCGGCGGCGACATCCATCTGGGCCGCGCCAACGCCAACAAGATCATCGCCCGTTTCCTGTTCAACCTTATGCAGGCCCACGACGAGGTATGCGTGGCTGAAATCGACGGCGGCAACCTGCGCAACGCCATCCCCCGCGCCGCTCACGTAGTGTTCGGCGTTCACTCCTCGCGCAAGGAGGATGTGCGCATCGCCTTTAATAAATATGTGGCCGACATCGAAAACGAATACAAGGGTCTGGAAGTGAACCTCAAACTCTCGCTCGACTCCATCGACAAGCCCGACTTCACCATCGACTCGCAGACTTCCCGCAATCTTATCCTCGCCCTCTACAGCGCGCCTCACGGTGTGCAGTCGTGGAGCCGCGATATGGAAGGCCTCGTGGAGACTTCCACCAACCTGGCTTCGGTGAAGATGGCCGACAACGACCGCATCCTCGTCACCACCTCGCAGCGCAGCTGTGTGGATTCCCGCAAATACGATATCGCCAACCAGGTGGAGGCGCTCTTCCTGCTGGCCGGTGCCGAAGTTAAGCACGGCGACGGTTACCCCGCCTGGACTCCCGACCTCAACTCCCCCATCATGAAGATGGCCGCCGACAGCTATGAGGAGCTTTTCGGTGTGAAACCCGCCATCAAGGGCATCCACGCCGGTCTGGAATGCGCTCTGTTCCAGCAGAACTATCCCGGCCTCGACATGGTTTCCTTCGGCCCGACACTGCGCGACGTACATTCTCCCTCCGAGCGTATGCACATCCCCGCCGTCGACCGCTTCTACAAGCAGCTCTGCCGCACCTTGGAGAAGGTCGCCGCTATGCACAATTAAAATGCGGAATGCAGGATGCATTGTGCATTCTGCATTCCGCATTTTGCATTCCTTCTTACCTCCGCCATGAAGAAAACTGCCGCCATACTCACTGCCGCGCTGCTGCTTCCTGCAGCAGCCTCGGTGTGGGCTGCCAAGGGTAAAAGCTCGCCCGTGACACAGGTCAGGGCGAAAGTGGCACCGGCCGGGGCGAATGTGCCCCCGCCGCCCGTCGCTGCCAAGCATACCGAGCCCGCTGCGGAGCCTGCGCCGCTCACCGATGCGCCGCCGCTGCCCGAGCCTCACAACGCGCCCAGTCCGCTTCCCGCGGCCGATGATTTCCCCGTGGCCGACGACCCCTCCAAGGGGTGGGGCGACTCGCTGGCACTCCCCGCGATTGCCGACTTCACCCCCGACCGGCACTTCACCCGTCTGAGCGAGGAGGATTTCAAGGAGGTAGCGGAGGAATTGGGCGTGGAGGTAGCGGCCATAAAGGCCGTGGTCGACATCGAGGCCGGAAAAGCCCACGCAGGTTTCTGGCAGCCAGGCAAACCGATCATCAACTTCGACCTGTCGATGTACTCGCGCTACGCACCCCGCAGGGGCGTGTCGCTGTCGAAAGCCCGGAAAAAGGCGCCAGTGGTCTTCGCCCGCCCCAACACCCGCAAATATGGCTCCTACCAGGCCGCCCAGTGGGCACGCTTGGAGGCCGCCCGCGACATCAACGAGGAATCGGCGCTGGAGTCGGCCTTCTGGGGTATGTTTCAGATCGGCGGCTTCAACTATAAGTTGTGCGACTGCGACTCCGTGCAGCAGTTCGTGGCACTGATGAGCCGCTCCGAACGCGACCAGTTGGAGCTGTTCGGCCGCCTGATACGCAACTGCGGTATGCTCGAACCGCTCCAGAAGAAGCAATGGCTCAAATTTGCCCTCAAATACAACGGCCCGCGTGCCAAATCGCGCGGCTACCACACCCGTATGTCCACCGCCTACAAACGCCACAAAAATGATTGAATTTCTTGCCGCGCACAATCTCACCGGCATAGCCCTGGGGCTGTGCAGCTTCCTGATTATCGGCCTGTTCCACCCGCTTGTCATCAAAGGCGAATACTACCTGGGGGTGCGCTGCTGGTGGCTCTTCCTCGTGGGAGGCATAGCCGCCGCCACCGCCTCGGTGCTCACCGCCGGCTTCTTCTGGCAGACCCTGCTGGCCGTGCTCGCCTTTTCCTGCTTCTGGAGCATCCTGGAAGTCTTCGAGCAGCGTCGCCGTGTAGCCAAAGGCTGGTTCCCCGCCAATCCCCGCCGCAAGCATAATGCGTAATGCATAATGCATTGTGCATTGGCCATTATTCCGGGGAAAAATTTGGAAATGAGAGAAGAAGGCCGTATCTTTGCAAAAGAAATGCTGCCGACAACCCTATGGGTCTCGCCTGTAAAGGCGGGGCGCAATTGTTTTTGTCGGTAGCATAAGATTGCTTTTATTAATTAGTTAACTCACAAAACCCTCAATATCATGGCTATATCTTACATGACCAAAGAAGGCTACAAGAAAAAAATGGAGGAAATTGCTTTCCTCGAAAGCGTGGAGCGTCCGCGCATTTCAGCCGCTATCGCTGAGGCTCGCGACAAGGGCGACCTCTCTGAAAATTCTGAATACGATGCCGCCAAAGAGGCGCAGGGTATGCTTGAGATGAAAATCGCCAAGCTCAAGGACCTGGTGGCCAATGCCCGTATCATCGATGAGAGCAAGCTCTCGACCGACGAGGTGGCTATTATGTCGCGCGTGAAGATGAAGAATGTAGCCAACGGCATGGAGGTGGAATACACCATCGTGGCCGACTCTGAGGCTAATCTCCGCGAGAAGAAAATCGGCGCGTCCACTCCTATCGCCAAGGGTTTGCTGGGCCACAAGAAGGGCGAACAGGTGGAAATCAAGGTGCCCGCCGGCACTATGAAGTTTGAAATCATCGAGATTGCTTACTGATAACTTCCGCTATGGCGGCAGCTGTCAGTGCATTTCAAATTTTGCTTACTGATAAAGACTATGGCAACGCTTTTTTCACGTATCGCCGCGGGGGAGATTCCCTCGTATAAAGTGGCCGAGGATAAGGATCATTTCGCCTTCCTCGACATCAACCCGGTGCATCCGGGCCATGTGCTGGTAATTCCGCGCAAGGAGACCGACTATATTTTCGACCTGAGCGATGAGGAGCTTTCCTCGCTGATGCTTTTCGCCAAGCGGGTGGCCAAGGCCATTAAGAAGGCTATCCCCTGCAAGAAGGTGGGTATCACCGTGATAGGACTGGATGTAAACCACTGCCACGTGCACCTCGTGCCTATGAACACCGGTGCCGATATGAATTTCTGCGCCGAGAAGCTCACCCTCCCCGAGGAGGAGATGAAGCAGATTGCAGCTAAGATTTCCGCTGCTTTCGAATAAACATATCCTACTATAATTCTGCAAGTTATGCGCAAGTCATATATGTCACGCATATTACTTCCGGCTGTGGCGCTGCTTTTAGCCGCCACCTCCTGCTCGGAAAAGAAATGGCACATCGAAGGTTCGGTCGACGGTGCCGGGGGCAAACAGATTATCGTGGAGGCGCCCAACGCCCACGGCGGCTGGTATCCCATCGACACGGTCGAAGTGGCTTCCGACGGCACCTTCAAGGTAGCCGGAGAGACTTTCGGACACCCCGAACTGGTGCGTCTGTCGCTCGACGGCGCCACGGCGTATCTGCCCGTCGACTCCATCGAGACGGTAACTTTCGCTGCCAAGGGCAATGCGTTCGCCGCTACAGCCCGCATCTCCGGCACCCCGTCAGCCGACAAGATGCAGGAGGTCAACGACCTCATCACCAAGGTGGCCAAGGCGCAAGGCAGCGCCGCCGCACCTTTCGACCAGGATCTGAAGCGCTCTTTGGCCGAGGTGATTCTGCGCGACCCCGCCGACATCGTGGCTTATTATCTGATTTTCCACAAGGTAGGCGACACACCGCTTTACTCGCCGGAGGACCGCAGCGACCTGCGCATAATCGGCGCCGTAGCCAATGCCTATACCCAGCTGCGTCCCGCCGACCCGCGCACTCCCCTGCTCACCGACCTCTTCCTGACCAACCGCAAGATGCTGCATCCCAGGGAGATGGCCGACACGCTGATGGCGCAGGAGATGAAATTCCCCGAAATCAGTCTCTACGACGAGAAGGGTCACCTGCAGTCGCTCACCGCCGAAGCCCACAAAGGGAAGGTGGTAGTGCTCTGTTTCACAGCCTATTCGCTGCCTAATTCGCAGGCGATGAATGTGGAGCTCAACAAGGTCTACACCGCCCACAAGGCTCAGGGGCTTGAAATTTTCCAGGTGGGCGTCGACGAGGATGAATACCAGTGGAAGGAATCGGCTAAGAATATGCCCTGGATCACGGTGTTCAACGCTCCCGCCCAGAGCCATCAGAATATGACGGCCTACAACGTGACGGAGCTTCCGGCGCTCTTCATCATCAACCGCAACGGCGACCTAGTGGAGCGCGTAGAGTCGATTTCACGCCTTGAATCGGCCGTAGCCCGATACCTGTAATTCCGCATCCCTGCTGCGCTCCCCACACCTCCACAGGCACTCTCCACCCCCCCCCGGAGAGCGCGCAACCCCCGGAGAGTGCACATTCCCTTTTTCCCCGTAACATTATGAAAATCCTGCTGTTAGGCGATGCCAGCAACTATCACCACGCCCTCGCCGCCGGGCTGCGGCAGCTGGGGTGCGACGTGACGGTGGCGTCGGCCGGCTCGGGATTTATGAACACCGGGCGCGACATCGACATCCGCAGGCGTTTCGGGGGGCGTCTCGGGGGACTTGACCTATGGCTGAAAATATTAGGGCCGCTGCGCAGCCGGCTCAAAGGCTACGATGTGGTGCAGCTTGTCAGCCCTTGTTTTTTAGAACTAAAGCCCAAACGATTACACAAAGTTTTCGATTTCCTTAAGCGCCACAACGGCAAGGTTTTCGCCACATATCTCGGCACCGACATCCCCTTCATCGACGAATGTCTCGACCTGGCCAGCCCCCTGCGCTACAATGAATACCGCATCGGCAACGAAAAAGGACCGCTCCTGGTGGAGCAGCCCGATATCGTGGAGCGCTGGAACAATCCCGCGCTGAAGCAGTGGACTGACTATTTTTACCGCAACATCGACGGGGCCGTCACGGCGCTGTATGAATATGCAGTAGCAGCCCGCAGGGTGCTCCCGCCGGAGCGCTGCGCCTATGCCGGCATCCCGGTGGAAACGGCTGAATTGCAACCGGTTGATATTCCGGACGACCCTGCACCCGTCAGGTTTTTCCTGGGGCGCCACCGACACCGTATGGCCGAAAAGGGCACCGACCGTTTCGAGGCGGCACTGCGCGCCGCTGCGGCGCAGCGCCCCGGCAAAGCTGAAATTATAATTGTGGAAAACCGCCCATACGCCGAGTATCTG
This sequence comes from Bacteroidales bacterium, assembly GCA_004557825.1. Classification (GTDB taxonomy): domain Bacteria; phylum Bacteroidota; class Bacteroidia; order Bacteroidales; family Muribaculaceae; genus UBA7173. Next base: position 29,275 of record SFFL01000021.1, on the reverse strand, counting down.
CAGTTGCTGAAATCGGCGCACGTGGTTGTAGACCAGGCATATAGCTACACGCCCGGGGTGAATGCGCTGCTGGCGATGAGCTACGGCATACCTGTAGTGAGCGGCGGCGAAGAGGATTATTACCGATTCATCGGGGAAACCGAAGACCATCCGGGCGCGGCAGAAGAACATTCGGGCGCGGCCGCGATTTATCGCGCCACTACAAGCCTGGAAAGCAGCGCACAAAAGCCTTTGCGGCCGATTTACAATAGTCCGGTGGATACCGAGGGGATGACCCGGCTGTTTCTTCACATCATCGACCACCCGGAGGAACTAAAACCGCGAGGAGAGGCCTCACGGGCATTTGCGGTGCGCCACAACGATGCTCGCGTCGTGGCTGCCCGTTTCCTCGATTTCTGGCACAAAATGGGCGTTTCCGCCGAATAAGCGCCCTCATCGGCATTCCGCATTTCGCATTAGGCATTAGGCATTTCGCATTAGACATTCCACATTCCGCCCTCACCCCTTAATCTGCGACAGGCGCACACGGGTGTTTTTGAGTTTGTGCGGAGCGAGCCGCTGGAGCAGCCCTTCAACCTCGTCGCGCGGCACAGCCACAAGCGCCGAATGGTCGTCGAGTGTGATTTTCCCCACCTGCGACGGCTCCAGTCCCCCTTTGTGAATCATATATCCGGCCACGTCGCCGCGCGAAATTTTCTCCTTCTTTCCGGCATTTATATATATGGTGGCCACATCACTGCGGATGGGGTCGGAGGCCTCGCTGCGCGGCTGCAACTCGCGCTGCCACTGCACATATTCGGGAATGTTCTCCCCCTCTGCAATGATGGTGAACACGGTGCCGGTGGCGCCCATTCGCGCCGTGCGGCCATTGCGGTGCGTCCAGCTCTCCACTGTTAGGGGAAGGTGGTAGTGGATGATATACTGCACATCGTCGATGTCGAGGCCGCGGGCGCCCAGATCGGTGGCTACCAGGATGGGGGTCGTGCCGTTGTTAAACAGGTCTATGGCGAGCTTGCGCTGGCGCTGCTCCAGGCCGCCGTGATACAGTCCTACGGGGAATTTTGCCCGTTTCAGCGCCTCGTAGACGCGCTCGGCGCTCTCGCGGTGATTCACAAACACGATTGCGCGACCGTTGGGCAACGACCGCAGGAGCGCCTCTAAGGTGGCGAGCTTGTCGCGTTCGGGCGAATCGACGCGCACGTTCTGCACGCGCGATGCCGTCTGGGCGCCCTTCGAGTAGTCGAAAGTCTGCAACCGCTTGATATGCAGGAAGTCGGGAATCTCCTCCAGGCGGGTGGCCGAGGTGAGGATGATGAGCTTCAGAGCGGGCATACGCCGCGCGATGCGCTTCATCTCGTCGTGAAAACCGAGTTCGAGCGACTTGTCATACTCATCGAGCACCAGCGCACGGGTGTCGGCCAGGTCGAGCGTGTGGCGCTGCAGATGGTCGAGCAGACGGCCGGGGGTGGCAACAATGATATCAGGGGTGGATTTTATGGAGTTAACTTCCTCAGTCATAGCGTGTCCGCCATAGAAAGCCACGGTTTTAAGGCCGGCAGCAACCGGCCGGATTACATCGGCAATCTGAATCGCTAACTCGCGCGAGGGAGCCATCACCACAGCCTGCACCCTGCCGTCGGGAGCCTTCAGCGCCCGCAGCAACCGCAGGGTGAAAGCGATAGTCTTGCCCGAACCGGTAGGGGAAAGCAGAAGGATTTCGGTGGCATCGGTTGACGCCATCTCCTGCTGCATAGGATTGAGAGACTGAATGTTGTGGCGCTCACGCAGGCGCTCGATTATCTGATTTGCTTCCATTTACCAAAAACTATCTATAGGCCATCTCCGATATCTATATAGCCCATCTTTATCGGCCGTGCACGGCCGATCACTCAACAAGGCCAGCTACGCCCGCCCACAAACCGCCTGCTGGGCTGCGGAGAGGCTGTAGGGGCGCGATATATCGCGGCCGCGCCCGGATGGCCCCGAAAAAAGCCGTGCTGGCCGGCGCGGTTTAGCGGGTGACCACCATAAACTCGCCGTTCATACCCGGCCCCACATTGAAACGCCGTAGCCCACGCTTGAGTTCACGTGCGCGCCCCGACACCGGCGCGCCATAGTTGGTAAATACCGAATAGTGGCTGCCGCACACAGGGCAATAGGCCTCGTGCGTGGCGTCGTCAATCTCGAGCCGCACCTCCCGCGACAGTTCCACGGGGCAGGCCAAATCATAGGCATACGGGGCGCCGCTGATGTCGGCCACGAGCAGGATACCGCCAAAACCGGTGTAAGTCAGGGCCGTCCAGGGATAGTCGGCGGGCACACGAGTGCTGCCGTCGAGAATAAAACGCTTGTGATCCAGGGCGCCGGGGGTGCCGTAGCGCGTCCATTCGGCCTGAGTGTCGAACGAGAGGCGCACATTGGTGGGGGGCACACGGTCGAAGTCCACTTCGTCGCAGGCCGAAAACATTGCTGCCAGGGCAAACGCCACCGGCAGCAAAGTGTGTAATAGCTTGATTTTCATTGTAGAGGAGAGATTGCAGACCAATCAGAACGACAGCCCGGAGATGAGTTCGCCAAACTTGTCGGCGGCTTCCTGCAGCTTCGGACCGATGAGCGGACGCACGATGGCGGGGATTTCCACGTCGATTGCGGCGGTCACCTGCGACTTACCCTCGTCGTAGGAGTCGATGTCGACGCGCATTTCCAGAGGCACCGGCGAAGATTCCGTGCCGAAAACGATGGTGGAGGGGGCAATCCGCTCCTTCACCACAAACACGATATCGCCCACCTGCGGGGTGGAGATTCTGATGCTGTCGGGGGTGAAAGTCACGTCGCCCACCTTGGCGCGCTGATCGGCAGGAAGCTTGTCGAGCATATCCTGCAGACGGCTCAAGTCGCTGAAACGGTCATAGATTTCTGCGGCGTTGCGGTCAACAATCGCCGGCTTGCTTTTATATGTAGCCATAACTGGTAATCTTGGGAAATGAGAGGTTAATCCTCGAGGGCCTTCGAAGGGGTCCAGTTGGCGGGATCGTCGCGCCAGCGCTGGAGGGTCTTGATATCCTCAGAACCGATGAAACCGGTCTCAAGGGCCGTTTCGAGCATAGCCTCGTAGTTGGAAAGGGTCATCAGCTTGATGCCGGCTTCCTTGAAGGCCTTCTCAGCCACGGGGAAACCGTAGGTGAACATTGCCACCATACCCACAACCTCGGCACCGCTCATACGGATGGCCTCGGCGGCCTTGAGCGAACTCTTGCCGGTGGAAATCAGGTCCTCGATCACGATAACCTTCTGTCCGGGGTTGAGATTGCCCTCGATAAGATTCTCTAGACCGTGGTCCTTAGGCGCTGAACGCACATACACATAGGGAAGGCCCATGGCATCGGCCACGAGCGCACCCTGAGCGATGGCACCGGTGGCCACACCGGCCACAGCGTCGATCTCGGGGAAATTCTCCATTATCAACCGGCATAATTCGGTTTTGATAAAAGTGCGGATATCGGGATAAGAGAGCGTCTTGCGATTGTCGGTATAGATAGGTGAATTCCAACCCGAAGCCCAAGTGAAAGGCATATCGGGCTGCAGCTTAATAGCGCTGATTTTCAACAATTTCTCCGCAAGGAGGTGCTCAAGTTTTTTCATGACAGTATAATTTTGCAATTCTGATTGCAAAGTTAAGAAAAATTCCCCACCCTCCCAACCGTTTTAATCAACATTAATGTTTTTTCATTCTGCATTTTGCATTCCGCATTAATAGTATGCGGGCGAGATGAGCAGTGAGGAAGGATTGGGCGAGGCAAGGAGGTTGTTGACCACGGGCACGAGGGCGTCGGCATCGGCCATGTGCTCGGAGGCGCGGCGGGTGTCGATGGGAAGGTAGACGCTATAGAGCACGAGGCGGGCCATTATGTGTTCGAGGTAGCGGCGGAGCACCAGAATCACGCCATCGGAGAGGCCGGCGGTGTAGACGCCGAAGTCGATTTGCAGCGGCACGGGTTGGGAGGGGTCGTATGGCTCGTTGGCTGCAGGGTTGCCGTCGTCGACGGAGGCGTTGGTGACGTAGCTGAACAGGCGCATCACCAGGCGGGAGAAGGCCTGGCGGATGAGCACGCGCAGCGCGGGGAGGTTGTCGCGGGTGAGCACGGTGTCGAGGGGGTTGGCAGACGGGGTGGTGGGGAGCACTGCTTTGCGCAGGGCGGTGAGGGCGAAGATTTCGTCGGTGATGGATTTGAAGCTGAGGGTAAGCATAGGGGATAGATTTTAGTTCTTAGATAGTAGATGGGAGTGCTTAGATAGTAGATGGGAGGGCTTAGATGGGAGGGCTTAGATGGGAAATGGCGGCTTATACGATTTATCTGGAGCGGGCGCGGCGATAGCGATGGCGCGATGGAGAGGCGGGGAGGCGGGAGGCGCGGGAGAGGGAGCGGAGGCGGTAGAAGTGTTTGGCGGCGTAGTCGGGGTCGAGATAGTAGCTGGAGGGGGCGTCGTTGGTGAGGATATACTCCAGGGCGACGAAGTCGTCTTCGTCGGGGTGGCTTTGCATGCGGGCCTGCACCTTTTGGGCAAGTTCCTGCCACATCAGGCGCGAGAGGGGTTTGGCTACCCGCAGAGTGCCGGCAATGTATGCCCGATAGCGGCGCAGGGCGTATTCGATGGAGAGTCCGTAGGCTTGCGGCCGCATATTCACGGCCACACGTGCGGCATTCTCCACCGAAATCCCGGCGGGTTCCGAGGCAATGATGCGGGCTATTATTTGAGCAATATCGGGTAGCATATTTCCAAGTGCAAAGTTATAACGAAGGGTGGGCGACATTCGAGCACTCCCGTGTAAAGATTTGTTAACGCTATGCAATTTTTAGCAACCGGTTTCTGGTGGTGATGAAATCGGTAAAAGTCTGCATAAGGTCGAGAATCGACACGGCGGAGTTGCGCATTTCGGCCTCATATCGCTGAGCGCCAACGGCTCCGGATAGGTTTTTGCCCATAATTGCGGAGTTTACGCCGGAGATGTCCTCGAAGAGCTGAATCTGCGTCTGGAGCATATCGCGGGCGCCGATGTCGGTGGCGGGGGCAGAGAGCTGATGCGGCTCCACGCCATCGTGGGCGCGATATGGGATGATGGCTCCCGGTTCGGCCCAGATGTTGGCGTAGACATCCCAGTCGAATTTGTCGACGCGGCACTGTGCCGGGAAGAGGAGCGCACCCTTGGCCGAGGCGCCCATAATGTGATCCATAAGCGAGATGAGGCGGTTGACATATTTCTGCTGGTCGATAACATCCTCCACGAGGCTATGCACCTCGCCTCCCACGAGTGGATACATCTTTATGGCGAAGGGGAGCGAGCCGTCGGCCAGAGGGGAGTCGTAGCTGTCGAGGAGTGTACCGTCGGGAGCCAGACAGCGGCAATGCCACAGGGTGACCACCTCCCAGCGGCTTTCCACCGTGGGGAGCTTCTGACGGCGGCGCGAGGCGTTGAGGCGGCGCAGCCGGGCGGCATCGCTCACGGGCAGATGCGAGAGCGTGGCGGTGAGAGGGTCGTGGCAGCGCAGCCGTTCGCAGCTTTCGAGCGTCCAGATTTCAATTACTCGGCACCGCCCCTCGGGAGCGTGGAAGAAACCGCCGTCGGTGGCCTGGGTGACGCCCCCGAATACGTCGCCGGGGCGGGCGCTTTCGGCGTAGAGCGTACGCAGCTGGGCGGCGCGCTCCGGCGACCCGCCCGAGAAACGCATAATCACTTCGGGCAGCGACATATCGCGCAGGCAGCCGGCCATCTCCAGGTCGCAGCCGCGGATGTCGGTGAAAGCATTCACGAAGAAACGGTCGGGCGGGATATTGTCGGCCCACACTCCGGCGTGAGCCATACGCTTTTCGCGGCAGATGCGGTGGATGGCCATACCGGAGATGAGGAATTCCTCCAGGGTGCGGGCATCCAGCTCGTCGAGCCGGTTGAAGCCCTCCGGGTCGGCCTCGCTGAGGAGGTCGGGATTCTGAGCGCGCTCCATACGGAAACGCCCGATCACGGCCTTCACGAGGCGGCGGATGAGATTGTTGGTGAGCGGTTCACGGCCGGCGCGGGTGGCGGCCTCCTTTTCGGTGACCATACGCCCGCGGCGGTCGCGCACGAGGTCGCCCCACTGGTCGCCGTAGGTGAAACGGCGGAAACGGTCGCGCCGCTGACGCAAAGGGGCCATACGCTCCCAGGCGGCGTGGGCGGCTTCAAGAAGAGTAGTTTCGCGAGTCATAATTATAGGGTAAATGGGTGGATGATTCAGAGAAGCTCAAGCGCCTCAGGGGCGAAAGTGTAGATCGGGTCGCCCTCCTCGTCGTCGTATTCCTGCACGGCGCAGAGCAGATATTCCAGCTCGTCGGAGCTTTGCTGCGAGTAGGAGATGGAGTAGAGATCGAGATGGCGCAGGGTCGGCGACCATACCGCTACGGGCTGGATAATGCCGCCGCAGGTGTAGGCATCGGCCTGGGCGCGCGCTTCGGCGGTGCCGGCGGCCACAATCCGGGCGGGAGCATACCAGCTGTAAAGCTTCACGGCCACAGGGCGCACCACACGGGCAGGGAGTTTCACCCTCATCCCGCCGGGCACGTCAGCGCTGATGGAGAGGTCGGGGTCGCGGCTGATGTCGACGGGGCGAAACAGCTCCGGGTCGGCGCGGCGCAGCAGGTTGCTGTACCAGATGCGGCACTCGTCGCGGGCCAAGGAGCGCAGGTCGGCGGCATCGCTGCGGCTTACGCGGCAGTCGCTCCGCAAAGGCTCGAAGCCCTTGCGGAGGAGCCACAGATCAATCATACGTGATTCTGTGAGAGATTGCATAGTTGTGAGTAGTTCTTAGTGCTTAGATTTTAGACGGTAGATTTCAGGCGCCCTTGCGCACGATGCGCATGTGGCTCTTGGGATAGCGGAGCACCACGCAGGAGGCCTCGGTGATGACGATGGCGTCGGTGTTGCGCACACCGGCCGAACGGAGGTCGAGGCGCTCGGTGCGGAAAGGCACGTGGCTGTACTTGGTGATGTACTCAGGGTCGATCACCATACCGGCGTCGGGCATACCGCACTGGTCGAACACTTCGGAGAGCACCACGTAGAGGGTGCCGAACTTCGAGTGTATCTCGGTGAAATCGAGGCCCCACTTCGTCACCGTCTGCGACGCCTGCACCACGCGGGTGTGGTCGATGCGGTTGAGCTGCTCGATAAGGCCGGTACCGCCTATGAGCACCTTGCGCGAGGAACCGGCATTGTTGGTGAACGCCTGCTTGCAGAGCGACACGAGCGCGGCCTCCGTATCGAGCGAAGTGTACTCGAAGGTGTTGTCGGTCTGGTTCCAGATGCCGCCGGTGAGGAGGATTTCATCCTGCTTCTCGGGGTCGGTGATGATGCACTTGTGGCCGAAGAGGAAGTTTTTCTCCATACCCATACGCATATCGATGATGGCGGCTTCCTCCTGATCGGAGAAGGTCCAGCCCACCTCCTTATTGGCGATTTTCATATAGGTAGACTGCTCCACCTGGGTCTTGAAAATCTGGCAGTAGTTGGTCTCCTTGGTGGGGAGAGCCTCAAACTGCGAGGTGAGCACATCCAGTTCGGCGGCGGCGCGGCCCATACGCACCAGGCGGGTGTTGGCGGGGATGGCGGGCATAGCCTGCTTGCCGTCGACGGTGTTGTTCACCGAGCATACGCGCAGCTTGTTGCCGTCGCGGCCGATGACATAGAGCACAAGCGAACCGCCGGTGGAGGCCTTCACCTCAGGTACGAGCAGAGTGGTGGAGGGGTCGAAGATGGCGCTGTCGGCCACAACGAGCTGCCCTTCGGCGCTCGCGCCGTCGCGGGGAGGGGTGTAGGCCGAGGTCACCTTCCCTTCGATGGGACGGGTGTCCACCGAGTAGTAGTCGACCTTCATCGAGCCGCAGAGGCGTGCACCTCCGTAGCGCGAAATCTGGTCGAGAGGGGTCGACATCGGTCGGATTTTCACGATGCGGTCGTCGATCTCATTGCGCAGAAGGCCGGGCGACACAGTATCGGTGAGCTTGGTGGTGAGAGGCTCGTCGATGGCATGCTGTCCCTTACCGGCTACTCCTGCCACCACAGCCATGGCCATACTTACGCCGGAGGAAGCGTCGAACAGCAGGAGCCCAGCGAAAAAACCGGCTGCGAGCGCCAGGATTACCATTGCGGCGGTGGCGGCCCCGGAGTTGGAGCCGTTGTTGTCGCCGCCACCCGAGTGGAAGATGGCCTTGACGCCGCTGACGATTGATGCTACGGCGTCGACTACATACAGTACGCCGCTTACGATTGCACGGCCGATAACGCCGGCCTTGTGCATTTTTTCAAGGAAATTTTTGTTGCTCATAATTAATGAATAGTTAGTAGTTAGTAGATGGTAGATTTTAGAGCTTAGATGGGAGATTAGCGGTCCCAGATGGAGATGCGGGGGTTGTTGAGGATCATAGGGCTGGAGTCTTCCTGCCAGTCGTGGGAGGGAGCCGGGGCGCCCTGGCGCTCGAAGACCGACGGCTCGCGCATAAGCTCTTCTATGCGCTCATTGCGGCCTCGGAGATAGCCACGCTGCTCGGCGGCCTCCACATCCGCCGCGCTGAATGCCGCCGGCGCTGGAGCAGGGGAAAGCTCGGGCGCCGCCGCTTCGGGGGTGGCTTCGACAGGGGCTGCTTCACTTCGGGCATGCGCCCTCAGCACAGTATTGCTGATGGCAGCGGGGGTGGGCTCGGCAGGGGCGGCTTCGGGATTGGCAGGCTGCGCCGGAGCTTCGGGCTTTTCCTCCGGGGCGCCATCGGTGGTAGGGGCGCGATATATCGCGGCCGCATCAGGCGTGGGTTCCGGGGTGGTGGCCGGGGCGGGGGTGGGCTTGGTGAGTGCATTCTTTTTCATAGGGGTTTGGAGTTAAAAAAAGGTTAAATAATTGGGGCCGGAAAGGCCGGGATTTGGTGTGTGAATTTGTTGCCATATTGGCAATACGTATTGTATTAAAAAGAGAGTGGTGTATCGCGGCGATTACGATGCAAAGTTAGCCCTGAAGCATCCCGGAGCGTAGGACAAAAAGTGAAAACGCTAAGCACGTGATTTCTAATTCCCCGATATTGCGCAAAATAAAGCCCGGAAATACTCTCCGGGCTGAATACATAAATTATGATATAAAAATTGGCCTAAAAAATTGCAAACAGTGAAAATGTGTTGTATCTTTGCCGAGTAAAATATCCATTGCTTATTGAAAATATAATTGACTGGTAATATTACTACGTGTTGGGCAAGGCAAGTCGTGAGATTTTCCTTGCTTCTTTTTTGCCCCGCCCACAGCCATCTAAAATCTTCCATCTAAAATCTAAGCACTACTCCCTGTACTGCTCCATATACGCATCGAGGGAGGGGTCGTCGGGGAGGTCGAGGCTGCGGGCCACGTGCAGACCGATGGCGCGGGTCATAAGGATATCGTCGTGACGGCCGGCACGGGCGGCATAGGCGCCATTCTCGCGCCGCTCATAGTAGTCAAGCTCGTCGCAGGCATCGCTGCAGCGCTCCACATACCGCCCGTCGCGCACGGCAGCTATCAGTTCGGTGATGATCATCTGCTTGGTCTGCCGGTTGGTGTGAAATCCCGGAATACGCGCACAGGTGGTGCTGCCGGGCGCCTGCCGCCGGTAGAGATTGGGGTAATGCTCGTAAAGCTCGTGGAGAATCAGCGCCCCCTGCCGAAAAGGCGCCTCGTCGCCCGACGGGCGTTCCGACTCCAGGGTGTTGCTCTCAAAAACCAGTGTGGCATTGCCGTAGAGCGTGGCAATCATCGCGCCCTTCCAGGCCAGGAGGTCATGGTCGATGTGTCCCCGCCACTGCGCCACCACCTCCGGCTTGCTGCCGCTACGGATTACGGCTATCACGCTCCAGTCGGCCTTCTCGCTCAGGCCGCCCACATCCACCGCCACCACATAGCGGGCGCCCTCCTCGGCAAACTGCCATACGTGCAGGTCGCCCCGGGGATCGTTGGCGAAACATACCCCGCGAAGCGCTTCCGGTCCGGTGACGGCGCCCGAGGCCGAAGCAACATCGCCGAAGGCCACCGGCTCGCGGCATCCCTCGCGCAGCAGCGCCACCTTCTGCGCGTTGAACACATTGGATGAGGTGCAGGCGAAAGCCTCCAGCGCCGTGGAGGGGAATTCGCTCTTCATCTTCGTGTGGTCGCGCATCTCGCGGCGCCGGCGGTTATACCAGTGAATCTGTTCCAGGGTGAGGCCGGCGTTGTCCCACAGGTCGCGCTCGTAGGCATCCATATTCACCCAGAGCGCCTCCATCTCCTCCTCCGAGGCGAAGCGCAGCGAATTGGCGTGGATTTCGTGCCAGGGCACAAACACCGCCCGCTTGCCGCTGCGGCCGCTTTCGGCGCGCAGCCACTCCTCGTGGAAAAAGGAGCCGACGCCATCGGCTGTCGACTCCATCACCACCAGCGTCAGCGGCGCCATCGGCACCGAGCAGTAGATGGCCCTGACGGCATCCCATGGGTCACGGCTCCGCGTGGCCTTCCAGTAGGCGGCCTCGGTGAGGTGCACCAGGGCGGCATTGGCGCCGCGCACAGCGTCGGGATTGGTCGACGCAGCCACATAGATGCGGTTGTCGCGCCCCTCCAGGGTGAGAATTCCGCGCTGCGTCTTCAGTTTCGGCGCCTTTTCCCCCTCCCACAGCTCCTGCGGATAGAATGCGAGCATATCGGAGTAGAGATTCAGCACCACCTGCGCCCCGCGCATCTCGGCGCCGCAGACTATGGCGTTGCAGTTGTTGCGCAGCACTAATTGCATCCAGGCCATATACATCTCCACCACGGTGGAGCCGCCCCACTGGCGCGCCTTGAGGATGACCATACGCATCGGGCGCCCGGCGCGGCGGTCGCTTTCGAGCAGCTTCACCACACGGCGTTGCGGACGGTTGAGGATAAACGGCACCACGGCCTGGGTGTCGCGATCCTTGATACGGCAGCAGCGCGCTGCCCAGTATTCAAAGTCGTGGTGGCAGCGCAGTTTGGCCCAGGAGGTTTTGTCGCGGGCCGATGGGTAGGCCGGGTCGGCGAGCATTGCCCGGGGCACAAGCTCTACGCCGTCGGTCCACTGCTCCGGCCCCACCTCCACCCTCGACCCGGAGCAACCCTGCCCGCGCAGAGGGTCGTAAACTTCCAGGGCGTCGCGGGCAATGTTGCGACGCCGGTTCTCAGCGATAATCTCGGGAGACATAAGCAGTCAGCAGATTACGGGGTTGCACAAAGTGAAATCCGCCGACACGGTCAGGTCGTAGCGCAGGCGCAGATTGTCGCGGTAGGGGGCGACGGGGCGCAGATGTAGCGGACCGTTGAGGGCGCCCTCAAGCTTGACCGTCAGCAGCGGTTCGGGCACCTCGGTACCGCGGTCGCCAAGGAGGATGACAGTGCCATTCACCTCGGACGCGAACACGCGCAGCGACAGCAGGCTCAGGGGTGCACCTGCCCGGTAGCGCTCCTCGCGGTAGATATGCAGCTGCGCCGGGGTGCTTTCCCGGCTCAGGTCAAACAGTCCGCCCGGCGCGGCAAGCAGCGGGCGGCCGTCGAGCAGGCCGAAGCGGTATGCGTCCTCTCCCCCGGCGCCAATATGGGAAAGGTCGGCGGCAAACAGCTCTCCGGCGTCGCTGATGCGCATCAGCCCGGCGGTGGTGGCCAGCCAGGTCTCGCGGGTTTGCGGGCAGTAGGTCAGCGCGTATGCCCGGCAGGAGGAGGGGAGCAGGTCGGGCAGATGGAGCATAAATCCTGTTTTACGCCCCGAGAGGGTGCAGAGGTCGTTTCCGGCAATCACACGGAGAGCTGCCCCGGAAGTATCGGCGGCGCGGCACACGGCCTGCGGAGAGGAGATGCTGCGGTAGTCGGTGAAGCAGATTGAGTGAAATTCACCGCGGGTGTTGAGGTTGCACACCGCGGTGCCCTCGCGGCTGAAAAAGAGTATCCGCCGACGGGCGAAATCCCAGCCGGAATCGCCGCGCGGTGCCTCGGCCACGGTGTGGATGGGCTGCGTGCACACCTGGGCGCTGTGCAGCAGTCGGCGCAGGTCGGATGTAGGATACAGCTCCACGCACCCGGGGGTGCAGTGGGCCGGGAGCGTCTCCCCATGCGGGGTGTAAGCGGACGCTTCCTCGGTGAAAGTAATGCGCTTCAGACCGTTGGCCACGTATGCCGCCAGGGAGTTGCCGGCACTGCGCAGCGGGTATGTCTGACGGTAGAATTTGCCGTCGGGAGCGCTGTAGTGCACGGTGAGCGAGATGGCGTCGGTGCCCGGGTAGAGCAGCACCGGAGTAAGCGCCGTGGGGGCGTGACCGGTGCCGGTGCTCTCCTTCACCACCGTGTGAATGCCCGACGAGGTGGCTATCTCCACGCCGAAGGCCAGCCGCCAGCTGCCGGTGGTGGCGCTGTCGCGGGCGGCGATGAACAGCTCCGGCTCCCAGCCGGGGAAGGATTCATAGCGCGGATTGCAGAGCACTGTCAGATCGCCGCAGCGAAGTGCCGCCGACCAGCTGCGGGTAGTGGCGGCGATGCTCTGCGAGGCCGATTCCGAGGTGGGCTCATCGTCGGCATAAAGTCTGCGGCTGGGCACAGCCACGGTGCTCCCGGCCTTGCCGATGCTCCCGGCGAAGGGGTAGGAATATTCCGCCGCCACATACATCGGTGCCGTCAGGGCGGCCTCAGCAAGCCGACGGAATCGAGCCTCGTCGGTGACCATTCCCACCGACATACCGGGCACCTTCGATTCCACAGTCACTGCGCCGCTCACACGGTCGCGGTGTACGGCGTGGGGCAGCGACAGCGTCGCGTCGAGCGGATCGATTGCATCGGTCATCTCAATCACCAGCATCGCCACAAGCCTGTTCCAGGGCGCCGGAAGCGCCTCCGGCACCACAAACGCGGGGCGGAATACATCGGCGTGCATCGACCCTTCGGAGAGGAGGGTCATCGTGGTGTCGGCCGTCTGCACGATGTCGTCGGTGGCAGTCATACCGCCCGGAGCCGACAGCAGCACGTTAGGCCCCACGGCCAGGGAGTTGCCGGCGGCGTCGAGAAGGCGGTAACGGGCAATCACCGGCTGCATACAGTAGGCCGACGAAGCCGCACGCGCCTGCAGAGAGGTGTAGGCATCCACCACAGCCGCCTCCAGCGCCCGGGCATCGCTGCCGACAAGCTGCGACCCGGCCGCACCGCTGCTCGCGCCCGACAGTTTCACTTGCGGCACGGTTTCGTAGAGGGTGTTGGAATGGGTGGTGGTGAGCTGCAGCCGGGGCAACTCCGGCATAGCCCCGTGCAGCGTCATCGTCAGTGCCGGGGAAGCCGCCGCTGCGGTGCTAACCCCGGCAGCTTTGGCAGCGCCGGCCGCCTCAGTGTCGTTTTCCTCATAGGTGAGATAACGGGGTGCGGCGTGCTCGCATAGAATCTTCACCACCCCGGATGCCGAGGCATCGGTGAGAATCGGCCGGGCACCGAGATTGCCCAGCGCAACGGGCTGCAGCGCCCCCTCCTTCCATTCTGAGGAGGCAGCGTCGCCCGTAATATAATAAAGATTGAAGTCAGCATCGGCCATCAGCACTACCTCGCGCCGACCGCCCGAAGTGACGAATTGCGCAAACGGCAGCGCCGGCACATCGGCAAGCTTAGTCGGCACGCCGGTTCGCCGCAACTTCGACGGGTCCTCCGCGTCGCGCCGCAGATTCGTGGATGACGCCCCCGTCAACTGCACCGCCCCGGAGAGCCTTGCAGTGCCGGAGAGCCTTGCAGCGCCTGCATTGCTTCGGCCTGCATTGCTGCTTGAAGCCTTAGCCTGTGAACTTGCCGGGAAAAGCCCCCGGGCAGCCTGAGAAAGAGAATTGGAAACCTGCGACAGGTAAAAAGATTGTAGATCAAAATTATTCTTCATAGCAAAAAATCATTTTTGCCACAAAGATACCCCCACCTCTCACCCCCGCGTAGGACAAAAAGTGAAAACGCGCCTTAATGCATTATGCATTCCGCATTTTGCATTATCAAAAGAGTGTGAGCTGCTCGGGCGGGAGGAGGCGGAAGGTGAGGCGGTGGTGCTCGCAGGGGCCGGCGGCAGCGATGGCCGCGCGGTGGTCGCGTGTGGGGTAGCCCTTGTTCACGGCCCAGTTGTAGACGGGGTATTGCTCCGCAAGCCGGCGCATTATCTCATCACGGTGCGTTTTGGCCAGGATGGAGGCCGCGGCAATGTTGCCGAAGCGACCGTCGCCCTTCACGAATGTCTGCCAGGGCAGGTCGCGGTAAGGGATGAACTTGTTTCCGTCGACAATCACCGACCTGGGGCGCACCTTCAGGCCGTCGAGCGCCCGGTGCATCGCCGTAATCGACGCCCGCAGAATATTCAGTTTGTCAATCTCCTGCGGCGAACAAATCCCTACCGCCCAGGCGATTGCCTCCTTCTCGATAATAGGGCGCAAAGCCTCGCGGCGCGCCTCGGTCACCTGCTTCGAGTCGTTGAGCCAGGGGTGGTGAAAATCATCGGGGAGAATCACGGCGGCGGCCACGACCGGTCCGGCCAGGCATCCGCGCCCGGCCTCGTCGCATCCGGCTTCAAAGCCGCCCTTTTCAAAGCAGTTTTCCATCATCGGGGCAAAGTTAAGTTATTTTTGCGCAATTCGCCCCTTTTTTCTGCAATAAAAATGAGTTGTCGGCCGTATATAATCCAGGAATTTACACTATATTTGCATCCTTTTAGCAGAAAAACAAAACACTTACACAGATATGCACATTTCTTCCGCATCTCTCCTTCGCCTGACCGTGGCCGCCGCCATCGCTGCCACCACCGCCACCCGGGCCGATGCCTGCACAAGCCTCGTGGCCGCAAAAGGCGCCACCGCCGACGGCTCGGTGATGGTGACCTACGCCGCCGACTCGCACAACCTCTACGGCGAACTCTATCGTCAGCCCGCCGCCGACCATCCCAAGGGCGCCGTGCGCAAAATCATCGACTGGGACGCCAACCACTACCGCGGCGACATCCCCGAAGTGCCTCATACCTACGCCACTATCGGCAATATGAACGAGCACGGCCTCGTAATCGCCGAAAGCACCTGGGGTGGCCGCCCCGAGCTGGAAGGCTCCGGACTGATCGACTACGGTTCGCTCATCTACATCACCCTCCAGCGCGCCAAAACCGCCCGCGAGGCTCTGAAAGTGATGACCGACCTGGTCAAGGAATACGGCTACGCCTCGGAGGGTGAAAGCTTCTCCATCGCCGACCCCGACGAGGTGTGGATTATGGACCTCATCGGCAAAGGAAAGGCCGACAAGGGCGCCGTATGGGTGGCCCGCCGTGTGCCCGACGGCTACATCTCGGGCCACGCCAACCATCCCCGCATCCACAAATTTCCCCTCAACGACAAATCCGGCCAGACAATCTACTCGCCCGACGTAATCAAGTTTGCCCGCAAGCAGGGATATTTCTCCGGCAAAGATGAGGACTTCGACTTCTCCAAGGTCTATGCCGTCACCGACTTCGGTGCCCTCCGTGGCTGCGACGCCCGCGTATGGAGCTATTTCAACCGGTTCGCCCAGGAGGATATGACCCCCTACCTGGCCTGGATCGACCGCGCCGAAGGGGAGCCGATGCCCCTGTGGGTGAAGCCCAAGACTAAGCTCACCGCCGATTCCCTCAAATCGATGATGCGCGACCACTTCGAGGGCACCCCCTACGATATGACCCAGGACGTAGGCGCCGGCCCCTTCCGCGTGCCTTACCGCTGGCGCCCGATGGAGTTTGAAGTCGACTCGGTGAAGTATGTCCACGAGCGCGCCATCGCCACCCAGCAGACCGGCTGGAGCTTCGTGGCCCAGCTCCGCAAGGACCTCCCCAAATACCTGCGCGGTCTGCTCTGGTTCGGCACCGACGACGCCAACACCTGCGTCTACCTCCCGGTGTTCTCCGGCGTCACCAAAGTGCCCCCGCAGCTGGGCCACGGCGACACCAACACCTTCGACCGCAATTCCAATTTCTGGATGAACAACCTTGTGGCCAACCAGGCATATAACCGCTACTGTCAGATGATTCCCGACATCCGCCGCGTGCAGAAATCGCTTGAAGACTCCATCGCCGTCGACGTCAGCAAGGCCATCGCCGAACTCCCCGCCTTCGACGACGAAGACGCCGCAGCCCTCACCGACGACCTCCTGGCCATCTGGGCACAGAAAGCCACCGACCAATATCGCGACCTGGCCACATTCCTCTTCGTGAAATATATGGACGGCAACATCAAGAAGCAGAACCCCGACGGCTCCTTCCTCCGCACCGCCGACGGCATCCCCGCCTACCCCGAATTCGGCGGCTACCCCGACCACCGCTACTTCGAGAACATTGCCCGCACCACCGGCGACCGCCTCAAGGTCCATCCCATCAAAATTGAAAATTAAAAATTAGGATCACCCTCTCGCCCCTCCTACGCGCGCAAATCTGCTCCCGCTCCTCCATTCCGGCCTGCCGCCCAGTAGGGGCGCGATATATCGCGGCCGCGCCCGGATGTTCGCGCCCGGATGGCAATTTTAAATTTTAAATTTTAAATTTTCAATTCTTTCTGTTTTTTGCATTAATTTACTGCAATGAAAAAGAATGATTTCACTCCTGTGCTTTTGCTCACAGGCTACCTGGGCTCGGGTAAAACCACCCTGCTCAACCGTATCCTCGCCAACGAGCGAGGTATCCATTTCGCTGTGATTGTCAACGATATAGGTGAAGTTAACATCGACGAATCCCTCATCCGCAAAGGAGGCATCGTGGGCGGCGGAAACTCCGACGATCTGGTGGCTCTCCAGAACGGCTGCATCTGCTGCACCCTCAAAACCGACCTCATCAAGCAGCTCTGCGACCTGGTGGCTCAGCGCCAGTTTGATTACATCGTAATCGAAGCCAGCGGTATCTGCGAACCCGCACCTATCGCCCGGACCATCTGCGCTATGGCCCGGATGCAGGCTCCCGAAATCGCCGACGTGATGCCCCGCCTCGACTGCATTGCCACCGTGGTCGACGCCCTCCGCATGAAGGATGAATTCGGTTGCGGCGACGCCCTCCGTAGCGAGAATCTCGACGAAGACGACATCGAGAACCTTATCATCCAGCAGATTGAGTTCTGCAATGTAATCCTCCTGAACAAAATCTCGGAAGTCACCGAGGAGGAGGCCGGCCGCATCCGCGCCATCATCCGTGCCATCCAGCCCAAAGCACGCATCCTGGAGTGCGACTACGCCGATGTACCCCTCGACGACCTGCTCGACACAGGCGATTTCGACTTCGAGAAGGTAGCCACCTCCGCCACCTGGGTTCGCGAGCTTGAAGGCCACCACGATGATGACGACGACGATGATGACGATGACCACGAGCACCACCATCACCACCACGATGAGGATGCCCACGAGCACCACCATCACGATCACGAGCACCATCATCACCACCACGGCGAGGGCGAAACCGAGGAATATGGCATTTCCACCTTTGTGTATCAGCGCCGCAAGCCCTTCAATTTCGACAAATTCGACTATTTCCTGGCTAAATACTGGCCCGATTCGGTGATTCGCGCCAAGGGCGTGATGTATTTCAGTCACAACCGCGATATGTCGCTGCTGTTTGAAACCGCCGGCCGCCAGAAAAAGGTGCAGGAAGCCGGTTACTGGTACGCCACCGCACCAGCCAACGAACTGGCCGCGCTAATGGAAAGCGAACCGGGTCTGCGCAACGACTGGGACGAGGAATATGGCGACCGTATGGACAAAATCGTGTTCATCGGCAAGGATATGGACCGCGAGGCCATCACCGCCGCCCTCGATGCCTGTCTCGATGACAAATAATCCGCAGAGTATCTGCCTGGGAATTAAATATCTGTATGGAACTTAAATAGATATGAAACGTATAGCTGTGATAGGCGCCGGCGCTATGGGTGGCGCCCTGGTCAATGGGTTACTGGCAAGCGGCTTCGACGCCGCCTGCATCGCCCTGTCGAATCCCCACAAGGAGAAACTGGAGCCGTTCAGCACCCGTGGCGTGGCCACTTTCACCGACAACTGCGAGGCGGTAAAAGGCGCCTCGCTGGTGGTGCTCGCCGTGAAGCCCTGGCTCATTGCGGGCGTGATTGAGAAGCTTCGCGGAGCCATTGACCCCGCTGCGGAGGTCGCCGCCATCGTGGCCGGAGTGAGCAGCGCCGATCTCAAAGCAATGTGGGCCGACAAACTGCCGCAGGCCCTGTCGATAGTGATGCCCAACACCGCTATGGCCCTGGGCCAGTCGATGACCTTCATCGTGGACGTGGAAGGCACAGCCCCTCTTGCCAATGAAATCTTCGCCCGCACCGGCAGCGTTATGACCATCGAGGAATGCCTCCTCCCGGCCGCCACCGCCCTCGCTTCCTGCGGCATAGCCTACGCTATGCGCTACGTCAGGGCCTCCGTAGAAGGGGGTGTGGAACTGGGCTTCCGCGCCGCCGACGCCCAGCGCATCGTGGTGGCCACCCTTCGCGGCGCCGCTGCCCTCCTTGACCGCCCTGGTACACATGCCGAAGCCGAAATCGACAAAGTCACCACCCCCGGCGGCCTAACCATCCGCGGCCTCAACGCCATGGAAGCCGCCGGCTTCACCCCCGCCGTCCTCGCCGCCCTCCGCGCCTCCCGCTAATCCTAATGCAGAATGCCTAATGCACAATGCAGAATGCAGAAAGCACAATGCACAATGGCCAATGCAGAAATCACAATGCACAATGGCCATCCGGTTGTAGGGGCGCGATTTTTCGCGCCCGCCTCCGGATGGCCGCTCCCGAATGGGCGGAGAATAGGCGCGGGGCCGGCGTAGCTGGCTACACTGACCGCTGCTACGCCAGCCCATCCGGGCACCCGCCCATTAAAAATATCTACCATCTAAAATCTAAGCACTTAGCACTATAATATGCGCACCCCTGAAGAAATAAAATCCCTATCGCTGCTGGGCAACCAGGCCACAAAATACCCCACCGATTACGCCCCCGAAGTGCTGGAAACATTCATCAACAAGCACCCCGAAAGGCGTTACCTCGTGTCGTTTATCTGCCCGGAATTCACCTCGCTATGCCCCAAGACGGGCCAGCCCGATTTCGCCAAAATCATCATCAACTACGTGCCCCGCGAGAAGATGGTGGAGAGCAAATCGCTCAAGCTCTACCTCTTCAGCTTCCGCAACCACGGCGATTTCCACGAAGATTGCGTGAACATCATCCTCAACGACCTGAAAGCGCTTATGAACCCCCTCTATATCGAAGTGCTGGGCGTGTTTACCCCGCGTGGCGGCATCGCCATCCACCCCTTCGCCAACTGGGCCGACCCCGCCGAGCCCGATATGCAGGCCCTCGCCTCGCAGCGCCTCCTCGCCGCCTTCTCCCGCGCCACCACCCTTTGAAAATTGAAAATTTAAAATTTAAAATTAAACACCCGCCTGGCACCCCGCCATGCGCACCTTTGATGTAGGGGCGCGATATATCGCGGCCGCGCCCGAATGGCAATTTTAAATTTTCAATTTTAAATTTTAAATTTTCAATTCCCTTGGCCGGGTCTGGAGCCGCACGGTGATGAGGGCGCAGAAGAAGTAGAGCGCCGAAAGGAGCCACATAGCGGTCCAGCCGCGCGAGATGAGGGTGAAGGGGGCGCCGTTGGAGGTGAGGTGCACGAAGCTTTCCAGGCCCCAGGTGGCGGGCACGAGGCTGCCGATGCAGTAAAGCACTTCCGGCATAGCATAGCGCGGCCAGGTAAGCCCCGACATAAACAGGAAAGCCACCGAAGTGAAGACAATCAGAATCAGCGCTGACTCGCGTTCGCGTGCGAAATAATTGAGCGCCTGCCCCAGGAAGGCGGTGGCTATCAGCATCGGCAGCATACAGAGCACACCGTCGAGCATACCGGCGTGATGCGGATAGGCAAACATATCCAGCACGAAGTTAAGCACATACAGGCAGGCCGGCAGATAGAGGAATACATAGCAGAGCATCCTGCCGATTACCTGAGCCGACAGCGACGCGCCGTCGCAGGTGAGAGGCGCGAAGAAGGGGAAACGCCCCGGATTGGTGCGCGGATTGCCGGGGGCAGCCTTGGGGCCATAGCCCTCGGAAGTGCCGCGGTCGATGGCATCAATCACTATGTCGCCGCGCTCCATATCGGCCTGTTCGGCCTGCGGCGTAGCGGCCGTGAGCACCGGAGGAGTGTAGCCGCGCAGACGGCGCCGTGCCTCCTGACGGGTGCCTCCCAGAAACATTATACCCAGCAGCATACTCTGCTGCAGAATGAGCACTACAATGCCCGGAATCACAAACGATGCGAACCCCTGCTGAGTGTCGCCCAGGGCATAGCCCACGGTACCGATAGAGGTGTCGGCGCCGGTGGTAGGCATACCCAGGTCAGACATCGCGCGATTGCGGATATCGGCATCGGTGGCCATCTGCAGTTCGGTCATCGACGTAAGGAAAGTGCGGTAGCGCAGCAGCAGCGACATATCCACATAAAACTGCACCTGCGGCTGACTGCCGCGCCCAAGGGCGGAGGCATAGTCGTAAGGTATATCGATGATAGCGAAGCACTTCTTCTCATTCATCCACTCCTTGGCCTCCTGCATGTCCTTGGCATAGCCGCAGATCTCCATCGCCTCGGTGGCGTCGGCGTGGCGCACGAATTCGCGCGATGCGGCCGTGCGAGAGTTGTCGACCACGGCCACCGGCATCTTGCGCGTGACCTCGGTGTTGTAAATCAGAGAATAAACGATAGGATAGGCCAGCGGCAGGGCAAAGAAGAATATGATGATGCCTACGTCGTGGAACACAGCCGACATCTCGTCGCGGAAGACCGTGGCGGTCTCCAGCAACCATCGTTTAATATCGGCAAGCATTTTTCGAATCATCGGAGGTAAGGCTTTATTTTAGGGAACGTAAACCGGGTTGAGCAAAGGCTTGCGAAGGCGCCAGGCAGCCAGCGAGGCCGCGATGGGGAAGCAGAGAAGCCAGATGAAGTAGAAGCGCGAATAGTAGAGCGCTATGCCGTTGAGAGCCTCGTTGGCGTAGATGAGGAAATACCAGCGCACCGGCAGGATGGTGGTGAAGGGCACCAGCGCACCATACATCGCCTCCACGGGGAAGGAGAAGGCTGCCAGCGAGAAGGCCAGGATGCCCATCAGAGAGCAGATACTCATAGCGAAGCGCGCGTTGGGGATGATGGCGCAGACGAATACCGCAAAGCTTTGCGATGCTATCACAAACAGCAGCATACCTATGTTCATCCACAGCATAGACCCGTTCATCGGGAAATGCAGATAGCCGAACAGGAGCGCGTTGATAAACAGACCCACCGTGACGAAAACTATAGTCTGCGGCAGCAGTTTACCCAGCAGCGCCACGCCCACGCGGTTTCCGGCGGTGTTGAGCCACTCGCGCGAAGTGTAAGTCTTCAGTTCCTGCGTGATGGAGAAGGAGGTGACCAGGAAAATCATCAGCTCCAGCAACCCGTAGGTGAATGAGGGGGAGAGATAGTAAGAATAGTTGAGGTAAGGATTATTCAGAGCATGCACATTCACCGTCATAGGCTGGAGAATCACTCCCGCCACCGACGAACTGATACCCCGAGCTGTCAGCGAGGTCTGCACCAGTGCGCCCGACGACGACACGCCCATAGTCTTGAATCCCTTGAACGCCAGCGACCCCGGCACATAGATGGCCGTGTTGTAGTAATAGGTCAGTGCCGGGGCACGGTTGCTTATGGCATCGCGCTCAAAATCCTCCGGAATCATAAAGAAACCGATGATTTCGCCACGCTGCACAGCCTCCATCGCCGTATGATAGTCGACCGGCTGCTGCACCACATCGATCAGCTCCATAGCGTCGAGCGAGCGAATCAGGGTGCGCGACATCTGCGAGTGGTCCATATCCACCACGCCCGACGGCACCTTCAGCGGCAGCCCGCGGTGCATCATACCCACGAAGAAGAACGCCATCAGCAGGGGCACGGCGATCATCGCCACCGCATAGAGCGGTCGCGAAGTGAGCCGGCGTATCTCGCGGCGAACTACTGAAAGGAATCCGGGTTTCATTGCAATTTATTTCTTATGCATCTTCTTTTATCCCCTAACTGGGATGGTTTCCCATCGGGTGCCACCCGGCTGTAGGGGCGCGATATATCGCGGCCGCGTCCGGATGGCAATTACGCATTACGCATTGTGCATTCTGCATTTTTTTGCGTGGCTTACTCGCGGATGATTACCGTCATACCGGGGCGCAAGTCGGGCAGCGCCTCCTCGGGCCGAGCCCTCACCTCAAAAGTCTTGGAATCCCAGTCGCCCGTGGTCTTGGTGGCGTGCCAGGTGGCATAACTGCCCATATCGCGCACATAGTAGACCTTCACCTTCGCCTTCTTGTCGAGTGCGGGAATCTCCACGGTCAGCTCCTTGTCCATCGTGAAATCCTTCAAATGCTCTTCACGCACATTGAAGGTCACCCACTTGTCGTCGAGGCGAAGCACATTCATAATCGGAGCGCCCAGCGCCACAAGCTCGCCCACGTGCGGGAAAATCACGTCGATCTGACCGTCGCACGGAGCGGTAAGATACTGGTCCTCAAGCATTGCATTCACTTCGGCCACACCACCCTTGGCCACATCCACCATAGCGGCGGCCTGAGTGCGGTCCTCGCTCTGCGGACCCTCCTTGGCCAGATTGTACTGGCTGCGGGCGGCCGAGGCTCCGGCCACGGCGGCATCGTAGGCAGCCTTGGCCTCATCGCGTTTCTGCTCCGAGATTACCCCCTGAGCATAGAGGTTCTGCATACGGTCGTAGGTCTTCTTGGCGATTCCCACGGCTGCTTCGGCCTGCTGCCATACATCGTGGGCGCTCTGGATGATCTGCGAACGGGTACCGGCGTCGACCTTCTTGTCCAATGCCTGCGCGGCGGTCTCGGCGGCACGGGCCTGCTGCAGCTTCGCGTCGGCCAGCGACGAATGAATATGCACCAGGGTATCGCCCTTGTGCACCGTATCGCCCTCACGCACATAGAATTCCATCACACGGCCGGGAAGCTTGCCCGACACGCGCACCGATGTGGCTTCGGCCTGACCCTCAAGGATTTCGGCCGGCTTGTTGATGAACAGGAAACCGAGAATAGCCATTACGGCCAGCACTATCACCACTCCGCCAAGGGAGATCATCAGACTGCGGTTCGCTTTTTTCTCTTCTTTCGACAGCATTATTGTAAGTGTAAAATCGTTTGTAATCAGAATTAATAATCGAGTCGACCCAGCACCTTGTTGAGGTAAACATCACAAAGCTGCACCTCTATCACGGCGTCGATCTGCTCGGAGTGAGCCTTCAGCCACGCCGTCTGGGCAGCCATCACATCGGTGGAGGCAATCACACCCTCATGGAAACCAAGGGTGGCCGTGCGCAGGTTCTCGTTGGCCTTCTCAAGATTGATGCAGGTCATCGTGTAGGTCTTGAGGCTCTCCTGCGCCTTAAACGCCGCCTGACTTACCTGCAAGTCGACCATCTCCCGGGCGTGGGCAATGTTTAGTTCGGCCACCACGGCATCGGCCTTCGATGCCTTGTAGCCGTAATAATGCCCGCCCCAGTGCCAGATGGGAATATTCACCATCACCCCCACCGAGAACGCTCCCGAGAATTTCTTCTGGAAGCCATCGAACATATTGGGGTTGGAGAAGGAGTAAGCCCCCATCAGCGCTACATTGGGCAGCATCGACGACAGAGCCAGCTTGCGCTCCTGCTCGGCAGCCTTGCGCGTGAGGTCGAGCGCCTGCAGGTCGGCTCGACGAGCATACACATCCTCCATATTGTATTGAGTGGCGATTTCGGCCTTGGGATTGATTTCCACCTTACCCTCGTCGACCACCTCCATATTGGAGTTGACCGGCAGACCGCACACCTGCGCCAGCGCCATACGGCTCAGGCTCAGGCCATTCTCCACCTTCGTAAGGTCCACGTGTGCCTGATTCAGCTTCACATCCACGGCCAGCACATCGCTGCGAGTCACCACACCCTGCTCCAGCATCAGCGAAATATCGTGCTGCAGAGTGTCGAGCAGATTCACATAACTCTTAGCCAGCTCATACTTGGCCTTCAGCGCCACCACGGTCCAGTAAGCACCGTCCACGGCGTAAACCACATTCTGAGCCTCATTATGATAAAGATGCCCGGCAGCCTCCTCGCCAATTTTGGCCAACTTATTCATAGCCACAATCTTGCCGCCCATATATATAGGCTGCGTGAGGGTGATGGCGCCGAAAAATACATTATGAATATCGTAAGTCATCGACTCCTTCGGAATCAAAGCCGTCTGCTCAGGCACCGGAGTGCCGTCGGGAGTCACTATCGGCAGACCCGTGTAAGGATTCTTCACCAGAGAATACTGATACGACTGACTGGCCAGATCAAACTGCCCGATAGGCAGATGCTGATCCTCGCCGAAAATCGAAATCTCCTTCTGATTATACACATACCCGCCATTGAAATCAATCGCCGGAAGATATGCCGCAAAAGCCTGCTTACGCTGATAGCCGGCCTTAGTCTGCTGCTCGCGCTTCACCATCAGCTCCTTATTGTTCTCAAGAGCCAACTGGCGGCACTGCTCCAGCGAATAAGTCTCAGCCGTAGCCAAAACGGCCACACTCCAGCCAAGCGCCACGACAAAAAGCCGCACAGCGCTCCTGCCGCAACGCAAAACGGCCATACAGCCGCCTGATAGCTTGAAAATGCTGCTATTCATATCTCTCATAAATAAACCGTGAGCACAATATATATCTTGCGAGCACAAAAGCTCATTCTATTGCAAATCATTCGCGAGCACAAAGCTCATTCTATTGTTTTGCGAGCACAAAATTAAGCAAATAACCCGTGCGATAAACCACCCCGTGGCCGTCTTGCATCCAAAACTGCCAAAGTTTGGGCATTTTATCAACAAAAGCCTCAGTCGCCAGCCTTCGCTAATCGCCTCAGCCATTGCTTAAACCTCGGCTCACACAAATATTTAACATTTATTACCGCCAAACTGTTCTGCGCAAGCATTTATATTTTCTCAAGAAAAAATTTGCCAACCGCAAAAAAAGTCGTACCTTTGCACCGGGTAAGTCCTACACGACCAGCTCGCCCGGAACTCCGCCAGGTCTTGATCGAAGCAACGGTACGGGTTTGAGCGGTGCGATGTAGATAGCTTACCCTTTTTTATTTTCCCCCTCCTTGCATGAAATTCTATAGATTACTGTCATTGGTAGCCGGCCGCAAACTCCCCGGAGCATTCAAAGTGTTCGGCCTATCAGCAATGCACATCCTCCGCCGCAGAACCGTAGCGGTATACATCGACCCATCCACCGGATGCAACCTCCGATGCCGTATGTGCTACTTCAGCAATCCTGAACACGACTCCCGCGCCCGGCAAATCAGCCCCGAACGCCTCGACGCCGCAGCACGGGCATTCTACCGCCGCGCACTGAAAGTTCAAATCGGCTGCGGCACCGAACCAACCCTCTACAAAAACCTCGACACCATCATCGCCGACGCCAAAGCCCAAGGTGTGCCATACATATCCCTCACCACCAACGGCCAACTCCTCGCCGCCGACCCCACACGGCTCGAATCAATGATAAAAGCCGGCCTCAACGAAATCACAATCTCGGCTCACGGCACACGCGCACAAACCTACGAATACCTCATGCCAGGCGCACGTTTCGACCGCTTTTGCCATCTCGTAGAAATCCTTGCCGACCTCAAAAAACGCTACCCCGCCTTCACCATCCGACTCAATTTCACTTTCAACTCTATGAACATCGCCGACCTCGCCCCGGAACCTTTCTGGGACCTATGGTCAGCCGTAACACCCGACATTATCCAGCTCCGGCCCGTGCAGAATATGGGAGGAACAGCCTGGACCGACTACGACACCTCCGCTCTCAAACAGCACTACGACAACACCATAGCCCGCATAGTAGCCGACTGCCGCAGCCGCAACATCCGCATCATAGCCCCCGAAAAAGAACAACTCGACACCGTCGACGACCAACAAGACTGGGCCACAGCCGCCATCGAAGATGTATGCTACTGCTACATATCCCCCGACGGCATATATAAACCCGACTTCAACGAAACCCAAGACACCTACGAAAGCTACCACCGACGCCACCACACCCTCCGCCACCTCCTCACCCTCATATTCAGCCACAAAAGTCGCCGCCGCAACGCCTCCAAAAAACTCAACTACACCGTAAAATAACCCCTCCGCCCACTCCCGCTACCTTAGCTACTTTACCTATCTTAGCTACTTTAGCTATCTTAGCTAATTTAGCAGCTAATGCCCCGCCGCGCAGCCTCCTGTTCTCCGGCCTTCCCCATTGGAAGGCCCCGCCGCGCAGCCCCTCCTGTCCTCCTGTTCTCCTGTCTTTCCCCGCCTGACGGCCATCCGGGGCGGGCGCGAAAAATCGCGCCCCTACAAGCCTCTCCGCCCCGGCTTTTTGTCTTTATGTCTTTCTGTCTAAAAATCCCCTCAATTTATAGCATATTTCCCTTGGTTTCTGTGAATTAAGCCACCCAATTTAAACACCCAAGATTCTTGAAAGGAAAGCTTGTAACCCAATACCACCCATCTGCAAAAGTGTAACAGCCTTCACAATAGAAAACTACGAGCACAGTAAAGATAAAGAGCGCTGCTATAAACTGGAGAGACCGGAGCATGCTGGGACAGCATGGGAGGCATAAAACAGTGCCGAAATCTGCATTTTAGAGCCAGAAGGCAGGATTGATTATCAGCTAATTGCGTCCTGAGTTCGGGGTCGACAGGCGTAAAAACCGGAGCATGCTGGGATAAATGGCCGAAAGCACGCCGCGCCGCGCAGAAAACCGGAGCATGCTGGGACAGTCGCTCTGACGCAAGTCTCTGGCTGTCGGGCGCCTGGCGCAAAAAACCGGAGCATGCTGGGACACTTTTGATGATTTTCAGCTATATTCCCATAAATAAGGAATATAGCCATAGCAACACAACCGATAAGCATGAATATCATCAAGCAGGTGCTGATACGCCTGTCGCAAAAGGAATCGATCCGTTCAATTGCTTCAGCGCTCCATATCAGCAAGAACACAGTCAGCCGCTACAAGTCGATAGCTGAGGCGGACCCTCTTACGACACGCGAACTTATAGCGCTGGAGGACACGGTTCTGAACCACCGTTTCAACGGGGGCAACCCGGCGTATTGCGATGAGCGGATGGAAGTTCTGAAGGAACTTCTGCCCGCTTTGGAGAAAGAACTGAAAAAACCGCATGTCACATCGCAGCTGTTATGGGAGGAATACCGCAGAGATCACCCCGACGGCTACAGCCTGTCGCAGTTCCGCTATCACATATCCCAGCATATGAAAGCGGTCACTCCCTCGACGTTACTTCGCGACCTGTATCAGCCGGGACAGAAGATGCTGATTGACTTTGCCGGGGACCGTCTGTCGTATATTGACACTGACACCGGAGAGGTATAATACTGCCGCAAAATCGAACCGGTTCGGCACGCAAGATAAACCCAATAAAAACGTTATCCGAACATGGGCAACAACTCAAGAAAAAAGTATTCAGCGGATTTCAAGGCCAAAGTAGCCTTGGAAGCGCTAAAAGAACAGATGACGCTGCCGGAGCTTGAAAAGAAATTCGGCGTGTCGCAGTACATGATTTCCCGATGGAAGAGCGAGCTGTCGAAAAACGCCTCGCAGACTTTCGGCACCTCCGGGAACGAGGAATCGCATCAGAAGGAGGTGGACAATCTTCACCGCAAGATTGGGGAGTTGGAGATGATGCTGGATTTTGCAAAGAGGGCATCGCAAAAGTTGGGACTGCGGCTGCCCGAAGATCTTTCGTGTCCCAAGACATCAAACTGTCGTTGAACAAGCAGCTTGAAGTTCTGTCTCTGAGCAAAGGGACGTATTATTATGAGCCGAAGGGAGAGAGCGAGTACAACGAGACGATCATGAAAGAGATTGACAGGATTCATACTGATAATCCGGCTCGTGGCGTATTGGGTACGGTACTGGATCTGATCGCGTTGAACTTCATTGTCGGCCCCAAGAGAATACGCCGCCTGATGCGGAAAATGAGAATCATCGCCGTACAGCCCAGACGTAATCTTACTCATGGTGCAAACGCCAAATACATAAAGCCTTATCTTCTGAGAGGATTGAAAGTGGCTCATCCGGGACAAGTGTGGTCAATAGATATCACATACATTCCGATGGAAAAGGGATTCATGTATCTGACAGCGATAATCGATGTGTATTCCCGTGCCATTGTGGCCTGGGGGCTGCACAATACGCTCGACGGTGCCAACTCGATCGAAGTCCTCGATGAGGCTGTAAGGCTTTACGGAGCACCGGAGATAATCAATTCCGACCAGGGATGCCAGTATACTTCCAAAGACTGGACGGAGGCTTGTGAGAAATATGGCATCACGATGTCAATGGACGGTCGCGGACGCGCCAAGGACAACATCTGGATCGAACGATTCTGGAGAACTCTCAAGATGGAATATGTCTATCTGAATCCTGCCGCAAACGTCATTGATCTACGAGAAGGAATATCGGGATTCATCGAGTATTACAACCATCGAAGACACCACCAGGGCATTGACGGAAAAGTCCCGTGGGAGCTTTTTCTTGCCGCAGCATGAGGAATGATTTGGCGGATTCCCGGAATATCATTAAATTTGCACTACCCCAAAGAAGATGACGGCGAGCTTTACACTGCTTGTCCTATCATCAAAGGATCGAGGGGCATCGAGCCCCTCAATCCTTTACCCCAAATAAGAATCAGGCTCACATTGCCTGCTTATCTTTGTCTTAAAACCGCGCTCCGCCGGTCTGAAATTCGGGAGTACTATACTCACCTATGGTATAGCAATCTTCCGGCTCCAGATTATATGGTCTCGGTAATGCTACGTCCCGATTTGCCGGTTCCTCACGCAAAGGCAATATACCCATTAACTCAGACTTGCTTACTCTTGTGAGACGAGTACCGAGATTAATGCTTGACACCTTACCGCTACGAATCATGCGCCGTATGGTTTCTTTGCAGACACCGAATATGGCTTCTGCTTCGGCAACACTGATATAATCACGCCCCTCCGGCATCAAAGATATAACCTTATCCATCTGTTGACGCTTTGTGGCTTCAGCTCTTCTTCTATTATAAGCGATGTCCGAACATTTCCTACAACAATAATGC
>SFFL01000037.1 GCA_004557825.1 Bacteroidales bacterium | reverse complement strand
CGCGCTCTTCGACTCGGCCCGCCATTTCTTCCCCGCCGATTCGGTGAAGACGGTGATTGATATGCTGGCTATGCACAATATCAACCGTCTGCACTGGCACCTGACCGACGACCAGGGCTGGCGCATCGAGATCGACAAATATCCCGAGCTTATCAAGAAGGGTTCGATGCGTTCCGGCACCGCCGTGGGCTTAGGCCTCGACGACAGTTCCGACAGCATCCCCTACGGTGGCTACTACACCAACATCATCCCCGAAATCGACCTGCCCGGCCACATGCAGGGCGCGCTGGCAGCCTACCCGGAGATGGGTTGCACCGGCGGCCCGTATGAGGTTTGGAAGCGCTGGGGCATATCCGAGGATGTGCTCTGCGCCGGCAACGACAGCATCTACACCTTCATCAATGATGTGCTCGACGAGGTGATGGAGATCTTCCCCTCGGAATATATCCACATCGGCGGCGACGAATGCCCCAAGGTGCGCTGGAAAGAGTGCCCCAAATGCCAGGCCAAAATCAAGGCTCTCGGTCTGAGATCCGACAGCCACAGCACCGCCGAACAGAAGCTGCAGAATGTGGTGATGGAGTCGGCCGTAAAGCATCTCACAGAGCACGGTCGCAAGGTCATCGGCTGGGATGAAATTCTGGAAGGCGGCATCGTGGAAGACCTCACCATTATGTCGTGGCGCGGCGAAGAAGGTGGCCGCACAGCTGCCAAAGCCGGGTGCGATGCCATTATGAGTCCCTACGAATATCTCTACTTCGACTTCGTACAGGCCGACCGCGAACACGAACCACAGGGCGCCAACTGGGGCGACCCCACCCCGCTGGAAAAGGTTTACAGCTACGAGCCCATTCCCGTCGAATTCACCCCTGAGGAAGCCGCCCACATCATCGGCGTGCAGGCCAACACCTGGACCGAGTACATCCCCACCCTGAGCCATGCCCAGTATATGATGCTCCCACGCCTTGCCGCCACCGCCGAAATCCAGTGGCGCCAACCCGCTCGCGATTATGCCGATTTTATGCGCCGCTTGCCGCAGCTCCTGCGCCTCTACCGCGCCTCCGGCTATAACTACCACCCCACCCCCGCCGCCGAGCCCACCGCCGAGTCCACCTCAGCTTCCACCGCCCAGCAAGCCCCCGCCGCAAAATAATTCCCCGCAAATCACATAATCCCACACAAGTCAAATAATCCCCCGCAATCCCCCATAAAAAAGCACCGCGCCAGTATCAGATTTGCTTGGCGCGGTGTTTTTTTATAGGGATTGGCTAAGCGCATTGCGGGGGCTGGCGAAACCCACCATAGGGATTGGATAAGCGCATTGCGGGGAATTATTTTGCGGCGGGGATTACTTGGGGCCGGGCGGGATGGCGGAAAGACAAAGGCAATCGGGGAGCGAAGGGCCGGACGGGGGGATTACTCGGCGGTGACGGCGAGGCGACGCGAGGCGGTGGAGGTTTTCTCGCCGGAGTAGTCGTCGGAGATGGTGGCGCGGTAGAGGTAGATGCCGCGCGGCACACGGTGGCCGCCGTAGTCGGTGAGGTCCCAGGTAATGGGCAGCGATTCAAACATATCGCTGCGGCCACTCCGGGTGGCTTGCCAGAGGCGACGGCCCATCATATCAAACACCTCGATGGTGACGGTGACGTCGCGGTCGGGACGGTCGTGGCTCACGTAGAAGTTGGCCTCAACCGATGCGGGATTGGTGTCGGTGTAAACATTGTAGATGGTAGGCACAGCCTCCTTGGCCACGAAGAAGTCGAGCGTCTGCTCGGCGCAGTTCAGGCCGGTGTCCCACACGCGCAGACGTACCGAATGGGCGCCCACAGCCAAGTTGTTGAGCGGATACATAATGCGGCCGCCGATGCGCCCGTCGGTGTAGGGCGTGAGGTAGTCGGCAACGTCGGCGAAACTCTTGTTGCCGCCATCGAGACTGAGCGAAATCTGGTGCCCGATGCCTGCGGTGGAGAGATTGATGGCCCGGTCGTCGGTAAATTCAGCGATAATCACCGGTGAATTGTTCACCTCGCCGCCATTCTCAAAAGTAGGATGATTGAGATAGAACGCATTGATTGTGGGCGGAGTGTTGTCGGGCTCAGCGTCGGTGTCGATGCCGTAGACATAGAATTCGCGGTTCACGCCGGTGGCCTGCCGCTGCGCGCCGCTCTCCTCATAGGCGAAGAGATTCAGGGCGGCGGGGAGATAGTTGTCGGCCACCTCCGATGGCATATTCACCTCAAGGGTGAATTTACCGTCGGTCACACGGGCATTGCCCACGAAGAGGCGCCCGCCCTGCATATGGTCGAAAGTATACGGCTTGCCATCGTCGCCGTTGCCACGGGTGGTGACGCTGCTCTGAGCATCGTACATCGTGGCGAGCACCACGCCGTTGAAGTCGGCCAACAATGCACCGTCGGCATCGGCCACATGGCCGCTGACGGTGGTCTGCTGCCGGGCCATCAGCGTGGGCGGCTCCTTGTCGGGGTCGGCCGGCAGGTCGGTGTCGCCGATTTTATCGAGCACCACCTGCAGCGAAGGGATGAGCATACGCATAGCCGGGTCGCCCATAAGCACATAGCGCAGCTTGTTGGAGTCGGCCGAGGGAGTGCCTAACGGGTCGTGCGACGGGTCGCTCACGTAGCGGTAATCATTCTTCGCCCTGCGGTAGACCTCGCCGATGGTGTTGAAACGCCCGGAGGCGTCGCGCTCCAGAGCGTGACGGCCGAACGATGCCGTGAGGTTGCCGTTGTTGGGGATATATACCGGACGGTTGGCCGAGATGGCCGCAATCACGCCGCCGTTGGGGTTGCTGAAGAGGATTTCCGCGCCGGAGATGCTGGGATGGTCCCACTTGAGGAAGTTGCAGGTGGCAGCATACACCACCGGCCAGTGGCGCAGATACATATTGTTGATGTCGGTGTAAGTGACGAAGCTCTCAGCCGTAAGCGACGTGGAAGAAGCGTGGCCCACGAAATTCCACCACAAAGTACCCTCGTCGAGATAGCGGTAGAAAGTCTTGCGCCCCTCTTCGGTGACATTGGAAATCAACGGATACTCGTCGATGTAGACCTTCTTCACCAGCACCTGGTCGGCGCCGTCGCCCTCCATCAGGAAGTGACAGAACAGCTCGCTCTGCTCCATGTGGTCGCCGCCATCCTCATCGTCGGCGGTGATTACGAAGGCGTTGCGCCATCCGGTCATAGGCATCTTGGTGCGGTAGCGGATGATTTTGTCCACAGCGCTCTTGGCGGCTTCGGCCGATGTGCAGGGGATACGCCCCACGGCAATATCAAGCTTGTCGGAGGCGGTGTTCTGCCCGGAGTTATCGGCCAGGAAACCGAAAATATCGTCGGTGGTGTAGGCCTCGTTGTCGTGCAGACCGCGGTCGGTGAACCAGGCCGGCAGGGTGGGATAGCTCAGCTGCTGCCCCTCGGTGGTGAGCCGGCGGTTGTCGTAGGTGGGGCGACTCATAAACAGGGCATAGCGCAGCGGATGCTCGGTGCCGCTCTGGCGGTCGTAGAGCATCTTCAGGAGCTTGCGGAATGCCTGCGCGTCGGGGGAGCCGGAGGCAAACTCATTGTAGATTTCCTTGGGGGTGAGCACGAGCACGCTCAGAGGGTCGGTCTGGTCGTCGCGGTGAATCTGCGCCAGTCGCTCGGCCTGCGTACGCCATTGATTTGGAGTGAATATCACCATCTCGGCCTCGCCGAGGGCGTGGAGATTCTGATTGCGCACAGCCTCCACGAAGGTGGCTGTGAGGAAGGTGGAGGTAGGCTTCCAGGCCACATAGCGGCGCTGGCCGTTGCGCTGCAGGCTCCACTGTGCGCGGCCTTGCGCATCGGGCGAGGAGAGATTCATCGCCGATATATCGGTGAGCGAGGTGATGTCCCACACGCGGGTGGAGGCGTCGGCACCCGCCAGCGAGAAGCCGTTGGCGCCGCCGTCGGCATAAAACACCGGCACCTGCCCACCGTCGACCGAGAGCGCCCGGCGATAAGTGATCGAGATGTAGTTCAGACGCGCCGTCACCACCGACCCGGCAGTGGCATAATTCACGCCGATAGTGACCGAGGGAGTGCCCACTTTGAATTCCTTCTGACTGATGCCTTCGCGGCCGTGGGAATATGAATCGGAGGTGGCCAGAATGCGATCGCCGGAGGTTTCTTTCAGCGAGGTGCCGTTGGCCGTGAACGAGAGGGTGGCCGGCTGCCCCACGGTGTAGCTCACAAACGATGTTTCCATCCTAACCGGTTCCGACACGTCGATGCCGGGAAGGTCAAGCACGAAACTTTGGCTGCGGGTGTACTTGAAGTCTTCGCCCACAAGCATGTGCCCCACGTGGCCCGGTGTTTCCGCCTCCAGCTCGTGTACGGCGAAATGCCGGACGGTGGTGGCAGGTGTGGAGGCCGTGGGCGAGGAGAGCTGCGACACGGCGGGCACGAGGCGCTCGGCATCCCCTTCCATTGAGAGGAAGTAGAAGCCTTGCATCGTGAAGGGATTCCACGCCGGGCGGAAATATTGCGAGGAGGGGTTCACAACCGACAGGGGGCCTTCGCCATAGAATACCACGCCCATTCCGGGCAGATACTCCGAGGCGGTCTGCGGCAGGTCGTCGATGTAGGTGTTGTCGAGGCGTTCCGGCAGGCGCTGGGCGCCGTAGCCGTAGACTTTCACGCGTGAGGGGTCGACAAAGCCCCAGGCACGGAGCTGCTGCTCGGTGAGCAGGTGCATACCTGATTCACCGACAGATATCTTCACCCAGTAGCCCGCGGAGAGCTTCGAAGAGGAGGTGTAGGTGTCGGTCGGGAGTGCCTGCGCGAAGGGCGCACAGAGCGCTCCGGCAGCAATCAGTGCGGCCGGAAGGAGGGAGCGGAGAGATGCCAATATGCGATGGTAGAGAATTTTCATATACGATGGCGGAACGCAGAGCGGTTTATGCAGATGCTTTTCCGCTAAAGAAATAACGGTATGCGTGCCCGATTATTGCATTGTAAACCTTTCCTTGAGCACATAATCCCCGGAAGTGCCTCATTTTTTTGGCCGGGGGTGCAGAAATCTCGCCTTTTTATGTTAACTTTGCGAATGCTATACCAACACAGATTTTAAGAAATCGACTCATATACATAGAAATGGCAAAAGTTATAATTATCGGCGTGGGCGGTGTAGGCACCGTGGCCGCCCATAAGTGCGCCCAGAATCCTGAGGTGTTCACGCATATAGTGCTGGCTTCACGCCGCCGCGAAAAATGCGATGCCGTGCGCGATGCCATCGCCGCCGAGGCTGCCCGCCACGGCCGCAAGCTCCCGGTAATCGAGACCGACCGCGTCGACGCCGACTCGGTGGAAGATCTCTGCGGGCTGCTGCGCCGCCACAAACCGCAATTGGTGATGAATCTGGCCCTCCCCTATCAGGACCTCACCATTATGGATGCTTGTCTGGAATGCGGTGTGAACTATCTCGACACGGCCAACTATGAGCCGCGCGATGTGGCTCACTTCGAGTACTCCTGGCAGTGGGCCTACCGCGAGCGCTTCGAGAATGCCGGCCTTACAGCCATCCTCGGCTGCGGTTTCGA
The DNA here is from genome assembly GCA_004557825.1 of Bacteroidales bacterium. Lineage (GTDB taxonomy): Bacteria > Bacteroidota > Bacteroidia > Bacteroidales > Muribaculaceae > UBA7173. Next base: position 4,556 of record SFFL01000037.1, on the reverse strand, counting down.
CCCGGGCGTGTCGGGCGTGTTCACGGCTTATGCCGCCAAGCACTATTTCTCGGCAATGGAGACTCTCGACATCGTGGACTGCAACGCCGGCAACCACGGCAAGGCGTTCGCCACTAACTTCAACCCCGAAATCAACATCCGCGAAATCACCCAGAACGGCCGTTACTATCAGGATGGCAAGTGGGTGACTACCGGCCCGCTGGAGATTCACACCTCCCTGACTTATCCCCGCATCGGCCAGCGCGACTCCTACCTGCTCTATCACGAGGAGCTGGAATCGCTCGTGCAGAATTTCCCCACCATCAAGCGGGCAAGATTCTGGATGACCTTCGGCCAGGAATATCTCACGCATCTGCGTGTGATTCAGGACATAGGTATGGCGCGCATCGACCCCATCGAATACAATGGTCAGCAGATCGTGCCGCTGCAGTTCCTCAAGGCTGTGCTTCCCAATCCGCAGGATCTGGGCGAGAACTACACCGGCGAGACTTCCATCGGCTGTCGCATCGCCGGAAAGGACAAGCAGGGCAAGCCTATGACCTACTATATCTTCAACAACTGCTCGCACTCCGAGGCTTACAAGGAGACCGGCATGCAGGCCGTAAGCTACACCACCGGTGTGCCCGCTATGATTGGCGCAATGATGTTTCTTACCGGAAAATGGAACAAACCGGGCGTGAGAAACGTTGAAGAATTTGACCCCGATCCGTTTATGGAGCAGCTTCCCCTGCAGGGTCTGCCCTGGGAGGAGGAAATCAACAAGCCCCTCGAAGTAGACCGTATCGGATAAGAAATTCACTGATTGTTAACCGCTTAACACTCTACAAACTATGATGAAAGACAAATACCATGAAGTGATTGATAAATCGAAGGTTACTACCGACGACGCTTTCGTGGAAGCTGAGGTGAAAAACCTCATTGATAAAAATCTTTCCAAGTATTCCACCCCCGAGGTTTACAAGCAGCTTTTCAACTGCATCGACCTCACCACGCTGCGCGCCACCGATTCGCCCCGTTCGGTAGCCGACTTCACCGAGCGCGTAAATCAGTTTGAGACTGAGCACCCCGAGATGCCCAACGTGGCCGCAATCTGCGTTTACCCCAACTTCGCACAGGTGGTACGCGCCGTGCTGGAGGTGAGCGAGGTCGACATCGCCTGCGTGTCAGGCGGTTTCCCGTCGTCGCAGACTTTCCCCGAGGTGAAAGTGGCCGAGACAGCGCTGGCCGTGGCAGGCGGCGCCGACGAAATCGACATCGTAATCAATGTCGGCGACTTCCTCGACGGCGACTACGAGAGCGTATGCGATGAGATTGCCGAACTTAAGGAGGCCACCCGCGACGGCCGTCTGAAGGTGATTCTCGAATCGGGCGCACTCAAAACCGCCGAAAACATCCGCAACGCTTCGCTGCTGGCTATGTACTCGGGCGCCGATTTCATCAAGACTTCCACCGGCAAGGAATATCCCGGCGCAAGCCATTTTGCCGCTTACGTGATGCTCCACGCCATCAAGGAATACTATGAGGCCACAGGCCGTATGGTCGGCTTCAAGCCCGCCGGCGGCGTGCGCACTCCCGAGGATGCCGTAGGATATTACATCCTGGTTAAGGAGATTCTCGGCGACAAGTGGCTCACCAACGAATACTTCCGCATCGGTGCTTCCGGTCTGGCCAACAACCTGCTTACCGCCATCTTCGGCACCGAAACCAAATTTTTCTAACTCCCGTCCGGCGGGGCCGTGTCAACATCTTATGGCACGGCACCCCGCTGCTTTTCAGGCGCATAGCTTTGCCGCCAAAACCAATTGTTATTGATGAACTACTGGACCATTATCGACAACCGCCACGCAGGGCCGTTCACTGCCGAGCAACTGATGGAGCGCGGCCTGAGCCCCGACACGCCCGTGTGGCATCCCGGCCTGCCCGACTGGGTAGAGGCTCGCGAAATCCCCGAGCTTTGCTCTATGATTGAATCGGCTCGCACCGCGCCCGCGCCGGAGCCTCCGGCCGAGCCTGAGCCGCAGCCCGAGCCTGAGCCGCAGCCCTATGCCGGTAAGCCTGAGCCGCAGCCCTATGCCGGTCAGCCCGAGCCGCAGCCTTATGGCGGATTTGCCCCTGCGCAGCAGCCCTGGCGCAACGATGCGCCGAGGCGCCCCTGGCAAGCTGAGCCTCCGATACAGCCGGCACCTCAATGTCCGCCTGCATATCTCGCGTGGTCCATTATCGTCACCATCCTCTGCTGCCAGGTTCTCGGCGTCATCGCCATCGTCTGCTCGGCCCAGGTGAAATCGGCCTACAACCGGGGGGAATATCAGCGCGCACAGAAGCTTTCGGAGTGGGCGCAGTGGATGATCATCCTCGCGATTGTAATAGGCCTGCTGGCTATGCCCCTCCAGTTGTTGCTGCTGTAATCTTACCCCGGTGCACAGCCCAGCCACGCCCAGACCGCAGAAGCCGAGCCGCAAACGCCGGATTTGCATCCTGCTGGCCGTATGCGGCGCCATAGCCATATACACCGCCTTCTGCACCCTCACACACTCTATGCCCCGATGCTGGTTTCACGGCATCACCGGCCTGAGTTGCCCCGGATGCGGCTCGCAAAGGGCCGTGAGAGCACTCCTGCGGGGCCAGCCCGCTGAGGCCTGGAGCTACAATCTGCTGCTGCCGCTGCTGGTGGCGTATCTGCTGCTGATTGTCGCCCTGCCACTGGTGCGGAATCGCACCGCACAAAAGCTCTACGGCGCCCTCACCTCTCCCGCTGCCATCTGGAGCCTCGCAGCCATAATCATAGCCTGGTGGATAATCCGCAACATTCTGAATATCTGACTCAAACACATATCTGCAAAATGAGAATCGCAGTATATTGTTCGGCCAAATCAGCAATCCCCGACGCCTTCCACGCCGACGCTACCGCCCTGGGCAAATGGATCGGCGAGGGTGGCCACACACTCGTTTACGGCGGCCTCGACTACAGTATGATGGGCGACGTGGCCCGCGCCACAGCCGCCGCCGGCGGGAAAGTGATGGGCATCGTCCCCCGAAGCCGTCTGCAGCACCAACACCCCGACAACACCGTAAGCATCCTGGTGGAATCGCTCCACGAGCGCAAGCAAATGATGGAGGAAAACGCCGACGTGTTCGTAGCTCTTGAAGGCGGAATCGGCACCCTCGACGAAGTGTTTGCCGCACTCGCATCCGGCTCGTTCTTCAACGAACCGCGCCAGATTCACCTGCTCGACCGCGACGGCATTTACCAACCTCTGCACCAGCTCATCGAAAATATGGTGGCCGTAGGCCTCGTCGCCCCCAACACCGCAGCACGCCTCCACTTCCATCCCGACATCAACTCACTCACCAACGCACTCTCAAACACTCAGCTATGAAAATTTACACCCGCACCGGCGACGCCGGCACAACATCCCTCGTAGGCGGCAAGCGCGTAAGCAAAGCCGACGAACGCCTCGAAGCATACGGCACTGTCGACGAATTCAACTCCCACCTGGGCCTCCTCGCCGCCATCCCCGATATGGACGCCGCCACCGTCAACTTCATCCACAACGTCCAGAACAAGCTCTTCAACATCGGTGCATACCTCGCCACCGACGCCGCCTCCACCTCCGACGACTTCTCCGACACCCCCACTCCCAAAGGCCTGAGCGAAGCCGACGTAGAAGCCATCGAACACGAAATCGACCGTCTCGAAGAACAGCTTCCGCCCCTCACTTCCTTCATCCTCCCCGGCGGATGCCGCCCCGCATGCCACGCCAACATCGCACGCACAGTATGCCGCCGCACCGAGCGCCGCATAATCGCCCTCGACAACACCCTCCGCCAGCACGCCAACCCCCAAATCTCCCCCATCGTCCTGGCCTACTTCAACCGCCTGAGCGACTACCTCTTCAACCTCGCCCGCTACATCAACCTCCAGAAAGCTGCCCCCGAGCTCCCCTGGCGCCCCTAATCCCCCTATATTTGGCGCCTCAGCAATCTGCTGAGGCTCCCCATCCTCCCCCCCTCCCCTCCTCCGCTTTTTTGTCCAAGCCCTGAGCTTCAGCGAAGCCCCCTCCCTCTCTCCCTCCTCCGCTTTTTTGTCCAAGCCCTGAGCTTCAGCGAAGTCCCCTCCCTCTCTCCCTCCCCCTCCGCTTTTTGTCCAAGCCCCGAGCTTCAGCGAAGTCCCCTCCCTCTCCCCCCTCCTCCGCTTTTTTGTCCAAGCCCTGAGCTTCAGCGAAGTCCCCTCTCCCATTCAAAGCCAATATATTTTTATCACAAAAAGCATAATAAAAACCATCGCCGCGCGTTATACGGGAAACAACGCCATAAACGCAAACAAATAAAACCAAAAATATGTATTGGACACTTGAACTGGCCTCGAAACTTGAAGACGCACCCTGGCCTGCAACACGCGAAGAACTAATCGACTACGCACAACGCTCCGGCGCACCCCTGGAAGTAATCGAAAACCTCCAGGAAATCGAAGACGAAGGCGAAACCTACGAATGCATCGAAGATATCTGGCCCGACTACCCCTCCAAAGAAGACTTCTTCTTCAACGAAGACGA
>SFFL01000020.1 GCA_004557825.1 Bacteroidales bacterium | reverse complement strand
AGGCTCCGCTTGTGGTGCTTGCATCGGCATTTGCATCGCTATTTGCGGTGGTGCTTGCGGCAGGCGCGTCAGTATTTTCCCCGTGCTGACGGGGCGCACGGGAGCAGGAGGAGAGGATGGAAACGGTAGGGAGAGCGGCAGTAATGAGCAGCGCGATTGCCGACGCTCTCAGATGATGTGCCATCGTGAGATATGTTAGGGAAATCGGCTGTAAAGTTAGCAAAAATTCTGCGATTTTTACTTTTTGTGCGCTTTTATGATAGGAAATCTATTGATTGTCTATCGAGAAGGCAGCTCCTTTGGCTCAAAGACAGGAGTGCAGAAATATGAAAAGACAGGAGCACAGGAGCACAGGAGGCTTCGCGGCGCCAGACAGTAGGGGCGCTCGATATATCGCGCCCCTACAATTAAAGGGGGCGCCAGAAGTAGAGCTTGTCGGAGGGGCGGATTTTGGAGGGGACGGCGATGGAGAAGCTTTCGCCCTTGCGGACGGTATCGACTGGTTTGAGGTCGACACGGATTTCGTCGAGGGTGAGGATGAGCACACCGGTGGTGGGGCCGGTGATTACCACTTCGTCGCCGCGGTGCAGTTCGCCGCTTTCCATCTTGAATTCTGCCACGCCCAGGCGCGAGAAGTAGCGCACGCCTTTCGCGCGGTATTCTTTCACGCGGGTGGCGGATGAGCCGTATTTGCTTGACCATTCGCCCAGGCGCTGGCCCAGGTAGTAGCCGTTCCAGAAGCCTCGGTTGAATACCTTCTGCAGCTGTTCTTCCCAGGCGGCGATGCGCTCGGGGGTGTATGTGCCGTCGCAGAGAGCCTGCAGGGCTTCGGAGTAGGAGCGTACCACCAGGTCGACATACTCGGGGCCGCGGGCACGTCCTTCGATTTTGAATACCCGCACACCGGCGTCGACCATCTTGTTGAGGAAATGGATGGTGCGTAGGTCTTTGGGCGACATAATATATTTGTTCTCGATATCGAGCTGGTCGCCGGTCTCGCGGTCGGTGACGGTGTAGCCTCGGCGGCAGATCTGGGTGCAGGCGCCTCGGTTGGCCGAGGAGTTCATCTCGTGGAGCGAGAGATAGCATTTGCCGGAAACGGCCATACAGAGGGCGCCGTGGCAGAACATTTCGATTCTCACCAACTGGCCGTGAGGGCCGCGGATATCTTCGTCGATTATGGCCTGATGGATGGCCGACACCTGGTCGAGGTTGAGTTCGCGGGCGAGCACCACCACATCGGCATACTGCGCATAGTAGCGGAGTGTGGCGGTGTTGCTCACACTGAGTTGCGTGGAGATGTGCACCTCCACATCGCGGCTGCGGGCATAGAGGATTGCGGCCATATCCGAGGCGATGATGGCGGAGATGCCGGAGGTGGACACGGCGTCGATGATGGCGCGCATCTTGGCCATATCCTCGTCGTAGATGATGGTGTTGACGGTGAGGTAGGATTTCACACCGTGTTCGTCGCAGATCGAGGCAATGCGGCGGAGGTCGTCGAGGGTGAAGTTCACGCTGGAACGGGCACGCATATTCAGGCCTTCCACGCCGAAGTACACGGCGTCGGCTCCGGCGTTTATGGCAGCCCGCAGACTCTCGTAAGAGCCTACGGGCGCCATTATCTCAAAATCCTTTCGGTTCATTCGTATGGCTTGAGGATGATTTCAAATAGCCCGGGGAATGGCGGGCGCGGTTATTTCACAAGCACCTTGCGGGCGAAGTCGGCCACATTCACGATGTATAGCCCTGCGGGGAGCGCGATGGTGCGGGTAGCGGCTTTCACCTTGCCGGAGAAAACTTCGCTGCCGTCGAGAGAGTAGACGTGGAAGTGGTTGGCGGGGTCGGAGTTCTCAATCACCAGACGGCCGTCGACGGCGTAGGCATCCCAGGTGTGGTAGGCGTGGCCTTCGGGGGTGAGCAGCTCAAGGGCCGATGAATAGTCGGTGAGAGCCACATCGTCGAGCATCACGCGCGATTCGCCTGCCACGTCGAAGCGCACACGCAGGTTGCCGCCGCGGTTTACTGTGACGGAGTGACCGACATACTCCTTAGAGGAGATGGTGAAGTCCTGGAGTTTCTGCCAGTTGGCACCCTTGTCGGATGAGATGCTTACGGAGAGGGTGGCATCCTTTGAGTCGCGCGGCCAAAGTTCGGCGTAGAAAGTGATTTTGCCTATACCGTTGGTCTTGTCGGAATTCATATAGATGTAGCGCTCGCTGCCCGACTGTTTGAAGCGCGCAGCCTGGCTGCCGCTGTAGGGGTAGGAGTTGGCGCCGGCGAATTCATAGTAAACGCCGTTGGAGGTCCAGGAGCAGGCGCTGCCCTGATAGGTGAGCAGACCGTAGCCGTGGCTGCCGCCTTCGGGAATCTGCTTCTCAAAGTCCTCGACGAACGAAGGTTTGGGGTCGCCGATGGTGCCGAAGATTTCGGTGTCGTCGTTGAAGTATCCGTCGGCCGAAGCGGTGATTGAGGTGTGGTATTCACCGGCGTTGGCGCCGTTGAGACGCAGATAGAAGCGGTCGGCGCCCGGTTCAAGCACGATTGTGGTGCCCCACTGCTGCTTGTTGAGCGACAGCTCGAAAGGTGCGGAAACTTTCACGGTGACGTTGCCGGGGATATTCTCGATGTCGGCGAGCAGTTCGGCAGCGTCGGAGGGGATACCCGGCTCGGTGACGAAGGTGAGTTCGCCATCGTAGAGGAAATCGACCGACGGCACGGGAGCGGCCGTGGTGACTGAGATTACATTCGAAGAGAGGGCGCCGGAGGTGAGGATGTAGGTGTAGGTGGTCTCCGGTTCGAGGCCTGTCACGCGGTGCGATTCATCCTTTGCGGCGACTTCAAGGGGATATCCGGCAACGGAAGTGTTGCCCGAGCGCACATCCAGGGTGTAGCGCGCGTTGGCGTCGGAGATGTTCACCCAGTTGGCGGTGAACGATTCGTCGCTGACCTCGGTGGCGGGAAGTGCGGGTAGGCCGGAAAGCGCTTCGGCCGAGAGATTTACGGTGACTTTTGCCGAGCCGGAGGTGAGGACGAGAGTGCCCGAGGCACGTCCGGCGGTGGCGCTGCGGTAGCTTACGGTGACGTTGGCGCCCTGGGTGTTAAGCACGGAAGCTGCAGAGAGTGTGGCGGGGGATACAGAGAATCCGGCACCGCTGACCGTGGCTTTTACATCGGCTGTAAGCCCGGCGCCGCGCACATTCACTGTGGCGGAGGAGGTGACGTTGACGGCGGTCTGACGCAGATTCACCGAGCTGCCGTCGACTGGGAAATTGATTTCGGGATTGGTGACGGGGTTGGCTGTCCAGGGCTGCCCCTTCTTGTTGCCCCAGATGTGCTCGGCCAGGTCGGGATAGTCAATGAAGGGGTTGCGGTTGTGCTGATGCTTCTCCACGGCGTCGTTGCGGTCGCGCTCTTTCTGGCTCACGGGGTCCTGGCGGTGCCATTTCAGCAGAAGATTGACGGCCCAGGTGGTGAAGCAGGGATAGTTGTTGCCCGCGAGCATATCGCTGTCCCAGGAGGAGATACGGCTGTTGTAAGCGGCAGCCATATAGAAATATGTGCGGGCGAAATCCCCTTTGTATTCATCATCCGGCTCAAATACCTTGCCGGAGTAGCCGGAGAAGGTGGAAGTGCCGAGGCGTCCAAGCGGCTTCACATTGCCATTGGAGGCGAGCACGGTGCCGTGGGCACATTCGCCGTAGGGGAAGTTGCTTCGCTGGCCGTTGACTTTGCCGTCGGTGGGATATACGTGGAAGGCGTCGCTTACCATCGGGGAAGCATCGTTGAACCAGCTTTTGGGGAAAGAGTGCTCGCGGTTTACGCAGTCGCCCACCTTCGAGTAGTTGCCGCATTTGGCATAGTTGGAGGGCCACCGCTTTGTGGAGTACATATCCCAGAGAGTGCCGTCGGAGCGCACGTCGGAGGTTTTGTAGACGTTGTAGAGGTTCTTGTATTGCACGGTGGTGTGCGGCCCAACTACGCTCTGCAACTGCTGGAGGAGGGCTTTTTCTGTTTTCCCTTCGCAACTCTGGTAGTAGTTGGCCGGTGCGTCGGCCCGGGAGATGAAGGGAGCCGAGAGCAGGGCTGCCGCCATCAGTACTAACTTATGCAATTTCATTGGTATCGGTGATTTGATGCGCTACCTGGCCGGGGCGGCCTTGCGTGGCTTGGGTGGATAATTCGGTTTTGGAAAAAATCGGAATATTCGGTTTTGGAAAAAATCGGGATGTAAAATTACAAAATCCTTTTCATTCGGCAACACTCCGCTTATTAATAATGCTAATTATTTCTCAAAAGTAGCGAAAATGGCCACACTCGGCTGAACTATAGCCGCGCCGGTAGCGTTACTGATTTAGAAATTATAGCATGTGAATAGAATCCCGCGCGAGAAATTATAGCGTGTGGATAATATTCCGCCGGGTTAACCGTTAAAAAATTATACACCTAACACATCCCGGCTCAGCCCCTCAGCGGGGTCGGAGCGGGAATAAATCGAAAGTCAAAATATGGAATTTCTGACAGATGAAAAACTCGTGATTGTCGGCGCAGCCGGCATGATCGGCTCCAACATGGCCCAGACAGCGGCTATGATGCGTCTTACCCCCAACATTTGCCTCTACGACACCTATGCCCCCGGTCTGGAGGGCGTGGCCGAAGAGCTTGCCCACTGCGGCTTCAAGGGGCTTAACCTTACTTATACCACCGATGTGGCTACCGCTTTCAAGGATGCCAAATACATCGTTTCGTCGGGTGGCGCTGCCCGTAAGGCAGGTATGACCCGCGAGGACCTTCTCCGCGGCAACTCGGAAATCGCCGAGCAGCTCGGCAAGGATATCAAGACTTACTGCCCCGATGTAAAGCATGTGGTAGTGATCTTCAACCCCGCCGACATTACCGGTCTGGTAACTCTGATTTACTCCGGTCTGAAACCCTCACAGGTGAGCACCCTGGCTGCTCTCGACTCCACACGTCTGCGCTCTGAGCTGGCTAAATACTTCAAGATTTCTCCCGATGAAATCCAGAACGCCCGCACATACGGCGGTCACGGCGAGCAGATGGCCGTATTCGCTTCCACAACCACCGTTGCCGGTGAACCTCTGAGCAAGATTATCGGCACAAAGGCTCTCCCCGAACAGGAATGGGAGGAGATGAAGAAGCGTGTAATCCAGGGTGGTGCCAACATCATCAACCTGCGTGGCCGCAGCTCGTTCCAGAGCCCGGCTTACCTCTCGATTGAGATGATTGCAGCCGCTATGGGTGGTCCGGCCTTCACATGGCCTGTAGGCACCTATGTAAACAATGGTGAGTTCAACCACATCATGATGGCTATGGAAACCACTCTCGACCGCAACGGCGTGCAGGTTAAGGAAGTCAAGGGTACTCCCGAGGAGCACAAGGAACTTGACCAGAGCTACCATCACCTCTGCCACCTCCGCGACGAAGTGATTTCGCTGGGCATCATTCCTCCCATCAGCGAGTGGTCGAAAATCAACCCTAACCTCTGATTCCGCCATTGAATCGAGGATATTTCAAAGCTTGAAATAACGCATCAGTTTGTAGGGACGCACCCCAGGTGCGTCCGCTTATAAATGGTTGGCACTCAGTGTGTATGGCGGACGCACCTGGGGTGCGTCCCTACAGCAGGATACGCCGATAGCTATACAGGATAGCCGATAGCTATATATGCAATAAGGGCAGACCCGAAAGGTCTGCCCTTATTGTGCATATTGATGAACGGAGAGGGGAATTAGCGTAAGGAAGCGGGCGGCATATTTTGCCGGGCCAAGATTACTTGAGGGTGAAGTTGAGGGTGGAGGCGACGTCGCCGGCGGAGCGGGCGATGGAGGCGCGGTAGCGTCCGGGGTGAACGGCCCAGGCGTGAGCGTCGGCATCAAAGTAGGCCAGGTCGTCGGGGGTGACGGTGAAGGTTACATCCTTCGTTTCGCCCGGTTTGAGGGAGACTTTCGCAAAGCCTTTCAGCTCTTTTGCCGGACGGGCTACGGGAGCCTTCACGTCGGTGAGGTAGAGCTGGACAGTCTCGGAGCCTTCGCGCGAACCGGTGTTGGTGACGGGCACGGTGATGGTGATGGCGTTGCCGGCGGCAATCGAAGCACGGCGCATCTGCTCGGGTGAGTGCGAGAGGGTGGCTTCGCCGGTGATGGCGGGAGTGGCGCTCATCGAGGGAGCGGAGAGGGTAGGTTTGCCGTAGGCGAAAGTGGTGTAGCTCAGACCGTGGCCGAAGGGGAAGAGTGGTTTGATTTTCTTGGTGTCGTGCCAGCGGTAGCCCACAAGCACACCATCCTTGTATTCCACATCGTAGATGTCTTCGTTGGCGCGCTTGGTGCCGAGGTATTCCTTGCCGGTGCCCACGATGTGATGCACGGAGTTGTCGGCGAGTTTAAGCGGGAATGTGAAGGGGAGCTTGCCAGAAGGATTGGCGTCGCCGGTGAGGATGTCGGCGATGGAGTTACCGGCTTCCGAACCGAGGAACCAGGCCTGGAGGATTGCAGGCACCTTATCGGCCCAGGGCATAGCCACGGCGTTGCCCGAAATGTTCACCACGATGGTGTTGGGATTAGCGGCGGCGAGCGCTTCAATCACAGCGTCCTGTCCGTAGGGAAGACCGAGGCCTTCGCGGTCGGAGTCTTCGGCATCCTGGTGATTTGCCTTGTTGAGACCGCCTACAAAGATCACGTAGTCGGCATTCTTTGCCTTGTCGACAGCTTCGGCGATGAGCTGTTCGGGGGTGCGGTTGTCGTTGAGGTCCTGGCCGGTGACCACGCCGTTGTATTCGCCGCCGGTGTCGCCCACGTATCCGCGGGCATAGTCGACGGTGAGGCCGTGCTTGGCGGCAGCGGCTTTAAGGCCGTCGAGAGGGATGATTTCGTGCTGAACCTTGAGCGAGGAGGAGCCGCCGCCCACGGTCATCATCTTGATGGCGTTTTCACCAACGACAAGCACCTTCTTGCCATCGGCAAGTGGGAGCAGGTTGCCGTCGTTTTTGAGCAGCACGATAGCCTCGTTGCCGATGCGGCGGGCAGCGGCGTAGTGCTCGTCGGAGCACATCGAGCCGGTGGCATCGTTGCCGTTGAGGCTGGTGAGCATCATCAGTCGGAGCACGCGACGTACCTTGTCGTCGAGCACTTTGGGGTCGGCCTTGCCCGAAGCGAGGCGCTCCTTGTAGGGGTCGGCGAGATAATATGAATCGTAGGCGTTCTTCTTGCCGGAGGAAAGGCCGTTGGTCCAGGAACCGAATTCGAGGTCCATGCCGTTTGTGATGGCCTGGTCGGTGTCGTGTACGCCGCCCCAGTCGCTGACAACGGCGCCGGGAAAGCCCCATTCACCTTTCAGAATCTTGTTGAGAATCACGCTGTTATGGCAGAGATGCTCATTATTGTAGAGATTGTAGGCGCCCATAATGGTCCAGGTGCCGCCGTCGAGCACAGCCGACTTGAATGCAGGCAGATAGATCTCATAGAGGGTACGGTCGTCTACAATCACATTAGTGGTGTGGCGGTTGGCCTCGTGGTTGTTGAGACAGAAGTGCTTCACGCAGGTAGCCACGCCATTTTTCTGCACGCCCCGGATATAGGGCACCACCATCTGCGAGGCCAGGTAGGGGTCTTCGCCCATATATTCAAAGTTGCGGCCGTTGAGCGGGGTGCGGTAGATGTTGACGCCGGGACCGAGGAGCACCTGCTTATTACGGTAGAGGGCTTCTTCGCCGATAGCTTTACCATACTGGCGCGACATCTCGGGATTCCAGGTGGCAGCCAGTGCGGTCAGGGCCGGGAAAGCCACGCAGGAGTCGTTGGTCCATCCGGCCTGGTCCCATTCATCCCAGAGCACTTCCGGACGTATGCCGTGAGGACCGTCGGTGCACCAGAGGTCGGGGATGCCGAGGCGGGGCACACCGGCAGAGGAGAATTTGGAGTGGGCGTGAAGCAGAGCCACTTTTTCGGCGGTGGTCAGACGGGAAAGGGCGTCTTCAACGCGCTGTTCGATAGGCTTTTCGGTGTCGAGGTATGTCGGTTTGGCGGCGTAAGCGCCGTAAACCGTAAGCATAGCCGCGGCGGCAGCAAGGATTTTTTGCATAAAAAGGATAATTGATTGGGTAAACGGGATTATATTATGTGCACAAAGATAACAATTTTTTGCGGGATGCGCAAGAGGGCAGAGTTATGAGGGTAGAGTTATGATGTCGGAGGTAAAGGGGATTTGCGGGGGTGGGAGAATTTTTGTAATTTTGCAGGCACATTATTAATATAAGCAGATGATTACTCAGGAACAGCTTAAGGAGGCCGTGGAGCGCAAGGATGCGCTGAAGCGGTATCTCGATGTCGATAATAAGAAAATCCAGATTGAGGAGGAAGAGCTTCGCACGCATGTGCCCGACTTCTGGGAGCACCCGAAGGAGGCGCAGGCGCAGATGAAGAAAATCAAGGATCTGCAGGCGTGGGTCAACGGTTACCACGAAGTGGAAGTGGCCGTGGATGAGCTTTCCACCGGCTGGGACTTCATTAAGGAAGGCCTGGTAGAAGAGGCTGAGCTTGACGCTATGTATGCCGCCGCAATGGAGAAAATCGAGGCTCTGGAGCTGCGTAATATGCTGCGCCGCGAGGAGGACCATATGAGTGCGGTGCTCCGAATCAACTCGGGTGCCGGTGGCACCGAGAGCCAGGACTGGGCGCAGATGCTGATGCGTATGTATCTGCGTTATTGCGAGAAGCATGGCTACAAAACCTCTATCGCCAACCTTCTGGAGGGCGATGAGGCCGGTATAAAATCCTGTACGATAAATGTGGAGGGCGATTTCGCCTACGGTTATCTCAAGAGCGAGAACGGTGTGCACCGCCTGGTGCGCGTGTCGCCATACAATGCTCAGGGCAAACGAATGACCTCCTTCGCATCGGTGTTCGTGACGCCGCTCGTCGACGATGCCATTGAGGTGAAGGTGGAGCCTGCGCTGATGTCGTGGGATACCTTCCGAAGCGGCGGTGCCGGCGGTCAGAATGTGAATAAGGTGGAGTCGGGTGTGCGTCTGCGCTATCAGTACACCGACCCCTACACCGGCGAGAAGGAGGAAATCCTTATCGAAAACACCGAGACGCGCGACCAGCCCAAGAACCGCGAGAACGCCCTGCGCCACCTGCGCTCTATCCTGTATGAGAAGGAGCTGAGCCACCGTATGGAGGAGCAGGCCAAGGTGGAGGCCGGAAAGATGAAAATCGAATGGGGCTCGCAGATTCGCAGCTACGTCTTCGACGATCGTCGCGTGAAGGATCACCGCACCAATTTCCAGACCTCCGATGTGAATGGGGTGATGGATGGCGACCTCGACGGCTTCATCAAGGCCTACCTGATGGAATTCTCCGGCAACGAGGCCTGATAAGCCCAATTGGCCCAATAAGACTAATTAGGCCAATTAGACTAATTAGACCAATACGAAACTTAGGAGCAATAAAAAAGTGGCCGCCGGAGTTGTCGAGTCAAGTCCGGCGGCTAATGTTTTGAAGCCTAACAGTGCGCCATCCGGCGCTTATGTGATATATTGCTTATTATCTCTTATACTGTTAAGACAACGGAAATCCGCGATGGTTTAATCCCGATGAAAAATTTTTTCAAATATTTTTCATGCGCTGGAAAATCGACCTCACGGTCTGTATAAAATCTGCTTGCGAATCGTCATAAAATCTGCTTGCGAATATGAAGAAGGCTATACTGAAACTTGCATTTCTGTATCTGATGTGGCTGGTGCTTTTCGCGCTGCTGAAACTGGTGTTTATGGCCGTTTATATCAGTGCGCCGGCTTCCGACTGGTGGCAGGTTGTCAGTCACGGCGCTACGATGGACCGGAGCGTGGCGGCATATCTCACCGTAATACCTGGATTAATAGTTTTTGCCCAACTTCTCACAAAGGCGAAGTGGGCGCGGGTGGCGCTGAATGTCTATATGGCTGTGATAGCGCTGCTGATTTCCCTGATCTATTGCATAGACCTGGGGCTGTATGGCTACTGGGGATTCCGCCTGGATATGACCCCGATTTTCTATTTCACCACTTCCCCCTCGGCAGCGATGGCCAGCGTGGAGTGGTGGCAGTGGATTGTGGGGCTGCTAGGTATCGTCGCTATCGCTGCTGCAATTTGGGTGGTATACCGCTTTATCGACCGGCGCACCCCGGTGGAGCCAATCCGGGGCAAGAAGCAATGGTGGCAGTCGGCGGTGATATTCCTGCTTACCGCATTGCTTTTCTTGCCGATTCGCGGCGGTGTGACGGTGGGTACGATGAACCCCAGTGCGGTATATTTCTCCGAGAACCAGCAACTTAATCACGCGGCGCTGAATCCGGCTTTTTCGTTGTTGTATTCCATTACACATCAGACCGACTTCGATGACCAGTTCCGCTTAATGGATAATGACGAGGCATCGGCCGAGTTGGCGAAGCTGCTTTTCACCGATGGACAATGGCCTGCTACGGCGACTTGTCGCCGCGACACTTCGGCGCCCGCCGATTATCCGGTCGACTCTGTGGCTGCGGCGATGCTCACCACCGACCGCCCCGACATAGTGATGGTGATACTGGAGAGTTTCTCCAGTTTTCTGCTGCCTGTGCAGGGTGGCGAACCGGTGGCCGTGGGGCTGGATTCGCTGGCCCGCGATGGTGTGTTATTCACTGATTTTTATGCCAGTTCTTTCCGCACCGACCGCGCCCTTTCGGCCATTCTTGCATCGCAGCCGGTGCCTCCGACTACGAGTTTGTTGAAGTATGTCGACAAATTCGAGAATTTGCCCGGCCTCGCTACGGTGCTCGCCGATAACGGCTACAACTGCTCATATTATTATGGCGGCGACACGAAGTTTGTGAATATGCAGGCGTTTCTGGTGTCGCAGGGCTTTGATCCGATTATCAACGACCAAAGTTTTTCCGCCTCCGACCGCACCTGGAAGTGGGGTGTGCACGATGAAAAGGTGTTTGAGCGCGTGCTTTCCGATATCAGCGCGCGCAGCCGTGCAGGCGCTTCGGGGAATGGAGGCGCACCCACGCTCACTGTGGTGCAGACCTCAAGTTCGCACGAACCTTTTGAGCCTCCCTATGAAAATCCCCGGTTTGCCGATAATAAAATTCTCAATGCGTTTGCTTATACCGACTCCTGCCTGACGAACTTTGTGAATGGCCTGCGCAAATTGCCAGGCTGGGAGAAGCGTCTGGTGGTGATTGTGCCCGACCACTGGGGAGTGTATCCGTTGCCCCTCGAGGATTATGTGGCTCGCCATCATATCCCGCTTGTGCTGCAGGGGGGTGCGCTGGCTCGGCGCGGCTACACCATCGACCGGCTCGGCACTCAGACCGACATCGCGGCCACGCTCTTGGCTATGATGAAGATTGCGCCGACCGGTCTGAAATATTCGCGCGATATCCTCTCGCCTGCCACACGCGAGGTGGCTCTCTATACCGATGCCAATCTTGTTGGAATCATTACGCCCACTGATACGCTTATCTACAATACCGACGCTCTTGCGCCGCAGAATGCGCGTGGACGGCAGCCAGATGCGCTCGTGCGTCCCGCTCAGGCCTTCCTGCGCGAGCTTTACCATACTATCGGCCAGATGCCGCAATAACTTTGCCGGATAATTGCCTGCTTAGAAAACAGCAGGCGCTCCCACTGCTAAGTAGATCCGCAAGCGCCCCCCTGCTAAGTAGATCTGCAGGCGCAATAATCAGTTAAAAATATTCCGATGATAGACTTTCTCAACTCTCTCGACGCCGAAATTTTTCTGGCCCTCAACGGGTGCCACGCCGCTTTCTTCGACAGTTTTATGAAGCTGTTTTCCGGGCGCTTTATCTGGATACCGATGTACGCGGTGGCGCTGCTGATATTCCTCCGTGGAGGCAACCGAAAGCAGACTTGCATCTATCTGCTGGCGCTCGTAGCAGCCATTGTGCTCACCGACCAGGTTTGCGCCACAGTGATTCGCCCCGTGGTGGAACGTATGCGCCCCTCCAATCCGCTTAACCCGCTGTCGGCCTTCACACACATTGTCGATGGTTATCGCGGCGGCCCATACGGATTTCCCTCCTGCCACGCCGCCAATTCCTTTGCGCTGGTGGTGTTTATGGCGCTGTTCGTGCGCCGGTGGAAGTTTACGCTGTTCATCGTGGGCTGGGGACTGCTCAATAGCTATTCGCGTATTTATTTAGGAGTACATTATCCCGGCGACCTCCTCGTCGGCGGTCTCATCGGCGGCCTCATCGGCTGTCTCTGCTATGCCATCGCCACCTACCTCTGCGGCCCTGACGCCACCGCCTCCCGTTCCGCGCTCCTCTCCCGACCCCTCTTCCCGGCTCTCTCCGCCTCCGCCCCCACGGCTTCCTCTGCCTCGGTCCCCTTGGCTTCCTCTGCCTCGGCTCCCTCGGCTTCCTCTGACCGTGCTGCATTGTCGTGGCGCCGGCTCACCGCCCCCGCCCTGATGATGTGCGTTTTCGCCCTCACACTCTGTTACATCATCATCGCCTCCCTCATCAGATAGATTGGGGAGGGCGTCCTATCGCTTTGCGCCTTTGCCAAAGAGGTCGGAGTGGGAACCCAGGCGCAGGAGGTCGATATCGCCGGTGTTAGGGTCAAACCAAATCAGGAGTAAGTCGCTAAGAACGTGGCACTCCATACATCCGACATAATCATTGATTTTCATAATCCCATAGATTTAAACATTGCTTCAACAGAGGAAGTGTCGACAGGAGGTTCATTGTGCAGTTTTCCGCTACGAGCCTCTTCAATCGCTGCGAGTGTTTCCGCGTTGGGTGTATCGCTTGCTATCTTCATAAGAATGCATTCTATGAAATTATTAAAGCTGCGATGCTCGGCACGTGCCATCTCTTTGAGGCGGGTAACGAGGTCGGCATTCAGGCGCAACATAGTTGCTTTTTGGGGGATTGCTTTTTCCATAGTGCTATCATTTATTGGGCTTATGCGACTTATACGATTTATACGCCTTATTGGAGGGGGCGAGAATGCAATAGACTCCGGCGGTCGGGGAGGACCGGGGGAGCCTATTATGCAATGGGGCGGGGAGATGTCTTAGTTGGCGATGAAGGAGCCTAAGGCTACGGGAAGTGCAGCGGCGCAATTATAGGAGCGGGCAAATTGCCTGAGTGCCAGAATTGTGGAGCAGCGCGGACGGCAGCTGTCGGCTGAGCGCCGGGGGAGTGTGGAGGATTTCATCGCACGCGATGACAGGGAGGGAGTAAAATCTTTCATAGGCAAACTATAAAGAATACGGTGTGGTCAGTGGCTCCGGACAGGTGGAGCTGTGGTGAATGGATTAGAAAGGTTCTGCGGTATCAAAACCGTCTGTATAAATAACGTCGGAGGGAGGCGTTTAGTATAGCCTGATGTTAATTTTTATATAAAATGGCGCGGTGCTTTGGAAATCTGACCGGGCTGTAACGGCCTACAGAGGGTTATATTGCCCGCCGGGTGCAAAAAAATGATTAAAAAATGAGGATTTTTCGTGGAAAATTTGGCAGATGTCGGGAAAACTTGTATTTTTGCAGACCAAACAACTCATCTATAATCTATATACTAATTTTTGCTAAAACCTAAAAACTCCTGACAGCCTATTGACGATATTTACTTCAACTAATCTACATCTACTGAAATGCAAAAATTCACCAAGCTGACCGACGAAATGTTGGTGGCCGCATACGCCGAAGGAAACAACGAAGCTTTCGATGCTCTTCTGAAGCGTCACGAAATCCGCATCTTCAACTATATTTTCAATATCGTAAAGAATAAGGATGTCGCTGATGACATCTTTCAGGAGACATTTGTAAAGGCAATCACTACTATCAAGCAGGGCCGATACACCGATTCGGGCAAGTTTTCCGCCTGGATCACCCGCATTGCGCACAATCTGATTATCGACTATTTCCGTCAGGCCAAGAGCGAGAACACTGTCTCGGCCGACCAGGAGGATGCCGATGTGCTAAACCGCCGCGAACTGGCTGAGGAGAACATCGAGGATATGCTTGTGACCTCGCAGATTCACACCGACGTGAAGCGTATCATCGGTTCGCTTCCCGAGGCTCAGCGCGAAGTGCTCGATATGCGCTTCTACCGCAATATGTCGTTTAAGGAAATCGCCGATGCCACAGGCGTTTCGATCAACACGGCACTCGGCCGTATGCGCTATGCGGTGCTGAATATGCGTCGCATTGCCTCGGAGAAAAATATCGTCCTCACCCGCTGAGGATGCAGTTTGCCCCGATTGATTGAATCGGGACCCATAACGAATTTTAAGGCTGTATCGAAATAGCCAACAACGTATCAACTTATAGGGACGCACCCCAGGTGCGTCCGCTTTATACTGATTGAAAATCAGCTGTTTATGCGGACGCACCTGGGGTGCGTCCCTACAGGCGGATGTCGTCTATATAAATTTAACACAATCCTTTTTTATATGGGGCGGCAAGGGGGAGGCAGCGATGCTTATTTTGGGGGCGGCAAGGGGGAGGCGGCGATGCTTATTTTGGGGCGGCAAGGGGGAGGCAGCGATGCTTATTTTGGGGAGGCGAGGGGGAGGCCGATGTGGAAGGTGGTGCCGCGCCCCGGCTCCGACCAGCTTACGTAGATACGGCCGCGGTGATATTGCTCCACGATGCGTTTTGCCAGCGCCAGTCCCAGACCCCAGCCGCGCTTCTTGGTGGTGTAGCCGGGGTGGAATACGGTCTTGCGGTTTTTGCGGTCGATGCCTTTTCCGGTGTCGGTGACGGTGACGGTGGCGTGATTGTTGTCGAGCAGCGTGTCGACGGTGATTGAGCCGGAGCCCTCCATAGCATCGACGGCGTTCTTGATGAGGTTTTCCATCACCCATTCAAAGAGCGGCGCGCTGATTTCCACGGGCAATGGCGTGGGGCAGAGGTTCACGGTGAGCCGTATGCGCGAGGAGATGCGGGTCTGCATATATGAAGCGGCGCGCCCCACCACGGTGTTGAGGTCGTCGGTCTCCATCTGCGGCCGTGAGCCGATTTTCGAGAATCGGGAGGCAATCATCGACAGACGGTTTACATCCTTCTCCATTTCGCCAACCATCTCGCGGTCGACGCCCATATCGCTCAGAAGCTGCGTCCACGCCATCAGCGAGGATATGGGGGTGCCGAGCTGGTGGGCTGTTTCTTTCGACAGGCCCACCCACACCTTGTTCTGCTCCGCTTTGCGGGTGGAATTTACTGCGTAATAGACGATTATAATGAAGGCGAGCATCACCAGCAGCTGCACGTAGGGGTAGTAGCTCAGGCGGCTGAGCAGCTTTGAATCATCGTAATATAGGTGCTGCACCTCGGAGTCGGAGATGACGATGTCGATTACATTGGCGCGTTTCGACAGCGAGCGCAACTTGTCGTGGAGGTATTCCTCGTTGACCGGAGAGATAATCCAGGGCGCCGCGGAGTCGACCTCTTCGGGGAGGTCGAAATTGCGGTGCATCATTATGCGGCCGCTGTTGTCGGTGAGCAGCACGGGGATGGTGTGGTTCTGCTCGATGATGCTCAGCAGGAAGTCGATATTCTCCGGCGAGGAGTCGGCTTCGGGGTTGCGGCCGATGTCGGCAATCTGCTTGGTGGCGTCGGCCCATATCTGCATACGTTCGCGCTCCTGTGCTGCCAGGTCGTTGACCAGGTTGTTCGACACGAGCACAAAAGTGATGAGGACGCCGATGGCGACCAGCAGAAACAGCACTTTACCGCCGCGGCGGATGTCGTAGATGTTCATTTGGGGCGGGAGGCTCTTAGTTCTCGAGCTGTGCGAGGATACCTTTCAGCTCCTCGTCAGTGGCGGTGAGGCGCGCCCGGCATTCGGCGATGAGGGCGGTGGCGCGACGGGTGAGGGCGGCAAGACGGTCGATGTCGCACTGGTCGCTCTGCATAAGTTTGAGGATGGAGTCAAGCTCGGCGAAGGCCTGGTTGTAGGTAAGCTCTTTTACGGGTGTTTCTGACATAAGGCAGGATGTTTATTTTCGGCTTGTGGCGGAGATGGTGCCGTCGGAGAGGGTGATTTCGAGGATTGAACCGGGAGGAACGGCCTGGACGGAGGATACGGCGTGACCGTCGATGCGGGTTATGGAGTAGCCGCGGGCGAGGGTGGCGGCGGGGGAGAGCACCTTCAAAATGTGTTCCTGGGCGTTGATCTGGCCGCGTGCGAAAGTGATGCGGGCGGCGATGGCGTCGGCGATGCGCTGCGGGAAAGCGTCGAGGCGGGCCAGCGCCGGCTGAATCTTGGCGGCGGGAAGCCCGGCAAGCGAGGCGATGGCCTGACGCAGACGCTGGTTGCGGCGGTCGAGTGTGCCCCGGGCAGCTACGGGAAGCAGAGCTTCGGCCTGAGCCAGCTGCTGCTTGTTTCCGGCCAGGCGGTCGTTGACAAGCTGGAGAATTTTATTTCCGGCTACGCCCAAAGCATTCAGTACATTCTCGTTGCGCGAGATGAGCCATTCAGCCACAGCGGTAGGGGTTTTCAGGCGTGTGTTGGCCACCCAGTCGAGTACGGTGATGTCGCGCTCGTGACCGATGCCGATGGCAATCGGGAGAGGGAACTGCGCCACAGCGACAGCCAGATCGTAGTCCTCGTATGCTTGAAGGTCGGAGGTGGCGCCACCGCCTCGGATAATCACTACGCCGTCGAATTCCTCCTGGCGGTCGGCGATGCGGCTTAGCGCGTCGATAATCGAAGCCGGCGCCGACGTGCCCTGCATCGTGGCCTGGAACAGCTCGGTGTGGAAGCGCAGACGCATAGGATTGTGGTATAGTTGGTTGAGGAAGTCGCCGTAGCCGGCGGCTCCTTTGGCCGAAATCACGGCGATTCGCTGCACCACTTTGGGCCATTGCAGCTGGCGGTTCATCTCCAGCACGCCCTCTTTCTGCAGCCGGTTGATAATCTCCATACGGCGGCGCACAAGGTCGCCGAGGGTGTATTCAGGGTTGACCTCCAGCACCACAAGCGACAGGCCGAACACCGGGTGCATCGAGGCCGATACTTTCAGCATCACTTTCAGACCCGAGGCAAACTGCTGGCCGGTGGCCTGATAGAAGCGCCGCGCCAGCGGACCGTAGATATTGGCCCAGCAGCAACCGCGGATGCGGGCAACCTGGCGGCCGGCCTCATCCTTCTGGAGCAGCTCCATATAGCAATGGCCGCCGCGGGCGTTGACATCCTGCAGTTCGGCCGTTACCCAGACATTCTGTGTTTCGGGCGCCTGCACGAGGTAGGCGATGCGGCGGGTGAGTTCAAGAAGTGATATGGATTGGTCGGGCATTTTGGGGGGGGAATCTCAGATTGGTGGGCAATGTTCAGTTTTTCCGGCGGACGAATTTATGGCCGTTCCATACGTAGACAATCTGCGGTGCCACGCAGGAGGCGACAAATTCTTTCCGGTCGTCGGGGATATATTGCTCCAGCGAATTGGTGAAGGTGAGGGTTCGGGCCGACGGGTCGTAGACGATGCCCGAAAGTACATAGGGCACGGCATTCTCCAGGTCGGTTTTCTGCTTGCGGGCAGAGGGGAGAATCCAGTCGGCGAGCTGCGGCGATTCCACGGTGGCTACCCGTTTTTTCCAGTCGGAGGTGTAAATCCACGCGGTAGAGTGGGGCGCCGGAGTGTCGAGGGTGCGCACCAGCAGGAGCAGCGTGTCGGAGTCATTATGGACGGGAAGCAGCGACAGGGAGTAGGTCGACACCGGCGAAGTGCGCACGGTGATTTGCTCCGGGGTGCTCTCTAAAATGCGCGCATCGCCGCCGAAAGCATTTTTCGACGGGGTGGATGAACCGGCGTTGAAGTAGTCGATCATATCCAGGCGCGTGGAGGTGTCGATGGAGGGGAAGATGCTTGCGGGAGCCGAAGCGAAGAAGCCGGCGGCTTTGGCGGCTTTCTCGATGGCTACGGAGTCGGCGGGGAGAGTTTCCTCAGCGGCAGCAAACAGCGGAGCCACAGCGCTCAGGAGCGCTATGACCGCACGCAAAAATATGTTTAAGCGTTTGTCAGTCATAACCAACGCAAAGTTACGATTTTTTTGGCAGAATCAGTTGCGCCGCTTCGATTTCTTCTTGAATTTGGCGTAATGGTCTTCGGCATCGGCGGCATCGCGGCGCTCCTTCGAGCGCCGTGTGGCGGCATGAGCGTAGTCTTTGTCGGCTTCGGCTACCTCACTGTAGATGCGCTTGCCCAGGAATTCCGCACCTTTGAGAGCGTTGACTACGGTGCGGGCGTCGGCCTTCTTCACGTCGAAGAGCGAGTAAGCCGGCATCAGGTCGATGCGCCCCACATCCACGCGCTTCCCGGCGATATTCTTGTTGAGCATCTCGATGAGATTTCCGGCGAAGAATCCGTCGCGCTTGCCCACATTGACGTAGATGCGCTCCATCCCTTTCGAGGCGGTGCGGCGGTCTTTGTCCTCCTTCGTGCGCTCCTTGCGCTCTTTGCGCTCCTTGCGGCTGCTCTTTTCGTCGATGAAGTCGATGTCGGGGGCGTCCTTGTAGTAGTCGAGCAGACGGTTGAACTCCAGCGAGAGCACGCGCTTGATAAGGTCTTCGGAGGATAGCCACCCCAGTTTCTTGATTACACCGGGGAGATATTTGGCCATCTCATTGTCGTCGACCTCCACGCGCTCAATGCGGTCGGCCAGCCAGAAGAGCTGCTTTTCGATAATCTGTTGCGGAGTGGGCACATCCTTGCGCTCGAAGGTTTTTCCGATAATCCGCTCGATGTCGCGCAGACGACCTTTTTCGCGCGAGTGGATGATGGCAATCGACACACCCTTCTTCCCGGCACGGCCTGTACGGCCCGAGCGGTGCGTGTAGATGGCGGCCTCGTCGGGCAGGCCGTAGTTGATTACATGGGTAAGGTCGTCGACATCGAGACCGCGGGCTGCCACATCGGTGGCCACGAGCAGACGGATTACGCGGTCGCGGAATTTCTGCATCACCATATCGCGCTGCTGCTGCGAGAGGTCGCCGTGGAGAGCGTCGGCGTTGTAGCCGTCGCGGATAAGATTCTCGGCCACCTCCTGGGTCTCGCGGCGGGTGCGGCAGAAGATTATGGCGTAGATATCGGGGGCGAAGTCGGCGATGCGCTTCAGGGCGAGGTATTTGTCGCGGGCGTTGACCATATAATATATATGGCGCACGTTGGCAGCGCCCTCATTGCGGGTGCCCACCACGAATTCCTGCGGGTCGTGCATATACTGGCGGGCGATGCGCTCGATTTCCTTCGGCATGGTGGCCGAGAACATCAGCATCTTGCGGTCGGCAGGCACGCTGGAGAGAATCTCGTCGATTGATTCCTGGAAGCCCATATTGAGCATCTCGTCGGCTTCGTCGAGGATTACGGTGTGTACATCGTCGAGATGCACCACGCCTCGGTGAATCAGGTCGATGAGTCGGCCGGGGGTGGCCACAATCACCTGGACGCCTTCGCGCAGGGCGCGTATCTGGCTCTCGATGGATGAACCGCCGTAGACGGGGAGCACCTTCACCTGGGGGAGGTATTTCGAGAAGTCGGCCAGGTCGGATGCAATCTGGAGACAAAGCTCGCGTGTGGGGGAGAGAATCAGGGCCTGAGGAGTATCGAGCTGCGGATTGATGCGCTGGAGCACGGGCAGACCGAAGGCGGCCGTCTTGCCGGTGCCGGTCTGTGCCAGGGCTACCACGTCGCCCTCCTGGGTGAGCAGGTGGGGAATCACACGCTCCTGCACGGGCATAGGATTTTCAAAACCGAGTTCTTCTATAGCTTTGCGGAGCGGCTCGCTCACGCCCAATTCTTCAAATGTCATTGCTTACAAATCTGGGGTTATATCAAAAACCGGCCGGCGTTTTTGGCGCCGGCGGTGTAGGTGGATTCTTATGGTCAGAAGTAGAAATTCATACGCTTGGGGTAGAGCAGCATGGCGGAACCGACTTCCTGCGCTGCAGCCTCGCCCATCGAATTGGCCACGATGGCCAGGGCAAACCGCAGGGCCGCGGAGGGGCCGTTGCCGGTGATGAGGCGGTCAAGGGCGATTACCGGCGAATCGTGCACCACAGCTTTGGCGAGGAGCTTCTCGAAGCCCTGGTAGCAGGTGCAATCTTTCCCGTCGAGAATGCCCAGCGGACCGAGCACCACGGCCGGCGATGCGCAGATGGCGGCAATCTTGCCGGCAGCAGCCTGCGCTACAAGCAGGGTGTTGAGCGGAGCAAACTCCGAAAGGTTTGTGGCACCGGGCATACCGCCGGGAAGGATGAGCCATTCCGGCGTGATGAAGTCGGTTTTACTGAAGAGCACATCGGCTGTGACGGTGATACCGTGCGCCCCGGTCACTGTGAGTGAATCGGTAATCGACACAGTCTTGATGTCCATACCTGCCCGACGCATTACGTCGACCACTGTAAGCGCTTCGAGTTCTTCGAAGCCGTTTGCGAGGAAAAGATAGGATGTGTTCATAGTGAGTAAAAAATTACTATGGTTAATTAACACAAATATACAACAGAAAGTTTTGTATTGCAAATTAATTTATTACTAATTTTGCAAAATATCTAAATAAGCGATAATTTATGGCGAAAAATGCGAAAATAAGCCTGTTATGGGCAGCACTTTTGCTGGCTGTGGTGGGTGTGGCGCTCGGGCGCTGCACACATCGGCCCGCGCAGTGGCGGCAGGCATCGGGGGCGGTGTGGAACACTACCTACAATATCACGTATGAGGCTTCGCGCGACTGCTCCGACTCAATTCAGGCCGTATTCCGGCAGGTGGAGATGTCACTTTCGCCATTCGCGGAAAATTCGCTCATATCGGCCATCAACCGCAACGCCACCGACAGCACCGACGCACTGCTGCGCCGGGTGTTTGCCATCTCGCAGAGTGTGGCAGCGGCCTCCGGAGGGAAATTTGACCCTACCGTGTCGCCGGTGGTGAATCTGTGGAAATTCGGATATACCGGGAAGGTGGACACCGATTCGGTGTGGGAACCCTCGGCGGCGCAAATCGACAGCGCACTGGCGCTGGTGGGGATTGACGGTTGCCGTATCGACGACGCCGGTAAGATTCACAAGAAGGCGCCGGGAACCACTTTCAATTTCTCTGCCGTAACCAAGGGGTATGCCTGCGATCTGATGGCGGAGATGCTGCAGCGCAACGGCGCCCGGAACGTGCTCGTGGAAATCGGAGGCGAAATCGCTTCGCGAGGGGTCAGCAGTCGCGGCACACCCTGGCGTGTGCAGGTCGACGCACCCCTTACCGACAGCGGTGTGCCGCAGCACGAACCGCTCACCTATGTGGAACTGCCTGAGAGTGGGGCAGGAGTAGCCACCTCGGGCAACTATCGCAATTACCACGGCAGTAGCCACGGCCGGGTAGGGCACACCATCGACCCCGTGACCGGCCGCCCGGTGATGACGGATCTCCTCTCCGTGACCGTAATTGCTTCTGACTGCGCCACCGCCGACGCCTGGGCCACCGCCGCTATGGCCTCCCCGACCCCCACCGCCGCTGCCAGTCTCCTGCGCGGCGCAGCTGCTAATCTCCGCGGCGCCTCTCGGAACACTACCCCAGCTGCCGCTTCCGCCACTGCTCTCCGCGCTATCCTTGTGATCGCCGACACGCTGCCTCCCGGCTACCGCCTCCAGCGCCTCCCCTGACCGGAGGCGCCACTGCCGGCTTCCCTCGGGCGGCGGCTATGCTGGATAAATCGTATAAGAATTATAAGACTTATACGACTTATACGACTTATACGACTTATACGAATTATCCCGGCAAAGGGGCTATCCAGGACTCACAGCTGAGTGATAATGGGGGCTGGTAATAACAATGCAGGCTGTCTCACGACAGCCTGCATTGTTTATCTTTAACCTTAAATCTATTACCATGAAAAAACACAGTGCAAATATAGTATTTGTAATTTCAACGCCGGGGGAGGGGGATGGTTCAATATATTCCTCGAATTAACTTTGTTTAACATTTCGAGGGCGCAAGTTAGTGAAATTCTCGCTAACTTTACGGCTGCAAGCGGTGGCTTGCACGGTAGTGGATATTTTTCACCTTAAATAATTTTTAGCAGCTAATAATTACAGCATAATTCAATATGAGAATACGTATTCTTGTAATCGACGACGAGGAATCGTGGTGCGAAATACTGAAATATAATCTTCAGCGTGAGGGCTACGAGGTGGATACGGCCGAATCGGCTGAGGAGGCTCTCCGCCTTGATTTGTCGATTTACCAGTTGATGATAGTGGATATAATGATGGAGCATCTGAGCGGGTTTGATTTCGCCAAACGTGTGCGCCACAATCCTGCCACCGAGAATACGCCTATTATATTCTGCTCGGCGCTCAATGACGAGGACGATACCGTGATGGGTCTGAATATCGGCGCCGACGACTACATAACCAAGCCGTTCACCATAGGTGAGGTGATTGCCCGCGTGCGCGCCGTGCTGCGTCGCACCCAGGCTTCGCAGCATATTGCCCATAATGTGTCGCAGAGCAATTACGAGCCGGATATCACATTCCGCACACTGCGTATCGACCGCAACAATAAGCGTTGCTTCATCGACGGACAGGAAGTGCCACTTACCCGCAAGGAGTTTGACCTTCTGCTTTTCTTTATGACGCACCGCGAGCGCATACATTCGCGCGAGGAGATTCTCGAGCAGGTGTGGGGCGCGCTGGCTGTGTCGGTGCGCACTGTCGATACCACCATCACCCGTATGCGCAATAAAATCGGGCCGCAGTACAGTGCCCATATCGTTACCCGTCTGGGCTTTGGCTACGGATTCAAGGCCGATGTTTGAAATCTAATTCCCGGCAGGAGGAAGCGTCTTGCAAGAGAAAACTCCCGGCAAGAGGATGCACGGATGCTAAAACGGCTGTCGGGAACCCGTTAACAAATATTTGAGCGCGAGGTGATTACGCATGTATTGAAATATCGTCTGCGGTTGTTTCTTACGGCTATGGTGAGCCTGTGGTCAATCATAGGTATGTTTGCCTGGCTGGAATACCGCAACCTCAAACAGTATCGCGTGGAGGCTTTGAGCAACCGCGTGGCTTTCGCTGTGACGAATATTCTTACCGGCCATGAAGAAGACCTGAATATGTATGAGTTTATGGACTTCTTTGAAAGCTCGATAGCCGATTCTCCCGTGGCGTCGCTGCGGATGTCGATCTACGACAAGCGCACCGGCAAGTGGCTCTACCACATGGGTCGCCCGGCCCGCCTCGACGAGAAGGAGGTGCCGGAGCCTCACGGGGCGGTGGTGACCACCTCGTCGGGGCTGAAGCTATACCACTCCCACGACGTGAAGCTTTCCGACGGCACAAAAGCATTCCTTTATGTCAGCGGTGTGTCGGCCGACGGCGAGATTGCCGTGGAGGCCTTCTTGCCCGATGTGGCGAGCATCGACCGCGACCTGCGTGTAGGCTCCACGTTCTGGATGATTGTGATTTTCGTGGGCATTGTGGGTACGGCCGGTGCCTGGGTATTCGCCACGCATCAGGCCCGCAATATCAAGTTGTTGCACGATTTCGCCAACCGTGCCGCCAGCGACCACGAGTTTGTGCCGATGGGCGACTTTCCCAACGATGAAATCGGCGACATCTCCCGTCAGATCGTTGCCATCTACAATGCCCGAATGCAGGCCAATGTGCGCCGCGAGCGCGACCACTCCATAGCCCTTCGCGCCGTGGAGGAGAAGAACACGCTCAAGCGTATGATGACCAACAATATCTCCCACGAGCTGAAGACCCCTATCGGCATCATCCGCTCCTATCTGGAGATGATACAGAGCAACCCCGACATGTCGGCCGAGGAGCGCAGTTATTTCCTGGGCAAGGCTCAGGCCAATGTGGAGCGCCTCGTGGATATGATGAGCGCCCTGAGCACCATCACACGTCTGGAGGAATCGCAGAGCACCATCCCCATCTCAGAAATAGACTTCTCCGACCTGGTGTTCCAGTTGGCCGAAGACCTCAGCGCCGGCGGTGTGCTGAAAAATATGAAATTCAACGTCGAGCTACCTTCCGATTGCAAGGTGTATGGCAACGGCGAACTGCTCATAGGCATCCTCACCAATCTTACCAAGAACTCCGTGACCTATTCGCAGGGGACGGAGATAACCCTCAAACTTATCGGCCGCAATCAGCGCTTCTACACATTCTCCTTCAGCGACAACGGTACCGGTGTGCCCGAAGAGCACATCCCGCACCTGTTTGAGCGCTTCTATCGCATCGACAAAGGGCGCAGCCGCAAGGTTGGCGGCACCGGTCTGGGCCTCTCGATTGTGCGCAACTCCCTGATTACTATGGGCGGTAGCGTGAGCGTGCGCAATGGCAAGGATGGCGGACTGGAGTTTATCTTCACTCTGCGCCGCGTAATTCCGGGCGAAGACAACCATCCGCACTCGGTAAAACCGGTGGCCGGCGAACCTGAGGCAGTGCCGCCCGGGCTTGAGCCGGTGAATGCCGCCGCGCGTGCCGCTCTTGCCGGTGAAAACGGGGACATTGCGGCGAACAGCGCCGTCGATGCTCCGGCTGAACCGCACGATTCCGGTGCCCCGGAAGAAACTGATAATCCGGATGTTGCGGACGAGGATTCCCAAAAATAAAATAATACGGGGAGTGCGCCGTTATATAATATATGTATGCGCGTAAAGTTCTCCGGCTGATACTTGCGGTGGCGGCGATCGCCCTCGCCCTGGCTTCGTGTTCGCCGCGCAAGAACAATGCCGCAACCCGTAAATATCAGGCGTTTATCACCCGCTATAATATTTACTTCAACGGCGATACGCACTTTAAGGAGACGCTCAAGGCGATGGAGGAGGGATATGAGGATGACTACTCCTCGATGCTTCCGATTCATCCGGCCGTAGCGCGCGCCAATCCGAAAGCCCCGCAGCCTCAGGGCGACTTCAACCGCTCCATCGAGAAGGCGCAGAAGGCCATCCAGCTGCGCAGCATCAAGAAAAAACCGAAGAAGCAGGCAGGCCGTCAGGGCGATGCCAAATACAAGGAGTGGATGAAGCGAGAGGAGTATAATCCCTTCCTCCACAACGCCTGGATGATGATGGGCCGCAGCCAGTATTTCAACGGCGATTTCCTGGGTGCAGCATCCACATTTTTCTATATCTCGCGCCATTTCTCGTGGCTTCCCGAAACCGTGACGGAGGCCAAGCTGTGGGAGGCACGGGCATATCTGGCAATGGACTGGCTGTTTGAGGCCGAAACCATCCTGCGGCGCATCAAGCCCGACAAAGACCTCACCAACAAGGATATACGTATGCTCTATTACACCGCTTCGGCCGAATTGGCGGTGAAGCAGCAGGAGTGGGTCAAGGCCGCGCCGCTGCTGGAGCAGGCGCTGAAATATGTGTCGAAGCCTCAGCGCACCCGTCTGAATTTCATTCTCGGACAGGTTTACAGCCGTATGGGGCAGAAAGAGCTGGCCTACAAAGCATACAAGAAAGCCGGGTCGAGCGCGTCGGCCACATACCGCACCAAGTTCAACGCCCGCATCAAGCAGAGCGAGGTGTTCACCGGTGCCGACATCAGCAAAGAGGTCAACGCGCTCAAGCGTATGACCCGCTACGACCGCAACAAGACCTACCTCGACCAGATTTATTACGCCATAGGCAATCTCTATCTTTCGCGCAAAGATACCACCAACGCTATCGCCAACTACGAGCTTGCCGTGGAGAAGTCAACCCGGTCGGGCATCGACAAGGCCCTGGCGCAGCTCACCCTGGGCGGACTTTACTACGACCGCCATCTCTATGCCAAGGCACAGCCCTGCTATTCGGAGGCTGTGCCGCAGCTCCCCGATAATTATCCCAATTACGCTACACTCAAGCGTCGAAGCGACGTGCTCGACGAGCTGGCCGTGTATTCGCAGAATGTGGAGCTGCAGGATTCCCTGCTCCGCCTGTCGGCGATGACTCCCGAGCAGCAGCTTGAGGTGGTGAACAAAATCATCGACGAGCTGAAAAAGAAGGAAAAAGAGGCTGCTGAATCGGTTGAGCGCGAGGAGTATATGGCAAACCGCGACCAGAACAACCTCCAGGACCAGAAGAATCAGGTGTTCACGATGAACACCGGCGACGATTCCTGGTATTTCTACAATCAGGCGGTGAAGAATGCCGGGCGTACGGAATTCCAGCGCCGGTGGGGCAACCGAAAACTGGAGGATGACTGGCGCCGTCGCAACAAGCAGACATTCTCCTTCAATGACTTCGGTTCTGATCAGGCTGCCGAAGGAGGCGAGGAGGGGAACGCGCCGGAAGAAGGCGCCGAAGCACCCGCCGACACCACAGCTACGGCTC
The DNA here is from genome assembly GCA_004557825.1 of Bacteroidales bacterium. GTDB lineage: Bacteria > Bacteroidota > Bacteroidia > Bacteroidales > Muribaculaceae > UBA7173. The sequence goes on along the minus strand of SFFL01000020.1, from coordinate 15,918 downwards.
CGGATGAGGAGGCCGTGAAGCGCGAATCCGACCCGCACTATCCCGAATATTACCTCAAGCAGATTCCCAAGACCGATGCCGAAAAGCAGTCGGCCAACGACATCGTGCAGGAGGGCTTGTATAATATGGGCGTCATACTCAAGGACAAGATGGAGGATTTCCCCTCGGCCGAGGATGAATTTCTGACGCTGCTCAACCGTTACCCCGACAATATCTACCGCCTCGACACCTATTACAATCTCTATCTGATGTTTATGCGGATGGGCGATGAGGCCAAGGCGGAGAAATACCGCCAGCTGATACTGAGCGATTTCGCCGAGTCGAAATATGGCATAGCGCTGAAAGACCCCGACTATATCGGGTCGCTGCGGCGGATGCAACAGGTGGAGAATGAGCTGTACGACCAGACGCTCACGGCGTATATGGACAACAACAACCCGAAGGTACACGCGCTCTACAAGACCGTGAGCGATAAGTATCCGCTGAGCAAACTTATGCCGAAGTTTATGTTCCTGGAGGCGCTGAGCTATGTCACCGACAACAAGCCGGAGGAATTCCGCTCCACGCTGATGCAAATGCTTGAGCGCTACCCCGATACCGACCTGGCGGAGTATGCTTCAAGCTACCTCAAGGGGCTGGCCAAGGGACGCAAGCTGCAGCAGGGCGCGTCGAATATGCGCGGTATGATATGGGACATCCATCTGGGCAACGATTCCGTGCCCCGCGATTCCGCCGGACTCAAGTTTGAGATAGCGCCCCAGAGCCGACAGTTGTTAGTATTCCTTTTCCCGGCCGACGAAATCAACCCCAACGCGCTGCTCTATGAGATTGCCCGCCACAATTTCTCATCGTTTGTGGTGAAGGATTTCGACCTGGAGCAGATGAATTTCGGGCGCCTCGGCCTGCTGATAGTCAAGGGATTCGACAATGTGGCGCAGGTAAATCACTATCTCAGCGTGCTTCACTCCTCCACGTCGCTTAACCTCCCCGAAGATGTTCGGCCGGTGGTGATTTCCGAAAAGAATTTCGAGACACTGCTCCACGGCGGCGGCTCGTTTGAGGAATACTTCAATTATATGCGCGACAAGACCTACGAGGATACTCAGGAGCAGGTGCTCCCCTCGGAATTCTTCGAGCACACCCCACCCGGCGCCGCCCCCGAGGCTGCCCCCGAGGCCGAATCCGAGGCAGAGCCGCAGCCCGCAGAAACTCCGGCGCCGCAGCCTGCAACTGAGCCGGAGCCGGTAACTGAGCCTGCCCCGCAGCCTGCTGAAGCTCCCAAGGCAGAGGCTACCCATGCTCCCGAAGCACCGAAGGCAGAGGCCCCGCAAGTGCCTGAGGCTCCGAAGCCTGCAGATGTTCCTCAGACTCCCGAAGCGCCGAAGGTCGAGGCACCCGAAGCTCCGAAGCAGCCGACGCCGCAGACTCCCGCAGTGACTTTGCCGGAGTATCCTGAAGGGTCGGAGGGCGATGACCCGCTTCTTGACTGAACTCTTTAAATCCCAAGCCGATGAGCAATTACAATATACTTTGGGCCGATGATGAGATTGACCTCCTGAAGCCCCACATACTTTTCCTGAAGTCGAAAGGTTATGAGCCGGTGACGGTCAACAATGGCCGCGACGCGCTCGAACTGGTGGCGTCGCAGCATTTCGATCTGGTGATTCTCGACGAAAATATGCCGGGTCTTACCGGACTGGAGACGCTCCAGCAGGTGAAGGAGATTTCTCCGCAGATGCCGGTGATTATGATCACCAAGAGTGAGGAGGAGAACATTATGGACCAGGCTGTGGGCAACAAGATTGCCGATTATCTCATCAAGCCGGTCAACCCTATGCAGATACTGATGTCGATCAAGCGCAATCTGCACAGCGACAAGCTTGTAAGCGAAACGGCCACCGATGCCTACCGCCGGGAATTCATGCAGATTTCCGATGCCATCAACTCGGCTTCGACAATCGACGACTGGTATGCCGTGTACGAGAAGATTACCTCCTGGGAGCTGCGCTTGGCGTCGGTCGACACCAATATGGACGAGATGCTCAAGATGCAGAAAAGCGAGGCCGACTCGGAGTTCTATAAGTTTGTCAAGCGCAACTACGAGCAATGGGTCACCACCGAGCGCCATCCGCTGATGTCGCCGCAGGTGTTCAAGAATGCCATATTCCCGTTGCTCGACCAGGGGGAGAAGGTGTTTTTCATCGTAATTGATAACTTCCGACTCGACCTCTGGCTGTCGGTGAAGCCGCTGCTTGCCGACTATTTCACCTTCGATGAGCAACTCTACACCTCCATCCTCCCCACCGCCACGCAATATGCCCGCAACTCGATATTTTCCGGCCTGATGCCCATCGACATCGCCCGGATGTTTCCCCATCTCTGGGTAGATGAGGATGAGGAGGAGGGAAAGAACCTCAATGAGAGCGAATTAGTGGCCACCCACTTCGAGCGCTACCGCCGCAAGTGCAAGTTCTCCTACAATAAAATCAACGACTCGGCGGCCGGAGAAAAGCTTCTGCGCGAGTTCTCCAACCTCAAGCAGAACGACCTCAACATCGTGGTGCTCAACTTTATAGATATGCTTTCGCACGCCCGTACGGAGAGCAAGATGATCCGCGAACTGGCCCGCAACGATGCCGCATACCGGTCGCTGGCCGAGTCGTGGTTTCGCCACTCCTCGGCGCTCGATCTGTTTAAGCTCATCGCCCAGAGCGGCTACAAGGTGGTTGTAACCACCGACCACGGCACCATCCGCGTCGACTCGCCGGTGAAGGTGATCGGCGACAAGAACACCAACACCAACCTGCGCTATAAGGTGGGCAAAAATCTGGGTTACAATGCCCGTCAGGTCTATGAAATCAAGTATCCGCAGACCTACGGACTTCCCTCCCCCAATGTGTCGTCGAGCTATATTTTCGCCGGCAACAATGATTTCTTCGCTTATCCCAACAACTATAACTATTACGTGCAATATTACGCCGATACCTTCCAGCACGGCGGCATCTCTATGGAGGAGATGCTCATACCGCTGGTGACTCTTTCGCCGCGATAACGTAAATGTATATCACTATGAAACACGAAATAAAAATAGATTCACTCGAAGCGCTTCCCCAGGCAGCCCGCGAATTTGCCAGGCTGATGGGCGACAACACCGTTTTCGCTTTCCACGGCGAGATGGGCGCCGGAAAGACCACCTTCATCCGCGCTCTGTGCGAGGTACTTGGCGTCGACCCCGAGGAAGCCAATTCCCCCTCTTTCTCCATCATCAATGAATACCGCTCCGACACCACTGCCGAGCTGATTTACCATTTCGACCTCTACCGGCTGGAATCGGTGGAGGAGGCGCTGGAAATCGGCGTGGAGGACTATTTCGATTCGGGCGCGCTCTGCCTGCTGGAATGGCCCGAACGCATCGAGCCGCTGTTGCCCGACGATACCGTGGTGGTGAACATCACTGTAGACCCGGCGACCGATTCGCGTACGCTTTCGTTTGACGTATGACGATTCGCTTCGATGAAATAGACTCTACATCCACCTACCTCAAGGCCCACACCGATGGCCTGCCGCAGTTTGCCGTGGTTACTGCCAATGCGCAGACTGCCGGACGGGGGCAGAGGGGCAACGGCTGGGAGTCGGAGCCGGGCGAGAATCTGCTGATGTCGATGCTCTACTATCCCCCTGCAGAGTTTCCGCCCGACAGGCAGTTCGGCATCTCTATGGCCGTGGCGTTGGCCGTGGCCGACACTGTGGAGGAGTTGCTCGCCGGGTGCGCTCACGAACCGGTGACGGTGAAGTGGCCCAACGACATCTACCTCGGCAACCGCAAGCTTTGCGGCATCCTCATCGAGCACACTATCTCCGCTGCTCCCGCGCAGAAAAGTGCAGATAGCGATCTCGCAGGGGCTTGTCCGAATGGCGCTCCTGCAGGCGCTTGCTCGGTTGGCGCCTCAATCCGCCACACGGTAATCGGCATCGGGCTGAATGTGAATCAGCGCGATTTTCATTCGTCAGCGCCCAATCCCGTATCGCTCATCCACGCCACCGGCACCATTATACCAATAGACACAGCGCTCAAAGGCCTCACAGCCCATCTTGTGAGCCGCCTCACCGTGCTCTCAGGAGCTTGCGCATCAACAGATACAGATGCTGTTGCGGATGAATTACGTGCCGAATACCGCCGCCGTCTGTGGCGCGGGAAAGGGATGCACCGCTGGCTGTCGCTGCAGGCTACCTCCGCTCCGGTGCCACCGGTACATTTCGCCTCCCAGCTTCCGGCATCGCTCGCCGACGGTGTCGAAATCATCGAAGGAGAAATCATAGATATTCTTCCCTCCGGCCCTCTCCGCCTGCGCCTGCGCTCCGGCGAGATTCGCACATTTGCCTTTAAAGAAATCTCCGCCCTCCTCTGACCGGCAGCCGACAGCATTCGCAGCCCCCTCCCCGAGGCGCAAAATCAATCATTAGCTATGGCATTCAACGATTCAAAGCCCCATTATGCACTGCTCGACGGCCTGCGCGGCGTAGCCGCTCTGCTCGTGCTGTGGTATCATGTCCACGAGGGTTTTGCCTTTGCATCCGGCGCCCCGATCATAGGCTCAATTAACTATGGCTATCTCGCCGTCGACTTCTTCTTTATGCTGTCGGGTTTTGTCATCGGGTATGCCTACGACGACCGCCTCCACCGCTCGATGTCGCTGGGCATCTTTGCCCGCCGGCGCCTCATCCGCCTTCATCCGATGGTGGTGTTCGGGGCATTGCTCGGTGTGGTCGCTCTTTTTTGAATATATCGGCAATATCATGTATGCGCTGGTCATCAGCCGGTTGCGCACCCGTATTGTCGGCATCCTCGCCATCGCGCTCGGCATCGGCCTGGCTGTATTCACCTGGACCGACGCCTCGGGCTACGGCTCACTCGGAGTGGGCTGGACGATGGGCGACTACGGATTCCTGAGCGGTTCGCTGCGTATGCTCTGCCCCTTCACCTGCGGCATCTTCCTGTCGCGCGTGTTCCGCCCCGTGGCCGTGAAAGGAGCATTCTGGCTCTGTGCCGCCACACTCACCCTGCTGTTTATCGTACCCGCCCTCCCCGCCGACGGCCCCATTAGTCTCAACGGCGTATACGAATCAATCTGCATCCTGCTCATCTTCCCCCTGCTCGTGTGGCTCGGAGCATCCGGCACCACCACCGACGCCTTCTCCACGCGCCTCTGCCGCTTCCTGGGCGATATTTCCTTTCCGCTCTACATTACCCATTACCCCGTGATGTACCTCTTCTACCACTGGATGATAAAAACCGGCAACCACACCCTTGCCGACACATGGCCGGTAGCTCTGGGTGTAATGACCCTCAACATCCTGGTAGCCTACGCCGCCCTCCGCCTCTACGACGAACCCCTCCGTCGCCGCCTCTCCCGCCACAAGTAATTGCACAAATTGGTTGTGCTTAAGATCAGAATAACGTATCCAACTGTATAGACGCACCCCAGATGCGTCCGTTTAAATAGTTGATATTCAGCGCATATGACGGACGCACCTGGGGTGCGTCCCTACAATTGGATACAAAGATGGCCATTTTTACACAGCCTCAATAGAATCTCACAAACAATTGCAATATAATCTCAATAAAAAATTTGCTTGCGAAAACTTGAAAAAAATTTTGTCAATTCAAAAAAAGTGCATACCTTTGCATCGCAATTGAGAAAAATGCGTTGACTCCGTAGCTCAGTTGGTAGAGCAACTGACTCTTAATCAGTGGGTCGAGGGTTCGAGCCCCTCCGGGGTCACCACCAAAACAAGCCAGATAGCGCCTCCGCTACCTGGCTTTTTCTTTTCCTGCATTGTCAATTAGGGCAGGGTGGACATTTGGTAGTATGAAGCCTTATCGGATTAGGGGTTTAGAGCCATGCGACGGTAGTCAAGGAGCGCTTGTCGTTGAGGTAGTAAGCTGCGCGTATCTGTTTGGTGCCTGCAGGCACATCGAATTCATCTTCGTAGAGCGGTGACTTGGCTGTCGGTTCGCTGCCGTCGATTGTGTGGCGGATCTCACCCTTGCCGGCATAAGGAGCATTTTCAATTTATTACTTGAGTGTGGGTCAGGCGTGTTCTGCGGGGTGAGGATGTGCGGTGAGGTATTTTTTGAATTCGGTGGGGGTGACTTTGATGAATTCTGCGGAATAGCGGCTCCAGTCTTCGAGCATTCGGCCTGCCAGGGGGGAGCTTGTGTATTTGTAGTGGGCCGAAACAAGGCGGTGTAGCTCGCGAGAATCCTGTTCGTTGTCGATCAGCGACAGCTCCACAAGCTCCATATTGCAGAAATAGTCGAAATCGCCTGTGGGATTCCACACGTAGGCGATGCCGCCGCTCATGCCGGCGGCAAAGTTGCGTCCGGTTGGACCAAGCACCACGCAGCGGCCTCCGGTCATATATTCGCAGCAGTGGTCGCCAACCCCTTCCACCACGGCTGTGGCACCGGAGTTGCGTACACAAAAACGTTCGCCCACACGGCCTGATATGTATAGCTCGCCTTCGGTGGCTCCGTAAAGGATCGTGTTGCCGGCGATGATATTGTCTTCGGGCGGGAATGTAGTGCCTTTAGGAGGCACTATCACGATACGGCCGCCCGAGAGACCTTTCCCTACGTAGTCGTTGGCATCTCCTTCGAGCCGGAAGGCGATGCCCGGGATGAGGAATGCTCCGAAGCTCTGACCCGCCGACCCTTTGAAGAGGCATCGGATATTGGGTGTGATATCGCCTGATTCCGGGGCAAGTCGGGTAATCTCTCCGGAGAGCATGGCTCCGGTAGCGCGGTCGGTGTTAGCTATGGGGAATTCGAGCTCTACAGGCATTCCGGCTTTTATTACCGGAAGTGTGCGTGATATTATTTCGCGGTCAAGCACGCGGCTGAGGTCGTGTGTCTGCTCCGCCACGCATTTCACGGGGTTGCCTTCGGTGGCTTCGGCGGGGATGTGCAGCAGGTCGCTGAGATCGAGCCCCGGAGCGAAGCGGGCGGCTAACTCAGTGTCGACCTTAAGCAGGTCGGGGCGCCCGATTATCTCGTCGAGCGACCGGTAGCCGAGCGATGCGAGGATTTCGCGCACCTCACGCGCAAGGAAGCGGAAGTAATTTATCAGATATTCGGAGCGTCCTCTGAATTTTTTGCGCAATTCCGGATCCTGCGTGGCCACGCCCATCGGACATTTGTTGGTGTGACATACGCGCTTGAGCACACAACCCAATACCACCAATACCGATGTGGCAAAGCCATATTCCTCGGCACCGAGCATTGCCGTCACTACGATGTCGCGGGCGGTTTTAAGTTGGCCGTCGGCCTGAAGGCGCACCTGGCGGCGCAGATTGTTGATTACGAGCGTCTGCTGGGTTTCGGCCAGGCCGATTTCAACCGGTACACCGGCATAACTGATTGAGCTTGCGGGCGATGCGCCGGTTCCACCGTCGCCGCCGCTGATTACAATCAGGTCGCTTTTGGCCTTGGTAACGCCGGCTGCGATGGTGCCCACGCCATTTTCGGCAACGAGTTTCACGCTCACCTTGGCACGGGGATTGACATTTTTTAGGTCGAAAATCAGCTGCGCGAGATCCTCGATTGAATAAATATCGTGATGTGGTGGAGGCGAAATCAGCGAGATGCCAGGAAGCGAATGTCGGGTTTTAGCGATAATCTCGTCGACCTTGAAGCCGGGAAGCTGGCCTCCCTCACCGGGCTTGGCCCCCTGCGCCACCTTTATCTGGATTTCGTCGGCGTTGACCAGGTATTCGGTGGTTACGCCAAATCGCCCGGAGGCAATCTGCTTGATAGCCGAGCGGGTAGATGAACCGTCGGGGCGTGGCGTGAAGCGGTCGGGGTCCTCGCCACCCTCGCCGGTGTTGCTCCGGCCGCCGATGGCGTTCATCGCCAGAGCAATCGTTTCATGGGCTTCGAGGCTGATGGCGCCGAACGACATAGCTCCGGCCACAAATCGCTTCATTATCGCCTCTTCCGGCTCAACTTCTTCGAGCGCCACAGCGGGGCGGTCGCTGTTGAACAGAAGAAAGTTGCGGATGAAAATCGGTTCCTCTTTCCGGTCAGCCGCGCGGCAGAATTCTTTGAATGTTTCAAAGTCGCCAAGGCGGGTCGACTTCTGTAGGGTGGCAATCACGTGAGGGTTCCAGGCGTGGCTCTCGCCATCTTTGCGGAATGTGTAGTGGCCGATGAACGGCAGTTCTGAGTCGGTGGGGAATTCGGTGGAGAATGCCTCGGCATGGCTCTTGAGGATATTTGCGGCCAGCTCCTCTACACCGATGCCGCCGATGCTCGAGGGTGTGTTGCCGAAATAGCGGGCGCACAGTTCCTTGCTGAGACCGAGTGCTTCGAAGAGCTGGGCGCCCTTGTAGGAAGTGAGGGTGGAGATGCCCATCTTCGACATAACTTTCAGCAGCCCTTTGTCGACAGCCTGTACAAAATGGCGCGAGGCGGTGTCGAAGTCGAGTTGCACCTGATGCTTCTTCACAAGGTCGTCGATAAGTCCGAAGGCCAGGTAGGGGTTGACAGCCGAAGCTCCGTAGCCCACAAGAAGAGCGAAGTGCATCACCTCGCGTGCCGATGCAGTTTCTACCACAAGTGCTGTCTGCATACGTTTCTTGCGGTGAATCAGATGGTGGTGCACAGCCGATGTGGCCAGGAGCGCCGGGATGGGAGCGTTCTCGGCATCGATGCTGCGGTCGCTGAGAATCACATAGTTGCACCCGTCGTCAACGGCCTTCTCGGCGTCGCGGCAGAGCCGGTCGATGCCACGGGCCAAGCCTTCGGAGCCTTCCGATACGGGGAAGGTCATAGAGAGTTTGCGGGTGTTGAAACCCTTGTACCGGAGATTGCAGAGCAGGTCGAGCTCGCGGTTAGTGATAATCGGGCGACGCAGAAGCACCATCTTGCATAGCTCGGGCGAGAAATCGAGCAGGCTGAGGCCTACCGCTCCGATATAGCTGTCGAGGCTCATCACCAGTTCCTCGCGCAGGGGGTCGATAGGTGGGTTTGTCACCTGTGCGAAATGCTGACGGAAATAATCGTAAAGCAGTTCGGGACGGCGCGAGAAGAGCGCCTGGGGTGTGTCCTTGCCCATAGAATGTATCGGCTCCTTGGCGTCGACGACCATTGGCAGGATTATGCGGTCCACTTCCTCAGCGTGGTAGCCGAAGGTGGCGAGCAGCCGACGGTAATCGGCAACATCGTTGCCGACCTTGCGGCCGGAGCGGATATTGTCGAGGTTTATGCGGTTGAGCTGCAGCCAGTCGCGGTATGGATGCTCGCGTGCAAGGGTGGCCTTCAGTTCTTTGTCATAGTAGATGCGCCCCTCCTTCATATCGATCATCATCATTTTGCCGGGACGCAGACGCCCTTTCTCGCGGATTTCCGTTGGCTCGAAGGGGAGCACGCCTGTCTCAGAGGCGAGAACCACAGTGTTGTTCTTGGTGATGAGGTAGCGGGCCGGACGTAGGCCGTTGCGGTCGAGCATACCGCCGGCGAACCGTCCGTCGCTGAAAAGCAGTGTGGCCGGGCCGTCCCAGGCCTCCATCAGGATGGAGTGATATTCGTAGAATGCTTTCAGACTCGATGAAATCGGGTTTTTGTCGTTGAACGATTCGGGAATCAGCATAGCCAGGGCGTGAGGCAGGCTCATTCCCGCCATCACGAAAAATTCCAGCACATTGTCGAGCGATGCAGAGTCGCTCATACCCGGCTGAATCACCGGCGTAACGTCGTGTCCTGCAAAGTTGGCCGGCTGCATCAGGCCCTCGCGCGCCGTCATCCAGAGGCGGTTGCCCTGGATGGTGTTGATTTCACCATTGTGGCCCAGCATTCGGAAAGGCTGAGCCAGCGACCATGTGGGGAAGGTGTTGGTGGAGAAGCGTGAGTGCACCAGTGCCATAGCCGTGGTGAACCGTGGATTCATCAGGTCGGGGAAGTAGTAGCGCAGCTGCAGGCTCGAAAGCATTCCTTTATACACGATTACGCGCGACGACAGCGATACAACATAGAATTCCTCGCGGCCACGGATGGTGGATGCGGCAATCTTTTTCTCCACGATTTTGCGCAGGAGGTAAAGACGAATCTCCACCGGATCGTCCGACTCCTCGTCGGAGACGAAAATCTGCACTATGCGCGGTTCGGCATCGCGGGCCACCTTCCCCAGGCCTTCGTTGTTGGTGGGTACATCGCGCACTGCCATCAGCTGCATCCCCAGCGCGATAGCCTCGCGCTCGATAAGGTCGAGCATCAGCTGTGCGGAATCTGTGTCGTGGGGGAGGAACACCAGGCCTGTGCCGTAGCGGCCTTTTTCGGGTACGGGGATGCCCTGAAGCAGAATAAATTCATGAGGAATCTGCACCATAATTCCGGCACCGTCGCCCGTCTTTGGGTCGGCTCCCTCTGCGCCGCGGTGCACCATGTGTTCGAGCACCTGAAGACCCTGTTCCACAAGTCGATGACTCTTAATTCCCTTAACGTTGACAAGCAGGCCAACGCCGCAGGCATCTTTCTCATTCTCAGGGCGGTAAAGTCCCCGTGATTTCATTCTGTAGCTAAGCATATATGGTGAAATAGCAAATCGTTTTAATTGAAGATTACGGGAAGCGCCTATTCAGCTCTCCTCAATGCCCCGAAACCATTCTGCAACCGAGGGATAGGCATTCTTGTCGGAGGGAGCGTCATACTCTTCATTGTGCTGCGAGGCATCGAGGCCCACCTTCTCGTTCTCTTTCGACACACGCATTGGTATAATCTTGTTAGTGAGCCAATAGATAGCGTAACTCATTGCGAAAGTGTAGACAAACACACCGGCCATCACAAGCAGATGGTTGAGGAAGAACTGCCAGCGCGAGGGTATTTCAGGGTCGCCGGCAGCAAAGAAATCGTAGGCGAATATGCCGGTGAGCAGTGTGCCGATGATGCCGCCGAGGCCGTGAGTAGGGAATACATCGAGGGCATCGTCGAGGCGGCGGCTGTAGCTCTTCCAGCTGACAGCGCTGTGGCAGCACACCGTGATGAAGAATGCGATGAAGAGGCTCTGCCCGACCGTGACCCATCCGGCGCAAGGGGTAATGGCAACGAGGCCGACTACCGCACCGACGGCTGCACCCATTGCCGACGGCTTGCGGCCGCGCACGGCGTCGAGAGCCTCCCAGGTAATCATGGCTGTGGCAGCTGCGGTATTGGTGTTGAGAAAGGCCGATATGGCTATGCCGTCGGCCGCCAGCGACGATCCGCCGTTGAAGCCGAACCATCCCAGCCACAGAAGGGCGGCGCCGAGAAGTACGAATGGCACATTGGCCGGCTTATTATCTTTAGTGACACGTTTGCCAAGAAACAGAGCACCGGCCAAAGCTGCGATACCGGAGGCGGCATGAACCACTATTCCGCCGGCATAGTCGTGGACATGAAGCATCCCGAACAGACCGTCGGGGTGCCAGGTGCAGTGGGCCAACGGGCAGTAAACCAGCACCGTCCAGAGCATCATAAAGAGCAGATACCCTGTAAAATGCACCCTCTCAGCAAAAGCGCCGGTAATGAGCGAGGGGGTGATGATGGCGAATTTCATCTGGAAGAGAGCGAAGAGCGCCAGAGGAATAGTGGTAGTGGCAAGGCCGATTTGGGTGGTCTCACTGGAGGGCGACACAACATTCTCCACGCCGCAACCTTTCATCATAAAAAAATCAAGAGGGTTGCCGATGACATGGCCGATATCGTTACCGAAAGCGAGGCCAAAGCCGAAGACAACCCAGATTACACTGACAAATCCCATTACGATAAAACTCTGTAGCATAGTAGAGATTACGTTTTTTCGATGGACCATACCGCCATAGAAGAAGGATAGGCCCGGCGTCATCATCAATACGAAAATCGTAGCGGTAATCATCCATGCTACGTTGGCCCAGAGATGATCGTTAGCCAAGTCAAACGTTCGCATATCGAGGGGTGAAAATAAGCCCGCAGCACATATCACGAGCAAACCTAACAGTACGGTGAGCCAACCCCAGTTCACCTTTTTACCCTTAATAGTCATAAAACAAACCTTAGAATAATTTAAAAACGTTGCAAAATTACCTTAGTATTTAAAACGCGGCAAAATTAACAGAAATATTTATGTCTTGCAAGAAAAATAGCAATTTTCTTTGTTTATCGCGAAAAACAAAGCAAATTGCTATTATATTCAATCGCAAGAAAGCATATTGAGTTCTGCGCCCTGAATAATAAAATCGTGTAAAAATAAACTCTGAGTTTACTTTTACACGATTTTTTGGGGGGGGGTGTTGCGGAGGTGATATTTACGAAACTGACGAAATAAATCGACGTATAAGTGTAAATAAAAATCGGCGCATAAGCCATTTGAGCGTGCAAATGACCTATGCGCCGAAAATATTGTCAGCGTAGTTTCTAATTATGCATTATGCATTACGCATTAGGAATTCAGTATGATGCATTTTTTGATCTGGTCGACGATGTAGTGGATGTGGGTGTCGGTAACCCAAGGACCAGCAGGGAGACAGATGCCGACTTTGAAGAGTGATTCGCTGACGCCGTTGACATAAGAGGGTGCATCTTTGTAGACGGGCTGCTTGTGCATTGGCTTCCACAGTGGGCGAGACTCGATGCCGGCGGCGTCGAGGGCCATGCGGAGAGCCTCAACGTTGTCGTTGGGCTGGCATTCGGTTGTGGCAGATTCTACGGTGTGGGTCACGCCAGCGGCACCGCCGACTGCGCCTGTGATGACTTTTTTGTAGGCGTTCTCCTGACCTTTGATTCGGAGTTCGGGGTCGAGCGTGGCCGTGCAGAGCCAAAAGTTCGAGTCATATTCAGGCGAAGGTGCTGTGTGCATCTTAATGCCTTTGACATCTTTCAGTAGCTCTTCATACAAAGCCTGCACGTGCCTGTGATGCGCAATATGCTCATCAGCAATCGTCATCTGGCCGCGGCCGATGCCGGCGCAGATATTCGACATACGGTAGTTGTATCCGATGGCCTCGTGCTGGTAGTAGGGATAGCTCTCGCGCGCCTGGGTGGCATACCAGAGAATTTCACGGGCCGCGTCGGCATCAGGACAGATAAGAGCGCCGCCACCGGTTCGGCAGCGTCCTCGATTACGGGGATCTCATAGCGGTTGGCAATCTCCATGATGCGGTCAATCTTGTAAGGCATACCGTAGAGTGCCACCGGCACAATTGCCTTCGGCTTCTTGCCGGTCTTGGCGATGCGGTCTTTTATCGCATCCTCCAGCAGGTCGGGGTCCATATTCCAGGTCTCACGCTCAGAGTCGACGAATACCGGCGTTGCGCCCAAATATGTCACGGGGTGACTCGACGCGCAGAACGTAAAACTCTGCACCAGCACCTCGTCGCCCGGCCCGACACCGCAGGCAATCAGCGCCAGATGCACCGCCGCGGTGCCCGCGCTCAGCGCCACCACCTTCTTGTCGAGCGGCTCCATGCCCTCGCACTTTTCCGCTCCCCGCAGACATTCGCGCTTATTCACGAACGCCTCGAGATCCTTCTCGAACCCATTCACATTCGGGCCCAGAGGCACAACCCAGTTCTGGTCGAACGCCTCCTTTATAAAATCCTGTTCCCGGCCGCTCATATGCGCCAGGCACAGCAATATCCGTTCACTCATATCGATTTAAATTATTTCGTTATCATATTTCATTCTGCGCCCAAGCACGGTGCAGAATATCATCTGAATATCCTTTAAGAAACTATAATGATGCAGATAATAGCGATTTATCCGCACCTTGTCGGGAAAAATCACTTCATCGTTATATCTTTGCGGATTTCGCGGTCTTCCCCTTTAAGCGCGTCGGCATACCCGGGCACATCGGGCCGCGGGCCGACGAACGACATATCACCGATAAGCACATTCCACAACTCCGGCAACTCATCAAGCTTATAATGCCGGAGCTTTGCGCCCAGCGGCGTAATCCGGCTCTCACCGGCCACCGAAACCGACGATCCGCCATGCCCGACGGTCATCGACCGGAATTTATACATCGTAAACAACCGCCCATTCCTTCCTACGCGCCGCTGCCTGAAAATCACCGGGCCTCCCGGCATCTTCACCCGAATAAGAACCGCCACTACCAACAGCACCGGCCATAGCACCAACAGCCCGATGAGAGCCATCAGACGGTCAAAGATGAATTTTAATGACATCTCAAATCTACTATCTTTTAATAAAAGGCAATCTCATCAATCCCATAAGCGATCCACATCCATATGATAGATGGAGTACAAAAAATGTCGCGATAAGATAGATGAAATTCAAATATTTTGTGGCGGCGATTTTAGCGCTTATTATACTCACAACCAAGGTATAAGCCGTCAAAGATGCAACCCCGAGCCACCATAATGGATGCCAGAAGAATCCGGCAATAGTCGGCAACAACAGCGATAGCAGAAATATCAACGGAATAAAATGCCTTAGCGACAACGAGTTAAACTCACGCGTATACCATACCGTAAGAATATTCCACAATCCATTACCATAATTATTTTTTGCGAGCTTAGCAAAGGTTTCACGGGCATAATAAGTGGAATAAGTGTCCGGGATTATTACGATACGGCCACCGCCTCGAAGAATGCGCTTACTAAACTCTATGTCCTGATTCCTGACAAGGCGCTCGTCAAATTTTCCGTACCTATCAAACACCTCCCGACGCCAACAGCCGAAAGGCACAGTGTCTACCTCCTTTTCCGCTGAGATACCAGTCCGGAAAGCCGAATTACCCACGCCAAGCGGATGAGCAAGTACCTCACGAATTGCAAAAGATTTAGGCGTCTTATTTAACACATCCGTCCTGCACACAGCGCCTATGTTATCGGCTACTATTCTACTGTAAGCCTTGCAGATAGCAGAGAAATAATTTGGAGCATACGATGCATGTGCATCCAGGCGCATGATAATCTCCCCTCGCGATGCAGCAATAGCCGCATTTAACGCAGGCGGCACAATACGGTCGGGGTTGTCTATCAGGCGAATCCACGGATAACGCGCGGTATATCCGGCGACAATTTCGCGAGTACAGTCGGTCGACATACCGTCGGCAAAAATCACCTCGAGATTATCCTTCGGATAATCCTGCGCGAGTATAGACTCAATGCATACTCCGATATACTTCTCTTCATTATATATCGGACAAATTACTGATAGCATAGGATATTTATTTCTTTAAAAGCGATTCCCTGATTCTTAAATATGACTCTCCCAACAGACTCTTTGCCAATGCAAGACAATTGAATCGTGCTGCTTTGTATATTCTCGTCAATCGAGAGTCTACAAGTCGCATTACCGTCTCAACCGTATCTGTATCTGTCACCGCATAACGACCTTTGACTATTGTGTTGCCACGGGTCTTGCAATGTGTTGTAGGTTCGGATGTATATATGTCGGTAATACCTGCAAGAGCCATAGCCCTGATTACATCAGCCGATGAGTAACCGTTAGGAATTGAGGCGCACGTCGGTTTTTCGCCCAAAATATACGCGAGTATGTCTGTAGACCTACACCACTCTTCTTCAAGCTGCTGCTGCGACAGCACTGTCATACGGTCGGGGTGAGTATGTGAATGTGCGCCTACGATGTGCCCGCGGTCGCGTAATTCTATAATTTGTTTTTTAGAGAGAAATCCTTCTGTGTCAATGCGCGACGTTGCAATAAAAAATTTGCCTCTGAAACCATATCGTTCAAGTATAGGCGCAGCCTCAGTCAAGAATGTAACGCCACCGTCATCAAAAGTAAACTCTACCGCTTCTGTTGACATCTTTTTTGCCTTTAAATATCGGGCAATGGCTGCCACCTGACGCTCAAACTCATCGGCCTTAACTTTATACTTCATTGCTGTGGGATTCTGAAAGCCCGACTCTGAATAATCATGA
>SFFL01000019.1 GCA_004557825.1 Bacteroidales bacterium | reverse complement strand
TATATGCTTTTTGTAGCATTTTTCCCTCAGATATTATGTGGCCCTATAAGCAAAGCCGAGAAGTTATTACCGCAAATAAAAAACCCTGCGCAATTTAATTATGGACGAGCTGTGAGTGGACTACGCTATCTGCTGTGGGGTATGTTTCTGAAAGTAGTATTGGCCGACAGGGTAGGCATATATGTAGATACCATCTTTTCTAACCCTATGAGTTTTTCAGGCACGTCATGTATTCTTGCCGCTATTCTTTATTCATTTCAAATATATGGCGATTTTGCAGGATATTCTTTTATGGCACTGGGCGTTGCCAAATTATTAGACTATGATCTGATTAAGAATTTCAATCTGCCATATTTGGCAACATCTATTGCAATGTTCTGGAAGAGATGGAATATATCCCTGACACGTTGGCTCACTGATTATATATACATCCCCCTGGGTGGAAGCAGAAAAGGGACAATACGGACTTACTGCAACATCCTGATTACCTTTTTAGTCAGCGGAATCTGGCATGGGGCCAACTGGACATTTATCTTTTGGGGAGCCATATATGGGGTGGCATTGTGTATAGAAAGAATGTTCGGGCTCACCAGGCAAGTTGCTAAACGCTGGATTATGCCCAGAATTCTTATTACTTTTACTATTGTAACAGTAGCCTGGATTTTCTTCCGCTCGTCATCAATTGAAAACGGTTTTAAATTCATAATGCATTCTTTCAGTTTAGGCGCACCACTTACAGATTTACTTACATTGGCGCATTCAGCCTTCGCCATAGCTATAGTATTTATTGTTGACCTTATTCTTGAATTTCGAATAGATTTATACAATAACATATTGCATCGGAATACCATTATACGATGGACTATTTATACGCTGCTTACATTGTCGATACTTCTGTTTGGCGTTCTTGATTCCGGCCAATTTATTTACGCAAGTTTCTAAGATGAAGAAATTTATATTCAAATTAATTGTTTTCTTGGCAATCATCATTTGTGCCGATTCACTAACAGGTAATTTATATTACCTGTATGATTACGTGAAGGGCGGAGAAATCGGAAAGATTCACCAGGTGATGACAAAGGCAGAAGGCGACATAATGATACTTGGCTCTTCGAAAGCTTATCACCATTTTAATTCCAAGATTTTATCCGATGAAATTGGCTGTAAGGTTTACAACGCAGGGATAGATGGCAGAGGCTCACTGACGGAGTATTGCTTCATCAAAGGAATTTTTTCCCGCTTTTACCCAAAAGTCATCGTCATCGAACTTACACCAGGCTATGATATATATAAAAATTGGATTGATCAATCTATGAACTTTTTTGCTCCATACAAGCACAAATATGGCTTAGATTCTTTATTTTTAGATATTGATCCAACAAACAATATAAAAATGCTATCTAACGCATATCAATATAATTCCTCCATATTACGAATACTGCCCAATATGCTTTCAGTAAGAAGGCCCAATTTGGATGGATATGCACCTTTGTTTGGGGTACACAAAGGCCCCATCAAATCATATAAAATTACACCTCAAGAATGCGAAATTGAACCTCTGAAATATAAATATTTTATTAAGGTATTGGATGAAATTGAAGCACACAATATACCCATTATTTTTACAATATCTCCAGCTTTGGGTAACCACGATATAAACTATTATAAAAAATTGCTCGATGTTGCTAAATCAAGAAATATTCCGGTATTTAATCACCTTAACGACACCTTATTCATATACAATCTATCCTACTATAGTGACACATTTCATATGAATTCAAAGGGTGCAGATGCTTACTCTAAGATTATCGGCAAAGAGATATCCAACTATCTTAAAGAGAACAACATAAATTTATAATCGCAAGGTCATGCGAAATTCTTATTACTGATATCCACGTATTACTGATATCCATTAGTATATTGCCATCAATCAAACTATGATACTAAAACAAAAGCGCTGAGCCGTAGGAAAGAGTTCCAAGGGCACAGCGCTTTATGTTTTTATAAGCGAGTAAGATAGAAGCGGGGGAAATGTAACCGATTAAGTTTAAATTGCCCGCTTCCAAGGGGTATCTCAGGAATTATTTGAGGAGGCCTCGCTGGCGGAGCAATGCTTCGGGCGAGGGTTTGCGACCGGCAAACTGCTCGTAAAGCACCATCGGGTCTTCAGAGTTGCCGCTTTCAAGCAGGTGCTTCATCTTGGCTGCAAGTTCGGGGTTGAAAACGCCGTGCTCACGGAAGAGTTCGTAGGCATCTGCATCAAACTGCTCGGCCCAGGTGTAGGTATAGTAACCGGAAGCATATCCCTCATCGCCAAAAATGTGCTTGAAGTAGGGCGAACGATAGCGGAAGGTAAGCTGCTCAGGCATACCGAGTTTTTCAGCCACCTGCTTCTCGAAAGCCTCTACATCGATGCTGTCGTTGGCACCGACCTTACCCCATGCGAGGTCGAGCAGAGCGGCACCGGTAAGTTCGGTGGTCATAAAGCCCATATTATGCTTGGAGGCGGCATTGATTTTCTGCACGAGAGAATCGGGGATAAGTTCACCTGTCTTATAGTGATGAGCGTAAACCTTAAGCATTTCGGGATCGAAAGCCCAGTGCTCGTGGAACTGCGACGGGAATTCCACAAAGTCGCGGTCGACCTTTGTGCCGCTCTGGCTTTTCAGACGCACCTGCGAGAGCATACCGTGCAGACCGTGACCGAATTCGTGGAACATAGTCTGTACATCGTCGATTGAAAGCAGGGCAGGGGCATCGGCAGTAGGCTTGGCGAAGTTGCCCACATTATATATAATAGGACGCTCCTTCGAGCCGTCGGCATTCACCCAGGAAGTTTTGAGTTCTTCCATCCAGGCACCCTGACGCTTGCTGGCGCGAGTGAAATAGTCAGTCATAAATACAGCAAGGTGCTCGCCATTGGCATCTTTTACGTCGTAAACCTTCACGTCGGGATGATATTTGGGGGCATCGGGCATCTCCTCGAAGGTAAGGCCATAAAGGCGTTTTGCCATAGCGAAAATACCGGCGCGTACAGAATCAACAGCAAAGTACGGCTTGATTTCTGCCTCGCTCAGAGCATAGTCGCGCTGGCGCACCTTTTCAGCGAAGTAATAATAATCCCAGGGGGCAATCTTAAAATCATTGCCGAGCGAATCGCTGAGCTGCTGCATTGTGGCAACCTCCTCAGCCACCTTGGCCTTGGCAGGATTGAAGATGCTGAGCAGAAGGTTCTCGGCATTCTCGGGAGTTTTCGACATTTTGTCGGCAGTCATCAGCGCAGCGAAAGTGGGGAAACCGAGCAGCTCGGCTTTCTGAGCGCGGAGTTTCACAATCTGCTTGATTACAGGACGATTGTCGTTCTCGCCCGACGAAGCGTTTGAGGTATAGCCCTTCCACATCTTCTCGCGAAGGTCGCGGCTGTCGGCATACTGGAGCACTGCCAGACGGCTGGGAGCATGGAGGGTGAACACCCATTTGCCCTCCTTGCCACGCTCCTTAGCTTCGGCAGCAGCGTTATCAATAGTATTCTGGGGCAGACCGGCCAGATCCTCCTTCTTGTCTACGACAATCTCGAAGGTGTTGTTGGCATTGAGAAGATTCTTGTTAAACTTCAGATAGAGGTCGGTGAGTTTGCCGTTGATTTCCTTAAGCTCTTTCTGCTTACCGGCATCAAGCAAAGCACCGCGCAGCACAAACTGGGTGTAAGTATCCTCCACGGCACGGCGCTCGTCGGCCTTCTCAATCGAATCTATATTGTCGTGCAGTGCTTTCACACGTGCAAACAGTTTCTGATTCATCATCATATCGTCAAGGAAAGCCGTGTAGCGAGGCATAATCTTTTCGTTAACGGCAGTCAGCTCGGGCGACGAATCAGCTTCGGTGAGGGCAAAGAGCACCGAAGTCACGCGGTCAAGTGTAGGAGAAAGATTGTCAAGCGCCAGAATCGTATTTTCGAAGGTAGGCGCTGCGGTGTTGTTTACTATGGAATCAATCGAAGCATTAGCTTCAGCAAGACCGGCTTCAAAAGCAGGCTCATAGTGCTCGATTTTGATTTGCTCGAACGGAGGGATTCCATAAGGAGTGTCGAAAGGCTTCATAAAGGGATTATCCCCATCGGCCTTCGATGAGCAGCCGCAGAGGCAAGCGCCTCCTACAGCAGCCATACAGCAGAAATGGAAAATGAATGATTTCATAAAATTATAATTAGTATTTGGTTTTATTTGTTCCAAAGGAAAGTTACCTCAACCGGATAATGGTCGGAGCGCCCGAAATGGTCGACTTTAAAATCTACAGCTTCCATATCGCCCCGGTAGAGCACATGGTCGATGTGAAACCAGAATCGCCAGGCGTGATATGTAATTACCGGCCCGAAACCGGCCTTGCTGAAAGCGCTTTTGAAGTCATCGCCGGCGATTATGCGCATAGGATGACTGTCGACTACATCATTGAAATCGCCAGCCACTATCACATTCTCAATCCCGGCACTGTCGATGAGTTGGCGCACCCTCTGCGCCTCCTTAACGCGCAGGAGCGAACCCTTCTTCAACTTCCGGAGGAGGTGTGTGCGCACATCTGTCATAGATGTTTTTTCGCCGTTTGTAAGCTGATGAAACACATCCTTGTCTTCTTGTGTGAGCATATTCGACTCAAGATGCACATTCACCAGCAGCGTGCGGTGCCCTTGTATTTCGGCTACCATCGCCTGGAAATTGCCCGAGAGATCAGGAATGCCGGAATCTTTATTTTCAAGAGGCTTGAACGGAAAATGCGAAAGCGCTCCCGACCTTAAATCGTAAAACAGACTATAAGGGTACAGCGCATGTATTGAATCAACCTGCTCATCAATAAATTCAGGCGAATTGTGTTTTATCTTGCCGCAAACTTCCTGAAAGAACACTATCGAATCGCGCTGCTGAAGCACATAAGAGAGCGTAGGGTTGAATTTAGCCGGACCTTCCGGCACCGTTTTCCAGGAGCCGTCGCGATAGTCGGTAAAACCGTAGACATTATATGTCATCAGCGTAAAAGAGCGGTTCTGATTCTCCGGAGTAATGCGGGTATTGAACAGATTCAACGGGCATAATCCCCATAGCGGTCCAAGGCAAATCAGTATGGTGGCACCCTGGATTATAGCGGCCTTAAGCCAATATATCAGATTGAGAATAAGCAACAGCAGAGTGAGGATTACCCACAGAGGGAAAGACAGCGCGAGCAACTGCGGTACGGCGGAAGTCTCCGGATTGACGGCACCACCATAAGCCGCCATAATGGTGAATATGGCAGCCAAGGCGTTGAATACAATGCCAGCAATCTTTAATCCTTTTCTCAGAGCCGGACGCATATATCGTTATCTTTGTTTTCTATTTTTTCCCACAGAAAGGGCTATATCTTGCCGCGACACCTCAAACAGTTCGCTGCGTTCGCTCACCGACAATGATGCGAAGCCCGATGTAGAAGCCTTGTCGAGCAGTATGCGGCGGCGTGTCACCTCGCGTGCCTTGGCCATAGCGCGGTCCGACATCAGGCTGTAGCGTATATGCAGCACAGCCCCGGCAACCAATCCGGCAATCAAACCGCCAAGGTGGGCGCAGGTGTCGGCGCCGAAATTGCCGATTGACACAAACAGTGTGAGCAATGCCACCGGTGCGATATATCTTATTTCAACATTTGTAAGAAACAGCAGGTTCACCTTGCGGCGGGGTGATAATATGGCACTCGCCACCACCACCGCAATCACCGCAGCAGAAGCACCGGCAAGCGTGGAAATGGAATTACCGCACAGCGTATTGTAGATCCAGAAGGCACCGGCACCGGCCAATCCGCCCGCGAAATAGACAGCTGCAAGTGTGCGAGCGCCACCTTTCAGCATTGCACCAAACCCTATGAGCCACAGCATATTCACCAACAGATGAATAAAACTGATGTGTGTGAACATATATGTCAGCGGAGTCCAGGGACAGACAAGAGCCTCGGCAGGGAGCGCCGGAAGAACCAGCACAGAGGAAAGCGTGTCGACAAGTCCCGGCGCCACACCACGCAGCAACCAGGCTAAAAGCATAAGCAGGTACACCGCAAGTGAAGCGGATACCAAAACAATCATTATGCTTGCTTTCCTTCTCAAAAGTAAGTGATGTTATCGAAGATAAATGATATTACGTAAATACAGCTTAGTATCTCGGAATGCCGCGGCGCCACCACAGCAGGATAAGCAGACCCACAATCATACCGCCCAGATGAGCGAAATGGGCCACGGTATCTGCCTGACTATTATAAATGCCCAGCGCAAGCTCGATTGCGGCGAAAACGATTACCGCCGTACGGGCTTTCATAGGAATTGGGGGAAACAGCAGGTAGATGCGCAACTGCGGGAAGAGGAATCCAAAAGCGAGCAATATGCCGTAGATTGCACCGGAGGCGCCGACAGTGTGAGAGTGGTACAACCCGAAGATATGCCGCACGGCCGGGTCGTCGGGACTTATGCCCAGATCAAATATCGAAGAATAGGGCACTGATGTATGGCTCAACAACGAGCAAAGCGCGTCGCCATTGTCAAACAGCGAAGCATAATGATTAATCATCAGCGCAAACACACCTTCCTGGATAAACGCCGCTCCAAGGCCACAACTTATATAATATATCAGGAAGCGCATCGACCCCATTGACCTCTCTATGATTTCGCCGAACATCCACAGCGTGAACATATTGAAGAAGAGGTGCATAAAGCTGCCGTGAATAAACATATAGCTCACCAGCTGAAACGGCATAAACTGGTCGGAGGTAAAATAGTATAGCGCGCCATACTCATCCACGGCATTTCCCAGGCGTGGCAAAATAGCGCATGCAAGATAGATAAGTGTATTGATGATCAAGAGATTCTTGGTCACCGGGGGCATATTAAGAAATCTTTCTTTCATAACTCAAGCAAATGTGTGCACACATTCCCGGATAGGGGATGTACATTATTCTTACAAAGGTACGCATTTTTTTCGAGTAACTGATTGGTCGGAATTATTTTAATATTTTTTTTAAGATTGCCCGTATTGCCGAATAAAGCGTTAACTTTGCACTCTGAAACATTTCTCTGTATAATCCGATTCAATCCATTATCTTGCTATGAATACCGAAAACGCCACAAAATTCCTCGCAGGAGGGCTTATGGCCGGTGGCGCCATAGGCATTGCCGCCACAATTTATCTAAAAGTGGGAGGCACACTCGGAGCCATAATGTTTGCTTTCGGTCTGATAGTGGTGGTGGCAATGAAGCTGCCATTGTTTACGGGTCAGGCGCAGCACGTGTGGCGCACAAAGCTTTCCGATTACTCTATGCTGCTCCTGATGCTGCTTCTGAATATAGCAGGATGCTTTATCATTTCCGCCCTCACGTGCGATGACGCCCTCACCGCAGCTTCGGAGAAAATTATTCAGACCCGTCTGAGCAAAGGCCCGCTTATGTGCGGTGTGCTTGCCATTCCCTGCGGATTCATTATGACAGCGGCAGTGCGCGGCGCCGGAATGAAAGGCAACTGGCTGCCCCTGCTCTTCGGAGTGCCTGCGTTTATCATCTGCGGTTTTCCGCACTGCGTGGCCGATTCATTTTATTATGTTTCATGCAGTCGGGCTATGGTGGATATGTATGGCTGGCAACTACTTGCAGCATATCTGCCTACCGTAGCAGGCAATTTCATCGGCTGCAACCTCTACCGGTTTGTTGTAGCTATGCCAGCCTGGTTCACGCCGCTTACCGATGATGGCGTGCAGCCGGCAGAAGCAGATAAGCCTGCTGAGGAAGCCATCCCAACGGAAATCGAGGAGGCGGCCGGCAACGAATAAGCGCTTATTAGCGCTGACGCTCAATACGCTGTAGCCCCCGTGAGTGGTTGTTTTGGAGGCTGTCGCTCAGGAATCAACCGCTTAGGGCAAGGAAGCTGGCACCTCAACCACACGGATTTTCTCTAAACGCAGGCGTGCCTCAAGGTAGCGCTGCAATTCCTCACGGCGGGTATGGTTGACACCGGGAGCGTATATCATAGCCACATTCACTGTGTCGGTGGCTCCATCGCCGGGATTTGCAAACACCGCTTTTGTGATGGCAATCTCCTTAATTTGCGGGAACACCACCTTCAGCTCTGGCATTATGTCGCCTGAGAGATGCATCTCGGCCCGATCAGTGGCAATGATATTGGTGAGCGAATCGATTTTCGCCTGTTTGGCATTGATGGCGGCCTGCGATATCTCGTAAACATCCTTTACCGAAGATGATTGCAGCGAGTTGGTGCCGTCGGGCGAATCGCCCTGGAATATTTTCAGGCGTGTGCCCTCAAGATTATAGAAGCGGAGCCTCGACGAGAGCGCAAGTTCCAGTGAATCCTGCGGCATAGACTTGCCTATAAGAGTAAGATTGATCTGCCGTCCATTCTTATTCCACACATCCGACGATGACAGCACATGGGTGTCGGGCCATTGACATTCCTGCGATACAAAGCGGTCGGCATTGAGTTCAAACCGATTCTGGCGCAGCATATTATATGTAAGATATATGCTCGGAAGCAACGTGAGGATGGCAATTGCGTAAATAATCCGACGAATCTTCTGAGCGCGCTTTTCATTCACAGCCTGCACTGGCTTGAAGTGGAAGAATTTCACTCCGATGAATGTGGCGATGCAGATGAATATCGAGTTGATGATAAAGAGGTAGGTGGCGCCTACAAAATAGTGCATCTGCATCGTGGCTAAGCCATATCCTGCCGTACAGAGCGGCGGCATAAGAGCGGTGGCGATAGCCACACCGGGGATAACATTACCTTTGCTGCGCGAACAAAGTCCCACAATGCCTGCGCCGCCGCCAAAGAAGGCTATCAGCACATCATAAATGGTAGGGGAGGTGCGCGCCAGCAGTTCGCTGTGCCCTTCAGCCACGGGCGAGATAAGGAAATATAGCGCCGCAGTGAGCATCGAGAACAGGGCCGCTACCACAAGATTGCGAAATGAGCGCTTGAGCAGGGCGAAATCGGTGATACCCAGGCCAAGACCCAGACCGATAATAGGTCCCATCAGCGGCGAGATAAGCATCGCGCCGATAATCACGGCTGTGGAATTGGTGTTCAGACCAAGCGAAGCAATGAAAATTGCCATAACCAGGATGAGCAGGTTGGTGCCGCGAAACGACACGCCCTCCCGGATTGACGCCTCGGCTTCCTGCTGAGGCACAATATATGGTGTAAGCGAGAAATAGCTGCCGCTCAGTTGCTTAAGTTTGGTAAAGAATGTGTTGGCCATTATATTTCTTATATGTAAGTTTTTACTGTTGATGAATAAAATAAGATAATACGAAATTATAACACCTGTAGAGATAAAGGTGTTTTCAGAAACATAACGAAATTTTTAGAGCCGGTTAGGCAATCTGCTCAATCATACTCGGCCAGCGGATGAAGCGCCTCTATTGTTTTGCGATAGGAGCCGCTGAAAAACCAGTGCTTATAAATCCAGAGCCACACAAAATTCCGGCTGTTGATGTTCAGCATCTGCAGAGCCGGATTTGAGAAATCGCATTTCAGCGCCCGGGCAATACGATAGCGGAGCATCCTTTTCACTCCGGCGGGAATGGCAGCATCCGACGACAGGATATGGGTCTGCACATGGCGCGATTCCTTCATAGCAGCATCCAGTTTTGCGTGCCCTTCATCGGTAACACTTTTACCGTGCTTTCTGAATCGGTTGAGTTTTTCACGAATCACACCCACATTACCGTTTCTGACAATCTCTATCCAGAACAGCCAGTCGCCGCAATAACGCATCTTGCGGTAATCGGTATTAGCCACTTGCTTGAACGCATCGATGCTGAAAAGCACCTGCGAGGCATTGTATACTCCGTTGCCCTCCCACATATTTGCGGCAATAAAATTGCTGCCGGAGTAAACCACAGCGCCACCCGTGGGCCAAATGCGCCGGTCATAACCCTTGCGGTCGGTGATATTGCCATCCCCGTCGATGATATACGACAGCGCCATTGTGAGGCGCATATCGCCCGGTCCTTCCTCCATCACTTTCACGGCTTTTTCAAGGAATGTCGGCTCCATAAGGTCGTCGGCCTCAGCTATCCAGGCATACTTACCGCGTGCATAACCAAGACCCTTTTCCCACTGAATGAAAGGGCTGCCGGAATTCTCACTGTTGATTACGATTTTCGACACCTTCGGATGCGAGCGATATTGCTCAATCACGGCTGCGGAATCGTCGGTCGATTTATCATCGAGGATAATCACCTCATAATCGTCATACGTCTGATTGAATATCGATTCGAGCCGCTGCGGCAGATAGCGGGCATAGTTGTAATTGGGAACAATGACAGAAACGGTTGGTGCCATAACTAAATTTCTTTTATTGTAAAATACCTTGACTACATAAGTGTGTCGATAACCTGTCTATGTGGCAATAGCCTATCTATTCCTCTTAGGCCTGATGGCACGCCACAGCCGGCGATACCATATCCGGTCGTATTTCTTCTTCAATTTCCTGTACTGGTCCTCAAGCTGGAAACGGGTTTCGTAAAAGACCGTAGGCAGCCCGAAATACCGTTTATATACCTTCTTATGTTTGTCCATCATATACAGCTCGATGGCAAAGGCATTAAGCCCCGAATTATCATCAGCCGCAGTGACATTCCTTGAAGCGGTCTTGATTCGGTAGTTGAACAGATGCTCGGGAATCTGTATAACCACCGATGAATCATCAAGCAGCCTCATCCACATCTCCCAGTCCTCGAAACCCAGGTGCATATCTTCATCGTAGCCTCCTATGGCCAGAAACCGGCTGCGCCTGAACATAGCCGTGGCGAAAATGGAATTGTTGACCAGCAAATTGCGATAAGTGGTATATGCCAGTTCGGGCGCATCGGTGGTCACGCCGAAGAAGCGCCACTTGCAATATACTACTTCCGCCTCGGGGTGAAGCCGGAATTGCTCCACCGCCTTGCCAATATATGTCGGCTCGATAGTGTCGTCGGCATCCAGCGGAAGGATAAATTCACCCTTTGCCAGGCTTACTGCTTTGTTTCTGGCCGCCGAAACGCCGTGATTTTCAGTGTGGACGAACTGTATGCGGGAATCTGCGGCACAATATGGTGCCACAATATCAGCCACATTATCGGGCGACCCGTCATCCACCACTATCGCTTCCCAGCAGGCATAATCCTGCTTCAGCACCGAGTCGAGTGCGTCGGAGATATACTCAGCCTGCTTATAGGCCGGGATTATAATTGAAACCAAAGGTGTGCTGGCAGTCATCGGCAATAGGAGTGTACAGAATATGCCGCAAAGTTACAAATTTTCCCGTCATTGCCTCACATACAGCGGCAATTTTTACCATTTTCGGCCTTTCCGGTGCACATATAAAATAAATAAGCAAAAAATAAGACCGTAAGATTTGGCCGGTTAATAAAAAATGCGTAACTTTGCGGCGCATTTCCCGGCTACGTGTTGGCAGGGAGACGCAATACAAACTCTTAATTTATTTATATTTAATGGCAACAAAAATCAGACTGCAACGTTATGGTCGCAAGAACTATGCGTTCTATCCTATTGTAATCGCCGACAGCAGGGCACCACGTGATGGTAGGTTCATCGAGCGGATTGGCTCTTACAATCCCAACACCAATCCTGCTACAGTAACTCTCGATTTCGACCGAGCTTTGTATTGGGTCAACGTCGGTGCTCAGCCCACCGATACCGTCCGCAGTATTCTTTCCCGCGAAGGCGTGCTGCTGATGAAGCACCTCCAGGGTGGCGTCAAGAAAGGCGCTTTCGACGAAGCTGAAGCTCAGCGTCGTTTCGAAGCCTGGAAGGCCGGCAAAGCAAAAGCCACCGAAGCTATCAAGGCTGGCGATGCCAGCAAGCGCGAAGCCGCCGCTAAGGAGCGTCTCGCTGCTGAGCAGGCTAAGAACGCCGCCAAAGCTGAAGCCGTAGCCAAGAAGAAAGCTGAAATCGCTGCCGCTAAGGCTGCCGAAGAAGCTGCCAAGGCTGCTGCTGAAGCTCCCGCTGAAGAGGCTCCCGCAGCTGAAGCTCCTGCTGAAGCTCCCGCTGAATAAGCCGCTTCCGGCCAATCAACTTGCTTGACAACAACACTTTACCCGGAAGCCTTTCCGAAGCGCTTCCGGGTTTGTTGTTGACTGGAGCGAGTCTAACACAGATTCCCTGATGAGCACTACACACGCACAGAGCACCGTCGCTCAGCCCGTATCCGCTTCGGCGGAAAGCTGCGCGGCTCCGCTTGTATCCGTAATCATTCCAAACTACAATTACGCACGGTTTCTGACCGAGCGCATTGATTCGGTGCTCTCACAGACATTCCAGAACTTTGAGCTGATTATTCTCGACGACTGCTCCACCGACAATTCCCGCGAGGTGATTGAGCGCTACCGCTCAAATCCGAAGGTCTCGCATATTATATACAACCAGTCCAACACTGGAAGCCCGTTCGCCCAATGGGAAAAAGGGCTTTCCGTAGCTCGCGGAAAATATATATGGGTAGCCGAAGCCGATGATTCAGCGCTGCCGGAATTCCTCGCCTATGCCGTTGCGGCACTCGAAGCCGACAATAGGGTAGCGCTGGTAAAAACCATGTCGGAGCTGGTCGATGCCGATGGAAATCCTTTTGCCAGGCCATATTTTGAAAACTATTCTCCCGACGGGCAGACACGCATCTACGATGGCGACAGCTATCTGGAGCATCGTATGATTCAGCGAAACGAATTTTACAACGCCTCGATGGTTCTATTCCGCCACGATGCCTGGGCCTCCCTCTCCTCAAAGCCGTATCTGAAGATGCGCTATACCGGCGACTGGCTTTTCTGGGGTATGCTGATGGCAGGGCAGCGCGTAGCCGAAGTGGCCAAGCGGCTGAGTCGTTTCCGGTTTCACGGCCACAGCGTTACCGATGAAGGGCGCGTTTGCCAGCGTGCAGCCTTCGAATCGAAAGCCACAGTGGCCCTGCTTAGCCTTAAACTTAAGGCTCCCGACAAGCATAATCAGCTATATCTCAGATACCAGAGCGACCTCCTTTTCCGCCGTAAAGGATACAGGAAAATGGCCCGCGATCTTTTCGGAGATGACGAATCGATAAAAAGACAGTTCTCTATTCCGACAGTAACATATCCGGCTTACTGGCTTTACAAACACCTTCTTTGGAATTATCATAAAAAACACCAAGCCACACGTTGCCCTTTGCAACCCTTGTCCATATTATGACCGAAACAAGCACACCCTCCTCAAAGGCTCCGTCGCCATTGTTCTCCATACTTATACCTACGTGGAACAATCTTCCCTTCCTCAAGCTCTGCATCGAGAGCATCGAGCGCAACTCCACGTACCCTCACGAGATTCTGATTCACATCAACGACGGCAGCGACGGCACTCTGCAATGGGTCAAAGAGAAGGGCTACAAATACACCCATACTCCCGAGAATGTAGGCGTATGCTGGGCGCTCAACGGTCTGCGTCCGCTTATGGCAGCTCACTATCTCTGCTACGTCAACGATGATATGTATGTGCTGCCCGGCTGGGATAAAGCGCTGTATGAGGAGATATGCCGTATGCCCGACAAACTGTGGTATTTCGGGAGCACACTGATTGAGTCGGATCCGCGAATACATCATTACATCGGCCGTGATTTCGGCCGCACACCGGAGACTTTCCGCGAGAAGGAACTGCTCGACACATACAAGTCGCTGGAAGGGGAGGACTGGATGGGCGTATGGAATCCGCCCACCGTGGTACACCGCGACATCTGGGACCTGGTGGGTGGCTACAGTGTGGAATTTTCACCCGGTATGGCATCCGACCCCGACTTCAACGCCAAGCTGTGGATGGCCGGCGTAAGGGTATTCAAAGGGGTGGGTCGCAGCCTCATCTACCACTTCAAAAGCGTTTCCGTAAACCGGATTGTCAAGAACGACGGCCCCGGCCAATTTCTCCGCAAATGGGGCCTTACCGTACGCGCTTTCGGTCAGCAGATACTCCATTACGACCAGCTATGGACGCCCTCACCGACCACCAATCGCGCCATTCTTCGCAAGGAGCGCATCCGCTGCTCTCTGAAAAATATAATCCGCATATTCCGCAATCCGCGTGCACCCCGAGTATGGGATAAGCTCGACAATGGGTAAAAATGAGTTTTAACGGGTGAGAATGGTTGAAACGGGTGATAATGGTTGATTTTCGCGAAAAATAATGCACTGAAAGTGACTGATATTTCGGGGAAAGTTGTTATCTTTGTGGAAAATTTCGCGCTATTATTGTTGGTTGCCACGTTGTTGGTGGCAATTTATTGATAAACAAAGTTATATAATGATCAACATTACGTTTCCCGACAATTCGGTAAAACAGTTTGAGGCCGGTGTTACACCCCTCGAAATCGCCCGCAGCCTGTCGCCTCAGCTCGCTAAAGAGGTGCTGGCCGCATCTGTAAATGAACAGGAATGGGACCTTACCCGCCCGATTGAAGCTGATGCCACAATCAAGCTTTTCAAATGGGATGACCCCGAAGGCAAGCACGCCTTCTGGCACTCCTCGGCACACCTGCTGGCCGAGGCACTCCAGGAGCTTTACCCCGGAGTGAAATTCGGTATTGGTCCGGCCGTAGAAAACGGCTTTTACTACGATATCGACCCCAACGGCAATACAATCACAGCCGACGACTTCCCCAAAATCGAGGCCAAGATGCTCGAACTGGCCCGTCGCGACGATAAAATCGTGCGTGCCGACATATCCAAAGCCGACGCGCTGAAATTTTTCGGCGACCGCAATGAGGAATACAAGTGCGAATTGATTTCCGAACTTGAGGACGGCTCAATCACCACCTATACTCAGGGTGCGTTTACCGACCTTTGCCGCGGTCCGCATATCCCTTCCACCGGTCTGATCAAAGCCTGCAAGGTAATGTCGCTTGCCGGTGCTTACTGGCGCGGCGACGAGAAGCGCAACCAGCTGGTGCGCGTCTACGGCATCACATTCCCCAAGAAGAAGATGCTCGACGAATACCTCGTACTGCTCGAAGAAGCCAAAAAACGCGACCACCGCAAGCTCGGCAAAGAGATGGAGCTTTTCGCTTTCTCGCAGAACGTAGGCGCAGGTCTGCCTCTGTGGCTCCCGAAGGGTGCCGCTCTGCGCGACCGTCTGGAGCAATTCCTCCGCAAGATTCAGAAGAAATATGGTTACCTCCAGGTAATCACCCCGCATATCGGCAACAAGCAGCTCTATGTCACCTCCGGCCACTATGCTAAGTATGGCAAGGACTCCTTCCAGCCCATCCACACTCCGCAGGAAGGGGAGGAGTATATGCTCAAACCGATGAACTGCCCTCACCACTGCGAAATCTTCAAGAGCGCACCGCGCTCCTACCGCGACCTGCCTATGCGCCTTGCCGAATTCGGCACCGTGTACCGCTATGAGCAGACCGGTGAGCTCCACGGCCTTACCCGTGTGCGCGGATTTACTCAGGACGATGCCCACCTTTTCTGCGCTCCCGAGCAGATTAAGGATGAATTCCTCAAAGTTATGGATATCATCCTCTACATCTTCGGCGCACTGAAGTTCGACAACTACGAGGCGCAGATTTCGCTCCGCGACCCCAAGAACAAAGAGAAATATATCGGCAGCGACGAAAACTGGCATCTCGCCGAACAGGCCATCATCGAAGCCTGTGCCGAAAAGGGCATCAACGCACGCAAAGAGCTTGGCGAGGCAGCCTTCTACGGCCCGAAACTCGACTTTATGGTCAAGGACGCCATAGGCCGCCGCTGGCAGCTCGGCACAATTCAGGTCGATTACAACCTGCCCGAGCGCTTCCAGCTGGAATATACCGGAGCCGACAACCAGAAGCACCGTCCGGTGATGATTCACCGCGCACCCTTCGGCTCGCTCGAACGCTTTGTGGCTGTGCTGCTTGAGCACACCGCAGGCAAATTCCCCCTGTGGCTCGCTCCCGACCAGGCTATCATCCTGCCTATCTCCGAGAAGTTCAACGACTATGCTCACAAGGTGGCCGAGCAACTCAACGAAGCCGACGTGCGCGTAACCGTCGACGACCGCAACGAGAAAATCGGCCGCAAGATTCGCGACAACGAGCTTAAGCGCGTACCCTATATGCTTATCGTAGGCGAGAAAGAAGCCGCCAACGGCGAAGTATCGGTGCGCAAGCAGGGCGAAGGCGACAAGGGCACAATGACCGTGGCACAGTTTGCCGACGAAATCAACCGCCTTGTCAAGGAGCTTCAGTAATCCCACTCAACAACAGTTAAAGCACCTGAATTTATTGAAGCTCAATAAACAGATTCACCAACCAACACTTAATGGATAAGAAACCCAGCAACTTCGGAGGTTCACGTCCCTCCAACTACGGTAATTCGCAGCATAGCGGAGGTAACCGTCCGGCCGGAAGCGGCCAACATTCTGCCACTCCCGGTCAGGGAGGCTATAACCGGCCTGCAGGCCAGCAGTCCGGTCGTCCCGGGGGCTTCGGCGGTCCCCGCCCGGGTGGTCCCCGCCCCGCAGGTGTACGTCCGCCCCTCACCGGGCCGCGTCCTCCCCGCAAAGAAGAGCCGTACAACATCAACGAACGCATCCGCGCCAAGGAAGTACGCCTCGTAGGCGACAATGTGGAGAACGGCATTGTGTCGATTCAGCAGGCAATGCGTCTGGCTGATGAGCTGGAGCTTGACCTTGTGGAAATCTCTCCCACCGCCGAACCCCCCGTATGCCGAATCCTCGACTACTCGAAGTTCCTTTATCAGCAGAAAAAGCGCCAGAAGGAGCAGAAAGCAAAAGCTACGAAGGTGGTAGTCAAGGAAATCCGTTTTGGACCTCAGACCGACGACCACGACTATAACTTCAAGCTCAAGCACGCTCAGAGCTTCCTTCAGGAAGGTTCGAAGGTAAAGGCCTACGTATTCTTCAAAGGCCGCTCCATTCTGTTCAAAGAGCAGGGCGAAGTGCTTCTGCTCCGATTTGCCAACGACCTTGAAGACCTTGGCAAAGTAGAGCAGATGCCGGTGTTGGAAGGAAAGCGAATGACCATAATGCTTTCGCCCAAGAAAAAATGACAATGCGCGCGGCGGCGCAATAAACTGCGCCGCCGCCCGTTAAGATAAATGGTGTTCAGCGCCAAACCTTTAATTCCAAATTTCTACTTAAAATGCCCAAGATTAAGACTAACTCCGGTGCCAAAAAGAGGTTCGCCCTTACCGGATCAGGAAAGATCAAGAGAAAACATGCTTTCAAAAGTCATATTCTCACAAAGAAGACCAAGAAGCAGAAACGCAACCTTACCCACTTCGGCCTCGTTGACCGCGTCGACGTGTCCAACGTGAAGGCATTGCTTGGCCTCAAGTAATGCCGGGCAGCCACGCTTGCGTGGCAACTTTCGGCCGTACGCCGCCATTCTCTTGACGCGGCGTCGGTCCGACGAAGGCAAACGGACCGGCCTGAGCAATACCAAGTGGTCCGAGAGTATCATTAACCGGATGTCAAGCCCCGGCATGCTCGGAATCGTTTCCTCCAGCTGCCTAAAGAGCCGGCCACAGGCCGGACGCTGTCATCCACAACTTGTCAAATACAATGCCAAGATCAGTCAACCACGTCGCTTCACGCGAACGTCGTAAGAAAATTCTGAAATTAACCCGCGGTTACTTCGGTTGCCGCCGCAACGTTTGGACCGTAGCCAAGAACACCTGGGAAAAGGGTCTTACCTACGCATACCGCGATCGCAAGAACAAAAAACGCAACTTCCGCGCTCTTTGGATTCAGCGCATCAATGCCGGCGCCCGTCTCGAAGGTCTGTCATACTCCCAGCTGATGGGTCTTATCCACAAGGCCGGTATCGAGATCAACCGCAAAGTCCTGGCCGACCTCGCCCTCAACAATCCCGCAGCTTTCAAGGCTGTTGTTGACAAAGTGAAAAACGCCTAAGCGACTTCTTTTACCCGCTGAACATCTTCACAGGAGCTGCACCCTCAACCGGTGCGGCTCCTGCTGCTTTATACCCATCCGTAAAGAAATAAAAAAAGGTGCTGCCGGGAAATAAAAAAGGTATCCATCCGAAAAAAGCCGACTTTACTATAGCGTTTTTGTTTGCGAACTTTGCAGACAAAAACGCTATGTTCAATCTGAATGAAAACAACCGCATAGTCATGGCTCAGCATCCGAGCGATATGCGTATAGGAGTAAACGGGATGTGCGGTCAGGTACGCCGCGTGGGCCTTGATCCTACCAACGGTGATGTCTATATTTTTGTAGGCAAGAACCGCAAGATTATGAAGTTGCTGCACTGGGAGCGTGGCGGCTATGCGATGTATTACAAACGGCTTGAGCAGGGGCGGTTTCATCCGCGTATTGTCCTGCGTCAGGGCATGGGGTTCCGCTCGATGCGGTGGGACGAACTGGTGCTTCTGATGGAGGGTATTTCTCCGAAGGCAGCCCGTCGGCGCAGGTATCAGAAGCCCGAAAAACAGTCGGAAAAATAGCTGAAAATAATAGGGAAAATATTTTGTAATATCGCTAAAAATTAGTAACTTAGCGGTATGAAAAAGACGATTGAACTGCCCGATACGATAGAGGCCTGCCATGCGATGATTATCGAAATGGCCCGGCAGATCGAGCAGTTGCAGCGTCCCACCATCTGCCAGAATACCGCCAGGTGAAAATGTTTGGTGAGATGGGGCTCAAACTCTCCACCTCCACCGTCAACGACTGGATACACGCCACCGCCAACATACTTTACCCCCTCTACCAGTGTCAGCGCAAGGCGGTGATGCAGGGCGGGTACGTGCAGATCGACGAAGTGCCATGGAACATAGCTGACCGCAAAGGCCAGTCATGCCGCAAAGGCTACGCCTGGCAGTTCCGCGACGTCAGCGCCCATCCCCGAGGCACCTACTTCTTCTACCATAAAGGGAGCCGCGGCGGAGAAATACCCCGGACACAGTTGAGAGAATATCAGGGAGTGATACAGAATGACGGCTATACGGTCTACAACCAGTTTGAAAATGTACCCGGGATAACCCTACTGGGGTGCATGGCCCACGTGCGCCGTAAATTTGTCGACGCCCAGAGCACCCACCCACTGGCCGCAGAAGCCGTAAAATACATCGCCACACTATACTCCCTGGAAGAAAACCTCAAAAACCAAGGCGCCACAGCAGACCAAATCCTGCAGGAACGCCAGCGCCTGGCCGTACCCATCCTCGACGGCCTCGAAGCATGGATGCACGCAGCACTGATGACATGCACCCCGCAGGACCCACTGGCCAAAGCCATCAAATACGCCCTGCCACTGTGGCCGCGCATAAAACGCTACACCGAAGACGGCAACTACCACATCGACAACAACCCCGTAGAACAAGGACAGCGCTCCACGGTACTGGGCCGCAAAAACTACCTCTTCAGCCAGAACGACCGCGGCGCACAAGACCATGCTATCTTCTACACCTTCATTATCAGCTGCCAGAACCTCAGCATCAACCCCTACCACTGGCTCAAACACACCCTCGAGCACATTGACCTCGATATGGACGACTCCCAACTCGCCCAATACCTCCCATACAACTTCCCGCCTGAAAACCTCTAAATAACCCCTAAAGATACCAAAGCCGCCCTGACAACCTCAAGGCGGCTTTTTTCGGATGGATACAAAAAAGAGCTGTCGGTACATAAAATAGGAGCTGCCGGGGCGACATTGCCGGGGCAGCTCCATCCTTTTATGCAAGCTGTAATTAAGGACTTACTTATTATTTTCTTTTATGCAAGCTCTAAATTAGGACTTACAAATTATTTTCCCTGATGCTCGTATTTCAGAGTGAGGGTGGGCTGGTCGCAAACTTCCGACGGGCCGAAGTACTGGATAGGACCGGGATAAACGTAGCAGGTGTTTACAGCCCAATCGTCGCGCTGCTCGGCAAACTTGCGGAAGGGTGCGCCATCAAGATTTACGAGCGCTTTCTGAATCACAGGCTTCATCTTGCCATTGCGGCGCTCCATATTCATCATCATAGTGATAGGAATACCACCGGCAATCCACTGTACGGAAGGCTTGGTAAGATTGCGAACCGACGACATATATCCGGTGAAGCCACCCTTAATCAGGCAAGCGGCGTTGAAACCGAGAGCGTAGCAGTAGTCTGCGTCGAAGTTGGAAGGATCGGCGCAGCGGCCTTCGTAACCGAAGAAGTGGTGCTGTGCAGAGAATTTGCCATTGTATTTGCCTTCCTTCTTCCACTGGGCCAGACGCTTGCCAACCATCTCGGAGAGAAGTTTCTCTGTCTCGATGAGCGAAACCTGCACATTGCCGTGGGGGTCGCGGTCGAGGCTGAGCTGACGGGCTACACCTTCGGGGAGCGATTCGTAAACGGCTGCATTTTCTTTCGACAGATGGCCGATGATATAGGCGCGCTGATCGGCGGGAGCAACTGTGGCAAACTCCTCGGCGTTCTTTGCCAGGAGGTCGTTAAGCTCAGCGATAAGGCGTTTTACAGCAGGGATAAATTCAATCAGACCTTCGGGAATGAGCACGGTGCCGAAGTTGTTGCCGTTGGCAGCACGCTTGGCCACGATTTCAGCTACATAGTCAACTACCTGCTGGAGAGTCATATCTTTCTGCTCAACCTCTTCTGAAACGATGCAGATGTTAGGCTGGGTCTGAAGTGCACATTCAAGGGCGATATGGCTTGCCGAACGGCCCATAAGCTTAATGAAGTGCCAGTATTTCTTAGCGGAGTTACAGTCGCGCTGGATGTTGCCGATTACCTCTGAGTAAACCTTTGTGGCGGTGTCGAAACCGAAAGAGGTTTCAATCACATCGTTCTTGAGGTCACCGTCGATAGTCTTGGGGCAACCAAGAACCTGTACACCGGCATTGATTGACTTATAATATTCAGCCAGCACGGCAGCGTTGGTGTTGGAGTCGTCGCCACCGATAATAACGAGAGCGGAGATGTTGAGTTCTTTCAGGATTTCAAGACCCTTGTCGAACTGCTCTTTGGTCTCAAGCTTTGTACGACCCGAGCCGATGATATCGAAGCCGCCGGTATTGCGGTAGTCCTTGATGAAATCGGCTGTAAGTTCTTTATACTGATGGTCAACAAAACCGCCGGGGCCCATCAGGAAGCCATAGAGGCGCGAATCCTTGTTGATTTTCTTAAGGCCGTCGAAAAGGCCGCAGATGACATTGTGACCGCCGGGGGCCTGGCCGCCGGAAAGGATTACACCGACATTGATGGGCTTGGAGGGAGCGGGTGCGGTAGCTTTCTCGAATTTGAGTTCGGGCAGACCGTAGGTGTTGGGAAACAGTTCCTTGATTTCAGCCTGGTTGGCAACCGACTGTGTGGGCTGACCTTCAACAGCCTTTACAGCTCCTGTGAGCACGATAGGAAGCTTGGGCTGGTAAGTGGCACGAGCCTTCTGCAAAGCACTTTTCTTCATTATTTTCAAGTATAATGTTTGGGTTAAATATTCTACTACAAAATTACAAAAATTTGGTCAAAGCCTGCTGTTAAAATATACTAACCGGGCTTATTATATTAAGCATCCGCATTTCCGGCAAGCGCGGTCACTTTGGCAGCATCAAGGATGTATTTCCGGGCCATCTGCTTCACATCGGCGGATGTCAGAGCCATTATATTACGGAATTTTCTGGCGAAAAAGTCGCGCGGAATACCGTAAGTATATGCCTGTTCGGCATACGTGGCGATTGAAAGCGGAGACTCCAGCACGGAAGCAAGTTCGGAGATGCAGAGATTGCGCACCGTTTCCAACTCATCTTCTGGCACAGCCTCAGTGGCAAGCCGCTCTATTTCCTTGTGAATCTGAAGGCGCACATCCGCGGAATAGCGGTTGTCGCACTCGCATGCGATCACAGTCGATCCACCCTCTACAAAGCGGTCGATCCAGGCACTTACACCATACGTATAACCCTTATCTTCACGCAAATTGCTCATAAGCCGACTGCCGAAATAACCGCCGAGCAGCGCTATCGTAAATGTCAGTGCATCGAAGTGAGGATGCATTGCCGAAATAGCCGGCATCTCTATGCGCACCGCAGTCTGCAGCGACCCGTCGATCTGTTTTCGTGCTGTTATATCGTTGTGAAGCACAGCATTATGAAGCGTCAGCCGTTTCACCGGTTCTGCGCCTGTATCGCCGAAAGGAATCCGACCCAAAGTATCAGAAATAAGCCGAAGCATTGCTTCGTCCACCTTTCCCGACACAAAAACAGCAGGTTTACTACCTAATATCAACCGCCGGTGAACATCCACCAGATCCTCGCGGTCTACGCGGCGTATCGCTTGCGGCGAAGTGTATCCGGCCAGCGGATTTTCAGCACCATATAGCGTCTGAGCCGCCAGCAAATTTGCCTGAAACACAGGCTTCTGCAGAGTTATTTCGCGCGAAGTCGCCTCCTTCTGCTTCAGACTTTCGAGAGTATCGGCCGGAAATGTCGGTTCTGCCACAATCGAAGCCAGCAACGGCAGGCAAGCCGGAGCTGTATGATTCAGCAAATTTAAAGTAATGAGGGTTGATTGCCGCGACGACTGCGCACGAAACAGAGCGCCGTTCGTCTCAAGTATATCCGACACCTGCTTCCCGGATAGACCGGCACAGCCCTCAGCCAGCATTTCGCCAAGCATCACAAGTGCGGCGCGCTTCTCCACATCCAAAAGACCACCTTCCCATATCATCGCGATACGGGCAACCGGCTCCTCTCCGGCGCTATAGCAATAAAGTTCTACACCATTAGGAAGTGTTGACCGACTGAAATCCGGAAGCGAAAGCGACCGGAAGCCGGAAGTAAGCGGGGGAGTGGTGCGATCAAGCATCAAAATCTCTTTCAAATGTTAAGCAATCTTAATTAGGCTCAGAACCATTAACTGCAGTTTCTGATTAATTCTTCGACCGCAGCAACGCTCTTGCAGCTTCCAAGTCGGCCGGGGTGTCGATACCGATAGTGGCCTTGTCGGTAATTTTCACTTTAATACGGAAACCATTCTGCAGCCAGCGGAGCTGCTCAAGCGACTCTGTAAGTTCGAGCGACGACTGTGGAAGCGCTACCACCCGGCGCAACGTGGCAATGCGGAAGGCATACATACCCACGTGTGTGTAATATTGTGTAACCGACGGCCAATTCTCCCTCTCTACACCACGGGCATAGGGGATTACCGACCGGCTGAAAAACATAGCGAATCCATTGGCATCGAATACAACCTTCGGCCGGTTGGGGTTTTCAAGGTCGGCATACTTTCCATCGGAGGGGAAAGGGAGCGCGAGAGTGGCGATTTCTGTGGCCGGATCCTCGAAACTGCTGGCGATAAGTCGAATCTGGTCAGGGTCGACAAATGGTTCGTCGCCCTGTACATTTATCACCACATCGGCCTGGCTGCCCAGATTTTCATACGCCTCCAGGCATCGGTCGGTGCCGCTGCGATGCTTATCGGATGTCATCACTGCCACACCGCCGAAAGCCTCCACGGCCTTCAGAATACGCTCATCGTCGGTGGCAACAGCCGCCTGACCGAGAGCTTCCTCCACGCGACGGTATACATGTTCAATCACCGGACGCCCACCCAGGTCGGCAAGAGGTTTTCCTTCAAACCGAGTCGACGCATATCGGGCCGGGATAATGCCTATATATTTCATATTCTGATACAATTATATATTAAAAAGGGACTGTCGAAATGGATATGACATTTTAAGATTTGACACGATCGCCGATATAATCTGAAAGAATTTCATTCACCTTCTCGATGGCATACACAGGATCCGGAGCTGAAATAAACGATTCCGACATTTCGAATCCCTCGATACCGGTGTCAAGAATCTGTGTAAGCATTTCATCGGGGAAAGAACCCGAAGCTACCGGATGCAGCTTAAACTCGGGATGCTTGATAGCCTCCACGGCCTTTACAACCGAAGCATAATAGGGCAGAACTTCTACTCCTTCAGGCGTTGCTTTTGTTCCCTCATGCTTTGCTTCGGCGGCTTCAGGCTTCACTTTTGCTGCTTCCGGCAGCGGGAATGTGACATAGTCGACATCCAGCCCCCGAAGCTCCTCCACGGCAGCAATATCTGTGCAAGTAACACCGATAATGGCGTGCGGACCAAGCGTTTCGCGGGCTGCTATCAGGCTGCCCCGAGTCCAGGAGGTGAAGTGAACGCCGTGCACACGAAGTTTATCAACCAGTGCTATATCATTATCAATAATGAGAATGGCTCCGGCCTCGGTACACATTTTCACGGCCGGTTCGGCCTCCTCTGCATCGACCTTGCCGGTGAGGCGCACCCACATACAACCACCTTTAAGAGCAAGCTGCACCTGCTCTGTGGAGGTAAATCGCTTATTGGAAGAAGTTGCAAACTGAAGCATAATCTATTTAAGAACTTGTTAGTGAATAATTGTAAAGTTCGGGCGCAAATTTCCAAATAATTCCGCAAACCTGCAAGCGATTTGAAAAAAACTCACTATATTTGCACCCTAAAACCACTATTGTGCTATGTCAGAAAATAAAGATATTCAAAAGCCGGAAGAGAGCAAAGCTCTGAGCTTTGTGGAACAGATGATAGTAGACGACCTCAAAGAGGGCAAAAATGGCGGACGCCTTCAGACACGTTTTCCACCGGAGCCTAACGGTTATCTGCACATCGGCCATGCTAAAGCTATCTGTATGGACTTCGGCGCCGCTGAAAAGTTTGGCGGCAAATGCTTCCTTCGTTTCGACGACACAAACCCTATCAAGGAAGACACTGAATATGTCGATGCAATCCGTGAAGACATTCACTGGCTTGGCTTCGACTGGGGCGAGAACGAGCGCTACGCATCCGACTATTTCCCTCAGCTTTACGATCTGGCAGTGCGCCTGATTAAGGAAGGGAAGGCATACGTCGACGACCAGACCTCCGAGGAGATTGCCGCTCAGAAAGGCACTCCCACAGTTCCCGGCACCGAAAGTCCTTACCGCAACCGCTCGGTTGAGGAGAATCTCGACCTCTTCGAG
Source organism: Bacteroidales bacterium (assembly GCA_004557825.1). GTDB lineage: Bacteria > Bacteroidota > Bacteroidia > Bacteroidales > Muribaculaceae > UBA7173. The sequence continues at coordinate 15,777 of SFFL01000019.1, read as the reverse complement.
CGTATGAACAAGGGTGAATTTGACGAGGGTGCCCGTGTGCTCCGCGCCAAAATAGATATGGCCTCCTCGAATATGCACTTCCGCGACCCGATTATGTACCGCATAATCAAGACGCCGCACCACCGCACCGGCACTCAGTGGAAGGTATATCCCATGTATGACTTCGCACATGGTCAGAGCGACTTCTTCGAGGGTGTTACCCACTCGATCTGCACACTTGAATTTGTGCCTCACCGTCCGCTCTACGACTACTTTGTAGACTTCCTCACCGACGGCACCTACCGCCCCCGGCAGATTGAGTTCAACCGCCTCAACCTCACATACACAGTGATGAGCAAGCGCAAACTGCTCCAGCTTGTAAAAGAGGGTCTGGTGGCCGGATGGGATGACCCACGTATGCCCACTATCTCGGGTATGCGCCGCCGCGGCTTCACTTCAAAAGCTATCCGCAACTTCATCGACCGCATCGGCTACACCAAGATCGAGGAAGCACAAATTTCTGTATCGCTTCTCGAGCACGCCGTGCGCGAAGACCTCAACGCCATCGCCACCCGCGCAATGGCTGTGATGAATCCGGTAAAGGTAGTTATCACCAACTATCCGGAAGGAAAGACCGAAATCGTGGAAATGGAAAACAATCCCGAGAATCCCGAAGCCGGCACACACCAGATGCCCTTTACACGCGAGCTTTACATCGAGCGCGACGACTTTATGGAGAATCCTCCCAAGAAATTCTTCCGTCTTGCTCCCGGCGGCGAAGTGCGCCTGAAAGGTGCCTATATCATCAAGTGTGAGGATGTGGTGAAAGATGCCGAAGGCAACATCACCGAAATCCGATGCACCTACGACCCCGAAAGTCGCAGCGGCATGCCGGGCGCCAACCGCAAGGTGAAGGGCACTCTTCACTGGGTATCCGCCTCCACAGCTGTCGACGCCACAGCGCGCATCTACGACCGTCTGTTCTCCGTGGAGAATCCCTCGGCCGAAGAAGGCGATTTCCGCGACCTTCTCAATCCCGACTCGCTCAAAGTGGTGGGAGGCATCAAGGTTGAGCCGTTCATTGCTGAGAATGCCCGGACAGGGGAGAAATTCCAGTTCCAGCGCATCGGCTACTTCACGCCCGACTACGACTCCACTCCCGACCATCTGATATTCAACCGCACCATCGCCCTGAAAGACAGCTGGGAGAAGGCTCAGAAACAGAATGTATAACGAATCTGAAAACAACGACGAGGAATACATGCGTCAGCTTTATGAGCGCTTCCGTGCGGAGGTAACCGCAGGGGGCGCTATAAGCTATTATGAGACCGACGAGCTGCTCGACATCTACGACTACGCACAGGATGAGGGCGATGCTATGGTGCAGATGTTTGTCTTTCTCACTGCATCGAGGCTTCACCCCGACAACCGGGAGTTTGACGAGCGTCTGGCTTTTTTCCTCTCCTATGTATCGCAGGATTCCGCCGGCGAGATGATTCAGCGCGGCGGCCGCACCGATTCCGCTCTGTGGGATGTACTCCGTATGGGAGTGGAATGTTTTCCGGGTGGAAATCCGGCACCATACATCGATACTCTGCTTGAGAAATACGAACGGCTCGACAGCGAAACACTCTTCAAGCTGATAGACTTGCTGCGCGACCTCGACCGCACCGACCTGCTGGTTCACTATCTGCCGGCGCTAACAAAACACGCCGAAGATAAGCGCGGCTTCTCCTTTGAAGTAGCCGAAACCATTAAGGACAATCCGCTTTATATGCCCCAGGCACGCAAGATTGCGGAGCAACTTACCGCAGCTTCGCCATTCGACATCGAGGCGTGGCTGCTGCTGGCGCGTATAGAATTCGGGCTGGAGCACCCGGAGGAAGCACTTGCCGCTGTAGACTATGCCCTCGCCATCGACCCGAGCCACTTCAATGCCCGCATCGTGAAAGGTGTGGTGCTCGTGGCATTACCTGGGCGCCGACAGGAGGCCATTACCATGCTGAAAGGTATTCTCGAAGAAGACCCGGGCAATTCATTCGCGCTCGAAGGGCTTGCCGAGGCATACGTCAGAGAGTCTATGCGGCAGGAAGCATGCCAGGTGTACTGGATGATTCACACTTCAGGGATGACCATGGCCAACGGAGAGAATCCCATTATGGCCATCGTGGAGCTTCGTCCCGACGATCTGAAGCAATATCTCGAGAAATACTATTCCGAATCGGAGCAGACCGAAGAATCGTGGCATAATCTTGCTCTGCCTCTTATCGAAAAAGGGAAGACTGAGGAAGCCGCACTGTTTCTCGATTTCTTCCAGCGCAAACAGGGATTCAGAAGTTATGTCTCAACATATCTTCAGGTGCTCTATGGCGCAGGTATGCTGGAGCGTTTTGCCCAGGTATTTGAAACGATTGTGGCCGAAAAAGCCGCGAATAAGGATACAGACATCTATATCGGGCTAATCGACTATCTGCTTTTAGCCGCCACATACCTTCGGTTGGGTCACAAAAAAGAAGCGGCAGAAGTGGCCGTAGCCATCATCGGTCGCAAAGACACTTACAGCACCATTGAGGAATCACTGCGCTGGAAGGGTATAATCCTCACAGCCCGATTTATCCAAACTCTTGCCACATCGCCCGATGCACCAGCCGACCTTGCCGATTTCGACCCTATCATCGCCGACATACGTTGATTCCCGTCGGAGCTGATTTCCGTCTAAATCAAAGGGGAATTTTCTGCCGACCGCCTTCATCCGCCCACACATTCCTCAAACGAGGCTAACCGTTAAAAGAACGGTTGCAAGCGTTAAAAGAACGGATTTGAGCGCATTTCATCGGCAAGCGTTGTGGAAGGTCCGTGCCCCGGATAAACCTTGGTAGCAAGTGGAAGCGTAAGGAGTTTTTTATGGATTCCTGCTATGAGTTGCGCATAGCTGCCACCAGGGAGATCGGTGCGCCCGATGCTTCCTCTGAAAAGCACGTCGCCCGAAAACATAATTCCGGCACCCGGTATGTAATAAACCAACGAACCGGGAGAATGTCCAGGCACGTGAAGCGCCTCTACCTTATATTCTCCCAGGGTAAGCACCTCACCCTCATCAATGAAGCGGTCCATCTCAAGTGGTCCGGGATTTGCCGGCATATGAAACATCGTGGCCTGCTCACGGCGCTGACGGCCAAGCGGCGCATCGGCTTTATTGCCAAGCATTGGCACTCCATACTTCCGGCTGATATGCTCCGCACCGAGGGTGTGGTCGATATGAAGGTGTGTGAACAGCACAGCCTTAAGGTGCAATGTATGTTGGGCGATGAAGTTGTCGACATAGCTACATTCTGCCTCAGTGGCCATTCCCGGGTCGATAATTGCTGCCTCAAGGGTGGCATCGTCCCATACTATATATGTTTCTTCTCCAAAGAGGTTTACCTCAAACGACTGCTGTTTTATCATATAAGCGCTTTACAATGGTTTGTAAATCAGTTTTTTCGTAGCAAAGAACGGCTCGCTGAAGTAATCCGACAGTGGTACCTCAACTGTGCTTCCGGTAGTGGCTTCTACTTCATCGGCCAAATCTCCACCCTTTAAACATATTAACCCGTTGTGAAGTTTATTCCGGCAAACCCGCGACACATTTTTCCGTGCCAGTGGCACCAGCGCATCAAGGCGCATAACGGCACGGCTTACTACATAATCAAACTTATCATGGCACTCGCCGGCATCGCCGTGCTGGAATGTCACATTATCGAGGCCGATTGCTGAGGCAATCTCAGTGGCCACTCTGATTTTCTTGCCCACGCGGTCGATTAAATGGAATCTGCAATCGGGCCAGAGAATGGCCAGAGGTATGCCAGGGAAACCACCTCCGCAGCCGAAATCGAGGATACTGCTGCCGGTGGAAGGGGTTACGAACTTGCCTATGGCCAGCGAGTGAAGGATATGATGTAGATAAAGATTACTTATATCCTTGCGCGACACCACATTGATTCGGGCATTCCACTCAGTGTAAAGCGGTCCGAGTTGACGCATCCGCTCAAGCTGCAGTGCGGTAAGTCCGGGGAAATATTTTTCGATAAGCGCCATACCGTCCTCAACACAGGCGCCGGCAGGGGAGTGGTCTGTTGAATCCATACCTCACTATTAATCTAAACGTGCTACGTAAAGTAATGCCGCAAACATCTATTTGCAAGATTACCATTGCAAAGTTAAAAATAAATGCGCTTTCAGCCAAACGGCATCCTGCAAATTGACAAAACGGCAAATCGTGGCGGCGATTTTTGCATATGTCGAAAAAAATTCGCACCTTTGCAGTTTGTAAGCGTATAGCTATGACGGCTATACATAAATCCGGTATTACCGGGCATTATTCCTTAGTGTCGAAAAGACTCCTAACCAAGTAAAATGCAATTTACCGCCAATCAAATAGCCGCCATGACAGGCGGAAAGGTGGAAGGCGACGGCAATGTGGCCGTTTCTACCTTCGCCAAAATCGAAGAAGGTCATCAAGGTGCTATATCATTTCTTGCAAATCCCAAATATGAGCACTGGATTTACACCACCGATTCCAGCATCGTGCTGGTAAAGGATGACCTGAAACTCACACAACCCGTAAAAGCCACTCTCATCCGTGTAGCCGACCCCTATGCCACTATGGCACGTCTGCTCGACCTCGCAGCTGAGGCACTTGAGCCTAAATATGAAGGCGTGGAGCAGCCCTGCTTCATTGCACAAGGCGTAGAAGTGCCGGCCGATGCTTATATCGGTGCATTCGCATACATCGGCCGCGGCGCCAAGCTGGGCAAGGGAGTGAAGATTTTCCCGCAGGCATATATCGGCGACAACGTTGAAATCGGCGACAATGCCGTGATTAAGCCCGGCGTCAAGATTTATCATAACTGCAAGGTAGGGAAGAGGTGTATCCTCCACGCCGGCTGCGTAATCGGCGCCGACGGCTTCGGATTCGCCCCTACCGAGAATGGATATAAAAAGATTCCCCAACTTGGCAATGTGGTGATTGAAGACGACGTGGAAATCGGTGCCAACACCACTATCGACCGCGCTATGATGGGAAGCACCGTGATTGGTCACGGCACCAAGCTCGACAATCTTATCCAGGTAGCTCACAACTGCCGCATCGGCACCGACACGGTGATGGCCGCGCAGGTGGGCATTGCCGGAAGCACCAAAGTGGGCAGCCGGTGTATGTTCGGCGGCCAGGTGGGTCTGGCCGGCCACATCACCGTGGGCGACAATGTGCAGCTCGGTGCCCAGTCGGGCATAGAGGCATCCGTGCCCGATGGCGCAAGGCTGCTTGGCTCGCCCGCAATACCGCTGCGCGACGCTGCCCGAATGATTGTTTACCAGAAGCGGCTCGGCGACCTGTTTGACCGCGTAAAGAAGCTCGAGCAGAATCAGAAATAAGCCGCCTATCATCGCCCCGCTCGCAGAAATGCCCGCACAACAGCGCAATTTTGCGTACAAATGAAATCAATCATATAATGAAACAGCTTACTCTCAACGGTGAGTTTACCGTAAAAGGAAAAGGCCTGCACACCGGCCTGGAAATCGAAGCCACATTTCTTCCCGCCGGTGAAAACCACGGCTACAAAATTCAGCGAACCGACCTCGAAGGGGAGCCTGTAATCGACGCCCTGGCCGAAAACGTTACCGACACGGCCCGTGGCACCGTGCTTGCCCGTGGCGACGTGAAAGTCTCCACAGTGGAGCACGCTCTGGCAGCCCTCTATGCCGCAGGCGTAGACAACTGTCTGATTCGTGTCAATGGTCCCGAAATCCCCATCCTCGATGGCAGCGCCAGAGTGTTCAGCCAGGAAATCGACCGCGTTGGCCTGCAGGAACAGACTGCCGACAAGAACTATTATGTGGTAAAGCGCAAAATCGAGGTCCGCGACCCCGAGACCGGCGCTCACCTCACCGTGCTCCCCGACAGCGACTTCTCGGTGGATGTGATGATTTCATACGACTCCCCCGTGCTCGCCAACCAGTTTGCCCGCCTGGAAAATATGGCCGACTTCGAGCAGGAAATCAGCGGCAGCCGCACATTTGTGTTCGTCCGCGAGATTGAGCCGCTCCTCAATGCCAACCTCATCAAGGGTGGCGACCTCGACAACGCCATCGTGATTTACGACCGGAAAATGGAGCAGTCGACTCTCGACCACATTTCCGACCTTATGGGCATTGAGCACAAGAAGGTTGATCAGCTTGGCTACATCAACAACCGCCCGCTGGAATTTGAAAACGAACCGGCGCGCCACAAACTGCTCGACGTGCTTGGGGATACTTCGCTTATTGGCCGTCCGCTGAAGGGTCGCATCATCGCTTGCCGTCCCGGTCACAAGATCAACACTACTTTTGCAAAGCAGATCCGCAAGGAGATTCAGCGTCAGGAACTGCAGGCTCCGTCCTACAATCCCTCCCACGCACCTGTGATGGACATCAATACCATCCGTGAGCATCTTCCCCACAGATACCCGATGCTGCTGGTCGACAAAATCATCGATCGCGGCGAAACCTTCATCGTAGGCATCAAGAATGTCACCGCCAACGAGCCGTTCTTCCAGGGTCACTTCCCCCAGGAACCGGTTATGCCCGGAGTCCTGATGGTCGAGGCTATGGCTCAGACCGGCGGTCTGCTCGTGCTTGGCACAGTGGAGGATCCTGAGAAATACTCTACCTACTTTATGAAAATCGACAATGTGAAATTCCGCCAGAAAGTGGTGCCGGGCGATACACTTATCTTCCACGTATCGTTTATGAGCCCGCTGCGCCGCGGATGCGCCCTGATGAAGGGTGTGGCCTTTGTCGGCGACAAAGTAGTTTGCGAGTGTGAGTTTATGGCTCAGGTAGTAAAAAATAAGTAAATAACATCATTTGAAATAAACAGTCATCCAGCATGAAACAGCCATTTGCCTATATTCACCCCGCCGCCAAAATTCACCCCAGTGTGGTTATCGAACCGTTTGTCACGATCGACCAGAATGTGGAAATCGGCGAGGGCACACATATCGGTAGCAACGTCACCATTATGGAGGGCGCCCGCATCGGCAAGCACTGCAACATTTTCCCCGGCGCTGTAATCTCCGGCATTCCTCAGGATCTTAAATTTAAGGGCGAGGACACCACAGCGATTATCGGCGACAACACCACAATTCGCGAATGTGTGACCGTGAACCGCGGCACAGCCGCAAAGGGCAAGACTGTGGTTGGCAACAACTGTCTGATTATGGCCTACTCGCATGTGGCTCACGACTGCCTTCTCGGCAACAATGTAATCATCTCCAACGCTTCGCAGCTTGCAGGCGAAGTGCAGGTTGATGATTTCGCCGTGATCGGCGGTGGTACCCTCATCCATCAGTTCACCCATCTGGGCAAACATGTGATGATTCAGGGCGGCTCTCGCATCAACAAGGATATTCCGCCCTATGTAAAGGCCGGCCGAGATCCTATCGCTTACACCGGCATTAACTCTATTGGTTTGCGCCGCCGTAATTTCACCAACGACCAGATTCGTGAAATTCAGGAAATCTACCGCTATCTTTATCTGTCGCGTCTGAACGTTACCGATGCCGTAGACCGCATTGAGGCTGAGCTTCCCGCTACTCCCGAACGTGATGAAATCATCGAATTTATCCGCAATTCTAAGCGCGGTATCGTCCGTGGTTACGTATAATTGAAGGTGCACAGTCCTTGAAGAGCATTGTCCTTGAAAGGCACACTTTGAAAATAAACCGGAGGATGCTCCAGAGCGATTAAACTCACTGGATGCATCCTCCGCTTATTTTATACTATTTATCGGAGATTATAAGTCGGGAATATATATTAGAGATGATCAGCCAGTTATTGATAGGGGATTACTATAGATCGGGGAGAAACGACTGAAAGGAATTGTCGGAATAGAACACCACGATATTGGTAATCTTTTTATGCGCATCAGGCGAAATAGACACCCTTGGTTCGTCAGAAGAGGCGTCAGAGATAAATACCCCAGATGCGTTGGCCGAAGCCGGTTCTTCGCGCGGAATATCACCCAGACTGCGAGTAACATCTCCGACATATTTACGCTGCTGCGACTGATTACGTGGCGTCTGAGAGGCTCCATTTGCATTATACGACCCATTAGAAAAGTTTTCATCATCTATTACATATGGCCGAGGTTTTGCCTGCGTATAGGGTATTGAAGTTTGATTCCCATATACAGATGAACCGTTATTCGCACTGGCTACCGGCGAACCAGCAGCTACAGGAGCCCCGGTGGCAGCATATGAACCGGGAGCCATAGTAGAGCCAGCCGCAGCAGAAGCCCCGGAGGCAATAGGGGAAGAATCTGCAGCTGCTCCTGCAGCAACGACTGAATTAGGTGCAGCAGTGCTTCCCATACGGTTAGAAGAAGCGGCACCGGTTGATGATGATGCGGAAAATGGGGCAGAACCGGGATAAACAGATGAGCTAAACATCGATTCTGCAAATTCCGAATTATCTGGCACTTCCTGGTCTAAAGGCAATTCTACTTGAAAACTCGACTCAACATCCTGCAAATCAGAAGAATTAGTCGCCGTACGCTCGAAATTAGAGCCATTTTGAGCCTCTGAGGTTTCAATATTCGAAGTTGATCCCATCTCTCCCTCGCCAAACATCAACCACAGGATTGAAAGCTCAGGATAACCGGTATGGATTTTATTAATCACCTCGTCGGATATTCGCTTGTTGCGTCCGTTCATAAGTTGCGACATCGTAGGGCGAGGTATGCCACATGTATCTGCAAATTGCGAGATGGTAATTCCCGCAGAATCCATAAAATAGCGCAAACGTGTGATAAAATCCATAATTTAATGCTAAAGTGCTGATAATTAAACTATTTGCAAATGTAAGAAATATAATTGAATTTTGCAAATTTACATCTGAAAAATTTCAAAATCAATTTAAAATCGCACATAACGTGACGGTTGCGTTTGTCAATTAATAAATTTAGAATTGTAAATCATCCTTTACTATTTCAAATTGCAAATTATGAAATATAAATCGACGCAATTCCTGTTTGCAAATAAGTTAAAATCTTGCAATTTAAAAATGCACACAGTAAGATAGGGGAGTGCTACCGGTATTGCTCTGAATGCGTAAAACTGTTTTAGTAAAACTTTGAATTTAATACGTAAATAATTGGTTAACAAGTAATAACAAAGATAAAATTATTACATTCCACCCCTTATAGCCCCAGCGAAAAAATTAATTAAACCAGCACTTGAACTTTAATTAGTTTTTAGCTATGAGTTTTAGCATTATACCAAATTCCATAATTTTTGTTAACGTCAATTTTGCCTCTATTTTTATATATTTGTAAATAGAAGCCGTTTTTAAGGGGATTTTTTGTTTACATTTCTACCAGAATTGCATTCTTGAATTTTGGTATTTTTGCAGCTTTAATTTGTAAATTTCAACTCTGATTTTCACCTGAGATTGTGCATTTGCAAATAATTTACGTTTTCTAATATTTAAATTTCTGAATCAATCATTTGACGTTTGTCAATTTTTAGGTTTGAGTTTAGAAATTTCAGATGTGAATTTGCAAATTACTATTCAGAGAATCAAATTTTATGCAATTTCTTTGAAAAATGTTGCTTCGCTGGAATAATTGAATTTTGGTTATGAGGAATTTCTTTAATATTCCCCTACACCCGCTGGTGTTTTTGTAAATATAACAATCTCAGAGGCTCTTTTGCTCAATTTTTCACCGATATTTAACATTTAATCCCCTAAAAATAAATAATTTACTATAACCAGGACCTGATTTTGCCCCTGTCATCAAAATCAGAGCAGAAAAATACAACAAGAACGCAGAGGCGTCTCAGTGCAAAAAATCAGCAGGAAGATGTCATCATAAAGCATATTCGCGACACATATCGGTCGCCGCGACGGTACCACCCCGCCGTACTTCCAACTCGCAAAAATCCACTGGCTTCAAACAGCGCTATGGATGTAGCATTGTCTTCGGCCACTTCGGCGAAAATCCGCGATATGCTCAGGGTAGCGCTGCAATAGTCAGAAATCCGGCGCAAGGCTTCACGTGCGATTCCCTGCCGACGATAAGAGGGAGATATCACAATCCCGACCATCGCGCGGGAATTGCGCACATCAATATCATATAAATCTACAATCCCTGCCCGTGCCCCCTTTTCTCCATCAAAATCAATTATCATCCGAAGATGTCCGTCTTTCAATGGATTGGCATCGTAATTAGATGCATACTCCCAAATCTGCTGACGCGACAATGGCGCCAGTTCGGCCGATACGGCGCGTGCCGACGGCTCATTTTCCAGGAGATAGATCCAATCTGTATCACTCGGTTCTACTGCTCGAAGTCGTATTTCAATTTTCTCTGATGCCATATTCAGTTACATTGCTATCGAATCAGAAAAGAGCGTGCGGTTTTTCAGCGAACGTCCCAGCGTGAGTTCATCTGTATATTCGATTTCATTGCCAAGGGCTACACCGCGAGCAAGCTGCGTGATTTTCAAATCGGTGCAGGGTGCCAGTCTCCGATAAATATAATATCCGGTGGTATCACCTTCCATAGTGGCGCCAAGAGCAAGAATTACTTCATTAATCCCGCCACGCTCCACTCGCTCCACCAATGAATCAATCTCAAGCATATCGGGAGTGACACCATCGATAGGAGATATCACACCTCCAAGCACATGGTATACGCCCGAGTATTGTCCGGTATTCTCCAAAATAATCACATCTTTCACGGATTCCACCACACATACAGTGCTGTGATCGCGGCGTCCATTGGCACAAATAGGGCATAATTCTGTCTGCGAAATGTTGTGGCACTCCTTGCAGTAGGTAATACCCTTTCTCATCTCTATTATCGCATTACCCAGCGACATAGCGGTGGCCGGCTCCTGTCGAAGCAGATGCAGCGCCAGACGCAAAGCAGTCTTACGGCCAATACCTGGAAGCCGTGAAATTTCCGTTACGCAATTCTCGAGAAGTCTTGATTCAAATTCTTGTCGCATACCGCAAAGTTACGAAACAATTTCGTGAAATAAAAGTGCTAAATCTATCTCCACCTACACAGCAACCTCCTCAACGAATTCCTCAACTCCAAAACTATCATATTATTCAGAAAATTTCCTAATTTTGCATCACTATTATATATAGCTATGACCTTAACCAATTTACTTGCAGTATTTATTGGCAGCGGACTGGGAGGAATGTGCCGCTACCTATGCAGCAACTACATACAATCTTTTACCCCCAGGGCCATATTCCCCTGGGGCACATTTGCTGTAAATATCATAGGATGTTTCATTATAGGCATCCTTTACGGACTATTTGACCGCAACAATATTTGCAATCCGGAAATGCGCTTACTCCTCACCGTAGGGTTCTGCGGCGGATTTACCACCTTCTCCACATTTATCAACGAAAACTATCTGCTGTTCTCCCACTCATCGACCAATAGCCTGATAGCACTATTATATCTTCTGGCAAGCGTATTCACAGGATTCATTATGCTCTACCTTGGCCACCGCCTCACGGCCTAATTGCCCACATAACTTTCCACCGCCTTACAGCCTGATTGCCCACATAACTTTCCATATATTCGCCCGAATAGGGCACTAATCCCATTTTCACCAACTGCCTATTTTACATAATACTCATTATGTAACATTTCCGACAACTGCGCCAACGACGTGATTTCCAGCTGCGCAGCGTATTTTTTCCCCGATTCGAGAGAATCTCCGTTTTCACAAACAGCTTGCGGATCATGAGAATCTCCGTTTTCACAAACAATCTGCAAATCGCCAGAATCTGTAACACCCGGGACAACTTGCTTATGAATGTTGCGGCCGTCTACATCGCGCAGCATTATCGTAATCCAGCCCAATTGATTTGGCCAAATAAAATCCTTGCGCGGATTATCTCCCACATACACAAACCGATGCTCCTGCGGATGTTGCTCCATCATCCGCCGAAACGGCTGCGGACAATGTTTGTCAAATCCGGTCTCTTCTGAAATTAGTATATCTTCTGGCGCGAAAAACTCCTCCAGTCCGAGAGCTTTGATTTTAGCTCGCTGTCCGATACTCCGACCGTCGGTAATCAGTCCGACCGGTTCGCCGGAGTCCCGCAGTCGCTTTAATACCTCAAGTGTAGATTCATCGAGGCTAATATCGGGAATATGAGTACGATACATATCAAGTATTTGCCTAATATCCAGAGTGTTATCACCAAATTTACGGTGCGCTGCATCCACTATCAGGTCAAAGCCCTGTGCTGTGCTTCCGGCATTGTCGATAATCGCTTTAGCCTCTGAAAATGAGAGCACTCCCCTATCATCAAGCGCTCGGCACACTGCCGCAATGCCCGACTTCACATAGTCTGCTTCTTTATATAAGGTGTCGTCAAGGTCAAATACAATCATTGTGCCGAAGTATAAGCGTTTTATAATACAACGTCGCAGCAGGTCGTCATTGTTCATTGCAAATTTACTCATTAATATAATTATTTGCCTATAAATCCGTTAATAAAATTGATGAAGTGCGTTTATTTTGCCTTCATCTCTCTTTCCAGTCCTTTTCATTACGCACAAATGAAGCATTTGCACCATCATAATTCCTTAATTGCAAACTACTTACACAAATACACATGGCTTTTGGCCCTGATTTGTGTACTTCTCCCCTTCCCCCTTTCGGCGCAGGTGTCGATTCACGGCCGTGTATCGGATATGGATAATCAGCCTCTGGAATTTGTGACGGTGCGAATCGCAGGCACTGCCATCGGCACAACCACCAGCCTCGACGGTTCATACCGTCTGTCAGCGCCGCAGACCGATACACTTAATGTAGTGTTTACCTGCATCGGCTATGAGGAATTGCGCCGTCAACTCATCCATCCCAAGGGCGATCTTGCTCTCACCGTGAGATTGAAAACCAAGGAGCATTCACTCACTGAAATCGAGGTAACCGATTTCCGCAAACAGACCAATCAGATGCAGACCATCGACAGGAATTCCTACAAACTGGCACCGGATGTGTCTGGCGGGTCTGTGGAGTCGATGCTCACCACCATCGCCGGTGTAAATTCCTCCAATGAGATGTCGAGCCAGTATTCTGTGCGTGGTGGCACATACGACGAAAACTCGGTGTATATCAACGGCGTAGAGGTCTATCGTCCGCAGTTGGTTACTTCCGGCCAGCAGGAAGGCCTGTCGGTAATCAATCCCGATATGGTTGGCGCCATTGGCTTCTCCACCGGCGGCTTCAGCGTGGAGTACGGCGACAAAATGTCGTCGGCTCTCGATATCACATACCGTGAGCCGGAATCTTTTGAAGGCTCTGTGTCAGGGTCGCTGATGGGCGGTTCGCTCACAATTGGTCAGGCATCCCGAAAGTTCTCGCAGCTCCACGGCATCCGCTACAAGCGAAACGCTTCGCTGCTGAGTTCGCTGGAATCTAAGGGCGAATACGACCCAAATTTCTTCGACTACCAGACCAATCTCACCTTCAAATTCAATAAGAAGTGGAAGGCTACATTCCTGGGGAATATCGCCATCAACAACTACAAATTTACCCCTGTCAGCCGCGAAACCAATTTCGGCACCTCTACCGACGCAAAGCAGTTTAAGGTTTATTTCGATGGCGGCGAAAAGGATAAATTTGAGACTTACTTCGGTGCACTGAATCTGGAATTTCGCCCGTCGCGCTCTTCCTGGTTCAACCTGCTCACATCCGGATTCCTTACCAACGAACTTGTGGCTTACGACATCTCGGGCGAATACTGGCTCGACCGCGCCGGCACCACCGGCGAGGGCAATCCCGACAATGCTGTTGGCGGCGAACTTGGCGTGGGTCGTTATCATGAGCACGCGCGCAACCGTCTGAAAATCTCTGTGTTCGGCATCGGCCTGAGCGGCCACACCGGCATCAACAACCACTCGCTGTCATACGGCTTGAACTTCCAGCACCAGACCATTATGGAGCGTACGCGCGAATGGGAGCTGCGCGACTCCGCTGGCTACACCCTTCCTACCGACGGGCAGTCAATCCGTATGATCTACAATCTCACGTCGCGTCACAACATCTCCACCAATCGTCTGGCGTTCTATGCGGCCGACACCTATAAGTTAAACACTTCGCTGGGGTACTTCTCTTTCAACGCCGGTCTGCGTTTCTCTTACTGGGATTTCAACAAGGAATTCCTCTTCTCGCCGCGCATAAATGTTGCTTACGTGCCGGAGCGCAACAATTCGCTCACTTTCCGTTTTGCCACAGGCGTTTACTACCAGCAACCGTTCTACAAGGAATTCCGCCGGCCGGTCACTTCCGCCGACGGTAACACCGAGATTATCCTGAACGATGAAATAAAATCGCAGCAGAGCCTTCACTTCATCCTCGGCGGCGACTACACGTTCCGCGCCTTCGGTCGTCCCTTCAAGCTCTCAGGCGAGGCTTATTACAAGAAGCTCAACAATCTCATACCCTATGAGATTGACAATCTGAAGATTGTCTACGATGGCGTAAACTCCACCGACGGCTACACAATGGGGCTTGATATGAAGCTCTTCGGCCAGTTCGTGCCCGGCTCCGACTCCTGGATCAGCTTCTCGCTGATGAAAACGGCCGAGAACCTCAACGGCGTCACCGTGCCCCGTCCTACCGACCAGCGCTATGCCGTGGCGCTGTTCTTCACCGACTATTTCCCCAAATTCCCCAAACTGAAATTCTCGCTGCGCGGTATTTTCTCCGACGGTCTGCCCACCACAGCCCCGCACTCCTCCCGCGACAAGGGTTATTTTCGCGCCCCGGCCTACAAGCGTCTCGACGTCGGCCTCAACTACGCGCTGCTCTCTCCGCTGAAAGAAGATGAACAGCCTCACGGGCTGCACCGCTGGCTCAAAAGCATCTGGGTTGGCGTGGATGTCTTCAACCTGCTCGACATCTCCAATGTATCAAGCTATTACTGGGTCACCGACGTAAACCGCATTCAGTATGCCGTGCCCAACTACCTCACCCGCAGGCAGTTTAACGTGCGTCTTACAATTGATTTCTGACCCACCTCTCCCCTATCACAATGTCGAAAATCCAGCTAAAAAAAGAGTTGCAGACCATAGAAGCACCGCAGCTCAGAGAGATGATTCTTGAGGCATATTCCGCCCGAAAGGAAATCAAGGAATACTTCGAATTCTTCCTCAATCCCGACATCGAGCACCTATTGGATAAATATCAGACCATCATTCTCAAGGAATTACGCAGGACCAAACGCGGAAGCTACAGCAAAGCCCGCATCTCCTTCATCAGAAAACAAATCAAAGAATTCTCCTCATTTCAGCCTGGCTACGAAGCACTCCTCGACATCCGCTTCTTCACCCTGGCCAACGCCATCAACCTCGAAGCATATCTCTACTACCCCGACACCCTCTACAAAGGCATAGCGCTGCTAATCAACGACATCCTCGACATTGCCAACGTAAGCCAAGTCTTCGCCGAAACCCAGCAACGACTCGAAAAACTCCTCTCCAAATCCACCTTAGGCACCCGTCGATACCGCACCTACCTCGCCTCCGTTCTCCGCGATGCCCTCTCCACCACCGCCCTCCTATAGCGCTCCCCATAGCACCTCCCCCCTTCCAGCTCATCCTCCCCCGGCCCTCCTCGGCCTTCCCCGGCCTCCCGCGCTCAGCCCTTCCGCGCAGCCATTTTGGTGCCGGCGCCGAGCTTTAGCTCCGTTCCCGCCTATAGCTTAGCCGATAGCTGCCCTGATCTGCTCCACGATGTAGCG
>SFFL01000018.1 GCA_004557825.1 Bacteroidales bacterium | reverse complement strand
AGTTAAACCCCGCCGCGCCGATGGTACTGCGAAAGTGGGAGAGTAGGTAACCGCCCCCTATCCGGCCTTCCGAAGGCCACCCAAGAACCCCGATGAGATTCCTCACCGGGGTTCTTTGCATATTCCCCTTTCTCAGCCAGAAAGACAATCGGAATTTTTAGCCAGAAAGACGGGTCAGCGGATTTTTAGACAGAAAGACAATCGGAATTTTTAGACAGAAAGACGGGTCAGCGGATTTTTAGACAGAAAGACAAAAGGGATTTTAGACAGAAAGACATAAAGACATAAAGAAAAATACAAAAGCCGCGATAAACGCGGTCGCGCCCCTTCGGTGCGAAAGACATAAACCAAGTGGATAAAGCCAGGGGGGGATTAGGATATATTAACAATTAATAACACGATAAGGAAGGAATTGTGGTTAAAAATTCGTAATTTTGCACATTATTTGTTTAAATGATGTTCCGAGTGCTTAAAATTTGCACTCAAGGGCTTATTACGAATCATTCATTTTTTATATAATCAATTATTACATTTTTATGAAAAAGCTTTTACTCCTTGCTGCCGTTGCTTTTGGCGTGATGGCACAGACCGCAAAGGCCGACGACGAAATCTGGAAGCGTAATTATGGTATCACTGTTGGTATCCTTACTCACCAGGGCCTCACTGCTCAGGATTATGATTTGACCAGTATGGCAAATGGTGTAATCCCTCATCTCGACAGCAAGTTTGGCTTCTCTTTCACCGCAAGTACTTCTTATCTGTGGCCCCGTTCGGAGGGTTGGGCAGATGACCGTATCAAAGTAGGTGTTGACGTTCGCTGGTTCGACCTTACTTTTGTTAAGTATAAGAATGATCCTACTTATGATGCCCTCGGCAGCATTGGTGATATTCTTAATGGGAATTATAACTACAATGACTATATTGAGGATATGGAGGAAGAGGAATTCAATCTGGATCCGATGCAGCTGAATATGAGCGTCGGCATTGGTCCGGTTGTTTCGGTTATTCCTTTCTCGGATGCTGACAATGGTCTGCGTTTCCTCCGTGCCAACATTTATGGTCACTTTATGCCGGGCGCTTCCGCTCTGATTACCAAGGATGCCGCCGGTGACAATCACGCCAGCTGGGCTTTCGTTCCTACCTGGGATCTTGGCATCAACTTCCAGTGGAAGTATTTCGTGCTCGGTTTTGAAGGTCGCTGGGCTTCTGCTAAGTACAAGGATCTCATCAGCGAGGATGAGGAGAGCTGGGACGAAACCGGTTACATTGGTGGCGATACCAAGACCAAGTATAAGAATGCTTCTTTCCGCATCAACCTGGGCTTCCGCTTCTAATCGATTCGTTGATTCTCGCTTGATTTAAAGCAAGATTTGCACAATAATATAGCAAGCCAATGATTGGTGATTCACCGGTCATTGGCTTGCTTTGTGTGTATGTAGGTTTGTTTAGCGCTTGCGGGTGGGTTGGCCGTCGGGGCCTGCTTCGTAGATGTCGTCGAAGAGGAAATCGTCGTCGTCGGAGGGGGCATCGTCGTCGGAGTAGTCATAATCGGAGTACTCGGGGTCGTCGTATTCGATGTCGTCAATCATATGGCCACCTGCTTCGGGGAAGTCTTCTTCGGGCTCGGAGGGGGTGGGGGCGAAGATGAAGTTGTCTTCTTCATCGACGCGGTGGTTGCCGTCGAGCGGTCGGTGGGTAATAGGTGTTACCTCGATGCGGTTGGCATCGTCGTTGATGGCTTTCCAAAGGGCATCTTTCAGCTCTGTAAGTCCTTCGCCCGTAACGGCGGAGATGAATACGTGGGGGATGTCGGTGGGGAGTGTCGGTTCGATGGCAGCTTTGAGTTCGTCGTCGAGCATATCGCTTTTCGAGATGGCGAGCACGCGCTCTTTGTCAACGAGCTGGGGATTGAATTTGCGCAACTCGTTGAGCAGGATTGCGTATTCGCCGGTGATGTCGTCGGCGTCGGCCGGTACCATAAACAGCAGCACGGCATTGCGCTCTATGTGGCGGAGGAATCGCAGCCCGAGGCCTTTCCCTTCGCTGGCGCCTTCAATGATGCCGGGGATGTCGGCCATAACGAACGAACGGTTGCCGCGGTATGCCACGATGCCAAGCTGTGGCTCCATTGTGGTGAAGGGGTAGTCGGCGATTTTCGGGCGGGCGGCCGAGAGCGCCGACAGTATGGTAGATTTTCCGGCGTTGGGGAACCCTACAAGGCCAACGTCGGCCAGCAATTTCAACTCGAGGATTACGGAGCGCTCCACGGCCGGTTCGCCCGGCTGAGCATAGCGCGGAGTGCGGTTTGTGGAGGATTTGAAGTGCCAGTTGCCAAGCCCTCCGCGGCCACCTTTGAGGAGTTTGATTTCCTGGCCGTCGTCGGTGATTTCGCAGAGATATTGCCCTGTCTCGGCATCGAAAACCACGGTGCCGCAGGGTACCTCGATGATCTGGTCTTCGCCATCCTTGCCGAAAGAGCGGCCGGCTGATCCTGCTTCACCGTTGCCGGCAAACACGTGGCGGCGGTATTTCAGCGGCAGAAGAGTCCACATATTTTTGTTGCCACGGAGAATTACGTGTCCGCCGCGGCCACCGTCGCCCCCGTCGGGACCTCCCTTGGGAACGTATTTTGCGCGATGGAAATGACGGGATCCAGCCCCACCCTTGCCTGAGCGGCAGAGAATCTTTACGTAGTCGATAAAGTTTGATTCGGCCATATCGGTTGAAAAAGTTTACAAAGTTAGAAACGCCCTTTGAGCAGGGGCTAAAAAGATGCTCGTAGACAGAGCCTGCGGAACCGGCTCTTAGAAACGACCCATAGCGCGGTGATGGCGCATAAGTTCTGAAGCGTGAGCGAAGTCGGCGGGGGTGCCTATATCGATCCAGATACCGTCGATGGGGAAGTAAGTGACCTTCCCGCCCCGGGCGATGCACTCTTCGATGAGTTGCGGAGCGTCGGTGCGTTGGCCAGGCTTGATGGCATCGAGCACGTGGTTGGCAAAGATGTAAATCCCGGCGTTGGCGTAGTGCGAGTAGGTGGGTTTTTCCTCCAGGGCTTTCACGCAGTGGCCGTCAATGTCGAGAATCGCATACGGCACGGAGACGGTGTACGGAATGGCGGCGATAGTCACGTCGGCTTGCTCGGCTTTATGTAATAAGAACATTTCTTCGAGCGAAAGGGTTGTGATGATGTCGGAATTCATCACGAGAGTGTCGCCCTGAAGGGCGCGCTGCACCAGCGATGCGGCGCCTATAGTGCCCAGCGGGTCGGTTTCGGTGACGCATTTCACGTTGATGCCGAAGCGCGGCTCGCTGAAATGCCGGTGAATCTGCTCAGCCAGATAGCGCGTGGTGACAGTGACATCTTCGATGCCGGCCCGTGCCATAGCGCGGATGTTGTAGTCGATTACGGGCATACCGTCGATTTCGAGCAACGGTTTGGGCGTAGTGAGAGTGAGCGGACGCAGACGTTCTCCTTTTCCTCCGGCCATAAGGATTGCCGAAAGCGGAAGCCGTGTGGTAGTGCGCGTGAGGTCGATGGTGTCGGTGAGATGCCCTTCGGAGTCGATTACCGGGAGCAGCCTGATGCCCTTTCGCCGTGCATCGCGAATCAATTCCGGATTCGAGTCGGGAGATATGGCGGTGAAATCGGTATGCGCGGCTGTGGCCACCTGCGTCTGGAGCGACGCTCCGCTTAGGAGGGCGCGGCGGATATCGCCGTCGGTAAGAGTGCCGCACACGCGGTTGTCGCGGTCGAGGACAATCAGCGTCATCACACCGTCGGTGAGGGCGTTGAGCTGGCCGAGCGCGTCGATAATCGATGCAGACGACGAGATAATATGCGGATTGGTGATGTCTTTCATAGCTCAGAGATTTTTGCCGGCGCCTCTGCCGGAGGATTTTTCAGCGCTGTTACCGGCGCTTTCGACCATAATCGCGCGGGCCAGGGTGAGGTCGAGCGGGGTGTCGATGTCGACGGAATCTTCAGTGCTCATAATGTAGGGGCGGCGACGCGGAAATGCTCCGAGCGGCATTTGCCGGATAGAATCGGGTGTGATGATGTAGATGGCGCCGTTGTATTCCCAGGCATCGGGGGCGTCCTGACGGCGCGTGTATAGCCCGTCGCCCTTCGAGATGTGGAGAAATCCGGTGACCTCGTCCTGCTCGAAACAGTTGTAATAAGGGTTTGATACGGCGGGTTTTACGCCCACCACCATATCGATATCCGGGGAGAAAAGCTCCAGAGCACCCACCACGTGTTCCCAGGTGCGGAAGGGCGATGTGGGCTGAAGAAGCACCACGCAGTCGTAGGGGATTCCGGCACGGTCGGCGTAATCCATAGCGTGGAGAATCACTTCGCGCGAGCCGGCGGTGTCGGTGCTCAGACTGTCAGGGCGCAGGAAGGGCACGTCGATGCCCTCCGCACGAGCCACATCGGCAATTTCGGGGGAATCGGTGCTGACGATGATGCGATGCAGCTCGCCCGGTATGCCGAGGGAGCGGAGCGCACCTTTGGCGGCGTCGATAGAATATGCTATCAACGGCCTGCCGCCGAGGTCGACAATATTTTTGTGCGGTATGCCCTTGCTGCCTCCGCGCGCCGGGATTATGAACAGCGGATGCCGGGCAGCGGAACCTTTATCGGAGGAAAGCGAAACTCTCTCAGTGGTCATGTTATTCAGTCGGCGATGAATGGAATTCTGCGAATGGAAGAAAACGGAGAGCCGTCAGTCGGCCTGCAGTTCGGCCGGGTCGATTGTATTGTCTGCAGTCATAGGAATGTCGAGGATGGGGTAAGGGTCGACAAAACGTTTTGTGGCAATCCGGGAGAGATCGGTTTCGATAAGACGGTCGGTGATAAGCTTCACCGTGTCGGGGCGGGCGTAGGGGTTGCTCGAGAAGAGCGCGATGCGCTTTGCCGCCGGGGAGAGCGCAAAGGAGATGGCTGCGTGGATTGCCTCCGTGGCGGAGTCGCAGTGAATTACCGAGGGGGCGGCGATTCGCCCTTTCTGACGGATGCCGATGTCGACGGTGGGGATGTGCATCGAGGGCACTTCCACTATGCCCGACGATGAATTGCCCACCACGGCAGCCACATAATGGAGCATTGAGATGTAGCGGGTGCGCCCTAATGAAGGCACTACGGCCACACGGTGGGGATTCTTTTGGGCGTAATCGTTGATTTCCCGGATGATCACCTCGCCCTGGGGGTCGTTGTTGGGATAGGTGAAAATCACGTTTGAGGTCTTGAACCAGTCGAGGGCCTCTAAGAGTGCGCCGATGCGCTCTTTCACCGGCACAGGGTCGAGTGTGGCCGGATGGAAAGTCACCAGCAGAGCCGACGGATTTATGTCGATACCCACGAAACTGTCAAGCTCCGCTTTTGTGAGCACCGGCTCGTTGATGACATTGTAGACACCGAGCGCGCCGGTGTAGAATACATTCGCGGGGTCCTCGCCCATCGAAATCACGCGGTTGCGGTAAGCGTTGGTCGCTGTGAAATGGAGGGTTGAGAGCTTGGTGAGGGCGTGACGGATGCTGTCGTCGAAAGCTCCCTCAGAGATTTCGCCGCCAGAGATGTGCGCGATGGGGATGCGCATAATTGTGGCGGCTGTGGCTACAGCAAGCATCTCATACCTGTCGCCGAGAATCACAAGGATGTCGGGTTTCAGACGCTGGAACGCCCTCGCCATACCTTCGAGGCATTTGGCGGTGGCCACGGCGGTGTCGGCCGGAGAATCTGACGCCGCCGGCATTTCCACACGTTCGTTTACGGTAAAACCGTCATCGAGAATCTCGTTGACGGTCATACCGAATCGCGGGTCGAGGTGCATGTTTGTGGCAATAATCTGCAGCTCAACAGACTCAGAGTCGTTGAGCGCCTTAGCCACGCCGCTGAGGAGACCCCAGTCGGCGCGGGTACTTGTGACGATGCAGATTTTGCGTTTGTGGTTTGCTGTAGCCATATAGTGCCTGCAATGGCATCAATAGGCTGTGCCTTCGAAGGAGACCTTGCGGTTGAAACGGGCGCACTCGAAAGTGAGCTTGAGAGTCTTGCCGGCCACAACGGTGCCGCTGATATTGGCAACCTTGAAGTCGGGGTAGGGAGTGTTGTTGATCGAGGGCACTACCTCATTGATGGAGAATGTGAATCCGTCGGCGGTGTACTCTACCGGAATCTTGTCGAAATACATCACACCGAGCGAGGGCATTGCCGGGAGGAATTTGGCGTATGCAATCTGCAGCTGAGCCGTTTTGTTCTTACGGTCGAGCACTACATTGTACATAGGTTCCTGACTGGTGAATGGTTTCGTCTCGGGTGAGGTGAGATCGGTGGTAGTAGTCGTGCCTACGAATATATTAGAGTTAAATACGGTAGTGATTTTGTAGGTGTGGTCGATGGTGTAGGAAAGCTGCACGAGCTTCTGGGTGCCATTGGTCTGCAGGGCGAATTTGATGAGCAGGTCGCTCACGGTGACTGCACCATTCGATAACGCTACGCTCACGTCGCCGGCCTGGTCGACCGAAAAGCTGCCCTGCGTTATGGAGAGGCGTGCTGCCGGAAGAGTAAACGAAATGGCATTCTTCTGCGAATCATACTGCAGGTCGTTGATGGTGAGAGTGAGCACCCCGTTGTCGAGGTCGCCTTTCAGACCGTAATTTGCACCGGGGAGAGCCTCAACGGCGCCGGTGGAGATGTTCTGGCTGAGAATAGTGTTGCCGGCAGCGTCGACAGGGAGCGAGAAAGAGTTGCCCGAGGGGTTGTCGTCATCGTTGCCGCAGGAGGTAAGCATTACTACGGGAAGAGAGAGAAGTGTGAAAATTTGGAAAAATTTCATAACTTTTAAGAATAAATAATGTTTTTTGATTAGTATTCAGAGTGTTGAGTGAATGTTCAGCGCTCCGTTGCAGGGCTTATAGATCCATTTCAAACCGCAGTGTGGCGCCTGCAGTGAAGGGATTGCCCTTCTGGAGGAAGGCATTCCCTATAGAAACGAAATAAAACGTAGCATATTGCGTGGCGGTAATGTTGCGCGCCCACAGCTCCAGGCTCACGTGGCGGTGGCGCAGCTTGGCCGAAGCGTTGAGCAGCATATAGAATGGCTGCCTTACGGTGTTGGCCTCGTTCCATACGATATCGCCGGTGCCGGTGGTGTTGATTTCGGCCTCTATGCCATCGATGAATCCGCGGAGACGGCGGCTGAACCCGGCACCGAGGAAGAGGGAGTTGGCAGGTGCGTAGGGCACACGCTTGTCGGAGTAGTCGGCGCGGCCGTTGTTGAAGTCGATAAAGCGCGCGTCGGTCAGGCCGTATGACCCTCTCACATACCATCCTTGCGGTGCCTGCCACACAACCGAAGCCTCCACGCCGCGAGAGCGCGAGCGGCCGGCGTTGGCCATTATGCGGCCGGTGATGCTCCCTTCGGGAAACATTGTCACCTGCTGGTTGTCGACCTCAATCCAGAAGAGCGACAGATCGGCCGACAGCCGACGGTCAAGCATACTCAGATGAGCGCCCACCTCGAAGTTCCAGTCGGTTTCAGGACGGTAGACTACGGTCTGAGCCACGTCGTATTGCTGGCTCATTCCCATTTCTTTCATCAGTCGTTGCTGGAGGAAGTCGGAGAACATCTGTGTGTTGTATCCTCCGGATTTATAGCCTTTAGTGGCGGAAACGTATACATTGCCTAACTCGGAGGGGAGCCGGTAGCTTACGGATAGCTTCGGCAGCAGCTGAGTGTAGTCGCGCTGCAGGCTTCCCCGCTCGTCGAGCACAATGGAACTGTGGCTGTATACCGGCATCGGGGTGCCATCGGGGCGCCCTGTGAAGTCGTCGTAAGTGGTGTAGGCGGTGTTGCAGAAGCTGTGATAGTCGAGGTCTGTGCGCTCCCAGTCGAAGCGCAGGCCGCCCGTGATAGTGAAGTCGCCCAGGGCGAGATTGCTCTCGTGATAGACCGAAATCCCGCCCGAGGGCATTATGAACGTGCTGCCCAGGGTGAAGTTGTCGCTGTCCCAGGCAATGGGATAGTGGGGGTTGGCTTCGTTGCGGTGGTCAACGATAAGTTTCTGAATACCTGTGGCGTAGAAGTTGACCGGTGCCTGCATACGGCTGCGGCGGAAGAACCCGAAAAGGCCTGTGAGCCAGCTGTATTTCCCTGTCTGAGGACCACGGGCCACGAAGTCACCGGTAAAGGTCCATTCCTTGCGCTTCTGCTGCAGGGTGAAATACGGCTCGGGGGTGAAATCCTGGTCGAGCACCATATCGTCGCTGAGGTATTGCGCGGTGATAATCGATGAGAAGGTGATGCCGCGGAATGAATGCTTGACCGTGAGTCCGTCGATAAAGGAAAACCGGGAGTAGTGGCAGGTGTCGTTGTAAGCGACCTGGTCGGAGGAAACGCTACGGTAGGGATAGCCATACTGCCGCGCATAGGTGAGCATCATCGAGTTCTCCACAATCACCTTCGGGGATGGGCGGAAGGCGGTCTTCCAGCGGAGATTGCTGAGGCGCTCTTTGCCGGTGCGGGAGTTGTTGTAGGCGTTGCGGAAATAGCCGTCGGTGCCGCTGGTCTCGCCGCCGATCGACATACCGAGCCTTTGGTTGAACTTGTGGTAAACCGATACTGCAGCGGAATAGGTGTCGTAAGCGCCGAAGGTGAGCCGAGCTCTCACACCCTGATAGGTCAGCGGCGAGAGGGTGTAGATATTGATGAGGCCACCCATCGTATTGCGGCCGTAGAGAATGTTCTGCGGGCCGCGGAGCAGCTCTACGCGGTCGATGTCGCTGATATCGAAATCGAAGTTATCCTTATTGATGATGGGGATGTTGTCGATGTTGAGGCCCACGGCCGGCTGATCGATGCGGGCGCCCAGACCGCGCACATAAATCGAGGAGGTCATTCTCGACCCGTAGGCAGGGATGTGAAAGTTGGGCGCGAGGGCAGCCGCCTGCTTCAGATTCACAATCGAGAGCTGCTCCACGGCTTTTCGGCCGATATAAGTGGCTGATTCGTCGGCGTTGGCATTGTTGCCTCCCTTGATGGTGGTTACGGCCACCTCGGCCAACACTACACCGGGAAGCGTAACGCTGTCGGCGGGTACACTCCCGTCGGCAGCGGCCGAAAATGCGGCAGCGGTTAACGGGAGTACGATTAATATTTTATGTAAACAATTCAACGCCTTACAGACAAGTAAATGTGTGTTTTCTGCGAATAATTTCCGCAAAGTTACGAAAAAAATCCGATAATTATAGTTCTTAGTTCTTAGATAGTAGATGGGAGTATTTAGTTCTCAGTTCTTAGATGGGAGATATTAGATATTTGAAATATATGAGTGATATGGCGCTGAAATATGAAGCCGGTTCGGCAGCGAGTGTCGAACCGGCTTAGATGGGATATTAGTCTGCGGGGTTAGCGGATGCGGGCTTTGGCAGTGGTGCCGTCGGCGCGGCGCAGGATGTAGATGCCCTGTTGGGCCTGGGCGGCGTTGACTTTGCGGCCGTCGATGGTGTAGATGTCGGTGACGGCTGCATCGCTGTCGGCCTTGATGTCGATGATGCCGGAGGTGCCTTTCACTTTGATTTTCTTTTTCACACCGGGAGCCGATACGGTGACTATGCCTTCAACATCTTTTGTGGCGTTGAGGGTGAGCAGGCAATTGTCGTAGCGGCCAGCAGCTGTGGCGGTGATGCCGTCGGGAGCGTCGATGGTGAGGTCGGCGCCGTCGTAGTAGCTGCCCAGGCTGATCTGTACGGGTTTGCCTTCATGCACTTCTGCTTCGGTCTGGTCGCAGACCATGAAGGGATAGTAGCCTTCGAGGTTGATGCAGAAAGCATTGTAGCAGGGGCCGTGTTGGCCATCGACATATGCAATAGGCATATAGGAGCTGCAGGGGTCAAAGCCGGTGATGTTCAGCCATTTCTCAACATAGCCGAAGCACATTCCGTTGGGGTCGGGGATATCCGACTGTAACGGAGCAAAATAAGTGACTTCTGAGGAGTTGAATCCGGAGATTTTCACAACGTAGGCCGAGCCTTTCACGTTGTCGAGAATAACGGGTTCGTCGAAATCGAAGCAGATGGTAAGGAAGTCGTTGGTGGTGCCTTCATCTACCATTACCTTGTCGCCTTCGGAGTATGCAGTGGCGAAGATGTTGGCATCGTCGATTGTGCCATCATCATTAAGAACATAGAAGTCGCAGCGGAATTTGGCTGCCGCTGAAATCTGGCCAAGCGCCAGAGTATGTACGCCGGTCACTACCAACGGTGATGAGGGAGCATATATAAAGTTGAGGTAACCGGTGAGTTTTACCTCGTCGCCCTCCTTGGGAGTTTCGCCGTCATATGTGTAGTTGAGCCAGTATTTGTCGGTGTTGGCGTTGTGGCCGAAGACGGGGATGGCGGGGTCGCCGATGGTTTCATCGTCGATTTGCAGCACGGTGGCGCCTTCAAGATTCCAGACGTAGGGGAGCAGGCCGTATTCAGCCATATATGATGCGCCTGTAAGATCGGTTACGGGGAATTCGGCTTTGCCGCCGGCCTGCAGGAATGAGTAGCCGCGGGTGTCGCTGGCTGGCGATGCACCGGGAGCAGTGCCTGTGAGCACGGGGGCACTATATATATTGTTGCGGCAGGTTTCTTCGTCGTAGAAGTCGGGATGATAAGTCACGGTCAGTCCATCATCTCCATCCTCAGCTGTGACTGATTCAAATGTCTCGGGGTCATCGTAGGTCCAGGTATAGGTGGCGCCTTCCACATAGTCGGAGATGTTCGTCCAGGTCAACGGACCCTCAACCGGTGCGAGTGCAAGAGGGGTGTTGAAAATGTACCAGTCGGTAGAGCGGTCGCAACCCCAGTAGAGCATTTCGAAAGGCTCAAGGATGCTTACGCCTTCGAGGGAGGGCTTGCCGATTTTCACTGCGTCGAGCATAGCCGAGTCGCAGTCGGTGCCCCAGTAGCGGAAGGCAAACTGCACGGTTTTGCCCACGTAAGCGGCCAGCGATACAGTCTTGGTGCCGATCTCTGCATTGTATAGTTCTAAGAAAGAAGCACCGGCATAGCTGTCCATCATACTCCAGATTTTAGTCCATTCTCCTTCTCCCTCGCGGGCGTATATCTCAATATCACCGATTCTGACAGGGTCGCTGGTATATTCATATGTATCAAAGTCGACATTCTTCAATGAATTGAAGTAAGCGACACCGGTATACATCCAGAACGACAGCTGGTCGTCCTGTGCCACGGTGACTGCAGGCGAAATAAGCCATTCGTCAAGCGCATCGGCATTATATTGTAGAAATGCTATCTGGTAACCGTCGGGAGCCTGTAGTGAGCCGAATGCATCAGCCAACTCGTCATTGTTGACAAGTCCCCAGGGAGATGCTACGGTAGCTTTTGATTCGACCGACCAGCCGCAGAGCTCTATCGTGCCCTCTTCAAACGACTGGAAGTAGGTGATGCCGTTGTCGGTGGCCTCTGCTTTGCGGGGAGCCTTAGAGCGGAGAGCGGCGGGATTGATTACATTATTCTTAGTCAGTTTTGCCAGCCCGGGAGCTTTCCGGCCATTCTGCAGCCCTTTGAAAGAGAGCGCCTGACGCTTGCAGGGAGCTGCGGCTTTGGCTGATTTTTTAGCTTTCACTACCGACTGTGTGACGGTGGCTTTGCCGGGAGTAACTTTTGCGTCGATGGCCAGGGGAGCCGCCGATGCGGCGGCAGTAGCCATTGATAATAAAAGGAGTAAACTACCTCTCATAGAATGATTGAATTTAATAATATTGTAAAGTGATTAAAAGATGTCTGTTTATATTGCTGTGTGATGAATGATATCAATCGTTTGCAAAGTTAATGTAAATAATTCGTATTTTAATACGTTTTCAAGATTTTTTGAAAAAATATTAAAAACGGAGCGCACAGTTGCGTATGCGAAATAAAAGTGTTAAATTTGAAGGCAAAAGCAATCTGATGGCAAAAGAAACACCACGCGAAGACTACCAGCTTATAGACCGTCTGCGGCGCCCCGACACGTGCCGCGAGGCGTTCAATGAGGTTATGCGCCGGTATTCCGAGCCGCTTTACTGGCAGATACGCCGTATGGTGGAGAGCCACGACGATGCTTCCGATATTCTGCAGAACACCTTCCTGAAGGCCTGGCAGAGCGTCGACGGTTTCCGTGGCGATGCCAAATTGTCGACCTGGCTTTATAAGATTGCCCTGAATGAGTCGATCACATTCCTGGCCAAAGAGCGCAAACGGCTCAGTGTCAGCCTCGACGATGAGGAAAGCCATTTGGCGCAGCTTGTGGAGAGCGACGAATATGTCGACGGCGACGCGCTGGCCAAGAAGCTCCGTATGGCCGTGGCCACACTGCCCGAAAAGCAGCGGATTGTGTTCAATATGAAGTATTACGACGAAATGAAGTATGAACAGATGTCGGAGATTCTGGGTACTTCGGTAGGCGCTTTGAAGTCTTCCTATCACTTGGCCGTCAAGAAGATAGAACAATATTTCGATACCCACGATTAATTGGCGGAGTTGCCTCGGAGCGCACTGCCCATATATGCAATCACTAAAATTATCACATAAAATTCAGAAAAAATCAGCAGGCGTTAAACCTTTCAGCGGTCGGGATGTCAAAATCTCAGAAAAGCAAGCGGCCGAAGGTCTGCCTGCACTGTAGCTTCAAAACAGTATAGATGAAATCAGATAAGGAAAATATTCTCAAAAAGGTTGACCATCGCGACGGTATGACCGTGCCCGATGGCTTCTTCGATGACTTCTGCCGGCGTATGGAAGGGCAGCTTCCTTACAATGAGGCTGCCGAGTCGACGCGCATCCTTGAGGCTCCCCGCACCTTGTGGCAGCGGGTGCGTCCCTTTGCCTATATGGCGGCAATGTTTGCCGGCATCTGGCTGATGGTGCAGATGTTCACGATGATTGGCGGCTCGGGCGTAGATTTCTCCGTAGAGAACAATGAGGTGCTCAGCCGCGCCCTTTCCGACGACAACTTCGTATACGAATATATTGAGGACGATATCAACGACCGGGAAATGATGGAGGAAATGTATCTCGACAGTATTTCCGTGGATGATATGACTCCTGCCGATTCGCTGGATGGCGCCGAGCACTGACGCTCCCGCAGCCCGAAGCATTGTATAATGTAATTCCTCTCACAATGAGAAAAATCATAGCAATATCGCTTATATTCTTATCCTCCCTCGCTACCTGGGCCGCTCCGCAAGGCCGTGGCGACCGCAGCCAGTGGATGACCGAGATGCGCCAGTATAAGCGCGCATATCTCACCAAGGAACTTGACCTTTCTTCGCAGCAGGAAAGCAAATTCTTCCCACTGTATGAGGATATGGAGGATGAAATAGCCCGCATCAACGATGAAGCCCGCTCGCTGGAGAAGAAGGTGGCCGATATGGACAATGCCACCGATGCCGACTACGAAAAGGCTACCGAAGCTGTCTATAATGCCAAAACCCGTGAGGCTGCCATCGAGCGCGAATATCTCGACAAGTTCAAGACGATACTTTCTCCCCGCCAGATGTTCCGGCTTAAAGCGGTGGAGCGGTCGTTCAACCGCGAGCTTATGAAGCAGCATCATCGGCTCCGTTCCAGAGCAAAGGCCGCCGACAGATAAAGGCCGGCCCCCTGGACTCTGAGCAGATTGATTATAGCAGCTTGAAGATATAAGGAGGGGACGAAGAGCGTCTCCTCCTCTTTTTTTGATAATAAATACTTTATTTCATTCCTAATCGTATGGTTATGAAAAAAGCAGCCGCATATCTTTCACTGATTTTAATTTTCTTTGCAGCAATGTTTTTTCACGCCGACGCAGCCAACTCGGGTAAACCTGATTTCGCCTTCCCGCAGAAGGTGGAAAAGGAGGCACGTCAGCAGCTCGCCGAGGCGATGCGGAAATCCGACGGTCGCGCCGCAGTGCGCGCCCTCATCAATTTTGGCCTGGCAAAATCAATTGTCAACACCGACTCCATCCCATCAGTTTTGGCTGAGGTGAAGCAGGTGACACTCGCCGAAAAGAATCCGGCCACCAGGGCTATGCTCAATGCGCTGTCGGCCACGATTTACCGTCAGCTTTATTCGGCCGACTCCTATACCTACGACACCCGGCCGGCCTCGGATATCGCCGGGGAGAACTACACGTTGTGGTGCCGCGAGGATTTCCTGCAGCGGGTGGATTCGCTCGTCGAGGCATCGCTGGCCGATGCTGCGGCGCTGAAAACCAGCCCGATAACGGCCTTCGGCAATGTAGTGGATTCCTCCACTGTAAACAAGATTTTCTACCCCACGCTATATGATTTTATCGTGGCGCAAGGTATTGACAATCTCGAAGAATTTGCATCATATAATAGTGGAATGAGGGTGCTTTCCCCGAAACTGATGACCAACCCCTCCGACCGCAATCTTTTCCCCGGTGCCACCTGTGCGCCATTGGCGAGAATCCTGCAGCTGTACGGCGACCTGATTGCCTTCCACGCCGACAATTCCGCTCCGCGTTTTTACCAGGAGGTAAATGTGCGCAAATTCGTGCGTCAGCATCTGTTTGAGACCAATGAGGTTGAGGAAGAAGACTTTACGGAGGATGAGTATGCCGGTCCGCAGCAGAAATTCAGCGAGTCGGACTCCTATGCCGCATATCGCGCAGAGATGCTCCGGCTGTATCAGGCCAATGAATCAGATGTATATTCCGGCCTTTTCCTGGCAGAGTACGCCACTGGTATTCCGGTGGATTATGCCGCCCCGGCCTACGATATGCTCCTGAAATGCCGCGAGAGATTCCCTGCATTTTACGATAAAAACCGTATCGACAATATCATTGCCGATTTCAGCCGTGTAAATGTAAGTGCATCATTCCCCCGCACGGCTATGCCCGGCGAGGAAGTGACCGCGAGAATTGCTTCCACCAACAGCAAGTCGGTGACACTTAAGGTCTTCGATGTGAGCCGCGTAGTCAGCGCCAATGACAATATGTCGGGTGTCCGCATCCCGGCCTATGCCAAAAGCGTGGTGGAGAAAACTATCCGTTTCGATAAAAATGTGCCTTTCGGAGCCAGCGATACCATTACTTTCCGGCTCCCTGCTTACGGGTATTATGCCTGCCTGCTTGAAGCCGAGGGAGCCGAAACTGACAGAGGTTATTGCACTGTAATCAGTTGCACCTCGCTATCCACCGGCCGCGTGAAGATCGGCGATACCGACCAGGCAATTGTAGTGAATCCTACTACCGGCGCACCGGTTAAGGGTGCCTCCATTTATTTCGCGCCCTGGTCGCGCCGCTCCGGCTTCCAGCCTGTGGGCAAGCCCACCGATGCCGACGGCGTGTCGGCTCTCCGGCTTAAAGAAAGCGGCCGCCTCTCGGCCATAAAAGGTGTTGACCGCTATTCATTCCCCTTTTATGCCTCGCCGAGCTTCTCGATGATGGAGGCCGACAGCACCATCACCGCATCGCTCTTTACGGCGCTGAAGCTGTATCGTCCGGGCGATGAGGTGGAATTTGCCCTCTTTACATTCACAAACCATCCCGACAGCCGCACCGTGGCTCCGGGCAAGCGGTGCTCAGTGACACTTTTCGACGCCAATTACCAGCCGGTCGACACCGTTGTGGTGGTCACCGACTCCTGGGGGCGTGCTCGCGGCAGCTTCAACCTCCCGGTAGAAGGGCTTACCGGCACATTCACCCTTGAGGCCGCCACGATGTCGAAGGATGCCCGCCACATAGGTTCGGCCAATTTCACCGTGAGCGACTACAAGCTCCCCACTTTTGAGCTGGATGAGGCGAAAGTTAACCGCCCCGCTACTGTCAACGACCCCGCAGTGATTACGGGCCGCGCCGTGATGTATTCAGGATTCCCCGTGGCCGACGCCCGCGTGAAGGTGTCGCTGAAAGTGCGCAGCGGATTCTGGTGGTGGGCACAGACCTCTGCCGAGTTCTTCCGCACGGAGACCACCACATCGACCGACGGCAATTTCACCATTGAGATTCCTGCTTCCGCGATTGCCGCCAGCCCGGCACCCGACGGCCTGTTCCTGGCCGATATCGAGGTGACTTCTCCCGACGGCGAGACGCAGACTACTACCGCACGTTTCTCGTTGGGCAAACCTCTGGAGATTTCGCTGACCGTGCCGCAGAACATCAACCTCGACCAGCCGTTCAGCGCTTTGGTTGACCTGGTGGATGTCAACGGCGATGCTCAGTCGGCTCCTCTGCGCTATATATTATATAAGGTGAAAGCTGCCGAAAAGTGCAGCGCTCTTGCCCGTGGCGGCAACGCTCCGGCTAAGGACGACGCAAAAGAGGTGGCTTCCGGCGAGCTACAGCCCGGCTCGATTGCTGCGCTGCTCGGCAAACAGGCCCCCGGCGCTTACCGCCTGAAGGTGCTGACTGCCGATGCCTCGCTGGCCGATTCCGCAACAAGTAATATCTTCTATCTTTATAAGCCCAATTCCTCCGTCTGCCCGGTCGACAAGCCTCTGTGGGTGCCGCAGACTTCGGTTACTGCCAACGCTGAAGGAGTGGCAGAGCTGCCAGTCGGTTCGGCTCTGGCTGATACCTGGATGCGGATGACCGTGTCGGTTTATCCCGGCAAGGTTGTGGAGCAGCGTTGGATACGTCCGCGCAAGGGTGTGCATACAGTGAAGATTCTGCTTCCTCAGGGCGCTCTCTCGGCCGATGTGATGCTAAATACCGTTTACGGTTCGGAGCATTACAGCGCGTCGGCCACCGTGCTGGCCTCCATATCGGATAAAGCCATTGATTTGAAAATCACCACCTTCCGCGATAAAGTTACACCCGGAAGCACCGAGAAGGTGACGCTGCGGGTAAGTCCGAAGGGCGATACCCCGGCTCAGAGCGCTCTGGTGCTCGATATGACCAATGCCGCCATCGATGCGTTGGCTGCAAATCCACTCTCTATCTCCCCCTTCCGTCCGGCAGGCTGGATGACCGATACCGACGGTTGGCTCTTCCCCGATGGCCGTGAGTATGTCAACGGCGGATACAAACGTCTTGATGAGGCGGTAGTTACAGCTCCTGAGTTTGAATTCTACGGCTATCAGTTTGGCAAAAACAATAAGTTCCTGAGCCGGAATATGTTTATACGCGGCTCACATAAAATGGCCGCAACCGGGGCAGTTCTCGAGGAATCGGTGATGCTGATGGATGCTGTGGCTCCCGAAGCTGCCGAAATGAAAGCTGAAGCTACAGAGGTAGGCAGTGGCGCCGAAGATGAAGCAAGCAGCGATTCCGACGCCGGTGCTCCCGTCGAAGAGAAGAAAGAGAGCTATCGCCCGTCGGAAATCCCGCTGGCATTCTTCCGTCCGATGCTCACCACCGCAGAGGATGGCTCACTGGAAATCAGCTATGAGGTGCCCGATGCCAATACCACCTGGATTCTGCGTGCGCTGGCATATAACAGCAATACGCTCGTGGCCAACGCTTCGGCCAATATCGTGGCCTCTAAGCCTGTGATGGTTTCGTTGAACGCTCCCCGCTTCCTCCGTGTGGCCGACCGTGCCCTGCTGGCAGCTTCGGTGATGAACAATACCGACTCGCTGCAGCGCGTGGCTGTGAAGGCGCAAGTGCTTTCATCGGTCGACAATTCCGTGGTTGCCACCACCGACACCATATTTGAAATGGATGCCCGCACCGCGCAGGTTGTGCGCCTGGAGGTTGAGGCTCCCGCCGGTGTCCCCGGCCTGATTTACCGCGTAATGGCTACTGCCGGCGATTTCGCCGACGGCGAGCAGTCGCTGATGCCGGTGCTCCCCTCCGAGCAGGATGTCACCGAGTCGAAGATGTTCTACATCGCTCCCAATGCATCCGGCTTTGAGATGGAACTTCCTGCCATTGGCAAGGATGACCGCGCATATCTCAACTTTACCGAGAATCCCGCCTGGGAAGTGGTGTCGGCGCTCCCCGGTCTGCGCGAAAACAAGATTAACTCTTCGCTTGAAGGAGCTGCGGCGCTCTTCTCGGCCTGTGTGGCTGAGGGGCTTATCCGCGACAACGCCGAGCTGAGCCGCGTGCTGCGCCGTTGGCTCGACAACCCCACAGATTCGGCTCTCGTGTCGAATTTCGAGAAAAACAAAGAACTGAAATCGATGCTCCTGGCCTCCACCCCCTGGGTGAGCGAGGCGCTCAGCGATACCCAGCGGATGCAGCGTCTGGCTTTGCTCTTCGACAAGCGGCAGTGCGAGCGCGCAAAGCAGGAGGCTATGGCTCTCCTGGCCAAAACACGTGTCAGCGGCGGCTGGAGCTGGACCGACAAATATCCCGATGTATCGGAATTCTGCACCGAAGCTGTGCTGGAGCAGCTTGGCGACCTCCGCAGGATGGGATGGCTCCCGGCCGACAAGCGCCTCTCGCAGTGGATTAAGGAGTCGTGCGAGTACCTCGACCGTGAGGCTGTGAAGCGCTTCAAGAAATATCCCGATTCCGATTTCCTCCTCTATGTGCTTCTGCGCGACGCCTTCCCGGAAGTGAAATATTCTACAGCGGCATCGCGCGTGGTTGAGGCTCAGGTGCAGCGCTGCCTGGCGCAGTGGAAGAAGGTGCCGGTAGTATACCGCGCCGCCTACGCCACCGTGCTCAACAATCACGGCTACAACGCCACTGCCCGCCGTCTGCTCGCGTCGCTCCGCGAGATGGCTACCTCTACTCCCGAGAAGGGTATGTGGTGGCAGCAGCTCGACCGGAGCACCTTCGGCCCCTACGACCGTATCGGCTGCACTGCCATTATCCTCGATGCTTTCCACAACGTGGAGCCGCGCTGCGCCGACATCGACAAAATCCGCCAGTTCCTCATCCTCAACAAGACCAACAACGACTGGGGCAACGGCGTGATTACATCGCAGGTAATTACTTCGATTCTTACCTCCGGCGCGCCGCTGAAGGTGAATACCCGCGCCACCGCCATCCGTGTAGGCGACACTCTGCTGCAGCCCACCTCGCCGGAGTATGCCACCGGCGCTTTCACCGAGCAGATCACTTCGCTGCTTGCCAAGCCTGAGAAGTTGGTCATCGACCGTCAGGCCGACTATCCTTCGGTGGGCGGTGTGCTCACGATGCGTCGGCTCCCGATGGACTCCATCAAGGCCGTGGGCTGCGAGGAAATCTCCGTGGAGAAATCGCTGAGCGTTTTCGACGGCACGCAGTGGGTAGCCTCCGACTCCTTCAAGGTGGGCGACCGTGTGCGTGTGGAACTCGTGCTGAAGGTTGAGGACGACCTCTCCTATGTGGTTATCGAAGACCTTCGCGCATCCGGACTGGAACCTGCCGAGCAGCTGCCTGCTCCCATTTGGTCGGAAGGGCTTTGCTTCTATCGCGAGAACCGCGATTCGCAGACCAATATCTTCATCGACTTCCTGCCGCGCGGCACTTACCGGCTCGCTTATGAGCTGTTTGCCTCCGGAGCAGGCACATTTGCCTCCGGCGTGGCCCGCACCCAGTCGGCATACAATCCTATTGTGGCTGCCCATTCAGCCGGCACAATCCTTACCATACGATAAATGAACTTCATCCAAAGCTTCGGCAAAAAGATAGTTGCGTCGCTGGCCGCTCTCGCCTTTATGGCGGGGGTGGCCTCGGCATCTCCTAAGCACGAGATGCGCGGCCTCTGGGTCGCCACGATTTACGGCATCGACTGGCCTTCGGTCACCGGCTCCACGCAGGCAGTGGCCGAAACGCAGAAAAAGGAGCTGATTCAGCTTCTCGACCTGGCGAAGGAGTCGGGCTTCAACGCCGTGATGCTGCAGGTGCGTCCGATGGCCGATGCGCTGTATAAATCGTCGTACGAACCGTGGAGCGCTTTCCTCACCGGCGAGCGCGGAGTGGCGCCCGCGAAAGGGTGGGATCCGCTGGAGTTTGCCGTGGCTGAGGCGCATAAGCGCGGTATAGAGCTGCATGCGTGGGTGAATCCGTTCCGCTTTTCCAAGTCGGCCACGCTCCCCTCGGCGCCCGCTGACCTCAAGGCTATAGAAAAGGGGTGGATTCTCACTCACAACAAGCCGGTGAAGGTTACCAAGACCGTTACCCGCAAAAACAAGCGCGGCCGCAAGGTGAGCCGCAAGGTCACCACTACGGAATACACCGGCGTGGCTATCCTTGACCCGGGCAATGCCGATGCCCGCCGCCATATCGTGGATGTTTGCCGCGAAATAGTGGGCAAGTATGATGTGGACGGACTCATCTTCGACGACTATTTTTATCCTGAGAAATTCCCCGTACCGGCCGATGCCGATCCCACTGAGGTGGGCGACGAGCGTCGCGCCAATGTCAACCGCGCTATTGCCGAGGTGTATGAAATGATACAGCAGGAGAAGCCCTGGGTGCGCTTCGGTGTGGCTCCGGCAGGCGTGGCCGGCGGCAATGGCCGTGCCACGGCCGAGCACGGTCTGCAGCCGCCGTCGGTGGGCAACGACTGGATGTACAATGATATATACTGCGACCCTCTGCGCTGGCTGGCCGAGGGAAGCCTCGACTATGTGTCGCCGCAGGTATACTGGCCGATGGATCACTCCACCAATCCCTATGGTCCTCTGGCGCAATGGTGGGCCGGAGTGGCGGCGCATTTCGGGAGACACCTGTATGTGAGTCAGAATGTGCCGAATATGGCCGCCGGCGATGCCGCCTGGAGGGAGCAGCGCGCCGAGGTGCGCGCCGAGCGCGATGCCTCCGTGGCTGCGCATATCCCTTCCGGTCAGATTTTCTATTCGGCGGCACATCTCACCGGCAGAAAGGCCCGCGGTCTCGGGCGCGAGTTGGCCGCAAATGAATACAAATTCCCTGCGCTTATGCCGCCGATGAGTTGGAAAGGCGCTCCCGCCACTGATATGCTGCGCGGACTGGTGCGCAACGACAACACGCTGAGCTGGTTCGACCGCCGCAAAGGACGCTATGTGGTCTACGCTATTCCTATCGGCGTCGGACCGATTGAGGCGCTGGCCGACGATGGCGCGAATTTCGACAGCCGGTATATAATGGGTGTCACTTACACCAACCGCTTCGACATCCCGGTGCAGTATGCCTCCGGATTCTGGTATGCCGTGGCGCCATACGACCGCTACGGCAATGAAGGTGAGGCAATAACCCTTAATGCACCGGTGTTGTAGGCGGAAATACTTAATCCCTTTCGGATTTAACCCCAATTTCGCACTTAATCTTTCTCGGAATTATGGCTGAATTCAATGTAGATGAAAAATATATGCGGCGTGCGCTCCAACTTGCTGCGCTTGGCCGGGGTTACACTGCACCAAATCCTATGGTGGGTGCAGTGATTGTGGCTCCCGATGGCCGCGTGATAGGGGAGGGGTGGCACCGCCGCTGCGGCCAGGCTCACGCCGAAGTAAATGCCGTGAATTCTGTGGCCGATGCCGACCTGCCGCTGCTGCGCGAGTCAACGATTTATGTCACTTTGGAGCCTTGCTCTCACTATGGCAAAACGCCTCCCTGCGCCAAACTGCTTATCGACAAGCAGATACCGCGCGTAGTGGTCGGCGCCCGCGACCCTAATCCGAAGGTCGACGGCCGGGGAATAGCTATGCTCCGCGATGCCGGAGCTGAGGTTATTGTGGGCGTGCTTGCCGATGAGTCGGAGAAGCTCAATAAGGTTTTCTTTACCTCTCAGCGACTTCGCCGCCCCTATATCACGCTGAAATGGGCACAGTCGGCCGACGGTTTTATGGATGCCCGGCGCGATGGCGAGCATAGTGCGAAGCACGCCGGGACCCGGGATGCGGCGCGCGATGGCCAGGGGAAGCCCTATGCTTTCTCCACGCCGCTGACGCGGTTGGCTGTGATGAAACTTCGTGCCGAGAACGAGGCTATCCTCACCACGGCTGCCACCGTCAATGCCGACAACCCGTTGCTCGCTCTCCACGGTTGGCCCGGAATCCCGCTCCGGCGCTTTGTGGTGGAGCGCAACACCAAGGCCGATCCCTGTTCGGCTATCTTCGACGAAGGGAGCGGCGCTCCCGCCATAATTCTCCATCCGAGCACAATCGGTGATACTTTCGCTACACTTTATAATAGCTACGGCATAACATCGGTGCTTGTCGAGGCCGGCCCGCGCTATCTCGCGTCGCTTCTTGAGCAACGCCTGTGGGACGAGCTGCGTGTAGAAATATCACCCGTGTGTCTCGGCGACCGTGGCACCTGCCCGGCTCCGGCGCTTCCCGCCCAATGCCCCCTCACCGATACCATCCTCGACGGCCACCGCATCCTCCTCTACAAAAAGTAGCTGCTCCCTCCGCCTTCCCCGCCATACTAAGATTTATAAGAATTATAAAATTTATACGTCTTATACGAATTATACGTCTTATACGAATTATACGTCTTATCCGAATTATTCACTCACACTCTCATAATCCCTGCTTGCGAGGAATTTCCGGTGCGCCGTTTACTCCTCAAAAGAGATTTTTTGAGGAGAATTTGCATTTTGCGGCACTATTTTAACCATTAGTTGGCAAAATTTTGCTATCTTTGTCCCCGTGAAATCGTGGCTCCGGG
The DNA here is from genome assembly GCA_004557825.1 of Bacteroidales bacterium. Classification (GTDB taxonomy): domain Bacteria; phylum Bacteroidota; class Bacteroidia; order Bacteroidales; family Muribaculaceae; genus UBA7173. The sequence continues at coordinate 18,623 of SFFL01000018.1, read as the reverse complement.
CCGCAGATTTCACGGTATTTTTGTATTGCTCTGATGCATAATGTGTTAGGGCCTGCGAAATCTTATAACCGAAAATAAACCAGGAATCACAACAGCAATAGCTCATGATATCTTTAGGAATCTTTGGCGTCGATGCCGTGATATTTGCCGTGGTGGCGCTCCTTACCGGTGCCGGCCTCGTATTTTTGGCAATGCTCATCGCCCGCCTTATTTCCCCTCGCTCCTACAACCCGCAGAAGGGTGAAGCTTATGAATGTGGTATTCCCACACGAGGTGAATCAATGGCCCGACTACATGTAGGTTACTACCTGTTCGCCATCCTCTTTCTTATGTTCGACGTGGAAACGGTCTTCCTCTTTCCCTGGGCGGTAAAATTCCGCGCCCTTGGTTCTGAAGGCGTTCTCTGCGTCGCCGTCTTTTTTGCCATACTTGTGCTGGGCCTCGTTTACGCCTGGCGGAAAGGAGCTTTGGAATGGAAATGAAACAAGTTACCGCCCAGGGTCTGCCTTACGATGCCTGGAAGGATAATGAATACATTGAAAACCTCGTGGAGAAGCTCCGCGAGTCGGGCACAAACGTGCTCGTGGGCACTTTCGACAAGCTTATCAACTGGGGCCGCTCCAACTCGCTGTGGCCTCTGACCTTTGCCACAAGCTGCTGCGGCATTGAGTTTGTGTCGCTTGGCGCTGCCCGCTTCGATATGGCCCGCTTCGGATGGGAAGTTGCCCGTTCGTCGCCCCGCCAGGCCGACTTTATGATGGTGGCCGGCACAATTGTGCACCGTATGGTGCCGGTGTTCCGCCGCCTTTACGACCAGCTGGCCGAGCCTAAATATGTAATCGCTTGCGGTTCGTGCGCCATCTCCGGCGGCCCCTTCCGCAAGAGCTACCACGTGGCTAAAGGTATCGACGACATCGTGCCCGTGGATGTATACTGCCCCGGCTGCCCTCCGCGCCCTGAGGCTATGATCTATGCCATTATGCAGCTGTCGCGCAAAGTGAAGGTGGAGCGCTTCTTCGGCGGTGTCAACCGCAAGGAGAGCCGCAAGGAATTCCTCGCCGCTCACCCCATCTGCGAAAACGCTGAAGCCAATATCGACTGACCTTTGCCGCTGCGCGCGATTCCCGCGTGCCGGATTCCTCCGGGCTACATCGGTCGCTTAACCCCAACGATAAACCAACACACCATAATATAATATGGCCAACTTGCAGGAAACAATCTCAGCCAAATTCCCCGAAGCAACCTTCGGAGAGGGCGAGATTTTACCGGTAAATATCCCCGACGCAAAGCTTCACGACCTGGTGAAGTGGCTCCGCGACGAACAGAAGTTCGACTTCCTGGTCACCATCGTAGGTATGGACTGGGTAAGCTCAATGGGATGCGTCTATTATCTCAACTCCACTACCACCGGGCAGTACATCTCCATTCGCACAGAGACCACCGACCGCGACAATCCTATGCTCCACTCCATCGCCGACCTTTATCATATTGCCGGTATCTACGAGCGTGAAGTGTATGATTTCTACGGGATTATCTTTGTCAATAACCCCGATATGCGCCGTCTGTTCCTCAATATCGACTGGGTGGGTTACCCCCTGCGCAAGGACTACGACGCTACCCCCGAAATCAATCCGGTTTCGGTGGAAAACGAGCGCCAGACCGACCACACCGACGTGTGGGAGGAGCGCCCCGACGGCACTATCAAGCACTCGCGTCCGCGCATCTTCGCTGAGGATGACTTCGTGGTGAACATAGGCCCGCAGCACCCGTCGACCCACGGTGTGCTCCGCTTCCGCACAGCTCTCGACGGCGAGACTATCAAGAAAATCGACGTCTATATGGGCTATATCCACCGCGGTGTGGAGAAGCTTTGCGAGGATCTCACCTATCCTCAGACACTCCACTTTATGGACCGTCTGGACTACTTCTCGGCTCACAACTATCACCACGGCCTCTGCCTGGCCATCGAAAAAGCCGCCGGCATCGAAGTGCCCCGCCGCGCTCAGGTGATAAGGGTGATGATGGACGAGCTGTCGCGTATAGCATCGCACTGTCTCTTTATCGGTACATTCTGTATGGACCTCGGCGCCACCACGATGCTGTTCTACGCTCTGCGTGTGCGTGAGCAGATTCTCGATATTATGGATAAGACCTGCGGCGCCCGCATGACATTCAACTATGCTTGCATTGGCGGTGTGATGCAGGACCTCGCCCCTGATTTCGTGCAGGATGTGCAGGCGCTGCTCGACACTATCGACCGCAACTATAAGGAATACAACAAGCTTTTCACCGGCAACGTGATTGCGCAGAACCGTCTGTGCAACGTGGGCGTGCTCTCGCACGACGACGCCATCTCCTACGGCATCACCGGTCCTTCGGGCCGTGCCAGCGGATGGGCTTGCGACGTGCGCAAGACTCACCCCTATGCCGTCTACAACGAGCTTGACTTCGAGCAGGTTATCCGTACCGAAGGCGACTCGATGGCCCGTTTCCGCAACCGCGTCGACGAGCTTCTGCAGTCGAAGCACATCCTGGAGCAGCTCCTTACGATGCTCCCCGAAGGCGACTATTGCGCCAAGGTTCCCAAGGTGCTCAAGCTTCCCCAGGGTCACTGGTTCCAGGTGGTGGAAGGATGCCGCGGCGTGTTCGGCGTTTATATCGAAAGCAACGGCACCACCAAGCCTTTCCGCCTGAAGCTGGCCACACCTTCGCTCCCCGCAGCCGCTGTGGTCGACCACATCACCTCCGGCCAGAAAATCGCCGACCTTATCACTATCGGCGGCTCGATGGACTACATCGTGCCCGATATGGACCGCTAATCAATGTTTCTCTAAAGCCAATCATCAACATTACTTGTCATGAGTAATTACACAATAGATAACTTCAGCAGCCTGTCGACATGGTTCGACACTATGTTGAATTCCTATATGCCCTCCTGGCTCGCCACCACTCTTGAGTGCCTCCTCGTGGGCGTAGGTCTCCTGCTGGTCTACTCTGTGCTGGCGCTCTTCTACATCCTCTACGAGCGTAAAATATGCGCATACTTCCAGTGCCGTCTCGGCCCGAACCGCGTAGGTCCCTGGGGCTTGCTGCAGAGTGTGGCCGATATGTTCAAAATCCTTATCAAGGAGCTTATCTCGCTGAACCATATCGATAAATTCCTCTTCGCGCTGGCTCCCTATCTGGTAATCGTCGCCTCGATGCTCTGCTTCGCGGTGCTCCCCTGGGGCAACGGCCTGCAATTCATCGATTTCAATATCGGCGTATTCTTCCTGATAGCTTGCTCCTCGATAGGCGTGCTGGGCATATTGCTGGCAGGTTGGTCCTCCAACAATAAGTTTACCCTTATCGGCGCCCTCCGTTCCGGTGCGCAGATGATCAGCTACGAGCTTTCCGTGGGTCTGTCGATTCTTACAATGGTAGTGTTCGCAGGCACTCTCGACGTGGGCAAAATCGTTGAGGCTCAGGCCGACCACTGGTTTATCTTCTCGGCTCATATCCCTGCTCTGATTGCTTTCGTGATCTATCTCATCGCAGGCACCGCCGAAACAAACCGCGGTCCCTTCGACCTTCCCGAGGCTGAGAGCGAGCTTACTGCCGGCTATCACACCGAATACTCCGGTATCCACTTCGGCTTCTTCTATCTGGCCGAATACCTCAACCTCTTTGTGGTGTCGGGCGTGGCCACGCTGATGTTCCTCGGCGGCTGGATGCCCTTCCGCGTAGCCGGTTGGGATGGCTTCAACGAGATTATGGGCTATATCCCCTCGGTGGTATGGTTCCTTGGCAAAACCTTCGTAATCTCGTTTATAATCATCTGGTTCAAGTGGACATATCCCCGTCTGCGTATCGACCAGCTCCTCTCCCTGGAGTGGAAATATCTCCTGCCCATCAACCTCGTCAACCTCGTCCTGATGGTGTTCATCGTGGTTGAAGGCCTCTACTTCGGCAAATAATACATCTGTCAACAATATATCTCACAATAAGATGAGCGACAATTACGGCAAAATAGCCCAGGTAATCGGCCCTGTGGTCGATGTCATCTTCGAGGGCGACCAGAACATCCTGCCGCCGATTTTTACTGCACTGAAGGTTAAGCGCCCCGACAATTCGGAGCTGATTCTCGAAGTGGAGCAGCATATCGGCGAAGACACAGTGCGCTGTGTGGCTATGGAAAGCACCGACGGCCTTCAGCGTGGCCTGCGGGTTGACTCCCTCGGCCGCCCCATCGCCGTTCCTACCGGCGACCAGGTGAAAGGGCGTCTTCTCAATGTGATAGGCGACGCCATCGACCACTTGCCTGAACTCAACCGCGACAATCTACGCCCCATTCACCAGCCTGCTCCGGAATTCGAGGACCTCACGATCGGTACCGAAATCCTTTACACAGGTATCAAGGTGATTGACCTTCTCGAGCCTTACAGCAAGGGTGGCAAAATCGGTCTGTTCGGTGGTGCCGGCGTGGGCAAGACGGTGCTCATTATGGAGCTCATCAACAATATCGCCAAAGGCCACAACGGCTTCTCGGTGTTCACCGGTGTAGGTGAACGTACCCGCGAGGGTAACGACCTCCTCCACGAAATGATCGAGTCGGGCGTAATCCGCTACGGTAAGAAATTTGAAGAAGGTATGGAGAAGGGCGGCTGGAATCTGGCCGACGTGGATATGGACGAAGTGCAGAAGTCGCAGGCCGCACTTGTGTTCGGCCAGATGAACGAACCCCCGGGCGCACGTCTGCGTGTGGCTCTGACCGGCCTGACCGTTGCGGAGCAGTTCCGCGACAGCGAGGGCGGCGGTAAGGATATTCTGCTCTTCATCGACAATATCTTCCGTTTCACCCAGGCAGGTTCCGAGGTTTCGGCGCTTCTGGGTAGAATGCCTTCTGCTGTGGGCTATCAGCCTACCCTGGCTTCGGAAATGGGCGCCCTGCAGGAGCGAATCACCTCTACCAAGAACGGTTCGATTACCTCCGTACAGGCCATCTATGTGCCTGCCGACGACCTTACCGACCCGGCTCCCGCCACCACCTTCAGCTTCCTCGACGCCACTACCGTGCTCTCGCGTAAAATCGCCGAGCTCGGTATCTATCCCGCCGTCGACCCGCTGGAGTCGACATCGCGTATCCTCGACCCCAATATCATCGGCGAGGAGCACTACAATGTGGCTCAGGCTGTGAAGCAGCTCCTTCAGAAATACAACGAACTTCAGGATATTATCGCCATTCTCGGTGTCGACGAGCTTTCCGACGAGGACAAGCTGGTGGTATCGCGCGCCCGCCGCGCACAGCGCTTCCTCTCGCAGCCCTTCCACGTGGCCGAGCAGTTCACCGGTCTTCCCGGTGTGATGGTGCCCCTGAGCGAGACTATCCGCGGCTTCAAGATGATTCTCTCCGGCGAGATGGATCAGTATCCTGAGCAGGCCTTCCTCAATGTCGGCACTATCGACGAAGCCATCGAGAAAGGCAAGAAACTCCTTGCCGAGGTTCAGTAACACTATAATCCCCGCCTTCACCTATGATACTCAAAATAATTTCGGCTGAAAAGGTCCTCTTTGAAGGAGAAGCCTCGTCGGTGACACTCCCCGGCGAAATGGGGCAGTTTACGGTGCTCCCGCATCACGCCGCTCTGATGTCGACACTCACCAAGTGCAACATCAAGTATGTCGAGAACAATGAAGTGCACGAGGTGATGGTAGAGGGCGGAATCGTCGACGTGAACAACGATGTCGTATCCGTCTGCATTTATTGAAAGTAAACAACACTTCACGATGAGGAAGTTATTCATAACAATGGTTCTGGCTGTGATGGCCGTCGCAGGATGCCGTGCTTCGGAAGTGGCTGCCGCCCCGGGTTCAGCTTCCGCTGCTTCGGAGAAGGTAGACGCTGCTGCTGCAACCGATGCTGCCGGAGTGGCCGGTGTCGACTCTGCTGCTGTTGCTGCCGACTCGGCCTACTTGGCCGAGCAGATGGCTGTCTCCGCCGCTTTGGCCGATGGTCAGGGCGCCGTGAAGAGCGATTCCGAGGAGGAGCCGCTCGACATTAAGTCGACCATCTTCGAGCATCTCGGCGATGCTTACGGCTGGGAGGTGCCATTCAACCATCATAAGAGAATACCCCTGCCGATTATCGTTTTCGGCAAGGATGGCCTCCACATCTTCCTGTCATCGCGTGTGGAACATGGCGAGAAATACACCGACGGCAACGCCACCTTCTATATCCCCTCGTCGGGCGAAAACAAAGGAAAGGTAGTGGAGCTGGTCGACGGCCAGGAATATAAGCCTTTCGACATCTCCATCACCAAGAATGTGTGCGCCATCTTCATTGCGTGCCTTATCGTGATCATTCTTGTGATGAAGCTGGCCCGCTGGCACCGCCACAATCCCTTCAAGGCTCCCCGCCGTGTCACCGGAGCCATTGAAGCTCTTGTGGAATTCATATATAAAGGTGTGATACAGCCCACCCTCAAGGAGAAATCGGCCAAGTTTGCCCCCTACCTCCTCACGGTGTTCTTCTTCATCTTCTTTATGAACCTGCTGGGCCTGATAGTAGTGTTCCCCGGCGGCGCCAACGTCACCGGCAACATCGCTGTCACCCTCGTATTAGCAATATTTACATTCCTGATTACCAATATATTCGGCACCAAGGTATACTGGAAGGAAATCTTTTGGCCCGATGTACCCATCTGGCTCAAGTGTCCGCTGCCCATTATGCAGGTAATCGAGATATTCGGCCTCTTCACCAAGCCTGCGGCGCTTACCGTGCGTCTGTTCGCCAATATGATGGGTGGCCATATGATAGTGCTGATTCTCACGCTGCTCATCTTCATCTTCGCAAGTATGGGCGTGGCCGTAGCCTCCGGCACAGCCGTGATTTCGATAGCCTTCTCGGTGTTTATGCTGCTGATAGATGTTCTGGTCAGCTTCATCCAGGCCTATGTGTTCACGATGCTGTCGACCATCTTTATCGGGCTGGCCCAGGCCAAGCATGAGGAGCACGACCATAAGGAAGATGGCGCCCGCCACATCAGCGGTGCCGCTGCCGCTTCCACCGTTTCCCGCGATCTGAGCGACTACAACGCCTCCGACGTTGAAGCCGACCACACTGCCAAGCACACGGCCAAGGCCGGCAACCTCTCGGCAGGCATCAGCTCCAGCTCGGGCCGCACCACCATCAGTCTCAAGACAACCTCCAACAAGAAAGAAAATCAATAATTATAAACTCTTAATCCCCAACTCTTCGCTATGTTAGCAATGATTTTAGCAGCTGTAGAGGCCCTTCTCGGTCTCGGTGCTTCGATTGGCGCAGGTATTGCAGCAATCGCTGCAGGTATCGGTATCGGTAAAATCGGTGGTTCCGCTATGGAAGCCATCGCACGTCAGCCCGAGGCTGCCGGCGATATCCGCTCCAACATGATTGTAATCGCCGCCCTTATCGAAGGTGTGGCTCTGTTTGCTGTCATCGTTTGTATCCTCGCCCTCTTCGTATAATATACAGGCACATTCGCTCCGCCCGCTCCGGGCGGATGCGGAATGCCGGTTGGCCCGTCTCCGGCCACACAGCAGTGGCGGAGCAGGCGCAACATTAAGTCAACACAACCCTTAACACTGAGGTTACTTTAACTATGGAACTTTTCAAAGTTGATACCGGTCTTACCATCTGGATGTTCGTGGCATTCGCCATACTGTTCTTCATCCTGTGGAAGTTCGCCTGGCCTGTGATTATGAAGACCATCGACGGGCGCGCCGACCTTATAGATAAGGGTGTTGAGTACGCTCAGAATGCCAAGGAACAGCTCGACAACGCACAGCTTACAGCCGAAAAGCAGATTCAGGAGGCCCGCCACAAGGAAGCCGACATCATCGCGGAAGCAAACCGCATGAAGTCGCAGATCATCGAGCAGGCCCGCGATGAAGCCAAGAAGGAAGCCCAGAAGGAAAAAGATGCCGCCAAGCTCTCGATCGAACAGAGCCGCCGCGAAGCAGAGCAGAACCTGCGCGACGAGGTGAGCCGTGTGGCTCTCCACATCGCCGGCCAGGTTACCCGTCAGGACCTCTCCAACCAGGCTGCACAGAAAAAGCTTGTCAACACTTATCTTGACGAAATCGAAAGCAATAACAAAAACTGAGGTCACCCACATTGTAATACACAGTCGCAATGAATGAAGGTTTGATTCCCGCCCGCTATGCCAAAGCTCTCTACAAGTTCGCGCTTGAAAAGGGAGCCGACAAGGGTCTTTACCGCCTTATGGGCAACCTCGGCAAAAGTTTTGTCGACAATCCCACTCTCGACACCACTGTCGCCAACCCGTTTGTGGCCGACAGCGACAAAACGGCACTCCTCACCACGGCTGCCGCAGCCGATGCCGACACTCCTGCTCCCGTAAAGCAGGTGCTGGCCGACTTCCTGAAGCTGCTGTGCGAAAACCGCCGCCTCCCGCTGGCCGGCGCCATCGCCCGCGCTTACTGCGAGCTGTACCGCAAGGAGAACCGCATCTACAGAGTGAAGATTGTCTCGGCCATGCCGCTGGACAATGAGGAGGAGCAGCGCCTCAAGAAGCTCATCAGCAGCCATCTTGGCGATGCTTCGATGGAGTACACCTACTCCACCGACCCCGATTTGATCGGCGGTTTCACGGTCGATATTGACAACGAGCGCCTCGACGCCTCGGTAAAGAACGAACTAAAACAATTGCGGCTGAAGCTTCTCAAGCAGGCCTGACCTGCCCCGGGGAGCCGACACAGCTTACTAATATCTTTTGACCAAATGATCAATCCAAGCGAGATATCGGAAGTTTTAAAGCAGCAGCTTGAAAACGTAAACAAATCAGTGGCCTTTGAGGAGGTCGGCACCGTGCTGGAAGTTGGCGACGGTGTGGCTCACGTCTATGGCCTCGACAACGTCTGCGCCAACGAACTCGTAGAGTTTGAAAACGGCGTGAAGGGCGTGGCTCTCAACCTTGAGGAGAGCAATGTCGGTGTGATTCTTCTGAACAATGTAAACAAGGTGACGGAAAATATGACCGTGCGCCGCACCGGAGAAATCGCCTCTATTCCTGTGGGCGAGGGGCTATTCGGCCGTGTGATCAACATCCTCGGCGAGCCTATCGACGGCCGCGGACCCATCCAGGGCGAGCTTTACCGTATGCCTCTGGAGCGCAAGGCTCCCGGAGTAATCTTCCGTCAGTCGGTGAAGCAGCCGCTTCAGACCGGCATCAAGGCTGTCGACTCGATGGTGCCCATCGGCCGCGGCCAGCGCGAGCTTATCATCGGCGACCGTCAGATCGGTAAGACCGCCATCGCCATCGACACTATCATCAACCAGAGAAAGAACTACGAGGACGGCAAGCCTGTCTACTGCATCTATGTGGCCATCGGCCAGAAAGGTTCGTCGGTTGCAGCTACAGTGGAGACCCTCCGCCAGCACGGCGCCCTCGATTACACCTGCGTGGTAGCGGCCACAGCATCCGACTCCGCCGCCATGCGATATTATTCCCCCTTCGCCGGTGTGGCTATCGGCGAATTTATCCGCGATACCGGCCGCGACGCCCTCATCATCTACGATGACCTCTCGAAGCAGGCCGTGGCTTACCGCGAAATCTCGCTGATTCTTAAGCGCCCCTCGGGTCGTGAAGCATACCCCGGCGATATCTTCTATCTGCACTCGCGTCTGTTGGAACGTGCTGCCAAGATTATCGACAACCAGGAAGTTGCCGCTTCGATGAACGACCTTCCCGCTGTGCTCAAACCTATGGTGAAGGGCGGCGGCTCGCTTACCGCGCTCCCCATCATCGAGACCCAGGCCGGCGACGTTTCGGCTTACATTCCTACCAATGTAATCTCCATCACCGACGGTCAGATTTACCTCGAAACCGCCTTGTTCAACCGCGGTATCCGTCCCGCCATTAATGTGGGTATCTCCGTGTCGCGTGTCGGCGGTAATGCCCAGATCAAGTCGATGAAGAAAGTGGCTGGTACACTGAAAATCGACCAGGCTCAGTTCCGCGAGCTGGAATCGTTTACCAAATTCGGCGGCGACATCGACCCCGTCACCGCCCGCGTAATCGACCGCGGCCGCAAGAACGAACGTCTGCTCATCCAGCCGCAGTATAAGCCCTGGGCTGTTGAAGACCAGGTGGCCGTGATTTTCTGCGGCACAAAGGGCTTGCTCTCCAATGTGCCCATCGAGAAAATCGCCGACTTTCAGCAGGCATTCCTCCAGCTGCTCCACGCCAAATATCAGACCGATGTGCTCGACGAGCTGAAGGCCGGAAAGCTTACCGACGATGTGGCCGCCAAGCTCACCGAGGCTGCCGCAGAAGTGGCTCAGCGCTATTAAAACCCGTAAAATCAGGATTCCCGCAATATATCGTTAATGGCAACATTAAGAGAACTCAAAGGCAGAATCGGCTCGGTGGCCTCTTCGGAGAAAATCACCGGCGCTATGAAAATGATTTCCTCCGCCAAGATGCACAAGGCCGAGGGGTTGCTCCGTCAGCTCCGCCCTTACCGCGACCAGGTGGAGCTGATCATTGCTAATCTGCTCAACTCCGACGCCACATTCGAGTCGCCGCTGATGACGCCCCACGCTACCGTAAGTTCCGTGGCCGTGGCAGTATGGGGATCCGACGACGGCCTCTGCGGAGCTTATAACATCAACATCTTCAAGCAGTTGCTCGTAAAGCTTCAGGAGCTTCGCCAGACACTCGGTCCCGATGTGAAAATTACCATTCTCCCGGTCGGCTCAAAAATAGCCAAAGCAGCCCGCAAGCTGCAGATGCCCGGTGTGGAGTGCGAGCCGGTGACCGATGTCGACTCGAAAAGCACCGATGTGCGCTCCTTCGCCTGGACGCTGCGCGACGGCTTCCTCTCGGGTAAATACGACCGCGTGGAGGTGGTGTATATGTCATATAAATCGGTAAGCCGCCAGCGCCTCGAAGCGCTGCAGCTCCTGCCGGTAACCACAGGCGCTATCGAAGGGCTGGGCAACCGCAAGGGTGCCGACCGTCCCTACATCTTCGAGCCGTCGGCCGAGGCTATCTTCGCGCATGTGTTGCCGATGTATCTGCTGGCAGTGGTGCAGGATATCTTCACCGAAAACCGCGCTTCGGAGCAGGCCGCCCGCGTGATGGCTATGCAGAGCGCCAACGACAACGCCAAGAAGCTGCACGACCAGCTGCAGCTTGAGTTTAACAAACTTCGCCAGCAGGCCATCACTACCGAGCTGCTCGACATCCTCGGTGGCCAGGTGAAGTAGCCGATTATCAGAAAGAAACTAAAACAGACATTATCATATATTTAATATGGGTAGTATCAAAGAATATTTTTCAGGATTGGGCAAAGGCGTAGCAAGCCTTGTCAAGGGCCTTCAGGTCACCGGCAAGGAGTTCGTCACGCCTAAAATCACCGAAGAATACCCTGACGGCCGCGAGCATATGAACATACCGCAGCGCTTCCGCGCCTGCCTTGAGCTGATTTACGACGCTGAAGGCAATCACAAATGCATCGCCTGCGGCACCTGTGAGCGTGTATGCCCCAACGGCACCATCACTCTTGAGACCAAAATGGTTGACACCTGGGATGGTCGCAAGAAAAAGAAACTCGACAAGTATATCTACGACCTGGGCAGCTGCACGTTCTGCCAGCTCTGCGCTACAAACTGTCCGACCGGTGCGCTGACTTTCAGCAACGATTTCGAGCAGTCGGTGTTCACCCGCGCAAAACTTGTGAAGAAGCTCAACTATCTGCCTGAAAAGGAGGAGCCGAAGCCCACTCCCGAGCAGATTGCCAAGTTTGAGGCCGAAAAGCAGGCTAAGATTGAGGCTGCCAAGAAGGCCGCCGAAGCCAAGAAGGCTGCTGCCGCTCCCGCACCTGCCGCTCCCGCTGTCGAGCTTGACGAGAAGGCCAAGAAGGCTATCGCTGCCGCTGAAGCTACCGGCGATCCCGAAAAGGTGGCCAAAGTGAAGGCCGCTCTCGAAAAGGCCGCACAGCTTAAGGCTCAGAAAGCCGCCGCTGCCGCTCCCGCTGAGGCTGCCGCTCCCGCTGTCGAGCTCGACGAGAAAGCCAAGAAAGCGCTCGCTGCCGCTGAAGCTACCGGCGACCCCGAAAAGGTGGCCAAAGTGAAGGCTGCTCTCGAAAAGGCCGCAAAGCTTAAAGCTCAGAAAGCTGCCGGTAATGCCTGATGCAGCCCATTTGCTAAGACGCTAATCATTACAGAAAAAAGTAATTCAATATATGGAATCCGTAGGAAGTATCATCGTTTATGTGATAATCGCTCTGACGATTGTCATCTGCTCGGTGCTTGCTGTCACGACGCGCAAGATTCTGCGCGCCGCCACCTACCTGCTGTTCACCCTCTTTGCCACCGCCGCCATCTACTTCAAGCTCAATTATGAGTTTCTCGGCGCAGTGCAGATTGCGGTTTATGCAGGCGGTATAGTGGTGCTGTTCGTCTTCTCCATTCTCCTGACGAGCCACCCCGGCGACAACAGTGCCGCTCTTGCCTCGAAGAAAAAGGTGCTCGGCCTCGTAGGGTCGCTGCTCCTGCTCGCCGTGGCAGGCTATTCGCTCATCTCCCGCTGCCAGTGGGCCACCGCTACAGCCACAGGTGAGAATCCTGATATGAATCTTATAGGCGAGACCCTCCTGGGCAGCGGCCACGGCCAGTATCTGCTCCCCTTCGAGGCTATCAGCGTGCTGCTGCTCGCATGTATAATCGGCGGCGTTGTCGTTGCCCGTAAATCTGACAAATAAGCCCCGACAATTATGGAACTGACAATTCTCTGGTATCTTATTCCCAGTCTGATTATGTTCTGCTGCGGTGTGTATGGCTTCATTACCCGCAAGAATATGATTGCCATCCTCATCTCGCTGGAGCTGATGATCAATGCAGTAGACATCAATTTCGTGGTCTTCAACCGCTTCCTCTTCCCCGGAGAGCTTGAAGGCATGTTCTTCACCCTGTTTGCCATAGCTTTGGCCGCTGCCGAAACCGCGCTGGCAATCGCCATCATCATCAATATCTTCCGCATCGCGCAGAAGGTGGATGTGGATGACGTCACCAAAATGAAATATTAAGTGCCATGCCCCATATAATACCGATTATTATTCTGGCTTTGCCGCTCTTTATGTTCCTCTTCCTGGGACTGTGCGGCCATAAGATGAAGCATTCCGTGGCCGGTATCCTCGGCACACTCGGAATGGGCGTCACTATGACGCTGGCCTATATCACGGCATTCACATACTTCTTCTCGGGCAATCCTGAGTTTATCACCGCCGAAGGCACCCGCCTTCAGAGCGTGCTGTTCAACTGGGAGTGGCTCGCCTTTACCGACAAGCTCTCCATCCACCTGGGATTCCTGCTCGACCCCATCTCGGCTCTGCTGCTCGTGGTAATCACCACCATATCATTTATGGTGCATCTCTACAGCAATGGATATATGCGCGACCATCACGGCGTGTGGGAGACAGGCTTCCAGCGCTTCTACGCATTCCTGTCGCTGTTCAGCTTCTCGATGCTCGGCCTGGTTGTGGCCACCAACATCTTCCAGATGTATATCTTCTGGGAGCTTGTGGGCGCTTCCTCCTACCTGCTCATCGGCTTCTATTACACAAAGCCCTCGGCAGTGTCGGCATCCAAGAAAGCGTTCATCGTCACCCGTTTCGCCGACCTGGGCTTCCTCATTGGTATCCTTATCCTGAGCTACTATACCGGCACATTCGACTTCGCCAACTTCACCTCCACAGGTGTTGAGGGTATGACCAATGCTTACCAGATCAGCTCCGCAACAGCTCAGAGCGTGCTCAAGACATTTGCCGAGAACCCCGTTCCGGTCTTTATGGGCGGCTCGGTGCTCACCTGGGCTCTGGTGCTCATCTTTATGGGCGGTATGGGTAAGTCGGCTATGATGCCTCTGCACATCTGGCTTCCCGACGCTATGGAAGGTCCTACCCCGGTATCGGCCCTGATTCACGCCGCTACAATGGTTGTGGCCGGTGTCTACCTGGTGGCCCGTCTGTTCCCGCTCTATCTTATGGAGGAAACCGCACTCGACATCATCACAGTTGTCGGCGCCCTCACGGCATTCTATGCCGCTATGGTGGCCTGCTGCCAGGTTGATATCAAGCGCGTGCTCGCCTTCTCCACCATTTCGCAGATAGCATTTATGATGGTATCGCTCGGCGTTGCCCGCCCCGAATTCCATCACGCCGTAGGCTATATGGCCTCGATGTTCCACCTGTTCACCCACGCTATGTTCAAGGCCCTGCTCTTCCTCTGCGCCGGTGCTCTGATTCACGCCATCGGGTCGAACGACTACACCGCTATGCACGGTCTGCGCAAGCATATGCCCATCACCCACATCACATTCCTCGTGGGCTGTCTGGCAATCGCCGGTATCATCCCCTTCGCCGGCTTCTTCTCGAAAGATGAAATTCTTACGGCTGTCTTCGGCCACTCCACATTCTGGTACATCTGGATGTCGGCAGTAGCCGGTCTCACCGCCTTCTATATGTTCCGCCTCTATTACCTCATCTTCTGGTGGAAGGAGCACAAAGTGCCCGAAGGCCATCACGCTCCCCACGACCAGCCCTGGACTATGACCCTCCCGCTCGTAATCCTGGCCCTGATCTCCTGCGTGGCCGGATTCGTGCCTATGGGCAACCTCGTCACCTGGAACGGTCAGCCGATGTTTGAGTCGGTCAACTTCTTCACCAACATCTCCGAGCTTAACTGGAGCGTGGCTGCCGTGTCGCTGGCTGTGGCTATCGTGGCTATCGTGATTGCCACGGTGATGTACCGCAAGGAGAACCCGCTGCCTGCGAAGATGAAGAACCTCTTCCCCCGCCTCTGGACCTGGTGCTTCCACCGCTTCTACTGGGATGAGCTGTATCAGTTCATTACTCACAAGATTATCTTCGGACTCGTCAGCAAGCCCATCGCCTGGTTCGACCGCCACATCATCGATGGCTCGATGGACGGTATGGCTTGGGTGACCAACCGCGTAAGCTACGCTATCCGCGGCCTGCAGTCGGGCAGCATACAGTTCTATGTATGGATTTATCTGGTAGGCGCTCTCCTGCTTGGAGGCATCACCGCCATCTGCCTGATTTAAAAGTAAATATAGTATCATAAGAAATACAGAAGAAACACAGAGATGTTTTCCAACCTTCTCATCTACTTCGTGGTGATTCCCCTGCTGATGCTGGGCGGATTCGCCCTATGCAAAAGCAACAGGCAGGTGCGCACGGTGGCCGTCGTAGGTTCATCGCTGCTGCTTGCACTGTCGGCCTGGTTGCTGGTGGAATACCTCCAGCTGCGCCAATCGGGTCATACTGAAGAAATGCTCTTCACCGGTTCGTGGACCTGGTTCGCCCCGCTTCACATCAACCTTGCCGTCGGTGTCGACGGCGTGTCGGTGGCTATGCTCATCCTGTCGTCGATTATCGTTTTCGCCGGCAGCTTCGCCTCCTGGAAAATCGACGATATGCGCCACTTCTTTATGTGGCTCATCCTGCTGTCGACCGGTGTGTTCGGCTTCTTCATCAGCATAGACCTCTTCACAATGTTTATGTTCTATGAAGTGGCGCTGATCCCGATGTACCTCCTCATCGGCGTCTGGGGCACCGGCCGCAAGGAATATTCGGCAATGAAGCTTACGCTGATGCTGATGGGCGGCTCGGCCTTCCTGATGCTCAGCCTTATCGGCATCTACTTCCATTCGGCTGCAAATCCCGCCGAACTCACCTGGAACATCCTTGACATTGCCAAAAACGGCAGCATCTCCACCGGCTGGCAATACTTTCTCTTCCCGATGTGCTTCGTGGGCTTCGGTGTGCTGGGAGCTATGTTCCCCTTCCATACATGGAGCCCCGACGGTCATGCCTGCGCCCCCACAGCCGTGTCGATGCTCCACGCCGGTGTGCTTATGAAGCTCGGCGGCTACGGCTGCTTCCGCGTGGCTATGTATCTGATGCCTCAGGCCGCCAACGACCTGGCCTGGATCTTCCTTATCCTCACCGGCATCTCGGTAGTCTACGGCGCCTTCTCGGCATGCGTGCAGACCGACCTCAAATACATCAACGCATACTCTTCGGTAAGCCACTGCGGTATGGTGCTCTTCGCTATCCTGATGCTCAACACCACCGCCCTTACCGGTGCCATAATGCAGATGCTCTCACACGGTCTGATGACGGCTCTCTTCTTCGCACTGATCGGTATGATTTACGGCCGTACCCACACCCGTGACATCCGCCTGATGGGCGGCCTGATGAAGATTATGCCATTCCTCGGCGTGAGCTACGTCATTGCCGGTATGGCCTCGCTCGGTCTGCCCGGTCTGTCGGGCTTCGTGGCCGAGATGACCATCTTCGTAGGCTCCTTCGCTCACCCCGACGCTTTCCACCGCACATTCACCATCATAGCCTGCTGCTCGATTGTAATCACCGCAGTCTATATCCTCCGTGTTGTGGGCAAGTTGCTCTTCGGTCCTGTGCAGGATCCCCATCACGCCACTCTCACCGATGCTTCCTGGTGGGAGCGCCTCTCGGCCATCACGCTTATCGTGAGCGTGGCTGCCATCGGCTGCTTCCCCAACTTCTTCGAGAGCCTTATCCGTTTCACCTTCCGTCCTGAAATCTTCCACGCCATTGGCCTGTAAGCCTCCGGCCGTTCAAGCAATATTATCATAATGGATTACTCGCAATTTTTGGTTATGAAGCAGGAAATAGCCCTGTTGGTGGTGTTCCTGCTGGTATTCCTCTACGATACGTTTATGCCCCGCAAGGCACTCGGCGCCACCTCCGCGGTCGCTACCGTGCTGTTCGCCATCTACACCGTGTGGAGCTTCATCTTCCAGGTGCCCGGGCCGCAGGATGCATTCAGCGGAATGTATGCCACATCGCCCGTGTGCGAAATGATTAAGAACATCCTCAATGTGGGTGTGCTCATCGTGCTGGTGCAGTCGACCACCTGGGTCAACACCGATATGCAGAAGGTGCGCCGCGGCGAGTTCTACGAACTGCTGCTGGTGACTCTCTTCGGTATGTACCTGATGATTTCCGCCCGCCACTTCCTGCTCTTCCTCATCGGCCTTGAATCGGCATCGCTCCCGCTGGCTGCTATGGTAGCCTTCGAGAAGAACCGCTACGAGAGCCACGAGGCAGCTGTGAAGTATATGCTCACCGCCGTGTTCTCCTCGGCTGTGTTTATGATGGGTCTGAGCTTCGTCTATGGCTTGTGCGGCACCCTCTATTTCGAGGGCATCGCCAACCAATTGGGAACACAGCCCGACGCGCTCCTTATCATCGCACTGGCCTTTGTGATCTCTGGCCTCGGCTTCAAGCTTTCGCTCGTGCCCTTCCACCTATGGACCGCCGACGTATATCAGGGCGCGCCCACTCCCGTCACCTCCTATCTCTCGGTTATCTCGAAGGGTGCTGCCGCCTTCGCCTTCCTGGTGATTCTGGTGCAGGCCTTCGGCCAGTTCTACTCGCAGGTATGGGAATGGATGCTCTACGCGCTGATTATCGCCACCATCACCGTAGGTAACCTCTTCGCCATCCGCCAGAAGAACCTCAAGCGATTCCTCGCCTTCTCCTCCATCTCGCAGGCCGGCTACATAATGCTCGGTATTGTGGGCTGCAACGACTGGGGTCTGGCAGCGATGATGTATTACATCCTCGTCTACATCTTCTCCAACCTCGCCGCCTTCGGTGTAATCGGAGCTATCGAGAACAATACCGGCAAGATGGAAATGACCGACTACACAGGTATGTCGAAAACCAACCCCTGGCTCTCATTCGCTATGACCCTGGCAATGTTCTCGCTGGCAGGTATACCTCCCTTCGCAGGCTTCTTCAGCAAATTCTTCATCTTCACCTCGGCTATCCACCAGGGCAGCATCGCCATCTACGTGCTGGTGCTCATCGCCTTGATCAACACCATCGTGTCGCTCTACTACTACCTGCTCGTGGTGAAAGCAATGTACATCTCGCCTGAAGAACCGCAGATTGCCACCTTCCGCTCCACCTGCACCGAGCGCACCGGCCTTTGGGTGACCGTTCTCGGCATCATCGCCCTCGGCATCGCCAGCTGCTTCTACGACAGCATCTTTGCCGTCTCCGAAACCTCCGGCCTCTTCTCCTTCATCCATTAATCCCCCCGGCCTCCATTAATCCCCCCGGGGCATACTCCCTCTCCGGCCTCTGCTCATAAAAGAACAGCTCCCAAACCAATACCGGCTAAAGCCGGCACCGGCAACAACCCATACCGGCTAAAGCCGGCACCGGCAACAAAACATACTGGCTAAAGCCGACACCGGCAACAAAATAACGGCGGCGCGCCATCCCTCCCGGATGACACGCCGCCGCTGTTTTCCCCTCCCTCTCCGCCGCAGTTCCTTTCCTCTCCGCCGTAGTTCCTTGCCTCCCCGCCGCAGTTCCTCCCTCCGCCGCTTCTATTTTCTCCGCCGCTTTTGTAGAGATTCCGGGAATTAAGATGTAAAGAGAAGATAAATTTTGCTAATTTAAAATATTGCTGTCCGATAAAAATTGAGGACAGCACAAAAGCATGGCTCAACTGCTGATCTACGGCGGTCGAGTCTGTTTTTATGATTTCCAAGCCTCTTCAG